>NZ_NIJM01000100.1 GCF_002836945.1 Shewanella chilikensis
GTCTGCGAGGAGACTTGTCCATCCTCTTTATAGACAAACGCCCTAAGCCAAATCGACCTAGGGCGGTAAAAATATCAAAGACCCGATACCCTGTTAATCACAAGGCAGCCCCGCTTAAGTGAACTACGTTGCATAGGTCGGGAGCCTTGCCTGGCCTAGGGCCGCTGAGTAGACTGATATATCTTCCATTGCTCTGGAGCACAGATGACCGACAGCTATGCCGTCTTTGGCAATCCCATTCATCACAGTAAATCACCGGCTATCCATGCAGCCTTTGCCGCTCAGACCGGGCAAGCCCTAAGCTATCAAGCGATTCTGGCACCAATCGATGACTTCAGCGGCAGTGTCATGGCTTTTTTTGCTGCCGGGGGGAAGGGCGCTAATGTCACTGTGCCTTTCAAGGAACAAGCCTTTCAACTCTGTGATGAGTTGAGCCAGGAAGCCGAAACCGCCGCCGCAGTGAACACCCTGATTAAACTGGATGATGGCAGAATTCGGGGCGATAATACCGATGGCTACGGCTTGGTGGCCGATCTCAGTCGTTACCTGACGCTGCAAGATAAAAAGGTCTTGCTGCTCGGCGCTGGTGGGGCTGCCAGAGGTTGTCTGCTTTCTCTGTTGGCGGCCGGTGTCGGCCATATTGATATCTATAATAGAACATACAGTAAGGCCGAGGTGCTGGCGGCTATTGCGCCACAGCAATTGCAGGCGTTGAGGCGAAATGAACTCTATGAGGGTTATGATCTCATTATCAATTCCACCTCAGCCAGTTTGCATGGTGAGCTACCGGATATTCCCGTAACCGTGGTTGCCAATCATAGCTATTGCTACGACATGATGTATTCGGCACAAACAACTACGTTCAATCGCTGGGCTGCCGAGCAAGGGGCGGCAAAAACACTGGATGGCTTAGGAATGTTGGTGGGGCAGGCGGCTAGAAGTTTCTATTTATGGCGAGGTGTCATGCCCAAAGTTGAGCCTGTACTCGAGAGTCTGCGGCAAGAATTAAAAGGAGAGGCCTCATGAATCAGGGGATCATCTTCAGCGACTTGTGTCAGTGGCAAGCCGAATCAAACAGGCTCAAGTTTATGGCCCAGCAGCAAGGGGTCAATATTCCTTGCTATGTTGGCTTACAACGTATGCAGCAACTAAGTGGCAAGGTTTTTCTCGAAGAGCAAGAGATCCTGAGCCTGTTTGAACAGTGGCGCTTCGACTTCGAAGATGAAGCCGAGGCGCTGATTGAGCAGGAATGCTTCAATGACTCAGGTGAGATAGAGTTACCTGAGTCAGTATAACTTTCTTAGTCAGTACTACTTTGCTCGGCCAGGTACTCATCTTTAAGGCGGACATAGTTGTCTGCCGATTGTGGCAGAAATTGGCGTTCGGCTTCGGTCAAGGGGCGAGCCTGCTTGGCCGGGCTGCCTATATAGAGAAAGCCACTCTTTAGCACCTTGCCGGGAGGCACCAAGGAACCAGCACCTAAAATCACATCGTCTTCGATGATGACGCCATCCAAAATAATGGCTCCCATGCCAACCAATACACGATTACCTACCTTGCAACCATGAAGCATGGCTTTGTGGCCTATGGTGACATCATCGCCGATGAGCAATGGGTGTCCCTCTGGGTTGGCCGGCGACTTACGGGTAACATGCAAGACAGTGCCATCCTGAACACTACTGCGTTTGCCGATGCGAATATGATTGACGTCACCCCGGGCAGCCACCATGGGCCAAACGCTGGCGTCCTGATCCAAAAAGATGTCACCTACCAGAACCGCAGCTTCATCAACATAGACGCCTTCGGCCAACTTTGGCTTGGTACCTTGGTAAGATCTGAGAGAATTGGCCATAAAAAGTCCTTATATGATTGGTTTTCGCCATTATAAAGATTAAAAAGTGGCAGGTCAGGACAAATTCTCAGCAAGTAAGTCAAAAACAGCAGTTTTCTTTTAAAAAGCTCTTGCACAAAAGTTCAGGCTCCCTATAATGCGCTCCCACTGACACGGCACAGCGACAACGCGAAAGACGTGACAGGGTCGAAGAAAAGAGTCTCTCGAGTCCTTTCAACGACAGGCAAAAAAAGATGGTAAATACCTCTTGACGCCGCAGCAGGAAAGCGTAGAATACGCAGCCCTGACCCGATGGCCACAGCGCCTAGGGGATTGCTCTTTAACAAGATAAACAAGCAAATCTGTGTGGACACTCACAGGCATTGAGAAATCGACAAAACGATTTAACTCGATGAAGAGTGTTCATACGTCGGAGGCCAAGCGGTCTTAGGAAGACAATTCGTATCCGCAACTCCTTGGCTCACAGAACGACATGGCTACGATCCGACTTCT
>NZ_NIJM01000101.1 GCF_002836945.1 Shewanella chilikensis
GGCCCGCCACGCGACAAAAATGTCGGGAACATTTTTGAACGGCTTTAGCAGTCCCGAAGGGTGAAGTACAGGGTGTGCGGAATAATCGGAAGCGTGTCCGAAGGACAAACGGCCCGCGCAGCAACCAAATAAGCTACCTGCTTTTGATACGTTTTGGTTCGCCGATATATAAATTCCCCCTTCCTTAGAAGGCAGGTCAAGCTTGCAAGGTAAACCACCTTGCAAGGTCTCACTATTAAAATGTTACATTCAGGTCTAGCTATGATCGAGAAATTAATGAATTGGCTTGGGTATTACAAAAAGCCCAAGCGTTCGGACACTTACCGGCCTATTGAATATAGGCAGTTCGAGGGCGAGTTCGATTGTGGAGATTTACTTCTTGAAAAGATGACCGAAGGGAATAACTTTTTACGTAACCGTTCAAAAGAAGATTATGAGTGTCTGGGGATGTTTTTTTCGATTGTCCTAATGGTTGAACATAAGCTAGTCAATCTTCTGCTTAGGTTTGATCCGGATATAGAATCTAAAATGTTCGGGCAAAAAGTCGACGTATTCAAAGATTTCCTTAAGGCCTATGAACCGAGCGAAGATGACGATATGGAAGTTTATAATTTACTGATACAGCCTCTGTCACAGATTAAATCGGTTCGCAATACGCTGGCTCATGACATCAAATCGCCCCTGTTTACGAGTAAAGATATCAATCAAGTGATTTCCTACATAAAGCAAAGGCGACCTGATCTCCATAAGAAATACAAAGACTGCAACGATGACAGAGGCGTATGCATTGGTGCTTTGGCCTCTTTTGTGTTTATCTTTTCATTTGAAATTGCAAAGCTAAGGATATCAATAGCATAAGTGTAAAAATCGGCTGCAAGCAGACGCCCAAACCTACGCTGTTTTCGTGGGTTCCGCTGCGCTACACCTTACCACAAACACCTCTCCGGCTTGGGCGCTGGTGAGCCGGGCGTTATGTGTCTCACTGAAGTCGGAAGTCTACTCCTTTTAATCCGCAATTAAATTTGATAGAGGTAAGTAAATGAGCTTTATTACCAATGGCCACTGGGGGAATAGGCCTGCATTGTTTGTTGATGGGATTGCTGTAAAAACATTTAGTAATCCATTTGCAGGTGTAATTGATATTCATGATGTAACAACGGGTTTACGCGAAGGAAGAAATTTTGTAGGTGCTGATGGTGTTGTAAGGAGCTTTGATGCGAATGGGGCGCTACAGGGCACATCAAGAATTGATCAGCTTGGTAATATTCATAAGTTTGATTCACGAGGATATTTCGAAAGTATTACTTATGGTAATACTTTTGGTGCAACTACAGTTGATGCGTGGGGGAATTTCTCTAATACATATGGAAATTCTGACGACATAATTGAAAATATTGCTTCTCTCGGCAGTTTCTCGAAAGGCATTTTTGGATAGCAATATGGATATTTATAAAAGGATTGAAATAATCACACTTGATTTAATGCTTGAACATTCAAAAGAACTGATTTATGAAAAAAATTCATCGGGGCTAGCATGTCTTCCATTAAATATTATTTTTTCGGTAGATGAAGAGTTAGAAACAGGCGTATTTGAAGAGATTCCTTTTTCAGATGAGGCATTAGAAAAAAGTATTTGTTTTTTTGATGAGGTTTTAGAAGGCTCGTTATTTTCAAACATCGCTAAAGGTGCAAGTTTTGGTCTAAATCCAGTACGGGCTTTAGCAAAAAATATGCTAGAACTCGAGAGTAATGAGTACAGGGTTATAAGATCAACATTGAGGCTCCATGGTTTAGATATAGTTCTGGGAGCATTTTCTGAAATGATGAATCGTGGTGCCACACCTGAAAAAATACTCAATCTTCTTGAAGAGTTTCATCCAGAAGAAGGAGAAGAGTTAGAGGAGTCAATCTTATACCTTGTCGATACTGGAGTTATAGATGGTTCAATTGATAGCGTTACAGCTAAAACTGGTAGAGCTGTAGGTGGAGGCACTGGTGCTATTGCAGGAGCAGCGCTTGGCTCAATGATATTTCCAGTAGTTGGTACTGCTATTGGAGCAGCTATTGGTTCAGAGGCTGGAAAAATGTTTGGTGAACAAGCTTCAAGGCCAGAAGATGAGTCAGACATTGTTGCTGAGAAAGCAAAGCAATTTGCATCAAAAGTTAAGTCATTCTTTTAGTAACGTGCAAATGACACATAACAAAAAATACAGGTGCCGCCTACGGCGTACCTGATCTTGGCGTTAGCCATCAAAAGGAAAC
>NZ_NIJM01000102.1 GCF_002836945.1 Shewanella chilikensis
TTCACCTCGTTAAACGATTTTACTCGCTTAGCGTGGTGTCCAAAACTATCGGGGCAGATCAGTTCAAACTTATATCGGAAAACACCAGACTCCACTGAATAGCAAGACACCAAAGGGGGATGTTGACACTCCTTTGAAAAGTCAGGAAAATCCGAAAGGTGTTCCAAGCAAACTTAAACCTTCCTATGTTCATGGGCAAAGTGATGGAGGCCCTGGTGTGTGGGCTAGTCGACATACACCAGAAAAAGGCGCTGCATATCAAATTGAAGTCACGGGTGCTCCACGGCATACAGAGTATGTTGTAAAGACGGATTTAATGAAAAGCGGTGAAATCAAATTTGATGGATTCAACCCTGAACGTGGAGTTTTAATTGATGCTAAGGATTTTAATAAATGGCCCAAAGATGAGGCTTGGTCGCTTGATGTTGTTTTGCGAGATGCGAGAAAGCAGTCAGCTGTAGCATCACAGGTGAAAACGAAAGTCGAGTGGCATATACCTAATCAAGAAAAGTTTGATCTTGTAAGTCAGTTGTTAAGAGAGAATAAAGTTAAACATATTAAACCAGTTTATACGCCTAAGGGTGGTCAATAATGATTAGAGCAAAAGAATACATGGGATTCTATTGGCAAGACAGGCAACAGTGCCTAGATGAATACTTATCTTTCATCATTGATTTACTCATAGGTATTGAGGCAGCGGTAGAACGCCCGTGCTCATTTGAAATACTCTCAAAGGGACTAAAACTAGATGTGATGCCAGATGATTTTCTCGAACAAAAGAGTAAAATTATTAGTTTAGTGCTTGACCCTGATGTCGCATATACAGAAGTTGTTCAAGAAGATTCGACTGTTTCCCTATTGTCCCCTTTGGGGTTCACATCGCAGTGGAAAGTTAAATTGGACTGTGGGCCAGTTTTTTTTATTATAGTGAGTTCGGGAGCATATGGTACTGCTAGCCCGGGAAATTCTGTTGTATGTAAACTAGATTCTCCTGTTGAAAGTAGAGTCAATGAATTGCAGTTTTTTAGGCAAGTTTGGAAGCTTTTAGTTACACAATGTAATCCAGAATTTGCAGTGTTCACGTCTCATGATTTGGCTTGCAAAATAGATCCTGATATGGAGTTTGACAATAGTGTCGGTTGGATTTCATACGTGAGTTCTACAGTCAACAGCCAGTCTATGCCTAGTGATATCATAATTAGTAATCTAGCTAATGGTTGTCAGTTGGAGGTAATTGAACGCTTAATGGGTGTTAATGATTCTGAAGTCGTTAATCTATTGATAAATACTCAGAACGCATTGGTTAATGCAGGAATTATTTCTGTTGAAGATGATTTCTAGCTAGTTTATCTAACTAAAAGGTGTCTAGGAAAGAAATCAGTGGCAATTCATTGTATTATCATGGGTAGCTTGATTTTTTGTGATTGATTATGAAGGTTGAAAAGTTAAATTGGACTTCAAAGTCAGCTCAAGAGGCTGAACTGACAATTACTGATGGCGAATATAGCTGCATAGCATTTTGCCAGCCATGTGAGTATGAAGAGGGAGCAGAGGTTGATTATCTTCATGCATTCATGGCTAAAGAAGTGATGTTATCTAATTCTGGATTTGTATCTATTGAAGCACTTGAGGAGAAAGTCTTACCCCATAGAGTGACAGCAGTAGTTGAGGATCGATTAGAGAATATTGTAAAGGTTGGCTCCATCATTATAGAGCTAGACTGTGCAATACCTGCAGGGGTTGATAAAGGTATGTTGGTTGATTTTGAGTGTTCTAGGCTTGATGTTTGGTAAGTTGCAGATAACCAGTTGTTCCAAACAGAGGGAGGGTGTTCAAAATTCTGTGTCACGTTAAAAATCACAGATCGATGTGAGCATCCAGTCGTCCTTCAAAATGGATGGACTGATCTGCCCCGATAGTTTTGGACACCACGCTAAGCGAGTAAAATCGTTTAACGAGGTGAA
>NZ_NIJM01000103.1 GCF_002836945.1 Shewanella chilikensis
CGCAGCCAACATCAGCGCAATCACTCACTCAACAAATCAGCCAAGGCGATATCCGCTATCAGTGGTTGGGTGATCAACTCAGCCAGCAGCAAAGTTATTATGCCGATGGCAGTGTGGCAACTACCCAGTGGCTATATGAGCCCGGCAGTTTCAGGCCGTTGGCACAGATAAGGCAACTGGATACACCCAATGACCCCGGCAGGCCCGAATTACATTATGCGGTGACTGACTTAGTGGGCAATGTTAGGGAGTTGTGCGATCCACAAGGACAAATACACTGGCGTGGCGAACAGGGTTTATGGCAGGACTTCCATCAATAGCGGCTCAGCGGAACCCCGAAAAAGTATCTTGAACAAGCCGCCAATGAGCCTCTACACTGTGACCTGCGCTATCAGGGACAGATTTATGATCGGGAAACCGGGCCCTACTACAACCGGCACAGATATTACGATCCGGAGATTTGCCAATACCTGAGTCCAGATCCGATAGGGTTGGCAGGGGGCACGCGGCCACAGGCCTATGTGCATAATCCGCTCGAATGGGTGGATCCGCTAGGGTTGGAACGATTCCCTTCGTGGATGGCTACTAAACAAGGGTATGAGAGACATCATATTGTTTCTTATGAACATCGAGCTCATCCTTTCTTTAATAGGTCAGATCTTAATATTAATGGCGCTACGAATATGGTGTATTTACCTGTTGCTGATGGAATTCATCCGACGAAGATGACACATCATCATTTTCAGTTAGATGGAAAACCTCATGCGGAATATAATGCTTATATCAAAGAGCGCCTAGATCGATTAGAGGAAAGTGCTAGGGTAGAAGGATGGGATAAAGAGCGAGTAAATAAGGAGTTGCTCGACTTTCAACACGAGACGCGTTATGCATTGAAAAATAAATGTCCGAAGGGTTAGTTATGAATATTTACAAAATTAAGCCGCAGGCGGCGAGCGAGAATATAGTTGTTGATTTTGGAGCTGAGTTGAATTCTAAATTGTGGGATGTTTTTTTAGGTGATGATCGTTCGGAAACTGAAAACTTTTTGAATATTAATGGTAGTTCCCAAGTTGACAATTTTAACAATTTGATAGATTGCTCTGATTTCCTTAGTTGTGTTGTACCATTCCCAATCTTTTCAAAGAGAGCTGTTGATGTGTTGAGGGAGTTAGATTGCCTGTCTTTTTTAAATGTGGGTGTGGATGGGGTTTGTAAATTTAGTATTGGATTGGTAAATGCAAAAGCTAAATTTGTAGATGAAGAAAAATCTAAGTATAAAATTCTGACAAATGGTGACCGTATGCTTTCTGTTGTTGCTTATAGAGAGCCTTTGGAGAGTTTTTTTATTGCTAGAGATGAGAAGTACTACTCGAATTTTGTTGTCAGTGATGATTTTGTTGAACGGTGTAAAAAAAATAACTTAAAAATTAGATTTGAAAAAATTGAGTATGGTCATCCGAAGAGCTTTTTTAATAGGTGATTTTTTAAAGAAATACTATTTTTGAGGTGGCGCGTCGGTGTGTTGATTAAGTTATTTGTAATACAGAAACGGCTCACGAGGTATTGTCCATGTTAACGACCCGCGTCTTCTAGATTTAGAGTGCTGTATATGCGGTGACCGACTTGATAGCTTGCAGGGTCACAGAGGAAATACACAAAACTCAACAAGTGGTCGACTAATTGTTTTTCAGGTCATAATTAATTTAAGTGGGAAGTGTGAAAGATGATTGAAAACGTAATTAAAGAGATTAACTATTTAGTTAAAGTATATGGTAAAAATGGTTTTTTGGGAGATGGAAATAAAAAAGACAGGACAGCCATATCTTTTAGCAAGCCGGGCGGGTAGTGCGTCAGGGAGACAATGTTTTCCGCTACGATG
>NZ_NIJM01000104.1 GCF_002836945.1 Shewanella chilikensis
ACTTCTTCAAGTCCGTAAAACCCATCTGGGTTGTATGGTTAAGCCTCTCGAGTCATTAGTACAGGTTAGCTCAACGCCTCGCAACGCTTACACACCCTGCCTATCAACGTCCTGGTCTCGAACGGCTCTTCAGAGGTCTCTAGGACCTAGGGATGACTCATCTTGGGGCTCGCTTCCCGCTTAGATGCTTTCAGCGGTTATCGATTCCGAACGTAGCTACCGGGCAATGCCATTGGCATGACAACCCGAACACCAGCGGTTCGTCCACTCCGGTCCTCTCGTACTAGGAGCAGCTCCCCTCAATCATCCAACGCCCACGGCAGATAGGGACCGAACTGTCTCACGACGTTCTGAACCCAGCTCGCGTACCACTTTAAATGGCGAACAGCCATACCCTTGGGACCGACTTCAGCCCCAGGATGTGATGAGCCGACATCGAGGTGCCAAACACCGCCGTCGATATGAACTCTTGGGCGGTATCAGCCTGTTATCCCCGGAGTACCTTTTATCCGTTGAGCGATGGCCCTTCCATTCAGAACCACCGGATCACTATGACCTGCTTTCGCATCTGCTCGACGTGTCTGTCTCGCAGTTAAGCTGGCTTATGCCATTGCACTAACCGTACGATGTCCGACCGTACTTAGCCAACCTTCGTGCTCCTCCGTTACTCTTTGGGAGGAGACCGCCCCAGTCAAACTACCCACCAGGCACTGTCCCTAATCCCGATAAGGGACCAAGGTTAGAACATCAACACTACAAGGGTGGTATTTCAAGGTTGACTCCAACAAGACTGGCGTCTCATCTTCATAGTCTCCCACCTATCCTACACATGTAGGGTCAATGTTCAGTGCCAAGCTATAGTAAAGGTTCACGGGGTCTTTCCGTCTAGCCGCGGGTATACGGCATCTTCACCGCAATTTCAACTTCACTGAGTCTCGGCTGGAGACAGCGTGGCCATCATTACGCCATTCGTGCAGGTCGGAACTTACCCGACAAGGAATTTCGCTACCTTAGGACCGTTATAGTTACGGCCGCCGTTTACCGGGGCTTCGATCATGAGCTTCTCCGAAGATAACCCAATCAATTAACCTTCCGGCACCGGGCAGGCGTCACACCGTATACGTCATCTTGCGATTTTGCACAGTGCTGTGTTTTTGATAAACAGTTGCAGCCACCTGGTATCTGCGACTGCCAGCAGCTTACGACGCGAGGTCTTCACCGCCGGCAGCGTACCTTCTCCCGAAGTTACGGTACCATTTTGCCTAGTTCCTTCAGCCGAGTTCTCTCAAGCGCCTTGGTATTCTCTACCCGACCACCTGTGTCGGTTTGGGGTACGATTTCTACTAACCTGAAGCTTAGAAGATTTTCCTGGAAGCATGGCATCAACCACTTCATCCCCTTGGGGACTCGTCATCAGCTCTCAGTGTATGTGTGCCCGGATTTGCCTAAGCACACCACCTACTACCTTAAACGCGGACAACCAACGCCGCGCTGGCCTAGCCTTCTCCGTCTCTCCATCGCAGTTAGCAGAAGTACGGGAATATTAACCCGTTTCCCATCGACTACGCCTTTCAGCCTCGCCTTAGGGGTCGACTCACCCTGCCCCGATTAACGTTGGACAGGAACCCTTGGTCTTTCGGCGAGGGGGTTTTTCACCCCCTTTATCGTTACTCATGTCAGCATTCGCACTTCTGATACCTCCAGCG
>NZ_NIJM01000105.1 GCF_002836945.1 Shewanella chilikensis
CGTAGCAATCGAATACTCGGTTGGAAAGACAGTGTTGTCTGAGCCATTGCCAAACTTGCTCCATTGGGTTCAGCTCTGGGGAATAAGTGGGCAACTTAATCAAAGTGAGTCAAGGTGAAGCATCATGGCATCTTTGTTGACCAAGGGCGTAATCAATGCTTCCGTTTTACCGTTACTTGGGCAGACTGCTCCAAACAGATACCCATAATCAAATTGCTGCTGTTTGACGACACGGGACGGCTACCCCCGTTTTGCCCAAAGTCTTGTCGTTTGGTTTTGTTGGCCAAATCTGGCTTCGTCTTGGAACCACACATCCACACGCTCAAGTGGAAGATGACCCGGGATGAGACTGAAATCAAGCGCATGGAGTAAGCGGTACACATTGGTCAAGCTATAGCTCACATGCAGGTCGTTACCGATATAAACTCTGATATCTTCAGCTATTAAGCGTCCAGCATCCTGCTTGATGGCATTCTTCTCGATAAACTTTTTAAGTTGCTCTAATTGATGAGGAGAGAGTTGATTGGGTTGTCCGGGTTTAGGTTTATCAAGCAAACCATTGAGCCCATCAGCCAGGTAACTTGCGACCCAAGTATTAACACTAGTGCGACTCACACCAAGCAGGGCTGTTAAGGAGATAGTTGCCCGCGCATATTCTTGATAAATGCAGCGGCCGCAACTGAGTTAATGAATATCCTTTTAGTTTGCCTTTGCAGAGTAGTAGGTATTAATCGTTTATCTCTAGCTATTGAGTAATGCTCTAGGTTGGCTTCAGGCTGAAAGCAGAGCAATGTGGTTTGTAGGCGCAGTTATTTATCGTTGGCTGCATGAACATCTCGGGTATTCAGAGTCGATGAGCCGCGCAGTTAAAGCTTGGGGTTCTGGCTTCGAGGCTATGAACTTGGGCGCAACCCTGTACAGGATGAGAAAACATTTTAGTAATTATACAGAATCTCGATTATTTCTGACTGGTTTCATGACTAATAAGGTGTATTACATTGGGTGAATCTTTCCCCTGAGTCTGACTACCAGAATTGTTTATACAAATAGGTTTGTGGATAAGTCTGTGGTTAATGGGTAGGTAAGCTGTGTGGTTGAGCGGGGTTTCTACAGTCAGTCAATAAAGTGGTTTTTTCTTTTAAAAAGCTCTTGCACAAAAGTTCAGGCTCCCTATAATGCGCTCCCACTGACACGGCGCAGCGGCAACGCGAAAGACGTGACAGGGTCGAAGAAAAGAGGCTTTTGAGTCCTTTCAATGACAGGCGAAAAAAGATGGTAAATACCTCTTGACGCCGCAGCAGGAAAGCGTAGAATACGCAGCCCTGACCCGATGGCCACAGCGCCTAAGGGATTGCTCTTTAACAAGATAAACAAGCAAATCTGTGTGGACACTCACAGGCATTGAGAAATCGACAAAACGATTTAACTCGATGAAGAGTGTTCATACGTCGGAGGCCAAGCGGTCTTAGGAAGACAATTCGTATCCGCAACTCCTTGGCTCACAGAACGACATGGCTACGATCCGACTTCT
>NZ_NIJM01000106.1 GCF_002836945.1 Shewanella chilikensis
TTAAACCCTTGGTGATATTGCAGCAACAGGCTTAAGCCTGCCGTTGGCATGCCTGACAACCGCAGTTTTTGTATGAAGCATGCAAATTACTCGTCTCAGAGAGCCTACTTCCAAAAATACGTCGTTATTTATCAGAGACTGACACCCAGCAGCGTGCTTCCTTGCTGTTCAGAAAGTGTTTAGGATGTCCTGTATGTTCTCTGTATGTTCGGCTTTTAGGATGTCCTGTATGTTCATAAGCCTGCCGAAAGCATGCCTGGCAACTGCAATTCTGCATAAATCTTCGAAAGTGAGCGTCTCAGAGAGTCTCATTTCCAAAAAACTGTCGTTATTTATCAGAGACTGCCCCCTGCAACGTGCTTCCTTGCGGCTCAGAAAGTGTTTTGGATGTCCTGTATGTTCCGTATGTTCTTACTGAGTGTGCGTGAACTTTAATCAGGCTTTACCCACACCAACCCCTGGGGGATGAATGGGTCAACGACCGGCTGCTCCATTCCAGCATGGATCCCCAAGTTGGTCAGCGCCACAGCAAACTCGGCATAATGGCCGCGAGTTGTGCCGCTTTCTTCGCCGTAACGGGCGCCATGGTGCCAAATAGCTAAGTTGCGTTTAATACCATCTTCAAAGCTCAACGCATCTTTGTGAATGATCCCCCACAGCGCCAGATGTAGGGTAAAGTAATTGCTGCGGAAGGTAATTTTTTTGCTGGGCTTGGCGGTGTATTCGTCCAGACGTTTCTGGCAATGGGCACTGGCTTTATCATGGTCGCCGTTAAACCAGGCTTTTAGGGCATGCACTAAATCATCCGCAGTATCAGGTTTGGGGTTGCCGGGGAAGTGCCCTTCCGGGTACAGCAAGCAGGCTTCTTTGGCGATAGCCAACTCACCGGCGGCCATGGCGCAGTTGAAACAACTGACGACATTGATAGCTTGATTTCCTCGAGATACCTTTTCGCCGATAAACTCCGGGTCAGTCGGGTCAAAAGCCATTTTAAGTGGCCGTAACTGATACTCGGCGGCTTTTTTGAAAGCGGCCTTGGCCTCATCAAATTTTTGGTTCAGTGCATAGGACATGGCCACAGAGGCTTGATCAAAACCGCGGCCACTGTAATAACTTTCTTTTTCATAATCCTTGTAAAATCCGGCTTCATCCAAGGCTTTTTTTCGGGCGATATCATCCAGATCAATTTGAAGTTCAGTAGCAAGCTGCTCCGCCGAGAGTTGGGGGATTTTTTTGGTCATGGTTATTTGTTTCCTTTCAATGCGTTTAATCCATCGGCAAATGTACTCTTGACTGTCTCAAACTCAGGGATGGTGAACTCTTGGAGTGCCCCATCTTTGGGAGGTAATAGATTACCTTTATTATCCTGCCAAAAGTAACGTACCTTGCCAGTTTCGGTGTTGGTAAAGATTGCCAGGTGGTTTTTCTTACCCTCTTTGTCCAAGATACTTTGCCACAGCGCCTAATGCCGATCAGTTAAGACAGATCGCTTGACGATCTCACTGAAAGGATCAAAA
>NZ_NIJM01000107.1 GCF_002836945.1 Shewanella chilikensis
CTGGGTTCAGGTTACAACACGATGATCTCACATCTCGGACTTATTCGCACCTTCCCTAACTACCGTACCATTAATGCTGGGTGTCCATTTTTTATTTATCTCTACCTAAAATGTATTTAGAAAATATTCTAGCGCGTTCTACCCTAGCTTTTCGTCCTGTAGTTCCTGAATACATATACGAGTAAAAAATGCTGTAGTCAGAACCTTTTTCGTCTTTCTTTTCGAATACATCTTTATCGAACTGAATGAGCTTATCTCTGAAATTATCTGGCAAAGCTCCTAGGTTGAAACAAATCTCTGAAACAAAAGTAAAAAAGCAAGACTTGCGGAACCAGACTGAATCTAGAGGAAGGTCCAAATCCTCAATAATGGCAAATGTTTTTAGTAAGTTTGACCTTAGATGAGAAGAGTTTTTGAATTCATCATTGAACTTTGAAATTGTCTTTTCAATTTCGGTATCTCTATTGAAATATCCACCAATCTCCACAGTCGACATAACTAGAAGTAAAAAATGCAAATCTGCCATTCTAGTAAATTCAGACTCATGGAATACACCATATTTCTCTAGTGAAACACTTTCTAAAATCTCTTTGGCAGTTTTTATAAATTCTCCATCATAAACTGCATTGTGTATTTCCACATCTTCAAGTTTAAACTTTGTTAGATTAATTCTTCTAAATATCTCTCTTATAACCTCTTCTTTAACCTTGCCTATATCTCTGAAAACGACATTGTACCCTAGAAAGTCAATTCTCTTATCTTCGTTCAAAGAATCAAAGGGCTGTATTTTTTTAAGTGGCTTATCAAAATTATTTTCGATGTAGTTCTTTATCGTCGTTAACCGCTGCTGCCCATCAATAACATGCTGGGTGGTTTTTAATTTTTTTGTGTCAAGTGAACCTTCACAAACATAAATTTCTGGAAAAGGAAAGCCGCCAAGTATGGTTTCAATAAATTCCTCTTGGTGCTCTTGTGTCCAAACAAACTTTCGTTGAAAATCTGGGCGTAGAACCAACTTACCAGATTCAATATCTTGATATAAGTCAGCGATTTTTGGCGTAGTAACCGACGGTTTTATTTGATTAGCCATTTACTGACTCCTTAATTAAAAAATCAAGCCACCCATTATAAAACAATAACCTAATCTTCTTTCAGTCTGCGTTCAAGCACCGCTAGATGATCTGAGCCCCCGGAGGCCGAAAGATAGCCGTGAGTTGCAGAGGTTTGATAAAATCGAACCGATTTCACGCAAAAATGCGAGATTTGAGCCGTGCTAGCCCTACCCATGGTTTAGGGGATTTCAATGACTGCGGTTGAGATAGAGTGGGGTTCAAGCTGTTTGAAAGTACTGGCAACTGGTTGCAAAATGCCGTCGTCGCTTCTCCAAGTGTTC
>NZ_NIJM01000108.1 GCF_002836945.1 Shewanella chilikensis
CAGAGGACCTCGCCATTCTAAAAAAGGCGGCTACCTACTTCGCGAAGAATCAAAAAAAAAAGACAGGACAAAAAAAAAGACAGAAAAAAAAGACAGGACAGCCATATCTTTTAGCAAGCCGGGCGGGTAGTGCGTCAGGGAGACAATGTTTTCCGCTACGATGTCTTTGGCCGCCGCTGTCGTAAATACCGGCAGCAACTGACCTTTCCCCCGAATTTAAGACCATGACATTGATGAGATTTCCAATACACTGGAGCCAATGGAGATCTCAACATGAAGAAACGTTACACCGAAGAACAAATCATCAAGGCCATCAAACAACATGAGGCAGGGGCAAAAGTCGATGACATTTGCCGTGAAATGGGCATATCCACGGGCACTTTCTATAACTGGCGCAGAAAGTATGCCGGGCTGGAAGTGAACGAAGCGAAGCGGCTGAGGGAGTTGGAAGCGGAGAATAACAAGCTCAAAAAGATGTTGGCCGACAAGATGCTGGAAGTCGAAGCAATGAAGGATGTGCTGTATTAGCGGTGCGGATCAAATCAATTTGCATCTAGTTTTGATGAAGAACTTGAAATTTCAAGCGAGGCTATGAGGAGAGCGGGAATTCCTGAAGATCGTATTTCTGTTCTCAAAGCAGATTCAACAGCGTTTTATGAAAGAATTAAAAAATGTGGGGAAAAATAGTATGGATACAGTATATCAATTAAAAGCTAATACTGCTGACGACGGTTCTGGGGTTGTGTTTGGGGGAGGTACTCACATTGCCTTTCCTTGGCCTGTAAATCCTTTGGGGGAGGAGTTAGCGCTAGTTGTTACGATTGATTGTTCAGTACTAAATCATAAGATTGGTGAAGAATTATTCCCTGCGGGTAAAGTATTATCAGTATTTTCAACATATTCAAGCGATAGATACTTTTTAGATGATATTACTTTTCATGGTGATAGTGAAGAGCTTGAACATATCAGTAAAGGCTATTCTAGAGTGCTTTTAAGTGAAAAGTCTGATGATTTTATAAATGAGAACTATTTTGGACCAATATCTGTTGAGGTTACTAAAAGGGAAGTTAATAGTGAAGATTTTCCTGCGTTCTCTTTTGTATCCAAGGTAATTCCTAGAGGTTTGATTGGTTATGGCGTATTAGATGATGAATATTACTTTGCCGCACAAATATACTCTGGAGATATACCGTTTGATGAGGGTGGGATTTTAGGCCTCTCGGATGCAACTGGTTATTTATTCTTACGTAAAAGAATAGATGACTTTTCTAATGCTGGAGTTTTCTTTATTCAAGTATCTTAAGGAAGCTGCGATTAAGTGGTCCGCAGCTCCCGATATGACGCCCCAAACCGTCCTT
>NZ_NIJM01000109.1 GCF_002836945.1 Shewanella chilikensis
TTCACCTCGTTAAACGATTTTACTCGCTTAGCGTGGTGTCCAAAACTATCGGGGCAGATCACAAAGTGTTTAGGATGTCCTGTATATGTGTCAAAAAAATTTGGTTCCAGTGAAGATTTTGGTAATTTTCACTACGGCGCGATGTTAAGTGCAGCAGGCTTTGAGGACTCACTGATCTATAGTGGCGCAAGCGCTAACCAAGCATGGAAAGATGATGGAAAAGGTATTACTGGACTGTGGGGACTATTAAGTGGATTCGTAACTCAAGATAGAGATCATGCTCACGATACAGTTCAAGTTACCAGAGGTATCAATTACTATAAAGAAGTATATAAAAATGACAACAATACTACTAATGTATCTGATTCATGTGATGATTCTAATGGATTACAGATTGTAGCGGCAACTGGAATAGGTGGTGGTGGGCCAGGAGGAAGTATTGATCCTGGAGTACCCGGTGGCGCGAGAGTATCATATAAATACTCATGTGAATTATGGAGATTCCCAAATGGTCTTGGTGGTCATTGCTACATAAACAGAAACTTTAAATACAAAATAATTCCATATTAATACACCTAGGTAATTTACAATGAAACTAAAGAAACTTCTTGCTTTACTAATGCTCTCTACTTTAGTGGCTTGCAGCCCAAGCTACAATGAAGATGTAATTACTAAAGCCGATATGATAGTTAATGTAGAGGCGTTAATTTCCAAAATCAACCAATATAATATCAAAGAAGTTTCTTACTATTCTGAAGAAGTAATTGTTTTAAATGGAGTTGTCATTAACCCTATTACAAAAACTTTTGGAAAAAGTCCTGATGGTGGTTTTATGATGACATATTCCCAAAAAGCTGCCGAGAACAAAATTGAAAACTGGAGCCAAGTATTATCCGTGACTCAGCCCAATGTAAAATTATCACAAGAAAATCTAAATGAGATACTTGTAGATATGGCTGAAATTGGCGTTACAGATGTATTTAACGACACCCAATATAATACAGTCCGTATTCAATGGGGGAATTCTGTGATGTTAGGAATAAACGGTTTGGTTTTTGGGGAGAAAATGAATGTAGAAGCATTTCAAGAACATGCACAATTTGATATCTTCAAAAAAGTATCAGATGGAGTCTACTTCTTTCAGTTATTGTAAGAAAAGATAACGAAGAAGTTTCATGTATGCTATCCATCTGCTTACAGAGTTGCTGGAGTTGCACAGCAACTGTGCTCTCTTGGTTATTCCGAGGGTGTTCAAAATTCTGTGTCACGTTAAAAATCACAGATCGATGTGAGCATCC
>NZ_NIJM01000010.1 GCF_002836945.1 Shewanella chilikensis
TTGTGCTTCTTGCAAAGGACTAGGGCCATTTGCGGCGAACCACGCCTTGCATCCAGGCCTGTAAGCCGACGCAGAGCACACATGGGACTTGTTCGCACCTTCCCGGAGTTTGCCGTACCCGGCAGGCGATACCGCAGCGGCGCCCATTGGTGGCCCCGGGCGAAAATAGAGGTATTGGCTTTGCGCATGACATTGGCGGTCTATCCGCAGCTATTCACTATCCACAGTTTCAGCTCAGATACCCAGGTTCCGGCCGAAGTACTCAGCCAGCCGCTGTTTTTTATTGCCAAAACCCGTGAGGAGCTTTCGGTAGTCGTCGATTGTAAACTGGAGCTCGATAGCCTGGAGCAGGAAGAAGACTGGCGTTGTCTTGAACTTTTAGGGCCACTTGGCTTTTCCATGACGGGTATCATGGCCAGAGTCTCGGCAACTCTCGCCGATGCCCATGTGAGTATTTTTACAGTTTCAACCTTCGATACCGACTATATACTGCTGAAGAAAGATAAGTTGGATACCGCCATTCGCGCCCTCAGAAAGCAGCAATATCAGGTTATTGAATATGGCAATTGACGGCTTGGTCGCCGGAGTATTGCAAAACGTCAGCCGTTACCGGATATTATTCAGTTAATTACATGAGTCAAAGAAGTCTATGTACGAAAAAACCGTCACTATTACCGCCAAACACGGGATCCATACCCGCCCTGCCGCACTGCTGGTAAAAGAGGCGAAACAGTACGATTGTGATGTGATGGTTGAGTGCCAGGGCAAACAAGCCAGTGCCAAGAGTCTGTTCAAGTTGCAGACACTGGGGCTCTATCAAGGCGTGTCTGTCAGAGTATTTGCCGAAGGTGAACAGGCTCGCGAAGCCGTTGAACGGGTGTCGGAACTGTTGATCACCTTAAGTTGAGAGGAACACAGATGCGCCTCGCCGGAATTGCAGTCTCATCGGGTATCGCCTTCGGAGAAGCGGTAGTCTACAACCCCTTTGACAACAGCATGGATTACCGCCTGCTGCCACTTGCCAAAATCCCTCAAGAGCTGAATAAGCTCACCCAGGCACTGCAGCGCTTGTGCCAGCAGTTACAAACCAGCCTGGATAAACTGACCGAAGATTCAGACAACTTCCAATTGGTGGAAGCCGATCTGCTACTACTGGAAGATACTGAACTTATTCAACAAATTCGCGAGTCCATCAGTGGGCTGCAGTTTTCAGCCACAGCAGCGGTAGAGCGGGTCTTTGCCCACCAGGCCAGTGAACTTGAAGCACTGGAAGACCCTTATCTTGCAAACCGGGCCCAGGACGTACGTTGCCTCGGCAGACGACTTATCAGTAGTATCAACGGCGCCGATGCCGATGGCCTGGATAAACTCAAACATGACTCCATCTTGTTGGCTCAGGATCTGACACCGGCGGAATTTGCCCTGCTGCCCCTTGAACATATCAAAGGCATCATACTGAAGACCGGTGGCCTCACCAGCCACACGGCTATCTTGGCCCGTGCCGCCGGCATCCCCGCCCTGCTTTCCTGCAACTATCAAACAGGCAATATCAATGCCGGCGATCAGCTCATTCTGGATGCCAACCAAGGTGCTTTATTTGTTCGCCCGGAGCAAACTGAAGTCACAGAGCTTAAGCAGAGATTTGAGCGCGAGCAGGCAAGACGCAGCGCACTGGAGCAATACCGGGACAGGCAGACCCAGACCCAGGACGGCAAACGCATAAGCCTAATGGCCAACGTGGGTAACCTCAATGAGATCTCCCGTTTGCCCCTGGTCGGCGCAGAAGGCATAGGCCTTTTTCGTACCGAATTCATGCTGATGGATGCCAGTTGTATTCCAGATGAAAAGGCTCAGTACAACCTCTATTGCGATGCTCTGCAGCTGCTCAACGGCCAGCCCTTCACCATACGTACACTGGATATAGGTGCTGACAAGGAACTGCCTTGCCTGGATCAGGCAATAGAAGACAATCCTGCGCTTGGCATGCGCGGCGTGCGCTACACCCTTAAACATCCTGAAATTCTGCAGACACAACTACGGGCCGTATTGCGCGCCGCCAATCATGGTCCGGTTCGGTTGATGCTGCCCATGGTTAATCAGGTTGAAGAGTTGGACGCCGTACTGGATATGCTGGAGCACTGTAAACAGCAGCTCAGCGAGGCCGAGAAAGGCTATGGCGACATCAGCCTTGGCATAGTGGTGGAAACCCCGGCCGCGGTTATGAACCTGCCAACACTACTGCCTAAGCTGGACTTTATCAGCATAGGTACCAATGACTTGACTCAGTATGCCATGGCGGCCGACAGAACCAACCCTGAATTGACCCGGGATTATCCCTCATTTTCTCCGGCGATCCTCAGGCTGATTGCCATGACAATAGCAGACGCCAAAGCCGCCGGCATCAGGGTCTCTTTGTGTGGAGAGCTGGCAGGCGATCCGCGTATTGCGCCAATACTGATGGGCATGGGGCTGGACGAGTTGTCAGTCAACCTGGGATCTGTGCTGGAAATCAAAGCGGCGCTGTGTGAGGGTAACTTCAGTCAATTTGCAAAGCAGGCCAAAAAAGCACTCGTCTGCACTCGATTGTCCGAATTGACATCCTTGATCTCCCTCTGTCATTAAAGCTATTAATTCAGTATGCTAAGCAAAAATCCCCTTCCCCAACCTGAACGTTGTCGAGGGACTGTTTAACCAGAAACCAAAAACAAAAAGGACAAAACAACCCATGGGATTTTTAAGCCGGATCCGCCGCATGGTATCGGGGCAGCCCAACATAGAAGGCGGTATTAAAGTTTATGCCCCTATCAGTGGCGATATTGTTGCCATTGAAAAAGTCCCGGATGTGGTCTTCGCCGAAAAGATTGTCGGTGATGGCATTGCGATAGAACCCAAAGGTAAATTTATGCTGGCGCCGATTGACGGCACTATAGGCAAAATTTTTGAAACTAACCATGCCTTCAGCATAGAGTCGCCCCAAGGGTTGGAGCTGTTTGTTCACTTCGGCGTTGGTACTATAGAACTTAGAGGAAAAGGCTTCAAACGCCTGGCCCAGGAAGGTCAGGATGTTAAAGCCGGCGAACCTATACTGGAGTTTGACCTCGACTTTCTCAAAGACCAGGTCAACAGTCTGCTCACTCCTGTTGTGCTGGCTAATATGGAAGATGTTAAGTATCTGGAAAAGCGCCAGGGTAGCGTCAACGCCGGCAAAGATGTGATATTCACGGTTCAGGTCTGAACTAAACCCCAATAATACTCAAATGCATTATTTGACATAGTGCATTTGAGTGCCGGTCAACGTCCCCTACCTTCTGGTTGCGGTTCATTAAAAAATCGCGGTTCCTGGAACAGATAATTCTCTCACTTACCAATATCGCATCAGCTTTTGTTAAAGCCGATAAAGCGATAACTTCGTTCCGGACGGCCGATAGCCCCGTAATTTTGATCAACAATCAACTCATCAATCGCCAGCATATATTCCAAATAACGCCGTGCAGTTGAACGACTCATGCCGACAAGAGCCCCCATTTGTTGTGCGGTATAACTTTGTTTCGGATGTTCAATAAACACGGAACGAATTTTATCTAGAGTCAAGGCATCCACACCTTTGGGTAGACGAACCGGTACTTGATTACTCGATTGCTTATTATCCCCCCCAAATAGAGTGTCAGCGATGGATTGGGTTACTTCTTCCGCTACCGAAAGACAGTGTTGACGAGCTTCAAAGCGAGCAAGTGCTTGATCTAAACGCTTTAACATTAAAGGTTTAACAAGAAAATCACATACTCCCAATTGCATGGCTTGTTCTAAAATGGTGACTTCCTTGGCTGCTGTAATCAACATCACATCACTTTTGAGTCCTTGCTTACGAACCTGTTGTAACAACTCAAGTCCAGAACCATCCGGCAGATAAATATCCAATAAAAGCAGATCAGGTTGTAATGCTTTTAACAAACCGGTCGCAACTTTTATGCTACCGGCACAACCCACAACTTGATACTGTCCCTGGCGTACGGTGTCTTGCGTTTGAGGAAACAGTAAATACTGAGCCAACAATTGTGAGACGGCAACTTCATCTTCAACAATGATTACTGAATACGCCATGAGAAGTTCCTTTAACATGTTTTTTCGGAATGTAAACGGTAATCCTTGCACCGCCTAAATCAGATTCTCCCAATTCCAATGTACCACCACAAGATTCCAAATGCGTTTTCACCAAATACAACCCTACCCCATGTTGTGCACCCGTTTTCGAACTGTATTGCGGTGTAAAAATGGCAGCTTTATCAGCACCTAGTCCTATACCGCTGTCCTCAACATCGAATATAATATTTTGCGCCGTTTCATCAATGGTAACTAACACACGAGGCAGCCGCAGGTGTTGTACCTGTTGCACCGCTTCAATCGCATTATCAATAAGATTGCCCAAAATAGACACCATGCGTTCCAGGAGTTCCTTGCGTTCAATACTGCATAACAAGCTATCATTATTCAGTTCCACACTGACATTCACCTCCCGGGCTTTGTGGTACTTCCCTAGTAATAATCCAGCGATAACAGGTTCTTGAATATGGGTCAATAAACTTTCAATCTGAGCCTGTGAACCTTGGCTCTCTTGACCAATAAGCTCAATCGCCTTATCCAACTCTCCCATTTGGATTAAAGCACCAATAGTGTTTAACTTATTTGAATAATCATGAGTTTGTACCCGCAATAACTCAGCAAATGCCTGTACCTTGGCCAATTGTTGCGATAAATACTCTAACTCATCAGCAGGTCGCATACTCAATAGCACACCATCATTGTAGCCGTGGGCTTGAAGTAAAAAACGTGATAAAACCAAACGTTTATCGGCAGCAAACAACTCGAAACCTAGAATACGGCGACTTGGATTTCGCAATAAAAACTCTGCATGTTCCGGCAATAAATCAGTTAAATGAAGACTTTGATGCTGGATACGCAACGGTTGTTCCAGGATTTCACAAGCCCGTTGATTTATTTTCCGAACATTCCCCTTTGGATCGAGTGCAATAATGCCGGAACGCACTGTATTCAAGATGGCTTCCTGCTCAGCAAATAGCCTTGCTATTTCATCTGGTTGCAACCCAAAAATGGCGTTTCGCACCCATCGACCAATAAATACGGCAGCAAAAATACTGAGTAACAATAACGAAATGCAGCCCCAGAACAATATACTACTACGCTCTAAAATCAATAATTCAACTGAGCCGGCCAAAAAACCTACAGATACCAAACCTAAGATCTCACCACTATCATCATAAACCGGTACCTTGCCACGAATAGATTCACCTAAACTCCCAATGGCCTCAGAAACATAATACTCGCCACGTAATCCAGCTTCTGAGTCTTCCCCAACCATACGTTGACCTATTCGCGTTGGTTCAGGATGCACCAAACGAATTTCTTCAGTATTGCCAATGACAATAAAATCAGCATTTACTTGCTGACGCAATTGTTCCATTTTAGCATTGAGCTCAGGGTGTTCATTCGCTTCCTTGTCAGCTTTTAAAGCCATAATCACATCCGGCCGAGACGCTATTGACAGAGCCAATGCTAACGCCTTCCCCCCCACTTCTTGATGAAAGTTTTGCGTGATCACATTATAAACCAATGCAAAAAAGAACAATGCTTGAAACACACAGACGCCAACAACCAAAATAATTAATCGGGTTTCCAATTTTTTTGGACGGCGAATCACTTTGAATGCGGACGCAGAGATTGCCTCTTGTTCTGAATTTCGCATGATATCCACCCTATAACTTGGCATCCTGACGAAGATAGTTACTCAAGAAACTTTTTAATGGAATAAGCAATACTAATATCGCAACAACACCTATAGCTAATGTAAGAGGTCGTTCCCATAAAAAGCTTATTGAACCATCAGAAATCATCACGGCACGTCGATAATTTCGCTCAATCATATCCCCTAAAATAAACCCGAGTAATAAAGGCGCCATAGGAAAACTCAACAACCGTAGAATAAGAGCTATAGCAGCAACACCCACCATCATAAATAAATCGAAGGTGTTGAACGTCACTAAATAAACTCCAATTAAGCTAAAAAATAAAATCATTACCGTTAACACTGCCCGCGGTAAGGTTAATGCTTTAGCAAAATAAGGAATCAAGGGTAAGTTCAAAATAAGTAAAACAATATTACCAAAATACATACTGATAATAACAGACCAAAACACCGCAGGGTTTTCTTGCATTAGTGTAGGACCAGGCTGAATACCATAAGCTATTAGCGCACCAAGCATAATCGCTGTGGTTCCTGAACCAGGTATCCCAAGTGTCAATAGAGGGACAAAGGAGCCGGTACAAGCTGCATTATTTGCAGATTCCGGTGCAGCCAAACCTCGCATTGAACCTTGTCCAAAGCGTTCCTGTAATGCTTTCGGGGCTAAATTACGCTCACAGGCGTACGCCATAAAACTTGCAATAGTTGCGCCAGCCCCCGGTAATACGCCGATTAGAAAACCCAATAAGGATGAACGCCCTACAGTAGGCGCAAGCTCCTTTACTTCCGCTTTACTCAGCTTGGTTGAACCGATTTTAGGTGTGCCCATGTCCAGTTCCCCGGGATTTTTTTGTTCCGGGCGAATGACATTAATCAAAGCTTCCGATAATGCGAAAGTCGCCATGGCAACTAATAGAAAGCTCACACCATCAAGCAAATCTGCTTGGCCAAAGGTAAAACGTTCAGTGCCTGAAGATGGATCTATACCTATAGTGGCTAACATTAATCCAAAGACTGTCATCATCATGGCTTTTAAAAATTGACCTTTATTAGAAAAGGCTGCAATCGCTGTTAACCCCAGGAACATCAACATCATATAATCCGCAGAATGAAAACTTAAACTCACTTCTGCCAATAAGGGGGCGGCGACCATCAACATTAACGCGCCAATGGTTCCACCAGTGAAAGACGCATAAGCCGCAATCGCCAAAGCTTTGCCTGCATGTCCTTGCTTTGCCATAGGATAACCATCAAAGGACGAGGCCACTGTACCGGCCACCCCGGGCGCATTGATTAAAATAGATGACGTTGAGCCTCCAAATATAGCGCCATAATAAACACCAGCCATCAAAATCATGCCGGAGTCAGCGCCTATGCTGTAGGTAATAGGGATCATCAGCGCGATCGCAGTCATGGGGCCTAAACCGGGTAACATGCCAATGAAGGTCCCCACAAAACAACCTATGATCACGTACATCAAGTTTTGCCAAGCAAAGGCGGTTGATAAGCCTGTTAAGATTCCATCTAGCATGATTTAACTCCAAAATTCACCGGGGGCAAGATAAACACCTAATAACTGGGTCATGATGATCCAAAAAATAATCACTACAGGGATTGATGCCAACAGTAGTATTTTTTTACGTCTTTCACCCATTAACCAAAAACCGACAAGTAAAAAAACTGTTGTTGCCAATACAAAACCCAGCGGTTCTAAAAGTCCGCTATAAAGCAACATAAGTACTATTAACAACAATGTTTGACGGATACTTTTCCAGCTTATGGTAGTTTTAATTTCCCGTTTTTTATTCACTGGCGCTTTCACTATTTCAGCTATCATTGCCAGTAAACAAATCACCATCCCTAATACCGTGTACAACTTTGGTAAGCTTGCTGAATTAACACTTTCGTACTCTTCAAATGGCATCAATGGGATCTGCCAAGCGTAAATGCCATAACAAACAAATAGCAGCAAAAATAATGTTGACCCTATGAGCTCTCGATTCATCATAGTCATCTCTCCTTTAACGATGGATAAAGCCCAACGCTTCCATTGCATCACGAAGCTGCTGTTCTTGTGCTTCAAGTACATCAACAAACGCATCCTGGCTGGTAAATAACGTGCGCCAGCCATTACGTTGACGTACGCTCTCCCATTCAGGTGTTGCCATTAAACGTTGAAACCTGTCACTGTATTCCTGCACTTTTGCCTGTGAGACATCTGGAGCAGCAAAAAAGCCACGCCAATTCACAAATTCCATGTCATAACCCAGTGTTTTCATAGTGGGGAGCTGTGGATATTCCACCAAAGGTTCATCAGCAGTGATCGCCAAGATCCTTACCTGTCCCGCACGCATCATATCGAGTGCTTCGCTTAACCCCGTCGATAAGAGATTTACTTCGCCGGACAACAAGCCCGCCTTGGCTTTTCCACCAGCATCATAAGGAATATACCTGAGCAGTCTGCCATCGATACCTGCCGCTTGAACTGCCTGTGCGGCAACTAAATGGTCCATAGACCCGCGGGCTGAGCCACCGGCGACTTTGATCGTTTTTGGATCTCCGCGTAAGGCTTCAATAACATCGTGCCAGCTTTGATAGGGAGAATCTGCACGCACTGCAAACGCCCCGTAGTCGGCAATAACGCTGGCAACTGGTGTCAAATCGCGATAGCTGTAAGGCAACTGCCCCGAAAGTGCTCGCAGCACTATCGGCGTAGAATTAACCATCAACATATCGCCTTTTTTCGTTCCCGACTCAATCAAATAAGCAATAGCGCGGCCACCTCCACCACCAGAAATATTCTGGAATGAGGTGTTGTCATGCAGTCCTGACTTCACCATGGCTTCGCCTACAGCTCTTGCTGTCGTATCCCAGCCCCCGCCTGGCCCTCCAGGAATAAGAAAGTGCGTTTCTGCGCGACTTTGAACACTACAAAGCATCAGGGCGTATGCCACTAAGGCGATCAACCGATAAGTTATCTTGATCATTGTCCTTCTCCTTTAACCTGGATTCGGCACAGGTGCGTCGCACCCGACACAAGGGGAAACCATGAACGCCATTTCCCGGGCGTAATCTTTAATTCCATCTGAGGGATGTTGAACGGGACTGCTTAATCGACTTGATAAGGTTTTCCGAAC
Source organism: Shewanella chilikensis (assembly GCF_002836945.1). Taxonomy (GTDB): domain Bacteria; phylum Pseudomonadota; class Gammaproteobacteria; order Enterobacterales; family Shewanellaceae; genus Shewanella; species Shewanella chilikensis. The sequence goes on from NZ_NIJM01000010.1 coordinate 8,896, forward strand.
GAAAAATGTTCTCACCTTGGTTTTATGTCGTTGTGCCTTTGACACATTTTTCTGCCCCCATACAAGAAAGCAATCATTCGTGATTCGATATTCAGATAAACAACCACCGCCAGGGAACTTACAAGACTTTTGCCTATAGCCTTGCCATTTATCGCAACTAAATCCCTTGAATAGATACGCGCTCTGCAATCTGAACTGCTCAGAAGAATTGCAATCATGCTCCTGATAGAAAATGGGAAAATGTTTAAAATGTCTTTGTGTGCAACCAGGCTCCGCTCGCCAACTCGTTAAAAAGAGAAACCTGCGTTCTATATCACGTTTTAGCTGTCGAATGGCTAAACTGAGTAAGCTGGCGACCGGGGTAACGGCCCCTAATCCACCAACAAAGCTAATTGGCAAAATATCTGTTTGCGCTTTACAAGAAAGAGCATGGGATTCTGACTTAGTTATCGTCCCGGTTGCCCCCCGACAACTCAGGGCATTGATAAAAATAACCGTATTATTCATTGGCTAATTCCTATTCTGCGTCCGCATTCAATAAGGTTGCTGACGTACAGGACAGCCTAGTGTTAAATCAAGGTTAATATAAGATTGCGAAATTAATTTCCATAAAAACCTTTGACGAAATTTTATCCATTAAGCGCATGCTCAAAATGAACAAAACTAAGGAAGGTGCGACTAAGTCATCGTGGCACTCTCTTGATGTAAAGAGTGGCTTGCACAACAATTGGCGTTCAAGGCATCTGACTGAAGGCATACCTGGGCCTGTCGAAGTTGGATAACCCAGAGAGCCGGTTACTGTAAATTCCCCCATCAAAATAGCCCTTTTCATCGGTTTAGCCTTTGTTATACTCGCTGACAATTACGAACTATAAGCAATACAGAGAAACGGACTCGTCATGACAGATAGAATCTATGGGATTAAAAACTGCGACACGGTTAAGAAGGCACGAAAATGGTTGGAGGCCAAGGGCCAGCAAGTGACTTTTGTGGATTTTCGTGAGCAGGAACTATCACAAGACACTCTCAAGGCCTGGGTCGAGCGCATCGGCTGGGAGGCGGTGCTGAACAAACGCTCCACCAGTTTCCGTGCGCTGGATGACGCCGATAAGCAGGATATTGATAGTGCCAAGGCGATATCCCTGATGCTGGCCAATCCAACCCTTATCAAACGCCCTGTATTGACCCGGGGCCAAGATGTGATGACCGGTTTTAAAGAAGCCGACTACCAAGCGTGGTTCGGCCTATGAGTCAGCAGGTGCTTGAACTTGCCAAGGAGTTAATCTCCAGGGCATCTGTTACCCCTCTGGATGAAGGCTGTCAGGCATTGATGGCCGAGCGCCTTGCCAAACTGGGCTTTGCCAACGAGTCCATGGTATTTGAAGATACCACCAATCTCTGGTCTCGCCGCGGTACTGAAGGACCGGTATTTTGTTTTGCCGGCCATACAGATGTGGTACCGCCGGGGGACTTGACCAATTGGCATACTCCGCCCTTCGAGCCAGTGGTTATCGACGACTATCTTCACGGCCGCGGCGCCGCGGATATGAAAGGCTCGTTGGCGGCCATGGTGGTGGCCACCGAGCGTTTTGTGACCGCCCATCCGAACCATCAAGGCTCTATCGCTTTTCTGATCACAAGCGATGAAGAAGGCCCCTTTATCAACGGCACTACCCGGGTGATAGACACTCTGGAAGAGCGCAATGAAAAGATCACCTGGGCCTTGGTCGGTGAGCCATCCAGTACTCTCAAACTAGGCGATGTAGTCAAAAATGGTCGCCGCGGCAGCCTCACCGGCAATCTCGTCGTCAAGGGTATTCAAGGACATGTGGCCTACCCTCACCTGGCGGATAACCCAGTGCACAAGGCTGCGCCGGCGTTGGCCGAACTTGCCGCCATGCAGTGGGACAAAGGCAATGAGTTTTTCCCGCCGACCAGTTTTCAGATAGCCAATATCAACGGCGGCACAGGGGCATCCAACGTGATCCCGGGTGAGCTCAAGGTAATGTTCAACTTCCGTTACTCCACCGAAGTCACCGCCGAAGAGCTGATTAAGCGGGTCGAGAATATCCTCGATGCCCATGGACTGAATTATGAGCTTGGCTGGATCTTCAACGGCCTGCCATTTTTGACCGGCGATGGCCCGCTGCTTGAAGCGACCCGCCAAGCGATTAAAGAGGTAACAGGCTCAGAGACCGACCCGCAAACCTCGGGCGGCACTTCAGATGGGCGCTTTATTGCGCCTACCGGTGCTCAGGTAATAGAGCTGGGTCCGGTGAATGCCACTATTCACAAGGTTAATGAGTGCGTGAAAGTCGCGGATCTCGAGCTGTTGGCCCAGTGTTATCAGCGTATCCTGGAAAAACTCTTGTTGGAGTAAGTGATGGCAAAGAGCGATTTTCTCTATGGGCTGGAGACCGAAGAAGCGCCGCGAAGGACACTGGTTAATCTAAGCGGCAGTGAAAGCGGCTCAGGCGCTGAAGTTTGGCTGGAAGCCGAGACGGCAAAGGCCTTTCTCAAGATGCAGGCCGCCGCCGAGCAAGATGGCATCGCCCTGGCCATCTGTTCGGGTTATCGCAGCTTTGAGCGTCAACTCGCGATTTGGAATGCCAAAGCCTCAGGGAAGCGCCCTCTACTGGATAAAAACTCACTCCCGGTAGGTGACGTCGGCGCGCTCAGTGATGATGAGTTAGTGGCGCTTATTTTGCTTTGGTCGGCGCTGCCTGGCGCCTCTCGCCACCACTGGGGGACCGACATGGATCTATTCGACAGCGGCCAAATCAGCAAGCATGAACTCAAATTGGTTAATGCCGAGTATGAACCCCAGGGCCCTTGCTATAAGTTGAACCTGTGGCTGGACGAGCGCGCCCTGGATTTTGGCTTCTATCGCCCTTTTCAGCCAGGCCTCAGTGGCGTCAGCCCGGAGCGCTGGCACTTGAGTTTCCTGCCAAAGGCCAAAGGGTTTCTCGAAAAGTTTGATAGCGATCGTCTGCGGCAAATACTCGACCACAGTGACTTAGCACTCAAGCAAAGTTTGCTTAGGCGTTTGCCGGAACTGGTCGAGACTTATGTCAGGCGCGTTGCCCCCTATCCGGAAAGCTTCACATAAGTACCTTTGAAGTACGTTTGAATGAGCGAGTTTAAATAAACATCATGCGATTTCGCACCCGGATCCTAAGTCGGCAAACTTGAGGTATCCTTTGCTCCAAACAATAAATCCGGGATACCTTTCAACAATGACTGACTTCAATCAATATCGGCAGCAAATCGAACTCAGGGGCGAAACCCTCAGCTATCTGGATCTGGGCCAGGGCCCTGTGCTGCTGCTCGGCCACAGCTACCTTTGGGACGCCACCATGTGGCAACAGCAACTGCCTGTACTGGCGAAACACTACCGCTGCATAGTGCCGGATCTTTGGGGACATGGTCAGTCAGGCGCGATTCCAGCGCATACCGAGAGCCTGGCGGATATCGCCGCCGATATGTTGACCTTGATGGATAAACTCAATGTCGATGAATTCACTGTCATCGGCTTGTCGGTCGGTGCCATGTGGGGCGCCGAGCTGGTTCTGAAGGCGCCTTCAAGAGTCAAGGCGTTGGTGATGATGGGCAGCTTCCTCGGCTTTGAGCCCGAAGTTACCCGCAACAAATATATGGCCATGTTGGATGGCATCAGCCAATTGGGGCAAATTCCTGCGCCCATGGCAGAGCAGATAGCACCTATGTTTTTTGCCGTAACCACTGCAAGTTTACGGCCACAACTGCTGAGTGATTTCGCCAGCGCCCTGCAAAGTATTTCACCAGAGCGTATCCCTGATACCGTCGCCATGGGCAAACTGATTTTCAATCGCCGCGACGCCATGGAAGATGCCGATAACTTGACTCTACCCTGTTTAATCATGTCAGGAGTAGAAGACACGGCACGCACTGTGCTGGAATCCTTTTTGATGGTCGATGCCATAGATGGCGCCGAGATGATGCAGATACCGGCAGCCGGCCATATTTCTGTGTTGGAACAGGGCGATTTTATCAACCAAGCCCTGCTGACGTTTCTTGAAAAACATCACTGAAATCCGGCCGCGATGGATAGACCAGCGCGGCTTTATTTTCTGATACACTGCCGAAAATAAATCGGACCACTGTGTTCCCATAAGCTATTTTGTGAGCCTGAATGAAAATACTGAAACCGCTTTTTGAAAACAACCGCCGCTGGGCAGCCAGAATAAGCACTGAAAACCCAGAGTTTTTTGAGCAGTTGGCCAAACAGCAAAACCCCGAATATCTCTGGATAGGTTGTTCCGACAGCCGGGTTCCCTCCAACCAGATCATAGATCTGATGCCGGGAGAAGTATTTGTACATCGCAATATCGCCAACATGGTGATCCACACAGATCTCAACTGTTTGTCAGTTTTGCAATACGCGGTTGATGTGCTCAAGGTGAAGCATATCATGGTGGTGGGCCACTACGGCTGCGGCGGCGTCAAGGCCGCCATGGGTACCGACAGACTCGGGCTTATCGACAACTGGCTGGGACATCTCAGGGATATCTACCGCCTGCACCATCAGGAGCTGGAAACCCTCAATGAAAAACAACGGTTTGATCGCCTTTGTGAGCTCAATGTGATTGAGCAGGTCGCCAATGTCACCAGCAGCAACATAGTCCAGGAAGCCTGGGCCAAGGGACAAAATCTCTCAGTGCACGGCTGGATCTACGGAATAGACAATGGGCTTTTGACCGATCTTGACGTCACAGTGGATGGCGGACATCAAAGGGTGGAGTAATCCAAACAGACAAGGGGCGCAGCAGCGCCCCTTGCTTTATCGGTGAAATTTTACGCAGTTGGATTTTTTCCGAAAGAAAGCATCGCAGTATGTTGGCCACCCCGTTATAATTCTGCAGTTAACACGGGTGCTCAGTCATCCGGTCACCCGGCGCATTTCGCGTGACAGCCTTATGGCATAAGGCCTTTTCTGGCGTGACCCTCCCAGAGCACAACACTATCTAAGGAGACACCTTCCATGCCCGGTTTTGAATTGTTTGGTCCTGAAGAAAAACAGGAAGTAGCAGACGTCATGGAGAACGGATTCACCTTCCGTTACAACTTTGATGCCATGCGTAATGATCGCTGGAAAACCCGCGATATGGAGCAGCTCTTATGTGACAAGATGAATGTCAAGCATGCTCACCTGCTCTCCAGCGGTACTGCCGCCCTGCAAACCGCGCTGGCCGCCGCCGGTATCGGCGCCGGGGATGAAGTGATTGTTCCTCCTTTCACCTTTGTCGCTTCTGTTGAAGCAGTATTCATGGCCGGCGCCATTCCGGTATTTGCCGAAATCGATGAGACTCTGTGTCTGTCACCAGAAGGAATTGAAGCCGCCATTACCCCACGCACCAAGGCGGTAAACCTGGTACACATGTGCGGTTCCATGGCCAAGATGGACGAAATCAAAGCCATCTGTGAAAAACACAATCTGGTACTGCTGGAAGATGCCTGTCAGGCCATCGGCGGCAGCTACAAAGGTCAGGCTCTGGGCACCATAGGCGCTGTGGGTTGTTTCTCTTTCGACTCGGTTAAAACCATCACCTGTGGTGAAGGTGGCGCTGTGATCACCAATGATGAAACCATCTACAACCACGCCCACATGTTCTCTGACCACGGCCATGATCATATAGGTAATGACCGCGGCGCCGAGTCTCACCCTATTATGGGCCTCAACTTCCGTATCAGCGAAATGAACGCCGCTCTGGGTCTGGCTCAGCTGCGCAAACTGGACACCATAGTGGAGATCCAGCGTCGCAACAAAAAGCTTATCAAAGACGCCATGGCCGATATTGAAGAAGTTACTTTCCGCGAAATTCCCGATCCTGAAGGCGACAGCGCCGGTTTCCTCAGCTTTATGCTGCCAACCGAGCAGCGCACTCAGGAAGTCAGCAAGGCGCTCTCTGCCAACGGTGTCGATGGTTGCTTCTACTGGTATGTCAACAACTGGCACTACCTGAAGAACTGGCACCACATTCAGCAGCTCAAGAGCCCTGCTGCCCTGCCGATCACATTAATCGAAGATCGTCCGGATTATACTAAAGTTTCTGTGCCCAAATCTGACGCTATCATGAGCCGGACCATTTCCATGCTGATCAAGCTGTCCTGGACTGAAGAACAGATTGCCGAGCGCATTGCCAACATCAAGAAAGCATTTGCCCAATAACCTAAAGGGAGCTGGTTGCTATGAGTTTCAAGAATTTTAAAGTCGTCCCCAAAATGATCTTTGGTCGCGGTTCTTTTGTCCAACTGGATGAAGTGCTGGCCGCCGAGCGCAAAGAAGCCAACGACTTCGTGGTTTTCGTCGTGGATGACGTTCACAAAGGCAAGCCACTGGAAGGTCGTCTGCCACAGAAAGAACAAGATCTGGTGCTATGGGTCAATGTCGATGAAGAACCAACCACAGAGCAGGTTGACAGCCTTACCGAGCAGGTTCAGGCATTCAACAGCAAACTGCCTGTGAGCGTAGTCGGTCTGGGCGGCGGCGCCACCATGGATCTGGCCAAAGCCGTATCTTTGATGCTGACCAACCCAGGTGGTTCTGCCAAGTACCAAGGCTGGGATCTGATCAAGAACCCTGCAATTCACCACATAGGTATCCCTACCATTTCCGGTACAGGTGCCGAAGCCTCACGTACCGCGGTACTGTGCGGCCCTGAGCGTAAACTGGGTCTGAACTCTGACTACACAGTATTCGATCAGATCATCATGGACTCCGAGCTGATTGCCGGCGTACCCACTGACCAATGGTTCTACACAGGTATGGACTGCTACATCCACTGTGTTGAATCTCTGCAAGGTACCTTCCTGAACGAGTTCTCCCGCGCCTACGCCGAGAAGTCCATGGATATGTGCCGTGAAGTTTTCCTGGGTGATCACCCTGAGAAAGACGACAAGCTGATGATGGCCTCCTTCATGGGCGGTATGAGTATCGCCTATAGCCAGGTAGGTGCCTGCCATGCGGTTTCTTACGGTCTGTCTTATATCTTGGGTTATCACCACGGTATTGGTAACTGTATCGCCTTCGACGTACTGGAAGAATTCTACCCTGAAGGGGTTGAAGAATTCCGTGCCATGATGAAGAAGCACAACATCCAGTTGCCTAAAAATATCTGTAAAGACTTGCCGGACGAAACCATTGCCGCCATGGTTAAAGTCACCAAGAGCATGGGTCCTTTGTGGGCCAACGTCTATGGTGACAGCTGGCAGGAAAAAGTCACCGATGAGATGCTGACCAAGCTGTTCCGTCGTATCTAAGCCGGTAAATGACTGCTATGATTAGGGCTCTTTATGAGCCCTTTCTTCTTGAATACTAGGAAAATTGAATGAAAGTCACCCTGTTGATCCCTGCACGCTATGGTTCCAGCCGCTTTCCCGGCAAACCTCTGGCACCGATTAACGGTAAACCTATGATCCAGCACGTTTATGAGCGCGCCGGACTGGCCAAAGGGTTGGATAATATCTATGTGGCAACCGATGATGTACGCATCAAGGACGCTGTAGAGGCCTTTGGCGGCAATGTTGTGATGACCGGCGCCGAAGCGGCCTCCGGCACCGACAGGATTAACGATGCCATCACCCAATTGGGGTTGGCGGATGACGATCTGGTAGTCAACCTGCAAGGGGATCAACCCCTGATCGATCCCATCTCCATAGAGCAGATCATCAGTCTGTTCCAGCGTCATCCCGGTGAGTTTGAAATGGCCACCCTCGGCTACCAAATCACCGAAGAGGATGAATTGGACGATCCCAAGCATGTGAAGATGGTCTTTGACAACGAATTCTATGCGCTTTATTTCTCCCGCGCCCGGATCCCATTTGGGCGTGATATCAACGACTACCCCGTCTATAAGCATCTTGGGGTGTATGCCTACACCCGCCGTTTTGTCGAAACCTTTGCCAAGCTGCCTTTGGGCAGACTGGAAGATCTGGAAAAACTGGAGCAACTGCGGGCCCTGGAATATGGTCACAAGATCAAGGTCGCCATCAGCGCATTTGACTCGCCTGAGGTAGATACACCTGAAGATATCCGCCGCTGTGAACAGCGTCTGGCCGTAGACTGAAGCAGGTAGCGGGAGATGGAAATGTCATCTTTGGAAGTCTGGTTGATCATCATTTTAGTGATAGGCGTTATTGCCAGTAACCTGGCGGTGCTCAAGTACAGTGCCAAGTTTAAAATGCCGCAATTTGGCCAGCACAGTAAAGACAAGCAAATAAAGCGTAAGGGTGAAGCCGCTGGCAACACGGATAAAACCCTGAGCTCCCAGACTGATGGAAAACATCAGGATAAAAACAAAGACTGACACAAAAAAGGCGCCATTGGCGCCTTTTCCATATCCATCTCTACTTAAACCTAAGCTTGAGCAAGACTTAGGTTCAATAAAACTGTACATCGGAAACCCGGGTCAACCGGACACCATCAACCACCATCTGCCAGTCGCTTCCGACCCTGTGTGGCGGCTCTGATACTTCAAAACGACTGGAGAGAAAACCTATCCCCACTTCAAAGTCGTTACCGTCAAACTTTTGGATACCACCACTTATCGAGGTGCTGCTGTTGCCATCATAGCGCTGATACTCTACAGAGCCGTCGTGCTGAATAAGCAGATACATGTCAGCACTCTGCCACTCACCGGCATATTCTGCCTTGTCCAGTGGCAAGGGCTGACCGCAGCCGCCAAGGAGCCAAGCAAAAGCCAACACCAGCAAATATCTGAGCCTGGAAGATAACTCTCTTAAATTACTGACTTTTGACAGGCTAACAGAGTACGGAATTACCGCTGAGCCATACATGACAAGACTCCTTTTATCAGATCCGGAATAGATTAGTGACGAAAACCGCTGGCGAAAAAGGTATTTCCACAGACAGGGCAAGACATTCTAATAGGCAGGGGCTGTAATCCAAGCAAAATCATGGTGCCAAACCCGAGCGGCACTGTTAGCCAGTTGGCAATAAAACCGAAATCGATGCAGGCCTCAGCGATACGACCATTTGCGCTCTGATATGAACATGTCGGACATTGACAGGCATTGTAATGCTTAATGATGCGCTCGAATCTCATAAAAGGCTCCTCCCTGAATCATACAGCTTATTCATCGACAACTATTACAGCAGCAATAGAACAGCCCAATAAAAACCAATAACTTACTCTTTTCAAACCAAGCTACCCTAAAGCCAATAACAGTGCAAGCCAGCCTAAAGGACTAAAATTGTTGATTTTGTTGCCAATAAAAACACCGGAGCAAAGAAAAGGCTACCTCGGGTAGCCTTATTCATTCTGGTTAAATGCTCACAGCGCCGCGATGGCTTCCTGGCATAGTCTGGTGATCCTGGCCCAGTCGCCCTGCTCCATCGCTTCTACCGGAGCTATCCAACTGCCACCGATACAATCGACATTCCCCAGCGCCAGGTAGTCTTTATAGCTGCTCGGAGTGATCCCGCCAGTTGGGCAGAAACGGACATCGGCCAGCGGGCCGCTGAAGGCTTTGAGCGCATTGACCCCGCCAGAAGCCTCGGCCGGGAAGAACTTGAAGTGGGTATAGCCCAGACCCAGCCCCACCATGACTTCGGAGATACTGGCCACCCCCGGAATAAGTGGGATCTTACCGGCTTTACCCGCCTTGAGCAGTTCCACTGTCGCCCCTGGGGTGATGGCAAACTGAGCGCCGGCCTCTGCAGCCTGCGCCAATTGCGCTTCATTCAGTATGGTGCCGGCGCCGACCAAGGCGTCCGGCACCTCGGTTGCAATCCGTGCTATGGCCTCAAGGGCACAATCGGTGCGCAGGGTCACTTCCAGTACCCGAATGCCACCGGCAACCAGGGCCTTGGCCAGGGGCACCGCATGTTCAATCTTGTTGATAACCATTACCGGAATGATCGGGCTCAGTTTAAATATGTCCTGAGGTTGCAAGGACCAGTTATTCTCAAGCATGTACTTTATTCCTTAATGATTAGTAATAGTCATCTATGGCACTGGTACTGCGAGCACCGGTTTCAGGACTGCTGAGATTGGCCCGCAGCGCACTGAACAGCTCACGACCCATGCCGTAACGCACACTTCTCAATTCCACTTTATCGGCACTTCTTGCGACCAGTTGCTGCTCATCGACCAGCAGCCTGAGTTCGCCCTTTTCGGCATCGACCCGCACCAAATCACCGCTGTGCACCTTGGCTATCATACCGCCATCGAGCGCTTCCGGCGTCAGATGGATGGCCGCAGGCACCTTGCCTGAGGCTCCTGACATACGGCCATCGGTCACCAGGGCAACTTTAAAGCCCCTGTCCTGCAAGGTCCCGAGAATAGGCGTCAGCTTATGCAGCTCAGGCATACCGTTGGCCTTGGGACCTTGCCCCTTGACCACCACCACGCAGTCCTTATCCAGTTGACCACTGGTAAAAAGCTCATTGAGCTGGTTCTGATCGTCGATAACCACAGCCGGAGCTTCCACCACTCTATGTTGCTCCTGAACCGCAGAAACCTTAATAACCGCCCGGCCCAGATTGCCCTTTAGCAGTTTAAGACCGCCGTTGCTCTGAAACGGCTTGGCCACTGAGGTCAGCACTTCGCTGTCCAGACTCTCGGTCGGGCCATCCACCCAACTGAGCTCGCCATTAAGTAACTTGGGCTCCTTGGTGTAACGCTCAAGACCAAAGCCAGCCACTGTGTTGACGTCTTGATGTAGTAAACCAGCATCCAGCAACTGCCGCACCAGATAAGCCATCCCCCCGGCAGCATGAAAATGGTTGATGTCGGCATGACCGTTGGGATATACCCTGGCCAGCAGCGGCACCACATCCGACAGTTCAGAGAAATCGTCCCAGTTGACTATGATGCCTGCCGCCCGGGCCGCCGCCACTATGTGCATGGTGAGATTGGTCGAGCCACCGGTGGCGAGCAGAGCCACTATGCCGTTGACTATCGACTTTTCACAAACCAGTTCACCTATCGGGCTGTATTGGTTGCCAAGTTCAGTCAGACGGCACACCTGTTTGGCGGCCGCCTTATTGAGCGCCTCACGCAAAGGGTCGTCCGGATTGACAAATGAGGAGCCGGGTAACTGCAGCCCCATGACTTCCAGCATCAACTGGTTGCTGTTGGCCGTACCGTAGAAGGTACAGGTACCCGCGCTGTGATAGGACTTAGATTCGGCTTCGAGCAAGGCGGTTCTATCGACCTTTCCTTCAGCAAACTGCTGGCGAATACGGGCTTTTTCCTTATTGGGGATCCCGGATTTCATCGGTCCCGCCGGCACAAACAACATGGGCAGATGACCAAAGCTCAGGGCGCCAATCAGTAGCCCAGGGACTATCTTGTCACAAATACCCAGCAGCAGGGCACCATCAAACATATTGTGGGACAGACCAACAGCGGTAGCCATGGCAATCACTTCACGGCTCAGCAAGCTGAGCTCCATCCCAGGTTGGCCTTGGGTGACACCGTCACACATGGCCGGTACACCGCCTGCCACCTGGGCAACGCTGCCCACTTCATTGCAGGCCTGTTTCAATAATTCAGGATAGTGTTCGTAAGGTTGGTGCGCCGAAAGCATGTCATTGAATGCTGTCACTATGCCTATATTAGCCTTGGTCAGCTGGCGCAGGCTGTCTTTATCGGCCGGCTGACATGCAGCAAACCCATGGGCCAGATTGCCGCAGCTCAAGCTGCTGCGGTGCACGCCCTTGGCTCTGGCTTCGGCCAATGCCGCCAGGTACTTACCCCTGTGATCTTGGCTGCGGGCAATAATCCTGTCTGTTACGGCTTGAACTCTTGGGTGCATCTTGCCTCCTTAAGCGCTCCAGAACACATCGACCGGGGTCTTATGCTGCGCCAACACGGCGCGGATCGGCATTTCCCTGGGATCGTCACTCTCGAGAGCTTGGTGATATACGGAAAGTTTGGTTTCGCCGACCAGATGCAGATAAATCTGGCGGCTGCCGAGCACGGCTTTACGGCTCAGGCTGATCCTGGCGTGAGGCGCATTGCCCGGATGCACAGCGCACAGCAGTGCATCGGTTTCCAGCGCCTCGGTCAGTTGTTCTTCAGGGGCGCAGGGAAACCAAGAGCAGGTATGGCCATCATTACCCATTCCCAACACCACCACATCGAAAGGCCTCGGGAAGTTGGCCAACTGCTCTGTGGCCATACTCAAGCCCGCTTCAGGAGTGGCAAACATATTCTTCAGGCCGCGGAACTTGGCGCTGGCGGCGCGATTTTGCAGTAGATGCTCGCGCACCAGGCGCTCGTTGGAGTCCTTGTCTTCGGCATCCACCCAGCGCTCGTCGGCGAGCGTTATGTAAACATCGCTCCAGTCGATCATTTTATGGCTGAGCTCAGCAAACAGTTTCAGCGGCGTCGAGCCACCGGAAACCACCAGACTGGCCTTGCCGCGGTTATCTATCGCGTTTTGCAACGCGCCGGCAATACGTTCGGCCAACTGGGCCTCCAGCGCAGTGGGGTTGTCGAAAGACTTGAATACAGTTTCTTTAATCATGCTGTCTCCTTATTCATCCCAGGAGCGACCGTCTTTGGTGATCAAGGCCACTGAGGCCACAGGCCCCCAGGTACCGGCAGGATAAGGCTTGGGTTTTTCGTTGCTCATCTCCCAGGACTGAATAATGCCATCGACCCAAGTCCAAGCCTGCTCCACTTCGTCGCGGCGTACAAACAATGCCTGATTACCCAGCATAGCTTCAAGCAACAAACGTTCATAAGCATCGGCGATACGTTCGTTCTTGAAGGTGTCGGAGAAGCTCAAATCCAGCTTGGTGGTTTGCAGTCGCTGTTTCTGCTCAAGCCCGGGCACCTTATTCATCATCTGGATCTCCACCCCTTCATGCGGTTGCAAACGTATGGTCAACTTATTGGGCGGCAGATTGCGATGGCTTGAACGATACAGGTTATGGGGTGGATTCTTGAAATAGATGACAATTTCAGAACTCTTGAACGGCATACGTTTACCGCTGCGCAGATAGAAAGGCACCCCGGCCCAGCGCCAATTGTCGATATCGACACGCAAGGCGACAAAGGTTTCTGTGTTGGAATCCACGTTGGCGCCCTCTTCCTCCAGATAACCGGGAACCGGCGATCCTTTGAGGAACCCGGCCGAATACTGGCCGCGCACAGTGTTTTCAAATACATTGTCCTGATTGATGGGACGCAGCGACTTGAGCACCTTCACCTTCTCATCACGAATGCTATCGGCATCCAGATTCACCGGAGGATCCATGGCAATCAAGGTCAGCACCTGCAATAAGTGGTTCTGGATCATGTCGCGCATCTGGCCGGCTTTGTCGAAATAACCCCAGCGTCCTTCAATACCCACCTCTTCGGCCACAGTGATCTGTACATGATCTATGGTGCGGTTATCCCACTTGGAGGCAAACAGTGAGTTGGCAAAACGCAAAGCAATCAAGTTCTGTACTGTTTCTTTACCCAGATAGTGGTCGATACGATAGACCTGACTCTCACTGAAGTAGGCAGAAACCTGGTCATTGATCACTCTGGATGACTGCAGATCTGAGCCTATGGGCTTTTCCAGCACCACCCGGGTATCGGGATGGATCAGTTGTTGTTCATGCAGGCAACGGCAGATATCACCGAAAATAGCCGGAGGCGTAGCAAAATAGTTGACCATCACCCGCTTGGCAGGTTCGAGCAGTTGGTGGAAGGCTTTGTATCCTTCAGATTCGGTAAAGTTGGTACCGACATAATGACAACGTTCGAGGAAGCGGGAAAGCGTGGTGTCGCACAGGGGTTCTTTAACAAAGGTGCTCAGAGCCGTTTTAACCAGTTCGCGAAAATCTTCGGCAGAGAATTCATCTTTGGCAACACCTATGACCTTGGTGTCCCGATTGAGCAGACCGGCCTTATCCAGCTGGTAGAGCGAAGGCAACAATTTGCGCCTTGCCAAGTCGCCCTTGGTACCAAAGAGTACAAAATCACAAGCTTTGGCCTCTGATGTTGTTTTGCCCATTGCTTAATGCTCTCCTTTTGTCGGTGGTGGTTCCACTATGCGATGAAGAATTCCACACTTTTGTTGTAATATAACAACAGTATTTATTAAATGCATCTATAATTTGCAAATAAAGCCTTGAGGCCAGTCTAGGCAGGTTTGGCAATAATCTGGTATGCTTTTCCTGCTTAAAACCTTCTTATCTCGGAAGTTAGCCTGTTTTCATTCCGGTATATACAGGACTTACGTCAAGATTGGTTTGCACCCTACTTTGTAGTGCTCAGGCCTCAAAGAAATAATAAAATTACATAATTTCAACCCAGCGGACGTACGCGTATGAATACCCTAGAAAAGGTTCAAAAAAACCTCCCCCATTTCAGCAAGTCAGAACGCAAAGTAGCCGAAGTTATCCTGGCATCACCCCAGACAGCTATTCATTCAAGCATAGCAACTCTGGCCAAGATGGCGGATGTCAGCGAGCCTACAGTCAACCGCTTCTGTCGTCGTTTGGATACCAAAGGTTTCCCGGATTTTAAATTACATCTGGCCCAAAGTCTCGCAAATGGTACCCCTTACGTCAGTCGTCACGTTGAGGAAGATGATACACCCGAGTCTTACACCACCAAGATCTTCGAATCTTCCATGGCTTCTCTGGATACTGCACGCCAGAGCATAGATACCACGGCCATCAACAAGGCGGTAGACATACTGACTCAAGCGAAAAAGATCTCTTTCTTCGGTCTTGGCGCCTCTGCCTCAGTGGCACACGATGCCCAGAACAAGTTCTTCCGCTTTAATGTACCGGTTTTATGTTTCGATGATGTGTTGATGCAACGCATGAGCTGTATCAATAGTGATGAAGGCGATGTAGTGGTGCTGATTTCCCACACAGGCCGCACCAAGTCTTTGATCGATATAGCAAGATTGGCCAGAGAAAACGGCGCTGCCGTGATAGGTATTACCGCGCGTCACTCGCCGCTGTCGCAGGAATGTACCCTGCCGGTTACCATGGAAGTGCCGGAGGACACAGATATGTACCTGCCTATGGCCTCTCGTTTGGCTCAGTTGGTGATTATTGATGTGCTGGCGACCGGGTTTACCCTGCGCCGGGGCCCACGCTTCAGGGAAAGTCTCAAGCGGGTCAAGGAAGTTTTGAAGGAATCCCGCATAGATAAGAGCGAACCACTGTAATCCCCTTTCCCGTAAGCACCTGGGCAGTTACCAAAATTGGCAACTGCCCAAGCCACGCCTAAAATTAGCCGTAACTCACAAAAATAAAACTTTGAGTTAGATCATTTTGTCTGTAAGTTTCCTACATATTGAGCCGATGTCTGTTAATATAGCGTAAGATTTTTTAAAACTTAAACGGAGTATATTATGTTCCGCAGAACCAAGATCGTTACCACGCTGGGCCCAGCCACAGATCGTGATGATAACCTGCGTCGTATCATAGCAGCAGGTGCCAACGTTGTTCGCCTCAACTTCTCCCACGGTTCCCCAGAAGATCACCTAAAACGCGCCAGCCAAGCCCGCAGCATTGCGAAAGAGCTTGGTGTACACGTTGCCATCCTCGGCGATCTCCAGGGTCCGAAAATCCGTGTTTCCACCTTCAAGGACAATAAGAAAGTCCAACTCAAGCTTGGCCAGCCATTCATTCTGGATGCCGAGCTGGGTAAAGGCGAAGGCGACGAAACCCAGGTGGGTATCGATTACAAGGAACTGCCGGACGATGTGGTTGTCGGTGATATCCTGATGCTGGACGATGGCCGGGTACAACTGAAAGTCGAAAAGGTAGAAGGCCGTAAGGTACATACCAGCGTGACTGTTGCCGGTCCCCTGTCCAACAACAAGGGGATCAACAAGAAAGGCGGTGGTCTGTCTGCTGCTGCACTGACAGATAAAGACAAGCAGGACATCATCACTGCGGCACAAATTCAGGTGGACTACCTGGCCGTTTCCTTCCCCCGCAGCGGTGCCGATCTTAACTATGCCCGCGAACTGGCGCAAAAGGCCGGCAGCAACGCCCTGATAGTATCCAAGGTAGAGCGCGCCGAAGCCGTAGCTTCCGATGAAGCGATGGACGATGTAATCCTCGCCTCCGATGCCGTCATGGTTGCCCGCGGCGACCTGGGGGTAGAAATCGGCGATCCGGCTCTGGTGGCCGTGCAGAAAAAACTGATCAGCCGCTCGCGTCAGCTCAATAAGGTGGTGATCACCGCAACCCAGATGATGGAGTCTATGATCAGCAGCCCTATGCCGACCCGCGCCGAAGTCATGGACGTGGCCAACGCCGTACTCGACGGTACAGACGCCGTAATGCTTTCGGCCGAGACCGCCGCCGGGGATTATCCTGAAGAAACGGTTCAGGCCATGGCCAGGGTTTGTCTTGGCGCCGAAGCACATCCCAGTGTGCGGGTATCCAAGCACCGTCTGGATGAAAGCTTCAGCTCCATAGAAGAAACCATAGCGCTGTCTACCATGTATGCTGCCAACCATTTGCAGGGTGTCAAGGCGATTATCGCCCTGACAGAATCCGGGGCGACGCCCAAGTTGATGTCACGGATAAGCTCGGCGCTGCCTATCTTCGCCCTTGCCCGTCATCAACCCACTTTGGCCAAGATGGCACTGTATCGAGGTGTCTATCCGGTTGAGTTTGACTCCACCGTTTATGCCGCCGATGAACTGGCGAAAAAAGCCCTTGAAAGCCTCAAGGCCAAGGGATACCTGGAGAGTGGTGACATGGTGCTCATGACCAAGGGTGATGCCATGGAAACCGTAGGTGGCACCAATACCTGCAAGGTGTTGATCGTCGCCTAATGGCTTGCCAATAGCGCTAAGCTGATAACAAAACAGAAAAGGTACGCCGAGGCGTACCTTTTTTATTTCTGCTGCTTTGGTTCTGTTTCAGGCTTGGTGATTTTGTTTACATCAGAGCTAAGCCCACCTGGGACAGGCTTACCAAACTGAAATTCAGATACCAATCAATCTCAATTACAGCGTTTCAAAATCATCGACATTGATTGCCGCCAACCGCAGTTTATCGGCCTCAAGCAACTGCTCATACTCGGCTTTACTGATAACCTCAGCGTCCAATGCCGCCTGATACAGAGATAGCGGTGCCAGCTTGGCAGACAAACGACCATCCTTTTGCGCCTTTCTCAGTTTGCCGTGCAGTTCACGGCACTGATATTGAGCCTTGAATGCCGCTTCCACCTCGGCAATACCACTGGTGTCGCCGTCAAACTCAGGACAGAGGAAGGTCAGCCTGTCACGGGCCGGACCCGGTTTAAGCATGCTCTTGACCAGCTCAATGGACTGACTGTCTTTCGGGCCGTTGAAGTGGTTCCCCAGTGGGAATACCAGCACACGCATGACCCAGGCAACCGGACGGTTGGGGAAGTTGGCTATCGCCTGCTCAAGCGCCTTGGCAGCCAGTTGCAATCGGGTATCCATCACATGTTTGACTATCGGCAGGTCGTCAAACTGGCGGCCATTGTCTTCAAACAGTTTCAATGTGGCCGAGCCCAGATACAGCTGACTGAGAACGTCACCGAGTCTGGCTGAAATCATCTCCTTGCGCTTGAGATCGCCGCCCAAGATAAGCATCGATAAGTCGGTCACCAGCGCCAGCGCCTTGGACAGACGGGCCATCTGCTTGTAATAGTCGCGGGTATCGCCACTCACGGGTGAGCGCTCAAAATAGCTACGGCTGAGGGCGTTACCCAAAGAGCCGAAGGCGTTACGCAGCGCATAACCAATGTGGCCCATCAGCAAGGAGTCGAAACGCTCCAGCGCTTCACTGTTGTCTTCCATGCCGGCAGCTTCCATCTCGGCCAGTACATAAGGATGACAGCGGGTCGCGCCCTGACCGAAGATCATCAAACTACGGGTCAGGATGTTGGCCCCTTCCACTGTGATGGAGATTGGGTTGGCCATATAGCCATGAGCCAGATAATTTTTTGGCCCCATCTGAATCCCCTTGCCGGACTGAATATCCATGGCATCGTTCATCACCTGACGGCCAAGCTCTGTCATGTGATATTTGGCAATCGCGGTCACCACAGATGGCTTAACCTTGAGATCTATGCCTGTGGTTGTCAGACGACGAGCCGCTTCCAGCTGATAGGTGTTGGCAATGATCCTTGCCAGCGCTTCCTGAACCCCTTCAAACTGACCTATGGCCATGCCGAACTGCTTACGCACATAGCTGTAAGCGGTTGTAGTCTTGGTCGCCATATGCCCTGATGCCGTCGCCAGCGCAGGCAGTGAAATACCACGCCCGGCAGAGAGGCACTCCACCAGCATACGCCAGCCGCGGCCGGCGTATTGTGGGCCACCTATGATCCAATCCAGCGGAATAAACACCTCTTCCCCTTGAGTGGTACCATTCATAAAGGCCATATTGAGCGGGTTGTGACGACGACCAATTTTCACGCCGGGATGATCGGTTGGGATCAGGGCGCAGGTGATCCCCAAGTTAACCTTGTCACCCAACAGCCCGTCTGGGTCACGCATCTGAAATGCCAGCCCCAGCACAGTGGCCACTGGAGCCAGAGTGATGTAACGCTTGTTCCAGCTCAGCTTCAGCCCCAGAGTTTCCTCGCCTTCGAACTCACCGCGGCAGACTATCCCTTCATCGGGAATGGCACCGGCATCCGAGCCGGCTTCGGGGCCGGTCAGGGCAAAACAAGGGATCTCTTCACCTTTGGCCAAGGCCGGCAACCAATGCTCTTTCTGCTCCTTGGTACCATAATGAGTCAGCAGCTCACCCGGACCGAGTGAGTTGGGTACCATCACAGTCACAGCGGCGCTGACACTGCGGCTCGCCAACTTACTGACTATGGTGGAGTTGGCATAGGCAGAAAACTCACGGCCACCGTATTTTTTCGGGATGATCAGCGCGAAGAAGCCTTCTTTCTTGAAGTACTCCCACAGCTCGGGCGGTAAGTCCTTGCGGTTGTTGACTATGTCATAGTCATCAATCATTTTTAGCGCCGTCATCACCTGATGGTCGATAAAATCTTTCTCATCGGCACTCAGCGCCGGTTTACCATAGGCATGCAGGCTTTCCCAGTTGGGTTTCCCACGAAACAGCTCGGCTTCCCACCACACATCACCGGCCTCCATCGCTTCGCGCTCTGTATCCGAAAGCGGTGGTAGCACCTTGCGAAAGAAGGCCAATACCGGCCGGGTCACAAACTGCAGGCGTATATTGCGCACAAAGAACAGCGCTATCAGGGCAACTATTATTAAGAGGATAATGCTCATAACCAGACCTTTATTCTGCTTGAGAAACCAACGGCACAGCCACACCGGCAGCCATGTAAGGGATCACCTTGCGGATCACTGCCTCTATATCATTATGTTCACCAAAGTCGGCTTCGGCTATCTCGTTGAGCGCATCGGCCGAGGCCATGGTGAAAACTATGGTTCCCAGGGTAAAGTGCAAGCGCCAGAACATTTCTGCCGGTGGAATGTGAGGTGCACTGCCAGACACAGCCTGAACAAACTGATCCAGATGCTTGCCATAATGAGTGGTAATAAACCAGCGCAAGTGCCCCTGACTTTCGATATAGCCACGACCAAGCAGTTGCAGAAAAATACTGGTTCCTTCGTTGCGAACTTTGTTAAGTTCCAGCAACGGCCCCACCAAAGAGGAGAAAATAGCATCCAAAGAGGCCTGTTTATCCCGGCCGATAAGCTCATTAATGGCGTTTGACGCCGACGGCATAAAAACATCCAGGTAACGTGCCAAAACCGCCCGGATGAGCTCTTTTTTTGAACCAAAATGGTAGTTTACAGATGCAAGATTCACTTCTGCTTTGCTGGTAATAAGCCTGAGGGAGGTTTCTGAAAACCCCCGCTCGGCAAACAGCTTCTCCGCGGCATCGAGAATTCTTGTCTTGGTATCAGATCGACTTGCCATTCCGTGACCTTAGTTAATTTAAAACACTCGTTTAAATTAAACATTGGTTACACTTATGTCAAACGAAATCTCGGCTACGGTCAAGGCAGATAATCTGCCGCCACAGACAGCTCAGCGAAAGCCCGCTCCTTTGTGGTTGGTCTCGCGGGATTCAAGCCGTTTCGCTGCTGATTTAGGCAACATCACATAGAGGGCGCCATAGCCGCCATGTTCGCGCTGAGCGCTGTGAAACGCTTGCACTTCATCTATCTGCGACAACCAGAAGTTGACACAGGACTTGATAAGCCCAGGAAACGGCTTACGATTCTGCCCTTTGCCATGTATCACCAGCACGCAGCGGTGGCCCAAAGCCACTTGAGCCTGAATGAAACCGAGCAGATAATCTCTGGCCTGTCGCACCGACATGGCATGAATATCCAGCTCGGCGGCTATCTTGTATTTGCCGAGACGTAAATTCTTGAATACCGCCTCCTGGATCCCCTGCTGCTTGTAACTGAGCATATCATCGGGTTTCACTCTGGGGATCAGCGCTAAATCCAAGGTCAGACGCTGCAGATACTCATGGGCTTCGGCGGCGGCTTTGCGTGCCTGTTTTGACTCACTGGAAAGAGGTTTCGCTCTGGTCACTGCCTGAGGTTGCTGTTTGAGCGGCACCACATCGGCCATTTCTTGCATAAAAAGTGTCAGATCATCTGCTTTCATGATGCGACTCCTCCAACTTATGACGTGGTTTACACACTTTGTAAAGAAATCAATCTTCTGTTACCAAAGGGCTTCTATTATAGTGAGGTCAGATGAGCCTGCTTAGATGATTTTAATGAAATTCTTAACCCTATTGCTCGTTTGCCTGATTTCTGTGCTTCAGCCCCTCAAGGCTACCGAATTACAGGATAAAGACCAAGCAGCCCTTAATCGTGTCTATGTCATGTTCAACCGGGCATTTAAAGAACTTAACTCCGCCCCTCTGGAAAACATATACGCCGAGGATGCCACTTATATTCCTGAACAGCAAAGCCTTGCCATAGTTCAGGGACGTGAAAACGTACTCAAACTGTATCAAAAGTTCTTTGACCGCATCCGCCATAAACAAGCCAGAATAGATGTAGATTTTCGGGTCGTTCAACGTCAGACGCACGGCAAGAGCGCCACCGACATAGGCTATTACCTGGTGCGTTTTCACCCGCCGAAAGACACAGAAGAACCCATGAGCGAGTTTGCCGGTAAAATCGTTATAGTCAGCCACAAAGATAAAAAAGGTAACTGGTTGGTGGATGTTGATACCAGCAACCGCGCCGAGCCTGAGCATTATTTCAACGCTAAACCCCAACCTAACCTGTATTATGGCGAGCAATTTGCCCCTGTGCCCCCTGCCAGCGATCTCCCATCCAATGTTGAAATTGAAATAGTTCATGCCAAGTAATTGGCAGTACTTGAGCGTGTGCCCTGTAGATACAAGGGCGCTATCGTTTTGGTTGCAATAACAAAGACGAGTTGCCTTGTTCACTTCTCTTGCTAAAGTTCACGACAAGTAAAAGGAATTATGAGTCAGATGACACCATCCAAATTATTGAACGATTACAAATGGTTCGATCGCACCTTTACCGGCAAATACGCTAATCTGGATTTAGGGAGCGAAATCACATTGCCCATCTCTTTGAGCTTTTTCGCTCTGCCCTGGAGAAAAGAGCTGCCGCTACTTTTGAGCCTAGTTCCCGTTATAATGCTGGCCACACTGCTGGCATCATTTATGGGAAAGGGTCATTTGCTGCTCCCTGCCTGCAGCGCCATCTGGTTTTTAATATATATCCAGGTACGTAAAAGCCGGATACTGACTCAGTTAGGCGTGAAAAGCAGTGCCAAAGACGAGCGGCAGATAAGGATAAACCAAACCCATATTTTCCTGCCTCAATATCTCACAGGAACAACAATCGCTATTGCCAAAGAGGATATCGCAAGTCTGGTGTTCCACTGGGTGGACTATCATGACAGTCATCAGCTTGAGCGAAAACGAGCTCACGCCGCGACAGTTAAGCAGAAAAACGGCCGTGAGTACCATCTCTCGGGTATGGCATATCCTTTAAGAAGCCTGCTTTACCTTGCTATCTTCTTTGGCTACCCAGTAACACTGCTCCAAGCTTCCCCTAAAGCAGAAGGCCTTATCCGTTTTGCCACCTTACTCGCAATCAGTGTGCTCACACTTAATGTTGTCATGCTTTTTGTCATCAGTTGAGTGAAATCCGGTACAGTTAACCAACGCCTTTTTAAAGCAATGACGCCCATAACGTACTCAAAGCAGATCTGATGCCAGGCTTTATCAAAATCATCAGCGATTGGAGCAGCAACAAATTATCGTCTGTGTCGACAACGAATCCAGCGTCTGCGTTGCTCTTGAGAAAAGAGTCACCTAAGAACTGAGTATCAAAGGTTTACAGCAATATAAGAATAGCGAAAGAGAGAGTGTCCCACAAAATTCATGCGGTTGACAATTCAGTGAAAGATATAACGGAAAATGTAAAGTTGAAGCGATTGCCTGCGGATATAAAAAAACCGCGCTTTCCTTACACTTCTTTTTGTAGTGTAGGCTCGCGCGGTTGATTACTATATCGCTCGGGTTACCCCGAAAAGCGATTAGCCGATAACAGAAACGTTTTCAGCTTGAGGACCTTTTTGGCCCTGAGTAACAGTGAAGGATACTTTCTGACCTTCGTCCAGAGTCTTGAAGCCGTCAGAGTTGATGGCGCGGAAGTGTACAAACACGTCTGGACCAGACTCTTGCTCGATGAAACCGAAACCTTTGTCAGAGTTGAACCACTTAACTACACCAGTTACTTGTGACATGATATAAATCCTGTAAATAAAACTATCTTTTAAGCCTTAACGGCGGTGGAGCTGAAAATGCCGGTATTACTTATGTTTACAGGACGAACTGGTCGTATTGAAGACATAAAAATAAGCCCAACTTTCAAGCTAAGAAGACTATAAATCATTCTGTAGATAAGTCAACAAACTTAATTGACCCTCTTGAGGTTTTTTTTACTTAAATTTCTAGGATTTGCCGTAACAAGTTGAAACCTATCTTATAGTTCTAGCTCTTATGTATTACGTTGGTAAATTTGAATGTGGAAATCCAGTTCACAACTCAAACCTTCTGCCTGCAATCTGTGCTTTTGTTCAGCGCTGAGCTTCCAGGCGTAGGGAGTCATTTCCAGAAAATCATTGCAAACCTGTCCGGCCGGCAGAACCAGCGGCCACTGCAGTCTCTCATCATGCAGCAAGCTAAAACCTGGTAGCTCTGCCTTGGTCAGCTCATGCTCTCTTGGCTCACTATAGATGATCTCTTTTAACTGAAAGTGATGTCTTGGGCCTGGGGATACACAAATGAAAATGCCGCCGGGCTTACACACCCGTGCCAATTCCTGATCTTTTGATGGTGCATAAATACGCAACATAAGATCAAAGGTTGCATCGGCAAAAGGCATGTCGTAGGCGCTGGCTACACAAAAGCGCATCTGTGGATGTGCCTTGGCGGCGTAGCGAATCGCAGTTCTGGAAATATCCAAACCATAGAGTTCGCCACCAATGGCTTGTTGCAAACGTTGGCTGTAGTAGCCCTCACCGCAACCCAAATCCAAAATATCGGGTTGTGTCTTACCATATTCCAACGCCAGTTCGTTAACCCTGTTGCTGAGAGCCTGATAATAGCCGGCATTTAAAA
Source organism: Shewanella chilikensis (assembly GCF_002836945.1). Taxonomy (GTDB): domain Bacteria; phylum Pseudomonadota; class Gammaproteobacteria; order Enterobacterales; family Shewanellaceae; genus Shewanella; species Shewanella chilikensis. The sequence continues at coordinate 32,532 of NZ_NIJM01000010.1, forward strand.
AACTGCGCCTGGCCTGCATCATCTGCTTGTTGTCACCGGGATCACGAGAGTTTTTCTTCTGTACAGGCAACAAGTTGACATAACCTTCTTTGGCTTTATCAAAGCTGTGGTTTTGGCTACAACGCCATTGTTTTCCATCCTGTACCAACTCGCTGCGGCACAGGGGACAAATATAAGACATGTATTACTTCCATCAGAATTGGGTCTAAGTGCCCAGGTGATTTTACTCTTCGTCGGTCAACTGCCTGACCATGACATTGAGCTCAGGTGATGACAACTGCTCATAACACTCCAGCATACGCCTGAGCTTTTCTTCAGCAATATCTTGGTTGGCACTCAAACGGTAACTTGGACGTTCAAGTGACTGATTATAACATCGCAGCAGCCATTGGCGTTTCTGCGCCAGACCGGTAAGCAGATGCCATACTTCATTGAGCAGGCCTTCGGGTAACTCAGTTCTCAGCGCTTGCTGGTAAGCTTCCAGCCGGATCCTTGCCCTGGTGACTTCATTGAGCTGTAGCGCCAGTTTTTCACTGCTGGCCTGATAATCTTGAGGTTCAGCTAAAGCGGCCTTGGCGAGAATGATCTCTCTTGCCTCCTGGGACAAACGTAAATCTTGTTCCAAAGGCAGTAGTTCGAATCTACTGGTTTGCAACAAACAGAGAAATGTCTGTCCTGGCCAAAAATCGACACATATTCCTTGCCTCAGAGCAGCAATACAACTTGAAGTACTGGTCCCAACTTCACAGTAGAGTCTAAAGCCCTGACCTGCGGTGCGCGACACTCCACCCTTCCTGACGGATTCCAAAGGCAGCAATTGTTTGGTCAGAAAAGGTTGCAGCCTCAAAATAAACTGCCCCAGCGAAGCTTTGTCTTCTCCTTCAAGCATTACCCACTCAAGCAGTGGCGAACGCAAAGCCTCCGACAACACAAAATCACTGACACTCTCCGGCAAGCTGAGGCACAACCTGGTCGGCATAGAAAGATTGACTATGGTGGGCGAACTGAAAAACTGACTATGCATCTGCATCCCTTAGGGTCATCCGAACCTCTTTGTCGTCCCTGTCGGCAGGCACATATTGTACCCAGAGGCCATCGATTCACCAAGGGCGGCTTTTAACCGAAATACCAGCGATAATGCCGGCAAAATCCCATTCCCGGAAAAAAATGTTAAGATAAGCTTTTGTCTGAAGAGCAAAAGTCATCAGTATGAGTCAAGCCCAACCTCAGCCTTCCATATTTTGGCATGATTATGAAACATAAAACTACAAAGCATTGATTAAAATCAGATTTTTAAAGACAATCCTTTCTAAAATGTACTCACCAATGTACACAGCACTCATTTACCACTTATATAGACCATTTGTGTCATGGGATTCAGCCCGCCTCCCCCCGATCTTCCTTAACCTTCACTTACAGCTGATCATTGGTAAGTGATGCCAATTGGTAGTGTATTGCGGGGTTAGTAACTGACGCTGTTAGTTGCTATTGGGAGTTAGAAAAACTCTTGCTGCCACCAGGATCGACCACATATCCCCCTTCCACTATCGCATAAGACGGAAATCCATAACGGGGTTCGGTGAACCGATACTCTTTGTAATGCTTACCGTCTTTATAATACTCATAAACGTTGTACTGCTGAGGCCCAGCAATACTCAGCATTTGGCTCTCGGTCATACAAATAGCCAAATGCCGCCAACGTATTGCATCACGTGGTATTTTTTTCCCATAACAAGGGTGATTATTGGTCATGTCTGTGGAAGGTTTTTCTTCCACCGCAGGTTCATATTCCACTTTAGGAGGGACCCGGTATTCAACGTTGGATCCTTGTCGAAGCTCTAACGGCTTGCTGTCAATGCTACATGGCTCTGCTTGAAAAACCCCAGGCTCGCACTCGTACACCTCTGCAAATGCTGCCGAAGAACCCAGGGCCAATATTAGCAATATCGTTCTCATGCTGCTGTTCCTCCTTGATCTGTTTCAGTCTACACAAGGATTTGCGAGTGCGGCAAGTCTGGCGCCGGGCCTAGTACCCGGCCATCTTGGATATAAACGTATGAGCCGACATTGCCGCTGCCGGTTGCCCGGAATGTTTTACCGCTTCGCGTTGTGGCAGTCACTGTGCCATCGGCGTTCTCTGCGTTTACCTTCGCTATCTCACGCGCTGGCAGCAGCTCACGTTTCAGTTGTTTAAGCATTATGTCCCCTGTCTGATTAAACCAGCGTTCTGGCGCACGGTAAGGCCGCTACTGCTCATGCTCGCGTTGATGGTCACGGTATCACACAGCGCCTTATAGACTTCACCGCGCCAGGTAATGCCAATCAGCTGGCCGGGGCGCAGCGGCGGCAGGTCGGCCATCACTGTGGTGTTGATACTGACTCTGCGCTTGGTACCTGAATCGGCAATGGCATTGGTACCGGCCAGCCTGGCAGCTTGGGTATCGACAATCAGCATGTTGCTGATATCGTCCGTGGGTTCATCACCGGCGGTACCATTGAGCCGAACTTCTACCGAAACGCCTTGCTGTTCCCCGCGCACCCAGGCGGCATTGCATTGCTGGCCCCGTTCTGTTTGCTCGCTGTGATTGAAGATCACCGCATCATGCAGGTTAACATCAGCAGTTGCTGCCGCCATGCTCCAAGGGGTATAGGTCCAGCGCGGCAGGATCCGAAGTGTGCTGTTATCTTCGTCCGGGTCCACCATACAGCCAACCAGCCCTGCCAACTCGGCCACGGCATCCAGCGGCGTTTTGCCGCTAACTGAGCAAACTCCGGCGGGGATCACAAAGTCCGGTACCTGAACCAGTTCAATGCTCCAGCCGCTGTTGGCCACAATATCGCCAAGGCAACCGGCGAATGACCGCGCCGCTTGATTGTGGTAACTGATCTCGCGCTTCCAGGGCCATGCCAGCTGAGAAGCCCGGCCCCTGGCTGCTGAGGTGTAGCTGTTAGATGCCCAGGCTTCACTACTGCTTGGCGCCTCGGCCAGCAGGTAAAACTCATAGCCATTGATGCCGATACGCAGCACCTCATCAACTGCCAGTAGCGCATCACCTTTGCTTGAGAACTTGATGCTGCCAGAGGTCACAAACTGGCTACGGCTGTAGGTTATGCTCACTTCGGTGATCACCAGCTCGCGGTTATCAGAGAGTCGGTGACAAGTCAGGGTTGGTTGCATTAAATACAGTCTCCGGATCTGTGGCTCTATCGGCACTTTGAGATCAAGTGGGGGCAATACAGGGTTACCGGGTATAAAGCCGCCGCCGTAGTCCCAATGGCATACCATTGGCAGCTCGTCAAAACTCAACTCAATGATTGATTGCTGCTCTGTTAGTGGTTCATCAAATTCCAGTGTCACAGGGCTCTTTGGCGCCATATCTGCCCATTTGTTGGTGCAGATATACTTAGGGCCAGGAAAGCCCCATTTAATGTAGTGGCTGGTTCTGGTGGCCTCGCCCTGCCATGAGAGCTGGTATTTACGCTGCTGAGGGTGGCCTGTGGTTGAACGCTGCATGGGGCTGCAGCGAAGCGCTTTGTTGTTGCGCCAGCGCAACGCTGTTTGCTCCCGGCGAGTGGCGCCGGTAAACCAACCTGGCGCGGTATTTGACCTGTGCGCCACTGGCATTGGCCAGCGAACCGACAAACGCCGCATAACCGCCTTTTTTACCGCCCATGCCTGGCTTAGGCGCTGTTGCACAGTGGGCTCTGCATGCCAGGCAATATGCGTGTCGTCCCTATGGCTGGAACCGTGGGTTGTTACGTTTACGCATTGGCCAATTTTGCTACTGTGTGAGTTGAGGGTAATCTGCTGCTCAACCGCTAGGATAGTAGACCACCCGACCCCAACGCTAATCCCTAACACTTGCGGCGTTGGCTCCACTGGTGGCTCTACAGGCTCATTCCCTTCAAAGAATAGGCTTATAGGTGATGTCGAATCAGACCACGGTGTGTCGAATATTAACTGCAGCCCCGGCTCTACAGGCTCATTCCCTTCAAAGAATAGGCTTATAGGTGATGTCGAATCAGACCACGGTGTGTCGAATATTAACTGCATCATCGCTTATAGTGCCGGATTTACAAGTTGTGCCAATACACCATCTGTAAATTTGCAATCATACTCCCCATCATCATCCAGAATACCAACAAACATTTTAGCTGTTGTCGCATATTTAACTGGTAATACTGTTTTATACGGATTGCTTAATAACGGACTATTAATAATAATGATTGTAGGGTCGTCATGTTCATACGCTACAATTCTGTTGGCGTATTGGTCTGTATCCACCACCAATAGCCCGACGTATCTAACAGGCTCTGTAAGCACCACAGTATTTAGTATTTTAGTCATACCATGTGTCCAATTTAATCAAAGTGGTTACGCCAAATTTGCTAGGCACAGCATAATAATTTACACCAGCGATATTCAATATGGTCGGCCACGGTTGATCGCTATACAACGCACAGTTCATTCGGTATAGGCCCGGTAATTTACCGCGAATATATGGTCGCGTTAAACTATTGGCTTGACTAACCCCGTAGTTGTCATCTGCGTGAGGATTTCCCGAACCTTTGATGATTACATCTTGGATAATAATTGGTACACCTGTAGATTCATATGTCCCTGTGTTTTTTTGCCAATCAGTGCCGTCAGCTCTGTCTAAGCCGATTGCTATATTGTAATCAGCAAAACCACCGTTATTATCTAAATCGTAAAATCGATTAGCCGACCAGCCATCGTCAATCATGCCGATTGAATCTAAGTTGCTAACACTATAATCGTGAGCGGAACTATTTGCGCTGATACATGTCATAGCGCTAGGATCTGGTTCAAAGAATGAGTCAATTTCGCCGACAAATATGCAAACGCTCATACCACCGGCAACTTCAACATCATTATTGTTGGTATTCGGCTTATGATACTGGAAATAAAACCCCCTAGCTGTGCCTATTAATATCCAACCAGTTTCATTTGTTGCTGTCTGAAACGTTCTAATCCACCCTGCGTTTGAAAAGGAGCCGCCGCCTAGATTTACATTACCACAATAAACATACATTGCTGCATTATTGCCGCTGCTGGATGAGTAGATCCTAGCAACACCACCGTTTGACTCAGGGATTGATGGGACAAACGCGATACTCTCCCCTATTGTTTCAGCTTCTATTGTCCAACCGAGCGGCAATTTATCACCATACCCATCAACCAAGCATTTTTTCAATACATTTAATACTGAACTGCGATTACCGCCGACAATACTAGGTGCGCCAGCATCATCCCAACGGTATACAGTAACTGGTAAGGCCATCATTATTCTCCTATTAAGACTCGTTACCACGAAAAGCAATCACGGCTCTATCCGTGGTTATCTGGCTGTGTCCGCTGGCGACTGAACGGATCAACATGGCAGGTTTAGCTGCAGCAAATGTTTGAAATCGAATGGCCTCCCCTGTATTCCATCCCGCCCCAAATGCTGCAGTGCGTATTACAAAATAAGGCTCTAGTGTGCGCGGGTTAATCGGGGAGAAGTCGTTGAATGTGTCACCAACCGCAATTTGCCCCATACGCCGCCCGACACAACGAAATGCGGTTGGGCTTGTGAAGATCAACACCCAATCCTCGTTAACAGCATTCTGGTTGTTCATCTCGATGGGATGATCCACCACGTTAAGAGAGCCAGTTGCCGAGGCTCCATCTTGTTCCCAGTTGCCATCCCAGGCGGTCATGTCTCTCACTGGGCCTACATATGCTTGCATGTTGCCGAGGTTTTGAACGCTGGAAACTGTGGCGCCAACCGGGTATGTGATCGCAAGAGGTGATGCCAACTGCAGTTTGCCCTCGTTAACTTCTGTGACCAGTGCTTCTTCACCGATCGAGTCGCTGAGGAAGAAAGGTGCCGTGAAGCCGTCAAAGGTGCTGTTGATAGTCACTACGCCGGTGGTGCTGTTGTGGCTGTAGTGAGCATTATCCACTGTCCACAGGCTGGCGCCGTTAGCATCGGTTATATCAACAAAACGTGCCGTATCACGCACGTTGTATGTTTGTCCAACACTGGCGGTTACAGCTTGCACTTGTGTGTGTTCAACAGTGATTGGTGTCCATGCATTGAACATGGGCACTACGCCGCCATTTTGCATCCTTAGTGGGTTAAGCCCATACAGCTCAGGTGGCGGGTTTAGGGTAACGGTTTCATCAATGTCATAGCGCAGCGTGGTTAGATCTATGTCCTGGGTAAAGTTGATCTCCACTGACAGGCCGCTTATGTTCCCAGAGACTCCTGCGCCGGTAATTACGCCGTTTGCATCACTGCTGCCGCTAATTAGGGTATTGCCATCGGCACTGGATACTGTGAAATAGAAGCTGTCCAACACTGGCGTGGTGACGCTGAGCGTAAAGCCTGCGGCGTTATCGTCCGGCAAACCTGGTTCACTCAGCGCCTGGTAGGCAATGCTGAAATCGCCGCGGTCATCTGGGAATTTTGTTGCTGTGCCTGTGGTGTAATCCAAGTTTACAAAGGTACGGCCATTGTTATCCGTAAAGTTGCCATCTGCTGTTTCTCGCAGCAATAGTGTGCCGGATGCATCGGCAAAGGTGATTTGCATCACGACAGTACCCACAGCCAGCTTGCGTGATGATGGCAGTGCGCCTGAAGCTGAATCGAAGTGGCTGTATCTGAGGGCAGAAACATACTCAAGAGATACGCCATCGATGGCAGCACCTGTTGACCCAAAAGCAAAAACATTTCGGGTTACTGATGCGCTGCTGCCGGTAACATCAACTGTCCAGCGATACGTGCTTCTGATGCCGATAGCTTTCGGGGCCAGCCCAAGCACATTATTGACAAAATCTGTGTCGATAATATCAGGCACATCAAAAATGTAGGTGTTCTGGCCGTCTATTTCAGGCTGCTGCAGCACCTTCTTGATAACCTGGGTTGGCGTGTCTGAGGAACCCAGTGAGCCAATGCTATTGCCGGTATGTGAGCGAGTCGTTTTCACTTTTGGCAGTAGTTCAGACTGAGTTGCTGCAACAGATAATATCGAACCGCTGGACTCTGCTGTCAGTTTGCTAACACCGTGATATTTGATATCAGGGTTAGTTGATGTGTAGCGCAGCTTAGTGCAACCGCTTTGACCGTTAATAAACACATCACTGTTCGGCGTGTCGTATGGGATTGGCGGCTTGAAGTTAACTTGACCGTTGACGCCGCCGGTAACTGTTTGCTGCACTTCGCAGAAATGCTCAAAGCGGGGGTATCTGGCATCTTCATTGCCATCGTATTCAACGCTGATGCAGATGATCTGCCCCTGGCCCAGGGTGACATTGTTCCAGTAGTCAACGTCATTAAAGCGGTAACGCGACTGCAAGTAAGGCCGAGGGAAAGAGTCTTGACCGGCCAGCAGCCCAATGAGGCTATCGCGGATCAACTGGCCAGCCCTGACGCTGGATTCGAGGATATCGACCATATCAGTCATCCGAGATTCATCATTCAATGATGATGATTCAGCAATCAACCAACTAACCAAGGGATCGGCCGGTGGCTGGCTAATGAATATGTGGCCATCCAGCAGCGTTTCTGTTCCGAGAGTGTCCAGCCCGGGGAAGCATTTGACAATCTCAACCGCTGAAACGGCATGATCAATATCGGAGATCGCTTTAAACAGCTCGTTTAGTTCGCCGGATTGCACCACGTTCTTAGTACGCTGGCCCCCGGCGCTTGGCGAATCACCAAGTAACTCAGGTTTGAATATTTTCAGATTATCGCGAGTGATTGCCATGCTATGCCTCTGCGGTCAGGAATTTAAGAACGACATTGCTCAGCAGCGAGTCGCCGCCGACTGTTGGGAATAGATCCTCACCGGTTACGGCCGGGCCATCGCGGTTATCCCAGATCACATTCCAGCTGTTGCCATCGAGCTCCAGTTCAAACGAGGTGAGGGTCGAATAGTTGTGCTGTTGCAGCGCTTCAAAATCTGCGCGGGTCATTCCCGAGTTTGAGGTGCCGATAACCAAGGGGAACCCGCCAGGCAAAACAAATTGCTCGTATATCAGGGCCCCATTCCCGCCGCGCTCAGCTACAGCCTGAACTCGCTGCTGTTCGTTTTGGTTCAACCAGAGCAACTGCTGATGCTCTGGGATGATGGTGTCAATGCGCTGCATTAGCCCCCCTGGGTCAGTTTTGCTTTCTCGATAGAACGCAGCAGCTCGTCCAGCTGATCTTTATTGGTATCCAGTTGGGTACGGCGCCCTTCAACAATCAGAGTCAGCGTAGCGTTATAGCTATTGCCGAAACTGGCCTGGCTGGTTGTTTGTTTGGGTTGGGCTGGCTGCTGGGTAGAAGTGCTGTTTGATTGGGTGTCGCGCTGGTTCTGCTGTTGCTGGGCTTTAACTTCCTCAGTGCGATACTTGTAAACTTTGTTCAGCGTCTGCTCGGCGCGGCGCAGTTGATCAAGCAACTCCCTGTCGCCTGTCTTTTCAGCCTCGGCCAGCTGGCTTTTGATATCTGCCAACTCCTGTTGATAACGGCGCTTCTCAATATCGGCTTGGCGCCCTTCGTACTCGTCCAGCTCATCAAGCAATGAGCTGAGCGTGTCTGACGCCGAGTCTTTCAGAGCGTCCATTCTCGAACGCGCCTTATCTATTGCTGCAGTGAGCAGATCAAGATCCTGTTCGTTCAATAGCCCCAGGGTCTTGCTTGCATGTTCGGCACTACGCAGCAATTGCATGTTGGCACTGTCAGTATCGTCTAATGCTTCAACTAACTTCAGCAACTCTACACGCTGCTCGTAGTAGGCCATTTGAGCGGATTTGCTGGCTATGTCCTGCTCATACTGCCAGCGGCGCAGACGGGTAAAATCGAGTGTTTTTGATTGCTCAAGATAAAGCTCGTTAATGGCATGCCGCAGGTTTTCGATTTTCTCTTGCGTTTGCTCAATATCAGACAACTCACGGTTATATGCAGCGACACCTGATGTCAGCGATTTGAACAGCGCAACCGTTCCCTCGCTGAGTTCTTTTACCGCTGCATAAGCTGCATAACCGGCTTGACTGATAACAGCCGCTACCCCGGATACCTGTTTGCCAACATTCTCAGTAGTGTCGCCGACATCCTGCATGGCCTGATTCATTCGCTCGCCGGATTGCTCCACTGAGTCTGCGGTGTTGTCAGCTCCCTGCTCAACATTCTGTTGCGAGTTACTCAAGTTTTGCTGAGTAGCAATGAGTCGCTGCAATTCAGCGTTTAAGCCTAGGGCCGCGGCGGCTTGCTGTACCATTACCGAAACCTGCTGCTTTCCAGCTGCAGCCACTTTTACCTCAGCCTCAGCCCACTCCAAAAACGCTTGCTTTTGATCATAGGCTGATGCGGTACCGTCTTTCAGGGCCGCGGAAACTTGAGCAAACGTTGACTTGGCAATATCAGCCTGCTCGCGCAGAGCTCGAACGGTTGTGATCCCAGCCTTGGCCATAGCTAATTCATAGGCCTTGGCTTTTGCGGCTTGTTTGTCGAGTGCGCTGGATGTTTCGTTTGCCGCTGCTTTCTGTTCAGCGGCAGATTCTTTGGCGGCAGTTGCGCTGGCTTTGTAAGAGTCCTTGCTGCTCTTGGCCATCGCTTTGGTGATGGTTGCCCATGCCTGCTGAATATCGGCGCCGTCCTGCTCGACCTGATCCTTGAAACCTTTGGAGATCGCATAGATGGCCCCGGTCGCCTCGCGGATTTTGGCAGCCAGAGCATCAACCCCAACAGCATCAAGCAGTTTTGCCCAACCACTGAGAATGGTTGCATAGGCAGCCGTGGCGGTCATTGCCAGTGTGGACAGGCCTGCTGTGATACCATTCCAAACCAGTTGAATACTGGCGCCAACAACAGTTAACCCCTGAGTGAAGGCGCGGATATTATCAAGGGTTGCAGTGAGACTTTCGCCGCCATCTTTGATGATAGTGGAGAAGAAGTTACTGATATCAGCAGCAGCCTGTTGCAGCTTGCCATTGCCGTTGAGCTCATCAAATTTGTTGTTGAGATCATCCAGAAACTGCAGGCCAACCTCATACAGACCTGAATCGGCAATTTTTTGCTGAAACAATTCCCAATTGTTTGACAGTACATTGACCTGACCGGAAAGGCGCTCGAGTGATTTGGCGGCTTGGCCGTTGGCGCCCTTGCCCATTTCCTCAAACAGGGCTTGGATAGTTTCACGCCCGAGCTTGCCTTGTTCGGAAAGCTTTGAAAGCTGCACCGTGTTCTTGCCTGTGACTTTCTCCAGCAGCTCCCACACGGGCACGCCACGCTCAACAAGCTGCAGGATCTCTTCCCCTTGCAGCTTTTGTTTAGCCCACGCCTGGCCGACGGCAAGGATGATGCCTTCAAGCTTCTCCTGGCTACCGCCTAGCTTGGCGTTGTAGTCCACCATGGCTTGTAAGCTGCCATTCATGGGGTCGATGCCAAACGCCTTCAGGCTGGCAAAGGCCTGCTTGATGGTATCGAGTTTTGAGCCGGTATTGTTGGCAAACTCTTTAATCCAAGCGGTGGCCTGTTCGCCGGCAGACAAGCTGCCCATCATAGCAGTCATTTGGGCAGTGAATGCCTTGGCCTTATCACCTGCCGATAAGATGCCTGTCAAACTAGCCCAGAGGCGATCAACACCGATATAAGCCGAAGCCATGGCAAGCAGTGATGCCGTGGCTTGTTTTATTGAACCGCCAAAATCCTCGGCGCCTTTGCTGCTTTCATCGAGCAGCCTGTTCTGACGCGCCAGGTTTTTATTAACGCCCTCAAGCGCATTTTCAGCCGCCGCTTGCTGCTGTTTCAGATCTTCGCTGGCTTCGGCCAGCTTATCCATGCTGATCCCGGCTTTATCGAGAACAGCCTTTTGCTGATTGAGCGTGCGCTGGTTTTTATTGAGGCTTGATCCCAGTGTGTTGAGTTCGCCCCTGGCGAGTTTTACTTTAGCCGCATAGTCGGCACTGGCCAGTGCCGCTTCATCTGATTCAGTATTGAGCCTATCCAGTACCTGGCGCTGTTGTTCCAACTCAGTGTTAAGCTGGTCGGCTGCGGTTCTGGTTGATGACTGAGCCTGCTCCAGCGCCTGCAGATCAGCTTTGGCAGCCGCAATGGCAGTTGCATGTTTGCCGCTGGCCACGGCCCCGGATTGCTGCTCTGCTGTCAGTTGTTCAAGCCTGGCCCGCGTAGCATCTATCTGAGAGTTGTATTGTTGCAGCTCATCACTCAGCTGCTGATAATCCTGCTCAAGCTTTGCTGTTTGAGTGGCAGCCTGAGCCTGTTCTTGCTGTAGTTTTTTGGCAGATCCGGCTGCGTCGCGTTGTTCCTGCTGCAGCTTTGCAAGTGCCGCGGCAGCTTCTGAATATGAACGAGTGCCCTTGCTTACCGCAGCGGTTAAATCCTCAATGGTATCAACGGCCTGTTTCTGGTCTTGTAATTCTTCCAGCCGTTGGTTGAGTTTTTCACTTTGTTCAGCCAACTCGGCCAACGTCTTTTCAGAATTTTTGGCTTCACTGCTAAAGAGATCCCGCCCCTGAATGATCAGGTTGATCACTTGGTCTTTAAAGCTCATAGAGATTTCCGAATTGGCTCAACAAAGAAAAAGCCGCACTACCGCCCAAAGGCAGCAGTACGGCTGAAACGGCTACTATTAAGCAGCCAGGCGCTTGAAGAATTTCGACTTGCCGGCGGCAACTATCGCATCGTTGGCGAGCACTTCGCCTTCAATGTCGAATGAACCATAGTCATCGGTAATCAATGACAGGCTGGACGTTGGCGAAGGCTTCCACAGATAGAACCTCAGCACACAAGGTTTGCCGTTTGCATCGTTCATACCGTCGATCACCACAGGGACGGTAACACCGGCCTCGGTCAATGCTTCGAGGGCATTGCCTGCAGCAGAGGTATATGACACCTTCAACTGGGCCCCATCAACAATTTCCCCTGTGCCTATGGCGCGGATACCGGCAGCGCTAACGTAGTAATCAACGTCCACATCGTATGCAGTGGTGCCGTCACTATTGGTGACTGTTACCGGCTTAGATATGTCTATCAACTTCTCGGTTGGGGCCAGTCCATCCAGTTTTGCAACAACAATCTCATTATCAACAGGATCAGCTGTCAGCACTGAAACTTTGCCGCGCAGCGCGAGAGCCAGGTTTTCATTGCTGAATGCGTTGAGTGTCATCTTGAGTTTTACAGACGACACTTTTGTAACTGAGTCATAGTTACCGCCACCACCCCGGTAGTTGGGCAGAGACTTTTCTTCCTGTTCGATTGAAACTTCAACGCCGGATGCGTTGCCAACATCCCGGCCGGCAACGTACACGATGCCGGCGCCGATGTACGACTCTTTAACTATTACACTCATAATCTATCCTCGAAGGTTGGGCTGTTTGAAATGGAGATGGTGATCACTGCCAAGCCGTGGTGTTCATGAGCTTCCGGCATGATGAATTTGCATTCTTCGGACTCTGCAAGGCCAAAGGCGCCTTTAAGCCAGTTGGGCCGAGCGGGGTCCCGTTGGTTAGAAAACAGGGATGAGCGGATCTCTCTGGTTAGGTTGATCAGCTCGCTGGTAGGTTGGGTAAAACCAGGTATCTTGATGCCGGCGACAATTTGCAAAGTGAGGTCTTCTTTGTATCCAGTTTGCATTCCCGGAACAGATGCTTTGCTTGTGTACGGTTGCAGGAATATGAATTTAGATTCACGCACCAATGACTGGGCATAAAAGCCTTCGCGCACAGTGGCACCCGGCACCAACTGCAGCCGTTCAATAATGTCGTTGATCATGGAATGTCCTAACGCTTGGCGTGATGCCGATACCGCTCACGCAAATGGCGGATAATGGGTGGCTCTATGTCATCCCTGATAACACCGAATGAACCGGCAACGCTGGGCCCGTATAGGGTTTTGCGGCCTTTAAGGCTGCGCCAGCGGTTATCACCTTTTTGGCGCGACACCATCAGCTCATTGCCATTGCGGCCAATAAAGGTAAACGCACCTCTGAACCATGTTGGTTTGTTGCGAATAGTGGCTATCGTTATGCCATCAGGAACGGCGCTGCCGCCTCCTTTGCTGGTTCGGGTATTACGGCGGACAATGAATCGGTTTAAAGTGCTGGGGCGATAGCGCCCTGACACTCGCCCCTGCAGAGTTCGTTCGTTAAATGAAACTGACAAGTGGCGGGCAACGTAACTACGCTCGCGAAAGCCGTAACGCTTAAATACTTCGGTAACTGCAAGCTCTTCGCCAAAACGGGTGGCCTCTTTCACAGCCGCAGCGATAGCCGGTGCCTGGGCATTTCGTATTCGCTGCAACTCTCTGGCGACAGCGTTGAACCCCTCAGCTCGAATGCTGGCCATTACAGTTCCAAATAAACATAAGTGACAGACACTGCGTCTATTGCCGAAAGCAGCGTCAGTTGCAGCTTGGTGCCATCGGCAACAAAATCCCCAAGTGCATCAATGTCTCCAAGCTCAACAGTGTCGCCGGAGAAAACTTTGCCATCTTGCACCAGAAACTCGGCCTGCATAATTTTTTCAGGCATGTATTCATTGCCTGCTGATGCGGCAATCTCGCCTTTTGAGCCAGCAAGATTCACCAGCCTGACAACGGGTTCAGCGCCGTCGAAAGGCACAACCCGGCACCATTGCCCCATGCGCTCAAACAGACGGCGAAACTTCGCCGCCTGTCTGTCTGCTCTACTCATGGAAAAGAGCTGATCAATGTCAGACATTGATCTTCACTTCAACAGAAAGCGCGCCGTTACCGGCAGCAGCCCAGGCTTTACCTGCCGGGGTGTTATCGGTGGCTGTGGTAGTGATCACCTTGGCAGCTGCATCCCAATACACTTGATCACCTTGGCCGATATCGTCAGCCTGGGCTTTGGCGAGTTCAAACACGCCTTCTGGGATAAAAGTGCCAGGTGTATTTGCCGGAACGTTTGCCAAGGCAACGGCAAGCATTGCGCCAATCAGCACAGGAGTACCACTCACAACCGCCACGGTTGGAGCGAGAGTAATGGTGGTGCCATCTTGAATAAGGTTTTTCATTGGGCTGTCCTTTTAGATTTCGGATATAAAGAAGCCGCCCGAAGGCGGCTTAAACCAGAAGTGAATGTTACTGGCCTGAAGACTTGTACAGGCCGCGATGGTCACGGGCTGCAACACCAGCATCGATACGCACTTTGGTGGCGATACCATCAATGTTAAAGCCCTGCTGCTGCTCAATATAAGGTTTGTCGATACCATCCAGGTAGGCAACCTCGATAGTGTCACGCCCCTGACCTGCGGCCATGTACCACTGGGCAGCACTGTGGTCGTCCAGACGCGGCTCACCAATCACCTCGGCCATATCCTTCACAGGGTTGGCCACGCCGGAGTTGGCATCGGAGCCCTTAACTGAGGTTGACTTGATGATCTGGTTGAATGTGTCCTCAAGCGCCACCGGACAGAGCACAAACTCAGGGCGGATATTAAGGTTGCGACCACCAGATTTTTGCAGGCGCATGGCTTTGCGGCCTGCCGCCAGGGCTTCGACCGAGGGCGCGCCACTGCCCAGGTTGCCGTGGTCGGCGTGGAAAAGCGCCTTGCCATCGCCCATCTTGGCGTTGCTGGTCAGCACGGCCCAGAACAGGTCGCCGATGGTGCCTTTGGCCGCAGCCCCCATCATCATCGGGATGTGGGTCAGCATGTCCATGTCATCGTTAACGATGGCCTGGCGGGTGATGGAAAAAATCTCACCATAGGTGGCCAGCGCGATGCTCTGACCATGGTCACTGGTGGTGATGTGTTTGTACTCGGCACCTTCGCGCACCTGGCGTAGGCTGCCAAATTCATTGAGACCAATGCGGCGCGCCACTTTAAAATCGCCAAGCTGCCCCTTGTAGGCGATACGCTCAAAGGCTTCTTCGGCTTGATCCCAACCAAGCAGCACCGACTTATTGGCAACATCCAGCAAAATGTTGCCAAAGTCACTGGATGAGTGAGTAAAGGACAAACCCACCATGGTCATTTTGTCTAATCCAGCCACGCTGATGCCACGGTCAGTCAAAGAGGCGCGAGCCAGATCCAACAGGTCATAGCTGGTATAAGGGTTGTCTTTCTCCCGAGCTTCGTGACCGGCGCTTGCCATCAACTTGGCGCGAATGGAATCACCCACAATATTGCCGTTGCCAGCATGGATGATCACACTGCGTGGCTGGGCTGCTGCAGGGGTAGTATTCTCACCGAGTTTAGCCAGGATCTTGTCCTTAGCTTTTTCAGCGGTCATTTCAACGTCAGCAATACACTCGTTTTTCAGCTCGGCAAACTGAGGCCAACTGGCAAACAAGGTGTTCAGCCCATCAACCCGGGTGCGGTTCAGCTCAGCAGCGGCAGCATTGATCTGCTCTTGCGTTGGCTGTGCCGATGGCGCTGGCGATGGAGCCGGCTGGTTAACAGGTGCAGGAGTTGGAACATTCTGCGGGTTAGCACTATTGGCCTGCGGTGCCAGCAGGATTTGAAGAGCTTTAGGCATATTGGCGTAATCCTTCATTCGATTGGATTGGAGTGATGCCGCCATTGCGAGCGGCTCGGTAAGCGTGTCAGCAAAACCCTTTTCAACCGCCTCGCGGCCGGTGAGCCAGGTTTCTTCTGCCAGCAGGGCGTGCAGTTGTTCATCGGTCATGCCGGTCTTGTCTCGGTAGGCACCAACCAGATTGCCTTCTACCTTGTCGAGCAGATCGGCATATTTGCGCATATCATCGGCGTCCCCCATGGTGCCACCCCATGGCTTGTGAACCATCATCATGGCATTCTCTGGCATGACTACCTCATCAAACGCCATGGCGATAACCGAAGCCATGGAAGCTGCCAGCCCATCGATGTGGGCTACTTTATGCGCAGGGTAATTTTTGAGGATGTTGTAAATAGCCATCCCTTCGAACACATCACCGCCAGGGCTGTGGATGCGTGCATTAAGCTGAGTAATTTTCCCAAGGTCTTTAAGATCTCGGGCAAACTGTTTGGCGGTTATGCCCCAACCGCCGATTTCATCGTAAATCATCAACTCGGCTTCACCGTTGGCGGCGGCTTTGAGGCTATACCAGCTTTTATCAGGCTTATTGGTCGGTGTCAGTGCGCCTTGCGGCGCGATCAGCGCGGCGCTGGTTAGCGCGGTCGCGCACGCTGCCGCTAGATGAGTTCGTTTCATTTTTAGCTCCGTTGGTTTCTGGGTCTGGATCGTTGGCGGTCAACATGCCGTTATCGCGGTTGTATTCAACTTCTCGGCGGCGCTGACGCTTCACTTCTGCAGGGTTGCGGCCTCGCGCCCTAGCCCACTCGGCCTCTGTCGCAGCATTGCCCGCGATCATCATTTCCCAGCCCTCGGCCTCTTTGCGCGGGTCAATCCACGGCATTGTGGGGCCGTAGTACTGGGCATCAAATAACGTGCGAATATCCAGCTCCCTAGGCAGCTTTAACGGATCAACTTTGTTAAGTTGCTCGGCGACAAGCCATTGGCGATAAACAGGCCGTGACCAGCCGGCGCAAAACCACTGTTGCAAGATGCGGTTTGATTCATCCTGCTCAACCAATTCTTGGCGCTGGCTTGAGTAACTACCGGCATATTCGCGGGCGATGCTTGAGTAGCTGGTACGTGTTCCGGCCGCAGCTGCACGCAACTGGCCATTTCTGAAGTCCACCATGTGGACATTGGGGCGATTGCTCTCAATCATGCCGACATCCTCGCCGGGTGCGAGGTCGTCAAAGGTCATGCCGGGGGCAATCGGGATTTCCCGGCTGCCTCCGTTATTACCAGAGCCGGTGTACATATCGGGGTTGCCGCGCTTGATGTAAAACGCCAGCGCCGCAGCAATCCGCGCCGCTACCCGTTCGGATTCTTCGTAGTCCTTGATATCGGCCAGACGGGTGAGAATGCCGTGAAACACACTCACACCGCGCAACTGATGCAGGCGCTTGAGCTGGGCCAAGTGCATCATGGCCTTGGCAGGGATCTGTTTGGTAACGTGCTTGAACCCCATTACATCAGCGGGGTGCTGCTTGAGTACGTTGTATGCAGTGACCTGGCCCCAGTCGTTCACGGTTAGCCCTTGGCGGATCTTCTTTGCCGTATCGTTGAGCTCATAGGGAACAAAGTCAGGCTCAAGAGCTTCGATAGAGTAAGGGGTGCCCTGTGGATTGGGGTGAATAAGGCTAGGGATTTTGCCAACCACATGCTGGCCGAAACATTCACCATCACGCAGCGCAGTGCGAAGCACCAAACGCTCAAGCTCTGGACGGGTGTAGCGCCCTGTTACATCAGGCTTAAGACTCCAGGCAGCAAAGCGGCGCGCCAGTTCTTCGGCAAAGTCGCCGAGTATATTGCCCGCCATGTCTTTTGGCTGCGGCTCCACCACAATGCCATTGGCGCCGACCACCCTCTCTTCCAGCCGGTCGAGAATGCCGATACTGAGATCGTGGTTTTCATCCAGCCAGCGTGCTTGCTCTCGCAAGTTTTTGCCGGCGGCGAATACAGCCTGGTTTGCACCTCGGCCTTCACGCTTGCCCTTATGAGTGCGGCTTGGGCTAGCGGCTTCATACGCCCTGATATTCTGGTATTGCAGTGTGGAAACAGCACGTTTTAGCGCCCACGCGGGCGAGACTGTGACAATGATGTCATTGAGCCAACTCATGAATGCCCTCGGGTTTGTGTTGATTTAATTGAAAGTGGCCAGGCTGGCACCACCACGTTGGCGCCCTATGGATGCCAACCGCCGTTCCCATTCCTGACGGCCTTTGCGAATGGACTCCAGATCTTCCATTGCCATCTGCTTGCCGTTGATAGTGGTGGACTTGCCATCCAACACATCAATTTCAGCCTGCAGATAAACGGCAATCATTTTCTCGATTTGCTCTTTGTTCACAGCCAGCCTCCACCGGACGTTTTCAGCCAGCCATTGCTCTCGCTGGATTTTGTTTTTTGGGGTTTGGGTTTTGGTTGGGTATGCTCAGGCTCAGGTTCACTTTCCTGACTTACGGCCTGCAGGCTTAGCTTTTCGAGATCTATGCCGAAACGCTCAATGGCGATATAGAGCGCGGCCAGGGCATACACAAAGCAGTCCAGCGCTTCATTACGGCGATTCCCGTTGTCCCAGCGATAAACTATCTTGCCGTCCCTACGCTGAGGGATCTTGCGTTCTGATGTCAGTTGCTGCAGCTCGGTTTCATCGCAGATACTGTCATCCATTGGTAGGTGGATGGCATTTGCCTTCGGAACAGATGGATCAGGCTGGATTAACAAGTGAGACATCAGCTGTTCTTTGGCACCATCGGTACCAATTTCAGTTAGGTAAACTCCTTTGCGATTTCGCTTGCGAGGGAAATTGGCAATAGGCTTGCCATAGGTTTTTGCACCAAAGATAGGGATAACCCTTTGGATACCCATACGCTTTGACATTGAGACAACTGTATCGTGGTAGTGACCACCGGTATCCCAACAAATAATCCCGATGTTCAAAATGATTCCATCGGCACGGGTATAAGTTCTATTTAACCTATCTTCAACCCTGCCCAGTAGTTCATTGTCATCAGGACGGCCGTGAAGAATGAATCGATCAATCAACCACTTTTCTTTGTTGGCTCCCCAGCCCCAAATTCTGCCTTCATAGCGATTGTCTTGAGTATCAACACCTGCTGTGAGATAAACGACACGCTGCGGCATCTTGCCATCCGGATACATTTCCCGGCGGCGAAGAAGATCTTCCCATTCCAGCTTTTCGCCGGTGTCATCATCCCAGGGTTGGCCTAGCTTGGTATTGACGAATGTTTGCAGCTTTTCTTTGTCGTCCTTGGCCTTGTAGAAGTCGGTCACCAACTTTCGCCAACTTGAAAGGGGGTTGTAGGCCGACCAAATGTAGATAGCTATGTTTTCAGGGGTGGCTATCTCGCGGCCTTCGCTGTCGAAGAACGCCAGAAAATCTCTAGTCCAGATGCCTGTTTTTTCGCAAATCCACTTGGCATCAGGGTGTTCCTGCATGGCCGTGAGGCATTTGTTTTCGATTACGCAGGCGCAGTGTTCACACAGGTAATAGGCGGTTTTGGGGTCGTCCCCATGCCACTTGATACCAAAGGGCTCGTCTTTGCCACCCCACTTAAGCCGCTGTAACTCACCGCAATGAGGACACGGCAAATAGAAATGAAAATGGTGAGGGCTTTCGCTGCAGGCCTTCTCCATTTGACAGCGGCCAAGTATCTTTGGCGTTGAACCACGGATAGACTTTGGAAACACCGACAACTCAACTCGAGTATCACCAAGCCCGGTAGCGTTGCCTTCATGCTCAATGGATTCATCGAAGCCGGCCAACTCATCGTAAATCACATCATCGGTTGATATTTCACGATAGTTGGCAGCAGCCGTGCCACCTCGAACCATCAAGGTTTTGCCGTTGGAAAACATCTTATCTTCCAACGTGCTGTCTTTATGCTTCTTCCCCAGCCATGGCGCAAGAGCGCGCCATACTGGAATGTCCCGGATAGCCGTTTCAACGTGCTTCTTCATAAAGCTGACGGCTTGCTTATCGCGGGGCTGATAGATAAGCACATTGCGCTTTTTGTGCTCTATCTTATAGCTGGCATTGGCCATCAGCATTTTGGTGTAACCAACCCGCGCCGACTTCATCACATTCAGAGTGGTGATCAGGTCGTTACCCATGGCATTGAGAATGCCAACCTGGAACGGCAGACTCTTCCACTTACCCTCTGAGTAACTGGACTCAGACGACATATAAAAATGCTCATCGGCGTACTCAGCGCATGTCATCCTTGGCGGGCGCCACATGGCTTTGAGTCCAGCAGTAACCGCAGCTTTCAGATTGTTAATCTGTGCTGCGGAGATATTCATCCAGATAATCCTCTATACGTTCCCCGATGCCTGACGCGATATTGCCCGCCTTGATGATTTCGGCGCGCATGGTTTCCAGTTGGTGTTCGTCGGTGTCGGGGTGTTGCCTTTTGACAGTGAGCGGTGCCTGGTCGAGGATTGGACCAATTTGCACCGCTATTTTGTTAAGAAGGAAAGTGGCGAAACCAACCTCTACCACTAACTTTCGGTCCTTTTCGTTTTTAAGTTCTTGCCCGTCTGCCTGGGCCTTGGTCAGACGCCAGCGCTCAAAGTCGAGGTTTGGCTTTTCGGGATCATCCTCTGGTACTGATGCAGCAAACTTTCGCTCGGCATGGCCTACTCTGTTGGCCACTACATCGGCCACGGAATATAAACTCTGACGGCCGTGCTTTTTGGTAACAGGAACTCCCCACTTATCGAATGCCGTGGTACTTATGCCCAGACTCTTGCACAGATCGGTTTTGTTCAGAAGAACGGCAGCGTCCTCCTGAGGTTTTATTCTGGCCATTAACTGCCATCCAGTTTTTCCAGTTGTGCATTGAGCAGCTTTGTTTCCAAAGAGTGGCGCTCCGCATCCCGGCGATCACGCCTGAATTGATAGAGCCAATTCACAGCCCAGGTAAAAAGTGCCAGCACTATACCCAGCAACACGGCAATATCGTTCAGCGTTAATGCGCCACCAATTGCACTGAGTAGCGATGACAGATAGCTGGCAATGCTGAATCCCTTTTGTGTAGCAGCATCACTGTTTATCAGACTCATTGGCTTTCTCCTGTCGCCAGTTATGTAATGCCTGCCAATCCACATTGCAGCGAATCAGGGAAGCGATAAGCTTGTTGGAGTAGTTATAGAGATCGGGGTTGATTCGCCCCTGATAAACCGGGATTTCGCAGCTGCTCATCAGGGATTCCGGTGGCAGTACATACACTGTCTCTGTGACCGTTACCGTTCGCACAATAGGAGGTGTGCCAGAGCAGCCGGTTAAGCTGAGCAGGAACAGCAGTGACAGCCCAAGAAAGCGCTTCTTCATCTTCTGGATCCTCGAGTAGTTCTTTTGTCGCCTGTTCAACTGCTTCAGCATCAGCCGCAGACGCTAAGCGACTTCGCTCCCGTTCACCAAGCAACCGCGCCAGTTGGTTGGCATTGCGCCTGAGATCTGCTTTATCTTTCTCAGCCAGTAACAGGCTGGCCGTGACCGAATCCAGATCAGTCTGCAATATGATTTGCTTTGATTCGGCTTTCTCGATGTTGCCATTGAGTGTGGCGACTTCAGCTTTCGAGAAGGACAACGCCACGCCAAGCCCAACGCAGGCTAGGATCAAAACGCCAATCACGTAGAGTTGCGCGCTGCCAACTCCGCCTTTCAGTAATTTCAACATTGGTTAACTCCTGTAGACAAAGTTCGCGCTCAGCGGAGCGGCGCTTTACAAGCCCGGGTAGGATCTCGCCTTTTGCATAGACCCAGCGGCTAAGTTCATTGCAGGCACCAGTGTGATCACCTGCAAGCAGCTTCTTTCGTAGTGTTGACGTTCTGAACGCTTCGGCACCAACGTTATAGATGAACGACAGATAGGCGGCTTTCTCACTGTCAGTTAATTGAACTGGAACCGTGTAGTGATGCAGTTGCCGGGCAGCAACATCTAAATCATCAGCGAGCTGCGCCAGGCATTGCTGCTCAGTAAAGAACTGGCCCAACTCGAGTTCAGCACCTGTGTGCCCATAGCAGCTAGTTAGAATGCCAACGGGATCCACATAGGTTTCAAGAACGCGGCCCTCATGCTCAGCAATAAAAACGCCACCGGTTAGGGTGGCGCCAGATAAACCTGCAGCAATTAAATATTTCCGAAGACGCATTTTTTGATCCACATGCCCCAAGACGCTTGTTTTTTGTTCAGAAGCCCCAATATCCACTGTGTGACAATTGGTCACGTACTATGAGTAAAAACAAATGGCGACAAATATTCGCGGCAATAATGATGGTGAACACGGTGAGAATGACTCTTACACAATCCATGGACGTGGAGTTGTTGACAGAGACACCCTGGTGAATGAAGTCAACAATGGTCAACACCCAAACCACCACGTCGTAAATGTGAACGGTCAAGAATACGTACGTTCAAACCCTGACTCTACTGAAAGTAACAATATAAACAAGGACTAAGAGTCATTAGATTTGAGTATTCAGCAGTTACTCAAATCACTTTTACATGTTTCTTCTACAAAACCTTCCCAGTTGACAATTGCGGTTTTGACTTCTGGCGAGCATGCCATAAACATAGCGATTTTCGGGGGGCAAAAAAAACCCTTTTCTGTCCGTTTTAGTCCTAGATCTGCCCCATTTGATAAAAGCGGTTTGAAAGTTGTGTGTTAACACACAAATAAAAAGCCCGCAGGAAAGGGCGCGGGCTTCGGTTTACTAATGACAGGAGTCTAAATCTGTCACTGAAAGCCTAATACAAAACCAAACGTATGCAAAAGATCGGCGTGATCAAAAAAGGATCTGCAAAGTTGGTGTATCAGCGAACCATGAACCAGGCGAAAACCCATCAGCATTTTTACATTTACAATCAACAGATTGTGATACAGAGAAGGCACCTTTTCTAGATGCCTATAATCAATGGTTATAAAACAACAACCAACCGCCAAAATTTTTCATATGTAGTGAAGGATTGCGAGTCCCCGCCCCCGCATGAGCAGCGACTGGAAGGACCCGACTCACTGAGCAACATTAACAACTGCAGTTGCTAATTTAACGAATGCTTTCTTAAAATCGTTTCGACTCTGGATCATAGTTTCAAGAACTTTGCCTACCTGATCAATTTGCTCTTCTGTTAATGCAAAGACAGGGACATTATGCTCTTGTGATTTGGCGATAAGGGAGTTGAAGTCTGATATGTTTGCAAGATTGAAAGGCTCAGTGACAATTCCTACACGACTTTCAAACTCTTCCAAAGAAAGGGTCATATTACAAGCCTGTAGAGCTGGAACTAATGATTTAATGATATCTGCATTAATCACGTCGATCCAGAGTTGAAAGGATTTAGCTGGCGATCCATTTCTTGGGCGATATTTTTGAGAAATATTTCCTATAAAAACAGGTGGCATCTCAGGAAATCCATATTTCAACTCTGAGTTACGAAACTGAATAATATCTGAATTCCATTTAGGAAGAACATTACTTAGTGATTTGATTGCTTGAGCACAGAAGAAATCTGGCGCAGAAGGTACAATAAAATAATCACTCCCCATTAAAATACACTGATTCAATGTACCAACACTTGGACTCATATCAACCAGAATATAGTCAAATTTATATTCATCGCCAGTCATTCTCAGCATTGCAGAAATACATCCAGGTATATTTCGAATAGCTGGTAAAGCCTGACTGGTTGATAAAGCAACACTCATCTGTGTTTCAGCTTCAGATAGCTTTAAACTACCACACATCAATTTGAGGTTATCATTTGGAGTATCTAGTGGCTTACAAATCCGTATAGGCCCCATGGAGCCATCAATTACAGGCTCAATACATGAAAAAATATCATGATCATTCCCTTTTTCATATAAGTTGGAGATATCGTCTATCGATTGATATCCCAATACTAGCGCCGTCAAATTACATTGTGGGTCCGCATCCACAACAAGTGTCTTGTAACCCTGTTCTGCTAATGTCCAGCCAAGATTAAAAGTCGTCGTAGTTTTACTTACCCCACCTTTATGGTTAAATAAAGAAATAATTTTCATGATTTCCCTTAATTGCATATTAATTGCATATTAATTGCAATTCAGCACGTCTCAACCAAAACAGGAACGTCTTGCAATTATCAAATCCCACAAGCGCCCAATTCCCTCTGCAGAAATACTGTGCCCGAATAGCCCGGCGGCAATCCGTGCTCAGTTTTTCAACCTTACGGTCATAACGTATCACGTTCGGTGGTGGTTTAATATGCATTTCGATCACACTAACCATATGAATCCGCAACTCTTTTAACTTTGCGCAAGTGCTACAATGGGCGTACCCTTTGCCATACTCATGCCTGAGCCACCAGTTAGCCCACGCGCGCAACTCAAGGCGGAGCTGCTTCATGTTCATCAGCGCTTCATGCTGCGCATCGTGATTATGCTGCATCGGCCATCCCTCTTAGGTTGAACAAGTCCAGGGCAAAAATATCAGCACAGATGGCGCAAAGGTCGTCATACGGTACCGGGCTTTGTCCCTTCTCCCAGCGCCGATAGGTTTTGACATTCACCCCGTAGGCGCTTGCCACTTCCTCCTGGGTCATTTGGCGCAATCTCCGACCCATTGCCAGCAGTTTTGCCCCTGATGCTGCCGCCGCTTTTGCCATCCTAAAACGCCCCTTTTCGTGCAATTGCATCCTCTTTTGACAATGATGCAGTGATCATCACAGCCACCCGCTTGCCATCTGACTTTGCCCGTTACCAAGATCTGAATGCGATCTAGGGATTATCTCGGGCGCGATCTGATTAAATCCGCGCTCAATCAAATACTGGTGATACTGCTCAAGTGCCTGGCTCACCCCTGCATTAAGGGATGACTGAACATAGGTACGCAAAAGCACTGGCAGAGAGTGATTAAGCAACAACTCACCGATAACGGTATCAATACCAATCTCAGCAATAATGGTGCGAAAAAGCCGCCTGATATCGTGTGAAGTGAAGTATTTAAAGCGAAGGCCAACAGACCAATCCTGAGCAGTACGCACAGCAATAGGCGCCTGACCACGGCCGGGGAACAGCCAGGCACGCTTGCCAACATTGGCCAACTGCCAGCGGCGGTAATGATCAATCAAAGCCCGGGCAGATTTGGTCAACGGCAACCGCAACTCATTACCGTTCTTGGTGTTTGACGGCGGTATCACCCAAACATCGCCGGTGAACTGGTCCCACCGAGCCTGGCGGGTTTCATTGATACGGGTCCCAAACATCATCATCAACACAAACAGCATGGCCTGAACCATCACAGTCTCTGATAACAGCTTGAACAGCTCGCCAAGGTCAGAGTCATACAGCCTCGCATCCAAAGCCTTGGGCAGCCTCACACTGGGCTTGAATCCGGCCAAAGGGTTGCTATCGAGCAAGCGCAGCCCAGCGGCCGAACTGAACGCCGTCTTTAGCTTACTGACCACCTCCACCACATAGCGGGGCGAATACCCATCAGCCAGCATCGACTTAACCAGCGCACTATCCAAATCACTCCAACTCAGTGATGCCAAAGGCAACTGCCCAGCCCTTGGGATCAAGTGTCTGGTAACTATCGAACGCACATTCCTGCGCCAACTCACGCTCATAGTCGTGTTATCCGCCACATGCCCGGCATACCAGGTAACCACATCAGCCACAGTCACAAACTGCCCAAACATAACCTCACCCCCGGCAGCTCGCTCGGCAAGAGTTGCCGGCAACTGCTCCAAAAACGTATCGATACACAGATCCGGCCAAGTGCCTACCTTGCGCCAGCGGGTCACGTTCTGCTCATTGAACACCAGAAAAATACTCGCCTTGGTGCGCTCACCATTGGCCCGCAGCCTCACTGTCGGATACTGAGGATCCCGATAATCCCGGGTAACACCGCCGCTCAACCAACGGCGCAGCGGCGCCCGCTTCAGCTTGCCAACTTCAACACCGCTCGCCATCAAGCCACCATCCTGTATTCATAGGTTTTGTTCGTACCCTGGCGAATGCGCTTCATCCGCTTTTCGGCGGGTAACTCCCGCCAACGGGCACTCAGAGCTGTTTCACTGTCAAAGCTGCCGAAACGGCGGCGGCACTCGTCCTGAACCTCAAACAGGGTCCACCATCTACCACCGCTCAAGATATCCTCCAGCCGCTGGCGCTGGGTTGTTGGCTTCTGGGTACTCATGCTGCCCTCCTGTTTCGATATTGAGTTGCGTACTCGTGCAACCAAGTGTTGGCGTCACGGCGTGAATCACGGTTACCGCGCCCGGCCATGTAACGGCGTTCATACTCACCACAAACCCAATGCAGATCAGCCTCAGGTATCACCCGCAGTCGCTCGGCAATGAATGAGCGGTCAGAAGTGCCGCCGCGATAGTGGTAAAGCCTTGGGAACGTCAAATACGGATTGGCCGGGCTGCCAAGGGCAGGTTCACGGATCACCGCGCAATCATTCGCGGCCGGGCTGGCCACAATGCCGCTGTAAAAATCCGGGGCATCGGCCCCCAAATCATGCCGCCTCATGGTTGCCTCCCCGCCCTCGATAACTCTCCCAATCAAACTTAACCGCCATGCCAACGGCCTCTTTCAGGCGTTCATAGCCCCTCACGCCAAGCACATCGCGCAGGCCTTGGCCGTCAAGATTGGTGATAAACGAGGTAGCCCTGTTGCCGTACAAGCGGCGATCTATGATGCGGGTTAACCACAGCCGCTCATCGTCGCTACTACGCTGCAAGCCAATCTCGTCAATAATCAACAGCTCAGGCCTGCAAAAGTCTCGCAGCAGCTGTTCTTCGCTGGTCTGCCCTCGGTAGCAACTGCGAGCCCTGTCCATCAAGTCCATTACGCTCATCATCACCACCGTGTGGCTGCGTTTCATCAAAGCATTGGCAATGGCGCTGGCAACATGGTTCTTACCGGTACCCGGGTTGCCATAAAACAAAAAGCCACGCCCGGTAGACGAAAACTCAGCAAAGCGCGTTAAAAACCCCTTGGCAGCGTCAACCGCCTGATACTGGCCCTTGCAGCTGCAGCGGTAGTTATCCAGAGTGCAGTCTAGAAAACGCTGATTCAGGCCGGACTGCCCCACCAGTGCCGCCGCTCTGCGCGCCTTGTGCTCGCTGGATATCCGCTGCTCATCCTCCAGCCTCATCCGCTCAATCACATCACGCGAGCAGGGTTCAATATGGGCCGGGGCATTCAAGCGTTGCAGCATCTGCTGCAATGATTGCGATTTATTCACCGTTACCTCCCCAATGATCAAAATCATCCATGGCAGGAACGCCGCTATGCTCAGGTACGTTTGCGACACCTCCGCCACCAACCAACCCGCTGTTTTGCAGCCAGCGGAACTCAAAACCAACCCACCCGCGCACAACGCAATAACCCAGGCAATCGTCAACACTAAAGCCATGCTTGGCAGCCTCGTGCAGCTCCTTGCCAAGCCGATTAACCGCTGTTTGGGTCAACTTGGCCCGCTTGCTCTGCCTGACAACAATCCAGTCATCAAACACCTGCTGCGAAGGCACCCCAGGCCACTTCGAAAAATCGAACTGAGTAACAGCACTTTTTGAGCGCTTCGCGCGTTTATTCTTTATAGGTTCATTGACTGGTTCAAAAGAGTGACTGGTTCTAGTGTCATCTGCTGGCATAGGGGGTGTGTCATCTGCTGGCATACCCTCTGCCATCTGCTGACATACCCCTGTGCTATCTGCTGGCATAGGTATGTCATCTGCTGGCACAGGTTGTTGCATGCCATGCTCGGCGTGTTCAACCTTGGGTTTTGGGGGAAATTGCAGACGATAAAGATTCGACTGGTGACCCAGTTCATTCTTGCGAGGGGTAATCGACAGGTAACCCGCCTTATCCAATGCAGCAATATGGTTTCGCACTGAGCTGTGCGAGATCTCGCATTGGTCGGCAACATGCTGGTAACTCGGCCAGCACTCGCCGTGGTCATTGGCATTGTCGGCAAGCTTCAACAGCACCAGCTTGCGCAAAGGGTTACCAACCTTGGCCCGCATGGCCTTAACCATAAGCTCCATGCTCATACGTCACCGCCTTGCGCCAAATTGACGCACATCAATGGCTTGGCTATGATGACCAAGCCTGAACTCAGGTAAGCGCCCGCAGCTGTCACTAAACTAACGCGGGCGCTTCTGTTTTTGTGGCTCATGCTGCCTCCGGTCCATCGTCAGGCAAACGGCAGCCTGCGTCATACAAACGGGCGCAAATGCCGGTAAAGCTGGTTGAGTGAGAACGCGCCGCAATAGCCGCCATTTTGGCTATCTGCTGCTGGCGCTCACTGTCTTGCTGCCTAAGCTTTTGGCGGTTGGCCATAAACTCAAACGCCTCGCGTTCCTCTGCCGTTTCAATGCTGATAACATTGCCTTCGCTCATATCGCCTCCAATCCCAACGTCTTGCGCAACGTAGAGCGCAACACTGCAACAAACTCATGCCAGGCCAACGCCAACGCTTCACGCTGTTCCATTTCGTCAATCACCCGGTCAAGTTCAAGTGATGCAGCCCTGAATGCGTCTATCGCCAGCCCTCTCTCAATTGAGTTTGCCGGCAGCGGGGCCGCCACTTGATAGGCCACCACAGTCGCGGCATACGCCTTACCAATCACCGCCAAGGCGCCGCGCGAAAACCCGCAGCGGTTCGCCTCACGCCAAGCGTTAACGTTCTCAGCCTGCATTTGCGGGTAAATATCGAGTTCAATCAGATCAAGCTCGTCCATGCTTCCTCCTGTTAATCCATTCAAAATCATCACGGCAATCCACATCACAAAAACGGGCCTCAGCGGCAACCGGAGCACTGCAATACAAACAGCGGCCGGTGCTTGCGGCTGTCTGCGCTGGCTTCCTTGCTTGGGCTATTGCCAGGCTGTCAAACAGCTCAGATACCCGCTGGGCTTCGTCTGCTTCGTTACTCATTGGCGGTGGCTCTGCCAGCGCGAAGGAAAGAAAACTCGGCTTCCAGCAATTGAATACTGGCCTCAGTCGTCGCCCGCGATTCCCTCAGCTCACGGTGGCACTGAACAACCTGCTCGCGGGTCGGCTGCGAGCCCAGGGTAATAACCGCAATCTGGGCTTCACTGTTTTCCTTGGTGAGAATTGCCGCCACCCTGCCCGGCTCCAACTGCCCGCCAACAAGGCCTGAGTCTTCCACTACCGTTACCCCTATCGGGCCATACACATCATTGAGGTAAGCCATACGCAAATGGGTAGGCATAGCGGCAAGCAAAGCTTGCTCAACATGAAACAGGCGTTCCGGGTTTGGATGGCACTCTTGATACTGGCCCAGCCAGCGGAAGATCTTCTGGGCATTGATCCTGGCATCGTTGTAAGGGTCATCGGTTCGCGCAAAGCTTATCCCCTCTCTGGCCAGTGGCTGTTTCAGGCCCAGGCGATCAACAACCTCCACAACACTGGCCGCCAGTGACGCACGGCTCACCTTCGGCAACTCCAACCAGCGGTGAATGGCAACCATTAGCAGGTCAAGGCGTGATTTGTGTTTCATGGCTAAACTCCCTTTTAGGTTTACCGTGTAATCAAGCTGCTTGCTGCTCACTATCATTTTGCGAATCATCAGCTATTAGCTTGCCATTGGTGATGCGTTCGAGCTGATACGCTCTAAGTTGTGGGACGTGTTCGCCCCATTGAGATACAGAAGATTTGGTAATGCCCAACGCCTTGGCTAACGCTGTAGCAGTTTCAAAATGATCAATAGCCATCGACGTTTTCATCAGAAGCCTCCTTTACCATAAGTAAAACCAAGGTTAAGACCTCTTTACTTTTTAGTCAATATAAAAGTAAAGGACAATTGACAAGATGAAAGTTAAGATTGCTAAACTATGATGAATGAACGAATCAAAACCAAACGAAAAGAACTAAAGCTTTCTCAAGAAGCTTTAGGAAAGCGTGTAGGTGTCACTAAAGCCACTGTATCCCAATGGGAGAACGGCATTACTTCACCTGCAGGCGAGAACATGCATAAGCTGTGTAAAGCGTTGAACGCATCATCATCATTCCTTCTATACGGTGTAGAAGAAAAGAAGAAACTCTCTTCTGATGGTTCATTCCAAGGCGAAATTTCCACTTGGGATAACAGCACACCGCTAGATAAAGATGAAGTTGAAGTGCCCTTCTACACTGAGGTTAACCTCTCTGCGGGTAACGGCATCATTGCAGATATTGAGAACCACGGTCCTAAACTACGCTTCTCTAAATCTACCCTACGCAGTCAAGGGGTTGAACATAGTTCAGTTGCATGTGTGAAAGTTTCCGGTAATAGCATGGAACCAGTGTTACCTAACGGTAGTACCGTGGGTATTGATACTGCCAACAAAGCCATTGTCGATGGAAAAATGTATGCCATTAATCACGATGGCATGTTACGAGTAAAACTGCTCTATACCCTACCCGGTAACGGCTTACGCCTGCGCAGCTATAACCAAGATGAATACCCAGATGAAAGTTATAACGGTGATCAAGCAAAAGTGATCACCGTTATTGGTCGAGTATTTTGGTATTCCGTATTATTGTAATTTCATTATTTTATCTTTCTTTTCTTATATCTACTAACTGCAACCTTTCTTGCATACATATTCATTTTTTTTGCATTAACTAATGATATAATTGTTAGTATCGCACTCCAAGCATACGCAAGTTTCGTGAATAGCGAATCAGATTCAGACTGAAATAAAAGTGGTAAAAATATCACCACCAATAATAAAATTACCATTAGCAAAATAATAGAAAAATGAGTCATAAATGCATTTTTTTTATGAGGTTTTAAAAGCAGTTGCTTTTTCTCGTAAGTTTCACGAAAATATTTTTTCTTAAACTCCTCTCCTTGAATAGCTTTAGCTTCTAATTCTTGTCTACTCCTAATTACATCATTTATGTATTTATCAGATAAGAAATCTGAAGATAAATATGAAGTGTCGTTTGAAACATCATCTGGATTTGTCGGTACGTTTCTTATCTCAGCATATAAATAAGCTAAATTTTCGCTATTAAGCTTTCCATCCTTATACTGTTCAGACATATCGGAGTATACTTTAGATACAGATTTGCTGAGTATGGATGACAATACTATCTTGGCTTTAATATATGGATCGAATGAGGCTGGTTTGACAACATCCCCACCAAACCCTTTATTTAACTTGAACCATAATCTTTCAGTAAGAAAATCCAAATCAGTTGCAAATGGTATATTTCCGTTCCCCTCAAATACACCATCTGCGAACGCCAATGAAAGAGACAAACTACTACCAGTAAGGAATATTGCTGACACCTTGTCTATACCAATATTATTCCCCTTTCTGAGAACATTGATCTTTGTAAATATTTTCAATATCTCTGAAATCTCATTTTCTATATCGGA
The DNA here is from genome assembly GCF_002836945.1 of Shewanella chilikensis. Taxonomy (GTDB): domain Bacteria; phylum Pseudomonadota; class Gammaproteobacteria; order Enterobacterales; family Shewanellaceae; genus Shewanella; species Shewanella chilikensis. The sequence continues at coordinate 63,492 of NZ_NIJM01000010.1, forward strand.
GCCATCTTTTTTACTGTCTCCATAATCATTCCCCAATTTAGATATAAGCTCTTGATTTTCTATGTTATATTCATGAGATTCGTAATAATCACGAGCATCATCTTTGACAATGCCTAGACCTTTGATCTCACTCATGAAAATTGCTTTTTTTTGTTTAACATCACTAGCATACCTACAACCGTGAATAATTTTCAACATTGCAGTTTTTGATGGATCTGGTCTCACGTGACCTTCAACTATCTTTTGTGCAGCGTAGAAAAAGCTGATAATTTCTTGTTCTGTTTCTTCAAAATATTTTAAAGTTATCTTTCCGCCTTTCCTCTTTCTATTTGCTTCTCTTATCAGACTATGGAAATCGTTAAAAAGCCTTTTATACAATTCACCGTTAAGCCCTACTGCACTTAGCATAATTTCAGTGTCAAGGTAAATAGCAGTATCATTACGCCAGACACCTAAAGTGCTAATATCTGGAGAATATCTAATCCCTGTGTATAAAACTAATCCTTCTTCTATTTGATGTATTACATCCAGCATATCCTTATCCGCGTGATTTACTATATACCCTGCGATCATTTTTTTATTTTTACTAGCTTTTTCAGGTCTAAGTAAATAATCTTCAAAATCTCGGATAAGTTCATCCCTGTCAACAGAATAACTTCCACTTCCAGAACAAAACTGATACAAGTTTTCTATCAGCTTCAAGTATTTTTCTTTTGACTCGTCGAATTGTTTTTTCTTATCGTTATCGATTCCTATTTTAGGAGTGACAATATATACACCACGTTCTAAAGTTAATTCACCAGTTTTAACAAACCTATTTCTTAAGCAACTTTTAATTATGGCCTCTGGGATACCGAAGTTGAACTCTTGTTCAAAGTAACTAACACATTCAATTGCTGAAAAACTTCTAAGTGCTTTAGTTTTAATAATATAAGTTATAAATTCTTTCAGAGTGACATAAATGTCTTTTTTATCATCGTAAAGACCTCTAAATACCGCCGCTGATGATAACAATTTCGTATCTGCTGTGGTTAGTTCCATCCCTCAACCCTTTTCCAAATCAAAAATCAACTTTCCAATAGCTTACCCATTGAAAAATCATAGTAAATCAAACTCTATTAGTAATTACCCAAAATTTCACTTGCACGAGAAGTCAAGTTGTCTTAACTTAAGTAAACAAAACTTAACTCAAGTAAAAAAAATGCCAATTCTGACCACCAACCCAAGCACCGCAAAGGAACGCGCCGAACACCGCTTGTTAGTGTCACTGCGCTTCGCCTGCTTGATGACCAAGCACAGCAATCCAATGGACTGCCCACGGGTAAAGCAACGTGTGGCAGAGTTGGAGCGTTACCTCTACCAACACCATCCAAGCCAACGGTTCGACCAGGTATATGTCGATTGCGCTGGCGAGCTTGGTGAAAGCTTTGCCCTTCGGGTACACAGCCAAAACTACCAAGCCACTATCTGGCGCAGCCATCATCATGCTGCCGCTATCACACCGCTGTTTAGCAACGCTATTGCGTAGGAGGCCGACATGGACTGCCAATCAACTCGCACCCGCACTGCCCGTAAACCGCACCAATGTTGTGAGTGCCACAGCACCATCAACCAGGGCGAGCAATATGCCTTTACCTCAGGTGTATGGAACGGCGAACCCGCCAGTTTTAAAACATGCCACAACTGTTGGGAAATACTCGCACAAACATCACGTTATGTGAATTTAACAGCAAGTGAATGTGATGACTATCCCTACTTTGGTGGATTAGTTCAATGGTTTGATAACCGCATTACCTGCGACTTCCAAGGCGAGGCCTTTGTTTTGGAAATGGCCGAGGCCATCCAAGTGCCGCCACAGCAGTTAGCCACCCTACTCTGCATTGAGTTAACCAAGGAGGCAGCGGCATGAAGGAATCATGGATTTCAGTGTGGTGGGTCGCACTAATCAATGGCATTTGGATTATCGCGGATCTTATCGCTCAGCGCTTTAATAGCTCGCTCATATTCAACTTGAAGGCTTCTGATCTTGTTGCGATTGCGGCGGCGTTCTTGTGCTTCTTCTATGCACTGTATGTACTGCGCATGATCCTTACGCATGGAAAGAATCAGGATGCCTGTAAACACCAAAATAAAGATTAAGACGATAAGTACAACGGCTGTTTCATAGTCGCCGCTTAGTACCTTTTGCCAAAGGGCAATTCCAAAGAGCAATGGCCCGACAGCAAGAATTGTAAAAGGATATCGCCGTTTGAAATGACGGTAAGCATTTTTAAGTTTGCGCAGCATCCTGTTGCTCAATTTGTAGGCTGATTGAACGGAATGTAACACGATACTGGCGCGGTATAACAGTTCGGTTTGAGGGCATATATCGATGAATACAGAGCAACAACACAAGTGTAATGCACACGGGCAACGGCCAACGACGTTAGTGCTTTGGTCTGGTTTCGTCGAACAAAAAATTGAAACAGCCAAGTGGATGATGCGTAACTACGGCAATGCGCCATTCTGGCAAAACGAGATCAACAAGTGGGAATGCATACGCACCCAGCTAATTGCAAAAGGAGAGGCAGCATGAATACCATCAAACCAACACCAGTTGTTCGCGATGACTACGGCTATTGGACACATCCCGATTTACCTGTGTGGGATGAAGGCACCACGAGAGAACAAATTGACGCTTGGGCTAAAGAGAACAACGGCACAATCGTTGTTGAGTGGATGGATGGTGACGCCCCAGAAGAAGTGGCTGACCGTTACTTTGAAGTTGGCGAAGCTGATTGCAGTTATTGGTATCCGCACTGCTCCAAAGCCGGCAACTTCTTGCTGAGCATTCACGACACCGAAGATGGCCCAATTGCCATGTTCTTTGTGCCGACTCCATCTCAAGCTGAACTTGATGCTATCGCTGAGCTCGATAGTAAGTTTAATGAGCTGGCAAAAGCCGCTTCTGATTTAGTAGCCGCCAGTTCCAAGCTATCAAACGCTTCAAATGCAGAAGAAGCCGAAGTTGCCACCGAGGTTATGGCTGAATCGCAAGCGCGTATCGACGCCCTAGTCAAAGCCAAGGAGGCAGCATGAGACAACGCCCGATTATCTTCAACACTGAAATGGTGCGAGCCATCCTAGAGGGTAGAAAGACCCAGACGCGCAGAACGCTTACCGCTAAGCAGTTGGGTCTGTTTGAATGCGCGGCATCTATCGGAGAATGTCACAATCTTGATGGTGAAATAAATATTAAAAGCATGGGGTACTACCGCCAGTTTTGCCCGCTTGGCCAAGTCGGCGACCAGCTTTGGGTGCGTGAGACTTTTGCGGTAGTTCCGAGAACAGCATACGCACACAGCGATGGTGTGACTCAAATAAAAAGCCCAATAGATAAAGACAAAGCATCTATTTATAAGGCTGATTGGTGCAGGTCTGAAGGTGGAATCAGATGGAAGCCATCCATTCACATGCCGCGCAGTGCCTGCCGAATCATCCTTGAAATCACAAATGTTCGCGTTGAACGGTTGCAGGATATCAGTGAACAAGATGCTTGTGCAGAGGGCTGTGATTATCCAGAAGTAGAGGGTATGGGATGGAAATTTAAACCATCGTTCAACTTTAAATTTTTATGGAAAAAAATCTACGGACAAGAATCACTAGATGCTAATCCTTGGGTATGGGTAATCGAGTTCAAGGTGTTGACAACCAACGGTGTCATTGGGGAGGCAGCATGAAGCACCTCATCCCCGGTATGGAAAGCCAAGAGCGCTTTGATCTGCTAATTAGCTTCACCGATATCACATCAGAGCCAATGATCAGCGCCTTGCAGGATCACTATGTGAAGGGGCACCCGGCCAGCGTGGCCGCCAAAATTAACGGCATAGACCCCGGCAACTTAAGCACTAACCAGAAATCAATGGAACAAGTTGCCGCCCGCATCGAGCGCGTGAAGGAGATCGACTGGCAGCGCTTTGGCTACAAAGCAACGAATAGTTGTGGGTTAACCAACAAGGAGGCGGCTCGATGAGTTACCAAATTATCTATGCCGACCCTGCCTGGAAGTTCAACGACAAGAACCAGAACGGCAACCGAGGCGCCAGCTGTAAGTATGACGTTATGAGCCTTGAGCATATGAAGGCCATGCCGGTTGCTGATATGGCAGCGGCTGATTGCACCCTGTTCATGTGGCACGTTCCCGCCATGCCATTGGAAGCACTGGAAGTGGTAAAGGCTTGGGGGTTCACCCTTAAGACCATGAAGGCATTCACCTGGGTAAAGCTGAACAAACGCTTTTTCAACAACCTGCAACGTGAATTTAGAGTCAACCAGATTGACCTGCAAACCATGCCGGAAGAACAACTGCTGCAGTTGCTGATGGCCGCCACCAAGATAGGCCTCGGGCACTGGACCCGTGGCAACACTGAGGATTGCCTGATTGCTGTTAAGGGTAAACCCAAGCGCCAGGGCAAAGGTGTGCGGCAACTCATTATCGAACCGATACGCGAGCACTCACGGAAACCGGATTGCACCAGAGACCGCATTGTTGAACTCATGGGTGATCTGCCGCGGGTCGAGTTGTTCGCCCGTCAAAATCACCCAGGGTGGCATGCATGGGGTAACGAAGTTGAGCACTCAATCCCATTACTCACTGCCGGCAACAAAGCCGCTTAAGGAGACTATATGGACCAGATAGCAGAACTCTACAAACAAGGCCTGAGCTTTGAACGAGTAGCCGCTGAACTGCAGTTGCCTGTTCATAGAGTAAAACGCCACCTGCAAAGCTTGGGGATCACCCGCTCACGTATCGAGGCGGTGGCCATGGCAAACAAGCAGCAAGAGCAACGGCTGAGTTACTTGGATATTGCAGAACGAAAGGAGGCGGCCCCTTATGCCCGCTTCCTGCATCAAATGGATCAATTGAGGAGGAAGGCAGCATGAGTAATGAGCAACAGCAAACAACCCAACTGGTAATACAGCACACAGAAGAGAAACTGTTTTTAACCACCAAAGAGGTAATGGAACGTTACCGGCTTTCCAGCCCCACAACACTGTGGAACTGGCGCCGTAAAATTGGTTTCCCCGCTCCTATTCACAACGGGAGGTTTTACTCGAGAAAGCAGCTGGAAGCTTGGGACAGAGAGCAAGAGGCGGCTTGATAAAATCAAAAAAGCGAAAGAGTGATTATTTGTTTGCTCTTTCGCTTTCAAGCTATATATATAAAACGAATACAATAATAAACATCAGCAACAAACTCAGCTCTAGCATTTGTTGTTATGCTGACATTTTCTTTTCAGCAAAAACCTCTTCAATTTTCCTTATGAGTTTTTCAGCCTGCCTTAACTCCATTTCTGCAGTCTCTTTCTTATAATCCAAGGCTAAATTATAATCCGCATGAACTCGCTTCTGCTTGGCTTGCATAAATTGATAGGCAATAATTTTAAATTGCTTAGGATCTTTATTCTCATAAGTTGCACCAGCACCATTCAGCAAATAATCATAGACATCTGAATGCGTCCCAGAAGAACTATGATCAAACTGATACTGATTAAAAGATTCAAGGAGTTTATGAAATACAGCATAGTAGCTGCGTCCAACAGCCATCCTGTATCCAATCTCTTGTCCTAGTGCTAGATCATGCTGAGCAACCAGCATAAACGAATCAGAATTTACGGACATCCTTTTCTCCTCCGACACTAGCACCAGTTAAATATGAAACAACAATTCTCTGGTTTAATTCCCTTTCAAATACATTGTCTATAAAATATTCTTGCGACTTAACAAATGTCTCACCATTATCATCATATCCATCGTTAATCATAATGAGAAGGTGTAAGACCTTATCTTCTTCATCATAATTAACATGAATACCAGTAACTTCAAACAGTGAGAATTCTGTAGCAAAATCCATTAATAATTCTGAGTAGCCTAATTCATCATCTTTGCAGTAGTATTCTGTGGCTTTAAATGCATTGAAAGAATACAGCATACGTTCATAAGCATTCTCAAACTCACCCAAAGATAAAGTCTCCGCACGGCGTAAACACTTATCAACCAGATCAACGATAAAATATGAATGAGCAAAAGACAAAATATTTTCTAGAGAAGACTTAGCAAATATTTTACCAAGATATTCTTCACAGGCTTGATATGTACCTCTAAAATCACCTAACCATTGTAATGCCACAATATAATTGTGGCAGTAAGTATCCTCTTGGCATAAATTTAAAGCCTTGGAAAAGTTATCTCGGCATGCGTCAGCATTACCATAATGACACTCTAACATTCCGAGTAACATATACCGATCAGCAAAATCATCAATAGCAGCAATTTCTTTTTGGTATTTCTTATATTCAAACAATGTCATCGCCCGGGTTCTGTCATAGAACGGAACGAATGAATCGACAATATTCGCAACTTTTGATGCCGGCTGAACCGTCATATAATCTTCCTTTACATATAGTGAGCAACAAACCACTCGCCCAACTGAGCGCTGAATTTTACACCAAAATCATGCAAACCCCAAATCAGTACGCACTACAAAAATCCATATTGTTTTCGCTCAAAAACTTAACAGAGTTTTAAAGGAAAAACAACAGAAGATGTTCTCTTGAAGTTACTTTAAAATCATAAGGATAAGACTAATGCACTCATGTCATTACTAACATGCAGGGGTTAACAACAAGGTCCACCGGTCATAAGCAGTTCGCTGTTCATCAAGCCAATCATGCTTGTTATATACTGCCATTACCCCGCCGAGCACATGGCCAAGCATTTTCTCGGTAACATGGGGCAATACCCCTACTTCACTGAGCCTGGTAGACAGAGTGCGACGAAAATCATGCAAGCGCCAGTGTGGGATATCCATTCTGGCACGTATCTCACGCACTAGCTTATTGACTGATGCTACCCCCAGGGGCTTTCTGTGTTCATTCGGGGCCGGAAAACTCCACTCTGACTGATACAGTGACCACTGTTGTTGCAGAATGGCCAGTAAGTCTTCCGTGATTGGCCTGCGAACAGGCAAATTAGTTTTACTGTTTTGAGCAGGTACTGTCCAGACCATGGATTCCAAATCAAAATCGGCACGCTTTGATTTCAACAGCTCAGAGATCCTTGCCCCTGAGTACAAGCAAGCCTTTATCGAATTGATAACTGTAGTAGTTGCCCGGCTTTTATCTAACTCAGCGAGTATTTTATGGCACTCGGGAAAGGTCAGTACCCTGTCACCTACCTTGGATGGTGAACCAACATCAGATACACGCAGTTGAAGTACATCAAGATTAGAGATCATCTGCCGGCGAATAGCCCAATTGCATATTGCTTTTACATGCTTGAGCATGGCGCCTGCAGTTACCCGGCTGGTTTTGGCGATACTGTCGAAGAAATCGATCCACTCACTCATGGTGATTCTTTCAACTGGCTTACCGGGGAATGCGTTGAACAGATAAGCATTGAACGCAGAACGATAGATAGCAACTGTGCCCGGCTTTAACCCTGGGGCCCGTAGCTCTAAGAATGCCTCACAGATATCTTTCAGTGTGGGCATACCTTCTTGGGTAGTTCGGTGTTTCCAGTAAAGGCGTGGGTCTGTACCATTACTCAATACATTGCGGATTTCAGGAATCAGCTGCCTCGCTTCTGCAACCTTTAAGTCGGGATATCGGCCAACAGATAACCGACAAGGCTTTCCTTGCCAGCGAAAACGCCACTGCCATGTTATAGTGCCCTGAGGAGTGATGCGTACCCCAAGGCCATCACGGTCTGAAAGCTCGGGTTTACCCTGATATGGTTTGCCAAGAATCGCGCGTAACTTAGCATCAGACAAAGACATTTCACTAACCTGTGTACATATTTTAGATTAAGCATAAGTTAGCTTGAGCAACATGTACACAGGTATGTACACACATGGGTTCAAACGGTCTTAAAATCTGGTGAAAACAAATAAACAAGCATGGTCAGCGTTGGCGATATTTATCAGATAGTTGAGCAGAATATTTGAAGAGTTATAAATGACAAGAAACAACGATACAATGCCAACAATATTCTGGCATGATTATGAAACATTCGGCGCCAATCCGGCGAAAGACAGGCCGGCGCAGTTTGCCGGGATACGTACCGACCTGGAGCTGAACATCATTGGTGAGCCCGAGACCTTTTACTGCCAGATAGCCAGCGATTACCTGCCCTCACCCGAGGCGATTCTCATCACAGGGATCACCCCACAACTGGCCAATGGCAAAGGGCTGCCGGAAACCGAATTTATGGGGCGGATCAATGCCCTGTTCAGCCAAGCCAATACCTGCGTCGCCGGCTACAACTCGCTGCGATTTGATGATGAGGTCAGCCGGTATGGTTTTTACCGAAACTTTATCGATCCCTATGCCAGAGAATGGCAGCAAGGCAATTCCCGCTGGGATATTATCGATCTGGTTCGGGCCTGCTATGCCCTGCGCCCGGACGGGATCAACTGGCCAACCAAAGAGGATGGCTCTCCCAGTTTTAAGCTCGAACATCTGACCCAGGCCAACGGACTCGGCCATGAAAAGGCTCACGATGCCATGTCAGATGTATATGCCACCATAGCCTTGGCCAAACTGATCAAAGAGAAACAACCAAGACTGTTTGACTACTATTTCAAACTCAGACGCAAGCAGGCAGTCTCAGAGCAAATCGATGTACTCAATATGCAACCTTTGGTGCATATCAGCTCCAAAATCCCGGCGACTCAGGGCTGTGCCACTCTCATAGCCCCTGTGGCCCATCATCCGGAGAACAAGAATGCCATTGTCTGCGTTAACCTGCATATGGATATCAGTCCGCTGATTGAATTGGATGTAGACAGCATTCGCGAGCGGCTCTATACGCCAAGAAGCGAATTGGCAGAAGATGAATTACCCATACCTGTCAAACAGGTGCATATCAATAAGTGCCCCTTTATTGCCACCGCCAAGACACTGACCGATGAAGCCGCCAAGCGGATTGGATTTGACAAGGCCTTTGCCCGCGAGCAATACAAGCGCCTGCGCCAGCATCCGCAGATCCGCTCCAAGCTGGCAAGCCTGTTTGATACCCCAAGGGACAACCAAAGTACAGATCCGGATCTTATGCTCTACAGCGGAGGATTCTTCTCTCCCGCGGATAAGGCCAAGATGGAGATGATCCGCCATACCGCCCCCGATAACCTGGCGGCGCTGGATCTCAGCTTTGACGACCCCAGACTCAAGGAGATGCTGTTTCGTTATCGTGCCCGCAACTATCCTTCGACACTTACAGACAAAGAAACACTGCGCTGGCATGAATTCTGCCAGCAAAGGCTCAACGATCCGGATTATGTCATTCGCTTGGAAAATCTGTTGGAAGAAACTGCCGAAAATGAAAGTCACCAGCGACTTCTCAAGGCTCTGGTGCAATACTTACAGGCGCTTTAACGGAATTTTGCGAAGCCAGTCCCGTTTCCACTGTAACTTCCTGACTAAACTGGATAACCATTAGCTTAACATTTAACAAGGAATGGCCAATGCAAGACAGATTTGTAAACAGCCTGAACCAGTTGCCCAAAGCACTTGCCGAGCAATTGGTGCCACTGCTCAACGATGAGTTCGCCGGTCATCTGGATGCACAGCAGCTGAGTGAGTTGGCCAAGGCCAGCGGCCTTGGTGATGATGAGTTACTGCTGGCGCTCTTGCCTATTGCTGCGGCACTGGCCAATCCGCCAATCAGTGAGTTCTATGTCGGCGCCATCGCCAAAGGCAAGAGCGGTGATATCTATATGGGTGCCAATATCGAACTGCCGGGTGAAGCCTTGTGCCACTCGGTTCACGCCGAGCAAAGCGCCATCAGTCATGCCTGGCTGAGCGGTGAAAGCCAGGTAGTCGATATCATAGTCAACGAGAGTCCCTGCGGCCACTGCCGTCAGTTTATGAATGAGTTAGTGGCCGGGCAAGAGATCCGTATTCACCTGCCCAAACAGCCTACAGCGCCTTTGAGTCATTACCTGCCCTACGCCTTTGGCCCCAAAGATCTCAATGTCACTACGCCTTTGCTAAGTAAACAACAGGTAAACCTGGCGCTTGAGAGCTCCGATCCCATGGTGATTGAGGCGCTGGATCACGCCAGCCTCAGCTATGCCCCGTACAGCAAGAGTCATTGTGCAGTAGTACTGGAAACGGCTGATGGCGCCACCTTCTGTGGCCGTTACGCCGAAAACGCTGCCTTTAACCCATCCATGATGCCGATGCAGATGGCACTGTCGACTCTGCTGCGCCATAACCGCAGCTTCAGCGAAATAAAACGGGCATTGCTGCTGGAATCGGCCGATGGCAAAATCTCACTGGTGGGAGCCAGCATGGACGCCCTGCACGCAGTGGCGCCTGTAGAGTTGGAACATATAGTGGTTAGCCCCGAGCCCAACTGATACTTGACTCACAATCCCCCAAAAGAGCAGTGTTGACTGTTCTTTTGGCGGGGCTGAAAAAGAAACCGAGATTCAACAGGCACTGAATCAAGGAACTGATAACTATTTTTATCGCTACGCCTTATGATCTCAGTTTTTATCTTCCCCCAAGATAAGCTTTAAATCCTCATCATCCCGACATGCTGAGTCCGAGCTTGAGTTTCGCTGCCACTGAGTTAAACTGCCTGCCGTTTCAAGCTTATATAGAGGATACTTATGTTTGTTATTCGTTGGATCCTGGGACGGATCATTTTGCTGCTCAATTTTGTTTTCTCCCCCAAGAGTATTAAACGTCAACCCGAACAGCAGGCGGATATCGATGAACAATGTCGTACCCTAAGCCTGTATCAATATCCGGCCTGCCCTTTTTGTGTCAAGGTAAGGCGCGCCATGAAGCGACACGGCTTGAATATTACGACTCTGGATGCCAAACAAGAGCCACACAGAAGTGAACTGCAAAACCGAGGCGGTACCATGAAAGTTCCTTGTTTGAAAATTGAGCAAGCCGGCGAAGTCACATGGATGTATGAGTCCAACGACATCATAGCTTATCTTAATCAGCGTTTCGGTTAACAAACCTCGACCTACCGGTACCAAAGGTAGGTCATGCTTGTTGCAGCTGTTATTCCTGTGTATTGTCCTCAAGTAGATAACTGCTAATCAGGGACTGAGAGAATGACAGCTGAACCCACCCCACGGAGTATCGAGCCAGATTTGGCTCATCACGAACAATCCCCTGACGCCAAAGCGCCGGCACAGACATCAATTCCAGAATCCAGCTATCCCATTTACGTCGGGTTTTGGGAGCGGCTTGCAGCAACCCTGCTGGACTCTCTCATGCTGATGTGCATCACAGTGCCACTGACCCTATATGTCTATGGTATCGACCCTATCATGACGGGCAATACCTTGATTAAAGGACCACTTGATCTGCTGATCAATTACCTATTGCCTGTAGTTCTGGTCATCTTATTTTGGCGTTATAAGTCGGCGACTCCGGGGAAAATGGCCTTAAGAGCCATCATAGTCGATGCCGACACTTTACAAAAACCATCAAGCGCCAGCCTGATAATACGTTACCTGGGTTATATTCCCTCAACTCTGCTATTTGGCCTGGGTTATATCTGGGTGGCCTTCGATCCCCGTAAACAAAGCTGGCATGACAAACTGGCGGGTACCCTAGTGATCCGCGCCCCCAAGGATTAGAAACGCTCAATAAGGGAAGAATGCAGGCTATCTTTGGCGCCAGAGATAGACCCGGTCCGAGTAATCGTAGAGCCACTCGGGCCGATAAACCACCAACAGCGTCACTGCCATGCCGTTAAGCAAGGCTTCAGGGAACCCCAGCAGCGGAATAAGCAGCAGATAATTATCCACCAGATAAGCTGCGCCGTAATCCATATCAAACCATAGATAAACGGCCCATGCCAGGATATGACTCACCACAGAAAGACCTGCATTAAAAAAACCTGCTACGAAAATAAAAACGAATAAATGCTTGGGTAATTTATGATAGCTCAAACTGTGTACTGTCAATGCCAACAGTAGTGGCAGACAAACACCAAACAACATCATGGGCCCCAACATCCAAGGCTGGTGACAGACAAACAGGCAAAAGAAACTCACCGGCAGCAGCATCAATACGGACGCCAAACGCCAGCCAAATATCAGCATCAGGGTCACTAAGGCCAGAAAATGTACATAAATACCTTCGGTTACACTGGCATTGAGCAGCCAAAGGCCATTAACAGCCAAGGTGCAAAACAACGCTCGCCATTGCAAGCTCTTGTCAGCCAGCAGTTGCTGCCAGTCCCATTGAGGCCAAATCCAGGCAAACCAACCTATGAGCACAAGCAAATAGAAGATATCAGCCAGATCCGGCTGCCACTGGATTTGATCCCAAAGAGGTTGAAGATACTCGAACATAATTGACCATCCAGTTATCAACTAAAGGCGGTAAACGACGACGTTATGCTAACTTATCACGCAGTTAATGCAATTATGCTTATTCTGCAGTAAGTTAACGGTAGTTTGTATCTCAAAAAATAATAAGGATAACTGCCCCTGCTTATGCGCACGCTTTTTCTGTCATTACTGCCCCTACTGCTTTGTAGCTGCAGCTCAAAACCCAACATAGATCCGGCCGATTTTGCCGGTGCCATCAAAGACAGTTTCCAGACAGATATCAAAACTGATGGCTTGAAACTCTTCACCTATAAGGCGCGCTTGGTTGCGCCAGGAATAGACCGCAATGACAAGGACGGTGTCCCCGCTCCCCGTACGGCAAAGGAGATGCGCCAACAACTGGCTATCAGAGAAGCCCGGCTTGCCGTCTTTGAACAACAGCTGGTTCTTGGACTCAACAATACCCTCAAGATGAATCAGTACTGTCAAGAGGGCTTCTACGAACTCAGCCGCGTGCTTCATTCCAGTTGGGGAGAAATCCGCGGTGAATGCCACGATGGCGCCAGTGAAATGGACAGGATCCGCTTCAACAACAAGTAATTTTTTTTGAATATGAGCTTCAAATTTGCTAGTTTTGCCGCAGTTTACTGCTTTAGGTGTATTTGAGATGGAACCCACAGGAATTATTCAGGAGATAGAAGAGCCGATTAGCCGCAGCAGGGTAAATCGTCAGTTGTTGTTGGCCACCAGCCTATCGGCACTGGTTGCTATGGCGTTATTGCTGTTTGGCGATCAATATGCTCACCTTTGGCAGGATCAAAGTGCACTGCAACTCAGTCTGTTTCGCCCTGGTTTTTTATTATTGATAGTCTCGGGGTTAATAGTAATCCCCACTAGTGTGATAGAGCTTATCAAGGCCGCCAAAACGCCGGATAGGCCACTGATGTTGGATATGGCGCTACTCAGTATAGGAGTCGCGGTTTCCATGAGCTATATCGGTGTCTTTATGACCCTGTTCCTCTAAGAAAATCCCTTTCGCCACAGTATCAAAACCTGCGACGAAGCAGGTTGAGCTTGTTGCCCGGCCGCGGGCAGGCTAAAATGCCAGCCCTTTGCCTATCCCAAGTGGGAAGTACCAGGAAATTTTGCATGAATAAGCGACAAAAACTGACCAAAAAACTGGCCAAGCGTGCCAAAGCCCGGGAAAACAAGAAAGAGATCCCCAATTCAGGTCCCGCCAAACAGGGTTACATATCCAAGGCTGAGCGCGCCAAAATCGCTGCCGCCGAGCAGGCAGAAAACAATACAGTTGAGCAGCCAGGTAACGGCGCAGCTGAAAACGCTACTGCCGCGACTTGCCAATCTGACGCCCAATAAAGCGTAGCCAAGTCCCTCCTCAGGAAATACTTCTTGCAAAGGGCTTGGGCCAATCACTACGAACCACACCTTGCACCCAGGCCTGTAAGTCGACGCCGACCACAGATAAGACTTGTTCGCCCCTTAGTAGTACCTGAGCGGTTCCCGCCATTAAGGCCTCTCCCGCTGGGGCGAGGTAGCCTGGGCACTGGCTATCGGCTCCAGTTCTTCAGTCATCTGCCCCATCTGGGTACAGGAAGACGACAATGGACTGCTGGAGGCCATGGAGAGTTCCTCCTCATCAAGCCTGTCGGCCTCAAGACCTTGCTGGCGGCCATTGGCGGCCACTCTGGCTACCAAGCGATAGGCGGTGATCACCGCCAATACACCAAAGAGCACTGAACCCAGTGCCTGACCAATCAAGACCCCATATACCCCACCTAGATCGGCTCCCAGATAAACAAATGGCAGCGTCCCGATAGTGGCCTTGCCCACATTGAAGGCGGTTGAATACTTGGCTTTACCCAGATTGTTGAATGAGGCGTTGGCTACAAACAGCGCGCCGTTGAACAGGAAAAACAGCGCCATATACTGGCAGAAGAAACGTACCAGCTCGGCAGAATCCCCGCGCATGTCGAATGCCAATACCAAAGGTTCGCGCAGCAGCCACAGCAACAATGACATCCCAAGCACATAGGCGATACAGAATTGCAGCGCCCTTGTCAGGCATTCGCTGAGCCTGTCATAGGCCCTGGCGCCATAATTCTGCCCTATGATGGGCCCTATGGCGCCGGAAAGCGCAAAGATCATTCCAAAGGCCACAGGGGTCAAACGCCCAACGACGGCCCAACCTGCCACAAAGCTGTCACCAAAGTCGGCAATCGCCCGGGTCACTACCGCATTGCCTATAGGGGTGGCCACATTGGTCAGCATGGCCGGCCCGGCGATGGCAAAAATGGCGCGTAGATCGCCGCGAAAGCTCGCAAGTTCGAAACGGCTCCAAAGGCCGTGTTTGATAAACACCCCTCTTGCCGCGATCAGCAGCACACTGAGGCGCGCCAATACCGAGGCGGTAGCCGCGCCTTCTATGCCCATGGCAAACAAGAAAATAAAAATGGGGTCAAATACGGCATTGACCGCGCCGCCTGCCAGGGTCGATAGCATGGAGAGCCTGGCATCACCCACGGCGCGCAGGGCACTGCCAAGTGCCATCGCCAAACAGATGACCGGCAGCGAAGGCACCAGAATATACAGATAATCGGCGGCCAGCTCGGCGGTATGTCCCCTGGCGCCCACCAGCGCCAGAAGTTCAGGGATCAAGGCGGTCACCACTATCGCCATCAGACTGGATACCAGCAGAGTTACCATGGCGGCATTCAGCAGCAAGCGCTTGGCCCCTTCTGTGTCTCTGGCACCTACGGCGCGGGACACCAGTGCCCCCAGCGCAATCGACAGGCCGATACCTATGGAAGTGGTAAAGAAAGAGATAGTACCGGCATAGCCCACGGCCGCCGCCAATTCCAGCTCTCCCAGCATGCTGAGGAAGAAAATATCCAGCAGATCCACCACAAACAGTGCCGAGATCCCAACGGCCGCAGTAGAGCTCATCACCAAAATGTGGCGCAGTATATTGCCTTCAACAAACTTAGCCTGAGTGACGGCTTGAGTGGCTGCCTTAGCAGATGATTGGTTGTTTGACACCCTAGTCCTTGTTTTCTTCCGGAGGTGGCTCCAGTTCACTGCCACAACGGTTACAGTAGAGAGCATGGTGATCATGCCCGGTTTTCAAGCAGTTGGCGCAGCGGCGCAGATCGCGGTTACGGCCCATCTCCTGGGAGATTTCGGCGGTGAGGATCCCTGTGGGGATGGCGATTATCGAGTAACCCAAGAGCATGGTAAACGCCGCTATCGCCTGGCCGAGTTCTGTCTTGGGAGTGATATCACCGTACCCTACTGTGGTAATGGTCACTATGGTCCAATAGACAGACTTGGGGATCGAGCTGAAGCCGTTGTCCGGGCCTTCGACCACATACATGATGGCGCTGAGCACCATAATGATAAGACTCACAGAGAAAAAGAAGATGAACACCTTGCGACTCGACTGCAGCATCGCCTTGAGCAGCAGATTCCCCTCACTCAAGTATCTGAGCAACTTGAGTACCCGAAAAACTCTGAACAGCCGCAGAATACGGATCACCAGGGTAAAATTGGCCCCGGGGAAGAACAGCGCCAGATAACTGGGCAGGATACTGAGCAGATCCACTACACCGTAAAAACTGCGGGCATAACTCAAACGATTGCTGGAACAATAGAGCCGCAGCAGATATTCCAAAGTGAATACCAAGGTAAAGGTCCATTCCAGTGCCAGGATGATATGTCCGAAACGGGCATGGATATCGGCCACTGTATCGAGAAAAACCAAAGCAACACTGAGAATAATGCAGATGATCAAGCCGATATCAAACCAGCGGCCAGCGGGTGTTTCTGTACCAAAGATGATGATCCTGAGCTTACGCTTGAGCTCCGGCTCCGGCGGCGTATCTGTCACCTTATGTTGATTCATGCGCTAAGCTTCCCTTACTTTCCAACCAAACGGCACCTCAATCTTTACCCTTTCGGGTATTATGCATTCGAGTCTCTTGACGCCGCGCCCAAAAGGCAGGGGCGTAAGTCTGCCACGCATTGGCGAGTGTGCCAAATATTCTCTCTGCGACTCTCGGCAACAATCTTGTTCAAGGGCTTCAAGAGCGCCCCCTTTATCAGTTATTATCCCGTCAAAATAACCATAATCAGAGCCAAGTGGTCATGGGCCCATCGTTTCGTCATATAGTTTATGCAATATTTCTGCTGGCGTTTGCCCAGTTATACAGCCCCTTTGCCTCGGCACAGGTGGATTTGGTGCTGGTCAACAAGTCAGATTCACGTCTGAGCCTGATTAAGGCCGGTAAAGTCATCAAGGAATATCGCATCGCCTTGGGGGATATGCCCAAGGGCCACAAATATCAGGAAGGCGATCAACGCACTCCCGAGGGGCGCTATCTGCTGGACTACAAAAAGGCCGACAGCGCCTTTTACCGCTCAATTCACATCTCCTACCCCAATGACGAGGACAGACTCAGGGCCAAGGCGCTTGGGGTTAGCCCTGGCGGCCAAATCATGATCCACGGCCAAAATCCCCGCTCTGGATTAACTCCGGAAGAGGCGCAGCAGTTTAACTGGACCAACGGCTGTATCGCCCTCACCAATAAAGAAATGGATGAACTCTGGCAGTTGATTGAGCCGGGCACGCCAATAGAAATTTGGCCCTGAAACAGGAATCAAATATGCAAAACCTTCAATCTCTGTCGCAATTGCTGGCAGACTGGCAAGCCTTTGCCGACAAAATCATGCCCCTGATTGAGCGCCTGGGACTCGAGCGTTTAGGCGAGTGCGATCACGCCGCGCTTAGGGTCAACTCTGTTGCCGCGGCAGAAAAGCTCAAGGCCGAGTTTGCTCAATGTGGTGAAATTATCTCAGAAAATATCATCAACGGCCGCCCTATCCTGATCATACGATTACAGCAGCCTCTGCTATTGGGTCAATGGCAAATTCCCTGTGTCGAGCTGCCATTCCCCGGCGATAAACACTATCCCGAAGAGGGATGGGAACATCTGGAGCTGGTTTTGCCCCGTGGCGCCCAAAGCTGTGATGAACTGGCTGAGCAACTGCGTACTCTCTGCCCCCGGACCCAAGCCACACTCGATGGCGACACGGATATTAAACTCAAGGCCAGCAGCCCCAAAGGCGAAGCCGAACGCTTGGCCAACCCGACGTTGGCGTTCAAGGCTGGCGGTGTCTGCGTCAAGGTGCACCCTCACAGCATTCAGGCCATCATCGCCAGCGAGCAGTAAGCGGCTCTGATGCCGCTTTACCCTTGAACGACCCGGTTGCGCCCTTCTGCCTTGGCAACATAAAGAAAATGATCGGCTTTATCCTGCAGATCTTTACCCGAGCGGCAACCTGCAGGACCGGACACCAGGCCGACGCTGATACTGAGGCGGATAGGTTGGCCGCTGTCATCATGGAAATCTTCATCGGCCACTCTGGCCCGCAGCCGATCCATCAGATTAACAGCCTGAGCCGGCGCGCAATTTGGCAGCAAGATAGCAAACTCCTCACCACCAATTCGCGCAATGGCATCCGATTGGCGACACTGGGCCTGCATCAAACCGGCCAGTTGCTTCAATACTTTGTCGCCGGTGGCATGACCAAAGCTGTCGTTGATTAACTTGAAATGATCCAGGTCCAAAAGCGCCAGGCTGTAGTCTTCACGATTGAGCCTGGCCCTTATCCACCAGCTCCAATTGCGGCTCGAATCCACGGCGATTGAGTAACCCTGTCAGCGGATCGCGAAAGGCTACCTGCTGCCAGGCATCCCTGTGCTGCTCAGATAGGCGCAACTGGCGGTTTTGC
Organism: Shewanella chilikensis; assembly: GCF_002836945.1. Lineage (GTDB taxonomy): Bacteria > Pseudomonadota > Gammaproteobacteria > Enterobacterales > Shewanellaceae > Shewanella > Shewanella chilikensis. The sequence goes on from NZ_NIJM01000010.1 coordinate 81,643, forward strand.
AGGGCAATCCCCAGTAAAACCAAAGCATTGGCAAAACAAAACGCAGCCAGCTCCGCCGTTTCTGCCGAATACAATCCGGCATCGAAAGGCCCCAGCCCCTTGGCACTTACATAAATAACCACAGCAAAGCTCCCACTGCTGAGACTGCAGGTGAGCAGGAAACTGCCCTCAAATGCCTGCATCACCAACACAGGCAGCAGTAAATACAAGACCCAGGGTTGATTGCCAAATGCCAAAGTAAAAATAACGACTAAAGCCAGAATTGACAGAAGAGATGCCCGGATCTGCCGTTGATTGATAAAAAACCGCTCCGACCAGCCCAGATACACCTGATAAACCAAGACAATCCCCAGAGAATCGGCCAAAAATAGCATCACAGCCATCGTAGGCCAGTAACTCTTGTCGATATAACCGCCCCAAACAAGATTTAGTGCCAGCAAAATACTGGACAGCGCCACAGGGATAACACAAACATAGAAACCAAAGAGCAATAACTCCCTGGCTCTTTGCAGCCCCATGGGCAGGGTCCAACGTAACATTCGGGCGGCCAATAGCGGCATCAGGGCATCAATTGCAGCGGATATCCAGGTGTGTAACTGTGCCTGCTGCAGATTGCTGTTATTGAGTCCGGGGAAATTGGCCAGGAAGGAGGCGATAACCAAAGGGATAATAGCCACGGCCCCAAAACGCAAGCACAGAATAAGCCCTATCCCCGAAGGCAACCATAGAAGGGTAATATTGCTCGGCTGCAATACCAGAGTGGCCATGCCCAGTCGGCCGCTGAGATAGCAGAGCAGCCCTCCAAGCAAAAGCAGTAGCCAATCGGCTCGCCCCCAACGTTTCAAATCAGTCACTTATTCTTCCGGCAATATTCATAAAAATGAGTATAGCCAAGCCGTTCTACCCCTGTAGCAGCCAAAGAAAAAAACAATGCCGCCAGAGGTTAAGTCCGGCGGCGTATGACATCGAGGGTGAGTCAGTCCAATGAGTCAGTCAAAGTAAAGCGCTACTTTTTCGCGTCACTCTTGGCTTGCTGCAATACCTGACTCATTGGAGGCACTAAAGTGGTTGGATCCAGACGCATCTGATACCAATTGACCCGCCAATCCAGATGTGGCCCTGTGGCTCGTCCGGTCGCCCCCACTTCGGCCACCGCCTGGCCCTGTTTCACCTTATCGCCCTCTTTGACATAGAGCTTGCTTAAGTGCAAAAAACTGGAACTGACGCCATAGCCGTGATCGATAATCATGGTGCCGCCGGAATAGAACATATCCGGTACCGACAGGCTGATAACGCCATCGGCCGGCGCAACCACCACAGTACCGGTTTTCGCAGCCACGTCCACACCATAGTGTGGTGTGCCTGGCTTGCCGTTGTATACCCTTTGGCTGCCATAAACCCCTGAAATTCGCCCGGTCAGCGGCCAAATAAAGTCGTCGGCAAACGCCTGCTGGGTACTGAAATGGCTGCGGGCCGCCTTGACCTGGGCGCTGTCTTTGGCGGCGCGCTCCTGGGCCTTGGGGTCCGGCTTCATGATTTTCTTGCTGATCCCTTCAACATACTGAATGCGATAATCCCGCTTGTCGAGTTTGAGGTTACGGCTCTCACTGCTGCCATCCGGGTAACTGAGTGTCAGCGTTTGCTCGAGCGCGGCCTCACGCTCAAAACCAAAGGCAAACCGGCCATCCGGCGTCAGGGTGATGCTCTTGCCATTGAGCTGTACCTCAGTACCCGGCTCTGTTCTTGCTCTGATCAGAGCCCCCTGCTCAAACTTGCCCTGAAACTGCACCCGTGATGACTCGGGTTTGATGTTGGGCTGAGGCTCAGACTTGGATTCGGCCTGCAGCATAGGACTCACAACCAAAGTGCCCAGCAGCATCAGCGGCAGCGCCTTAAAAGATGGGATTGGCATCTTGCTGTTATTGAACTTCACTCTTGCTCCTCTTTATCTTTACGCCCCATAGACCCCAAGGTGCGGCCTATTTGCGGATGCCTTTAGATACCTTTAGGTTGGCTTTATTCTTGGCCCTTCTCAGGCCAGGCAGTATCTATCAGTCACCCTGATGCTGCGCCGATGCGATGGCGCCCTTGCCTATGCCCTCGAAGGCTACCACTTTAAAATGTTTGCCCGGCTCAAAGCCCGCCATGCTGTCGGCCATAAAATGAGCCAGCAGTTCGACCGTGGTGTCGTGGGGGATCAAATCACAGCAGTCTCTTGGCATCGCCAACTGGAAATCACCCTGCGGCGCCTGGTATCTGAAGCCAATATGACTCTTGTCATCTATTTTGGTTTGGGGTGACAGCTCAAGCTCGCTGACACCAACCACATCTTCTTCACTGCCAAGGTAGATATCTTTCCAACGTTTGGCCCAGTATTCATCCCATTTGGGCGCGGCGATACCATCGGCAAACACATTGACAGGACTGCGGTGGCCGTGAGCGATACGCTGGCAGTTACCGTCGTGCTTACGCAAGCCGTGACTGTAATGATAATAGGGCGTTTCCAGCACCTCGTTGCGAAGTGTCAGGCTGATACCCTGAACATTGTCCGGCAAGGCATCTGTCAGCGCCTTGTGCAAAAACTGGTTCACGCTGTCAAAGTCGATAATCTCGCTGGGGATAAGGGCGAAAGCCTGCGCCGGGCAAGCCAGGTGAATGCTGCCGCGCAGACTATGGAAGTCCATCCACACCTTGTCGCCCTGCTGTTGCCAACGCACCTGGCTACAGGCGGTGGGCACCAATAAACGGTGATCGGCCACCTCATCTATGGTTTGCTTTATAGTGCGCTTGACCTTGGAAAAGTCGAGCAACATGTTTTGCTCATCCAGGCCACCGTCGAGCAGCACATCGACTATCCAACTTTCGCCTACCATGCCGCGAAACGGGCACAGGTAAGAAAAATCAACCACAGTTAAATCTTTGACAAATAATTGCATTCTCGCTCCCAGGCAGATAAACAGTCCACCCATGTGTTATCGGCCGGCCGATATTGGCACCGATTGAACCGATACCGGCCAGGGTATCGGCACTTGACGTATCTTTCGCAAAAAGTCTGTGATCTTGTCCAAAAGCTCCACAGCTTTTTGCTTGAGTTTCCGGTATTATACGCAAGTCACTGCCAATATTAATAACGCTAATCAGGTATCCTATGAAAACCCTCATCTGCAACGCCCAATTGGTTAATGAAGGAACAATCCGTACTCAGGATCTGCTGATCGACAACGGCCGCATCAGCCAGATTGCCTCCCAGATCACGGCTCCGGCAGGGGCTCAGGTCATAGATGCTCAGGGTAAACACCTGCTGCCGGGGATGATCGACGATCAGGTGCATTTCCGCGAGCCGGGTTTCCCCAATAAGGGCACCATCGCCAGTGAATCCCGCGCCGCCGTGGCCGGGGGTATCACAAGCTTTATGGAAATGCCCAATGTTAACCCGCAAACCACCAATCTGCAGGCGCTGGAAGACAAGTATACCCGCGCGTCTCAAAGTTCATTGGCCAACTTTGCTTTCTATCTCGGCGCCACCAACGATAACCTGGAAGAGATTAAACGTCTCGATCCCAACCAGGCCTGCGGGGTGAAAATCTTTATGGGCGCCTCTACCGGCAATATGTTGGTGGATAACAGTGCCACTCTGGACGGCATCTTCGCCAACTCTCCTGTGGTCATTGCCACTCACTGTGAAGACAGCCCCACCATAGCCGCCAATGAAGCCGCCATGCGTGAAAAATACGGTGATGCCATACCTATGGAGCTGCACGGCGAAATCCGCTCCCGCGAAGCCTGCCTCAAGTCATCTCAACTGGCAACCGAACTGGCCATTCGTCACAAGGCGCGCCTGCATGTACTGCATTTAACCACCGCCGACGAACTCTATCTGTTTGAGCCGGCCAAGCAACTGGCACAACTCAAGGGTGCCAACATTACCGCCGAAGTCTGTGTACACCATCTTTCGTTCAACGACAGTGACTACGCCCGCCTCGGCAGCCAGATAAAGTGTAACCCGGCCATCAAGACCCTTGCCGATCAACAGGCACTGATAGATGCCGTCAATCGCGACATCATTGACATTATCGCCACAGATCACGCGCCGCACACCTGGGAAGAAAAGCAAGCCGACAGCTACTTCAAGGCGCCGTCCGGTTTGCCGCTGGTGCAACATGCACTGCTCGGCCTGCTGGATCTGCATGCCAAGGGGCACTTCAGTTTGGAAAAAATTGTCCAAAAGACCAGCCATGCGGTGGCCGAGCGCTTTGAACTCAAAGACAGGGGCTATCTGCGCGAAGGTTATCTGGCGGATCTGGTACTGGTGGATCTCAACAAGCCCTTCGAGGCCACGCTGGAAAACACCCGTTATCACTGCGGATGGTCACCCTTCACCGGCCACAAGTTTGCCGCCTCTATCAGTGGTACCTGGGTCAATGGTAAGCAACTGTTTGACGGCAGTCGCTTTATCGACAATACCCTGGGCCAACGCCTCACATTTAATCGCACTTAATCGCTGATAAACCAAGGGCTCCGCGAAAGGAGCCCTTAAACTTATTATGGGAATGTCCCCTTTCCCTTTACAAAAACAATCAAGATTAAGCGACGCCTCTGGAGCCATTTGAATCCCATGCCAACTGTGTCATCACCTTCCTTAGTGATAGATGTGAAGTCCGGCATGAAACCATCCTGGCTTCACGCTTTTAAAACGGGTTGTGTTATTCTGAAGCTCTCTGTCGTCATTGCCACTGCAGGTTTGGATGTTTTATCTTCTGCCGTTCGCTCAAATCAAGGCGGCACCTGATAACACTATGGTTAATAGATAAATGGCTCACGAACTGGACACCCTGGATCTCAATCTGATGCGGCTGCTTAAGGCGGTTGTCGACAATCGCAGTATCAAGCTGGCCGCCATGCAACTTGGGATCTCTCAGCCCAGTGCCAGCCGGGGTGTAATGCGCCTTAAGCAAACCTTCCAGGATCCCCTGTTTGTTCGTAAACCCCATGGTGTAGAACCCTCACCCATGGCGCTGCGCCTGGCAGAAGAGTTTGACAATATTCTGGCCCCTATCGAAAAAGTGCTGCTGGAATTCGAAGACTTCAGCGCCGACAGCTACACAGGTCAAATAGCCATAGTGACAGATCCCTACTTGATGGATGAACAGGGACAAAGATTGCTGCAAAGCTGTCACCAGGCCTTTCCCAAAGCCAGCTTCACCTTTTCCAGCTGGAATGGTTACAGCCATGATGAGATGCTCGAAGGCATACATGACTATTGCATTTTGGATCAGGAAACCGAGCTGTCCAAGGATATCTATATGCGGCCGCTGTTCACCGAAAAACGGGTAATCCTGGCACGCAAAAATCATCCGCTGCTCGGCGATGAAAATGATTGGCAGACAGTGTCCACGCTGCCGATAGTTTCCCTGCCTGCACCGGCCTCCTACAATCCTCAGTGTACTGTGGAATCTGAGTATCAGCGTATGGGTTATCAGCCTCATGTATTACTCAAGTCCTACAATCTTAGGGTCGCCTGCCAGATGTTGCTGGAAACCGACGCCATCATGTACGCCAGTCAAGGTACTGCCAGGTTGATGCCGGAACTGGCCTCCTTCCCCATGCCCCAGGTCAATCGGGAGTTCAGCCACTTCGTGGTGTCCGGCGGCTTTTTGCAGACCTACCGTAATCATCCGTTACATCAACACTTGCACAGAGTTATACAAAACACATTTCAACCAACTCCAATATCTGTTTAGAACGTCATAGATATTCATATTTGAATATCTCAATTACCTATCAAGTTAAAACCCGAACAGTTAACCTAGCAGTGTAAGTTTGGAATTGCCGCTTAATTTGTTGTTACTCCGTTTTTTATGACTTATCTGGCCAGATAGATTCAGGTGTAATGTGCGATTCTCCGTTATGCATATTTTTCATTTCATGTAGAAGGTGAATTATGATCCTTGCACGGGTGTTTCTATTGTTTGCAATTTCCGCTGAAGTGGCGGGTACCAGTACCATGAACCTACTGGGACCTGAGGGTTCTATCTGGGGCTACCTGTTGATGTACCTCTTGATTGGTGTGTCATACTTCTTTTTATCACTGGCGGCGAAGAAGATTGCCATAGGTGTTGCTTATGCGGTTTGGGAAGGTTTAGGCATAGCCCTGATCACCCTGGTATCCATGCTGCTGTTTGATTCCAGGCTCAACCCGCAGGAGCTTGCCGGACTGGCCTTGGCCATCCTGGGTATAGTGTTGGTGACTCTAGGCGAGAGTCATGAAGGTGATAAAACCAAAGTTCAGGATACCGGCTTGGGAGCAAACAGCACCGCCGGTAACCTGTAACGGAGGCGAACATGAACCAGTTTCTGACGCTCTCCTTTGGCTATGTGGTGCTGGCCGCCTTGATTGATATTGCCGCCAATATGGCGCTCACCCGCTCCAACGGATTCAAACGTAAATTATGGGGCGTGCTGGCAATCTTGCTGGTGCTGAGCGCCTTTACTCTGCTGGCACAGGCAGTGAAAGAGATAGACTTGGCCATCGCCTATGCCTCCTGGGGCGCCATAGGTATTTTGGGAACGGCTATCGGCGGCGCCTTGCTGTTCAAACAAAGACTCAAGCCCATAGGTTGGGTCGGCATAGCCGTGGTTATCGCCGCTGTTATCGTGATGAAAACCGCCTAAGGTCAGTAGCAACAAGTAAGGGTTAAGCAAGTAAGGCTGAAATAAGCAAAAAGGCGCTCGAGGGCGCCTTTTATTATGTTCACTAAAGAGACTTATTTAGTACCGAAGATCTTGTCACCGGCATCACCCAGACCAGGCAGTATATAGCCCTTGTCGTTCAGGCACTGATCGACGGAAGCCGTGTAGAGTTCGATATCGGGATGCGCCTCTTCCAGTGCCTTAACGCCTTCAGGCGCCGCAACCAACACCAACGCCTTGATATGCTTACAGCCACGCTTTTTCAGCAAGTCTATGGTGCAAATCATGGAGCCGCCAGTAGCCAGCATGGGGTCAACAACCAGTGCCAAACGCTCTTCCATATCGCTGGCGAGCTTCTCGAAGTAAGGCACTGGCTCCAGAGTTTCTTCGTCACGGTAAACACCGACAACAGAGATACGGGCACTGGGAATATTCTCCAGCACGCCATCCATCATACCAAGACCGGCACGCAGGATAGGCACTACTGTTACTTTCTTGCCTTTGATCTGTTCCACTTCAACCGGACCATTCCAGCCCTCAATGGTCACAGTTTCGGTTTCCAAACCTGCGGTTGCCTCGTAGGTTAACAGGCTGCCAACCTCGGCGGCGAGCTCACGAAAACGTTTGGTGCTGATCTCAGCTTCACGCATCAAACCAATTTTGTGGCGTACCAGCGGGTGTTTAACCTCGACAACTTTCATTCTTTTTCTCCTGATCTTGCGGGCGGGACGAGCAATCAGACTGGCAGCTCCCGGCGTGCAGAGCACAAACCAGCCGGATTTGGGCAAATTTGTGAGATTTTAGTTGATTTGTTCCAGCGGTAAAACAGAAAGTTTTATAAATCTGGTAAATCGTGACTTATATCCCTATGAATAAAGTGCAATCTTGGCTTTCGAGCCCCCCGGCAAACTGCTAGAATATCGCCGCATAAAATCCATAACGATGTACCCGAGAGGATCAAGTGAGTACCCCTACCCCACTGAGCTATAAAGACGCCGGTGTCGATATCGATGCAGGCAACGCACTCGTCAATAACATCAAGTCCGTAGTCAAACGCACTCACCGTCCTGAAGTCATGGGCAACCTGGGTGGTTTTGGCGCCCTGTGTGAACTGCCAACCAAATACAAGCACCCTGTGCTGGTTTCCGGTACCGATGGTGTGGGCACCAAGCTGCGCCTGGCCATTGACTTCAAAAAGCATGACACTGTCGGTATCGACCTGGTGGCCATGTGTGTCAACGACCTGCTGGTTCAAGGCGCCGAGCCGCTGTTTTTCCTCGACTACTATGCTACCGGCAAGCTGGACGTCAATGTGGCGACCGACGTGGTTACAGGTATCGGCGAAGGCTGCTTCCAATCCGGTTGTGCCCTGATCGGTGGTGAAACCGCCGAAATGCCCGGCATGTACGAAGGCGCTGACTATGATCTGGCCGGTTTTTGTGTCGGAGTGGTGGAGAAAGAAGCCATCATCGACGGCAGCAAGGTACAGGCCGGTGATGCACTGATAGCCCTGGGCTCCAGTGGTCCTCATTCCAACGGTTACTCACTGATCCGTAAAGTCCTGGAAGTCAGCCAGGCTGACCCACAGCAAGATCTGGACGGCAAGCCGCTTATCGATCACCTGCTGGAACCAACCCGCATCTATGTCAAACCTTTGCTGGAACTGCTGGACAAACACCCGGTTCACGCCATGGTACACATCACAGGCGGCGGTTTCTGGGAAAACATTCCAAGGGTTCTGCCAGAAGGTGCCAAGGCCGTTATCCAGGGCGAATCCTGGCAGTGGCCCAGCGTATTCAACTGGCTCAAGCAAGCCGGTAATATCACAGAACATGAAATGTACCGCACCTTTAACTGTGGTGTCGGTATGATAGTTGCCCTGCCTCAGGCCGAAGCCGCCGCCGCCATTGAGCTACTCAAGGCCAAAGGTGAAAACGCCTGGCAGATAGGCACTATCGCCAATCGTAATCAACAAGAAGAGCAAGTGGAGATCCTTTAATGCAGGAGAGTTGTCGCATATTGGTAATGATTTCGGGCAATGGCAGTAATTTGCAGGCTGTTATCGACAGTTGTGATAGCAAGATGCCAGGGCGCGTGGTCGGAGTGATCAGCAACAAGGCCGATGCCTATGGTCTGATCCGGGCCCATCATGCCGAAATAGACACCAGCTGCGTCATCGCCCGCAAAGAGGAGTCCCGCGCCCAATACGATGCCAGACTGCAGGCGGCTATCGACAGATATCAGCCCGACCTCATCGTATTGGCCGGTTTTATGCGTATTCTCAGTGATGAGCTGGTCAGCCGTTACCAGGGCAAGATGCTCAATATCCACCCATCACTGCTGCCCAAGTATCCTGGATTGGATACCCACAAGCGCGCCATCGAAGCCGGTGACAGCGAACATGGCGCCAGTGTTCATTTCGTTATCCCGGCACTGGACAGTGGCCCGGTGATTTTGCAGGCCAAGGTACCTGTGTTTGCCGATGACACAGTGGCAACTCTGGCGGCCAGGGTGCACGAGCAGGAACACGCCATCTACCCGATAGTGGTGCGCTGGTTCTGCCAGGGCCGACTGAAGATGGTTGACGGTAAGGCCTGGCTCGACGATGAAGCCATCGGCCCCAACGGCTACGCCCCGGACTGATCTCTGAGTAAACTTAGGTTGATTAATTCATCAAAAAGGAGCCGTGCGGCTCCTTTTTTATTACAACAATGGCTATTACGGCTGTGGCGCAAGCTTACCTATCCGCTTAATTTACCCGAATATGACGCTCCGTTACCGGCTTTTTTCAGCGGCCAATTGTAATTTTATGACCAATGGCGTTAGATAGAGGCAGTTTTCAGGACAGAACGAGACGCGCATGAAGAGTATTATCTGCGACATAGACGGCGTGCTGATGCACGACAACAAATTAATCCCCGGCAGTGACAAGTTTATCGCCCGGGTGCTGGAACAGGGAAACCCCTTGGTTATCTTGACCAACTATCCGGTACAGACGGGCAAAGATCTGCAAAACCGCCTCGGCGCCGCCGGGCTGCATATTCCCGAAGAGTGCTTCTATACCTCGGCCATGGCGACCGCCGACTTTCTCAGGCACCAGGAAGGCAGCAAGGCGTTTGTCATAGGTGAAGGTGCCCTCACCCACGAACTTTACAAGGCCGGCTTTACCATTACCGATATCAACCCCGACTTTGTTATCGTCGGCGAAACTCGCTCCTACAACTGGGACATGATCCACAAGGCCGCCCGCTTTGTTGCCGATGGCGCCCGTTTTATTGCCACCAACCCGGATACCCATGGCCCGGCTTACAGCCCCGCCTGTGGCGCTCTCTGCGCGCCTATAGAGAGAATAAGCGGTCGCAGACCCTTCTACGTGGGAAAACCCAGCAGTTGGATCATCCGCTCGGCGCTGAACCATATAGATAGTCATTCCGAAAATACCGTGATTATCGGCGATAACATGCGTACCGATATTCTGGCCGGTTTTCAGGCTGGGCTGGAAACCATATTGGTCACCAGTGGGGTCAGCAAGCTGGAGGATATAGAGAAAGAGCCCTTCCGTCCCAACCATGTGTTTGCCTGCGCCGCCGACATCGACGTGATCTGAAACCATTGGTAACATTCCTTTTACCGCCTCCGCTTGTGCCGGGGGCGTTTTTTCGTCCATGATAGCGCACAGGCAAGGGCAAAGCCGTTGCCACTCCATACCTGACAATAAAAGCAACAACAGGATCCGTTATGCGCTTGATGATCCCCCTGTGTACCCTGGCACTCTTGAGTGCCTGCAGCCAAAACAATACTGCCGACGACCCCATCCGCGTTGTCAGCTTCAATGAACAAGAGTTTCGCCATGACATCCAAACCCTGGCCTCGGATGAATTTGAAGGCCGGGCGCCGACAACCCGCGGCGAGCAGCTGACTCTGGACTATCTCAGCCAGGCCTTTGCCGATATGGGGCTTGAGCCCGGTTCCAACGGCAGCTTTTTGCAAAAAGTGCCCATGGTGAGCTATACCGCCAGTGAAACCCAGGAAATACAGTTAGCCGGTATCGATTTTCAATATCCCCAAGATCTGGTGCTCGGCAGTCGCCATGATGTCGAACGCGTCGATATCACCAACGCGCCACTGGTGTTTGTCGGTTACGGTATCAACGCCCCCGAGTACGACTGGAACGACTACCAGGGCCTGGACATGAAGGGCAAAATCGCCCTTATTCTGGTGAATGACCCCGGCTTTGCCCGCCCGGATCTCGGTAAATTCAACGGCAAGGCGATGACCTACTACGGCCGTTGGACCTATAAGTATGAAGAAGCCAGCCGTCAGGGCGCATTGGGCGCCATTATCATTCACGACACGGCTCCTGCCGCTTATCCCTGGTCTGTAGTGGAAAACAGCTGGACCGGCCCACAGCAGGATCTGGCCTCGGATTCCGGCAACGAGCGAGTGGCGGTGGAAGGCTGGATAACCCTGGATGCCGCCAAAAAGGTGTTTTCCAAGGCCGGGCTTGAACTGGACAGCGCCATCAGCCGCGCTGCCCACGGTCCACTGCAACTGACGCTGGGGCAAACCGCCAGCATAGCTTTCGACAACAAGGCCGAGTATGGCGACAGCTACAATGTGGTTGCCACTCTGCCGGGCAGCAGCCGCGCCAATGAGCATATTCTGTTTACCGGCCACTGGGATCATTTGGGCATGAGCAGTTCGGCCGAAGGCGACAGGGTATTCAATGGCGCCATGGACAACGCCTCCGGCATCGCCGGCATGCTGGCCATCGCCCGTGAGTTTGCCGCCGACGCCAAGGCTGGCAAGCGCCTCAAGCGCTCGCTGACTTTTATCGCCACCACAGGCGAAGAGCAAGGTCTGCTGGGATCACGTTTCTATGCCGCTCAACCGGCCTACCCGTTGGAAAACACCATAGGGGTGATTAATCTCGACAGCACCAATATCTATGGCCGCACCAAAGACTTCACCATAGTGGGCAAAGGCAAGTCTGAGCTGGAGCGTTATCTGGAAGCCGCGCTCAAGACCCAGGGCCGCTATGCCACAGCAGAGAAACACCCCGAGTCCGGCGGTTTCTTCCGCTCGGATCACTTCAGTTTTGCCCAGTATGGCGTACCTGCGGTATTTGCCGGTGGCGGCAGCGAACCTGTGGATCAGGCCACCGCTGACTACAAAGCGGCGATGAAGCAGCAGATGAAAGGCTGCTATCACAACCTCTGCGATGAGTATCATGCCAACTGGGATCTCTCCGGCGCGCTGGAAGATCTGGCCGTGTACTACAAGGCCGCCAAAGGCTTGGCGGATTCTGCCGACCGCCCGGGTTATTTTAAGGGCACAGAGTTTTATAACCTGCGGCCGGAAACCGGCGTTGCTCCGGCGATTTAACCAGACACATTTCCCCATCCCCCAAGGCGCCTCCGGCGCCTTTTTGCGTTGTTTTCCGGGCAGATAAATCAATCGCCGATAAAAGCAGCGGCTTTAGGAAAGTGCCAATTTGCACGCTGTTACAGCGAGCTAAAATGCAGATCTTTCACCAATTAAGCGATTAAATTGTTTAACCCTTAAAAAAATAGGTCGAAAAACACATTATAATTTACAGATCTAGCCATTTTCATGATTTATATTCAAAAATAAAGCTTGGCTTTTGAGAATTCTACAGGCAAAGTGAAGCCATTGCTGAAGAAACACCAAGTTTGGAGTCTTACCATGTGTTCAATTTTTGCCATTCTCGATATCCAGTCTGATGCCGCCGCTCTGAGAAGCACTGCGCTGGAGATGTCCAAACTGATGCGCCACCGCGGCCCGGACTGGTCGGGTATTCATACCACTCCAAGAGCGATTCTCGCCCATGAGCGGCTGGCCATTGTCGATATCGAACACGGCGCCCAGCCGCTGTTATCTGAAGATGGCCAGTTGGTATTGGCAGTCAACGGTGAAATCTACAACCACAAAGAACTCAAGGCCGAGCTCGGCGACAAGTACAGCTACCAGACCAACTCGGATTGCGAAGTGATCCTGGCGCTGTATCAGGAATATGGCTGCGACTTTCTCGATAAGCTCAACGGTATTTTTGCCTTCGTACTCTATGACAAGGCCAAGGACTGCTACCTCGTAGGCCGGGATCACATGGGGATCATCCCGCTTTACACCGGCCGCGATACCAGTGGCAACTTCTATGTCGCCTCCGAGATGAAGGCGCTGGTCCCCGTATGTAAAACTGTGGAAGTATTCAGCCCCGGGCATTACCTCTACAGTGCAGATGACGCGCCGGTGCAATACTATCAGCGTGACTGGCGCGACTATGAAGCGGTAGCCCAAAACAGCGCCTCCAGCGAAGAGCTGCGCGAAGCGTTGGAAGCCGCGGTAAAGCGCCAGTTGATGTCAGATGTGCCCTATGGCGTTTTGCTGTCGGGCGGGCTGGACTCCTCGGTGATTTCCGCCATAACCCAAACTTTTGCCAAGCGCCGTATTGAAGACAACGATGCCTCCGATGCCTGGTGGCCACAGCTGCACTCCTTTGCCGTAGGCCTGAAAGGGGCGCCGGATTTGGCGGCGGCACAAAAGGTCGCCGATGCCATAGGCACCATACACCATGAACTGCACTTCACCTTCCAGGAAGGCCTGGATGCCATCAAGGAAGTGATTTATCACCTGGAAACCTATGATGTCACCACCATACGCGCTGCAACCCCCATGTATTTGATGGCGCGCAAGATCAAGGCTATGGGGATCAAGATGGTGCTCTCAGGCGAAGGGGCCGATGAACTATTCGGCGGTTACCTCTATTTTCACAAGGCACCAAACGCCCGCGCCTTCCACGAAGAACTGGTGCGTAAACTCGACAAGCTACACCTGTACGACTGCCTACGGGCCAACAAGGCCATGGCAGCCTGGGGCCTGGAAGCCCGAGTACCTTTCCTCGACAAGGAGTTTATGGACGTGGCAATGCGCCTGAACCCAGAAGCCAAGATGTCGCGCGATGGCCGGATTGAAAAGCATATTCTGCGTGAAGCCTTCGAGCATAAGCTCCCGGCCGAAGTCGCCTGGCGCCAGAAAGAGCAGTTCAGTGACGGGGTGGGTTACTCCTGGATTGACGGTCTGAAAGAACATGCCGCCGCCCAGGTGGAAGATAAAGAGCTGGCCAACGCCCGTTTCCGCTTCCCGCACAACACGCCGGAAACCAAGGAGGCCTACTTCTATCGCTGTTTCTTTGAAGAGCACTTCCCGCTGGAGTCGGCGGCACTGACTGTACCGGGTGGTAAATCGGTTGCCTGCTCTACCCCGGAAGCGCTGGCCTGGGATGAGAGCCTGTCCGGCATCATAGATCCTTCCGGCCGAGCGGTGCGCTCTGTGCATAGCGCATCTTATTGAACTTAAGTAAAAACCATAAAGGCGCCGAATGGCGCCTTTATTCATTAGCGGAAATAGGAGCTTCTCTTCTGTGCCGCTTTATTTGCTTTGAGCTTGTTCACTTGCGCCTTGTTCTCATCACTCTAAACCCGGCAGCGGCTTGGTCACGCTCAACTTGTCGCTGCCGGCAGCGCTCGAGAATAGTCTGCCGCTCGCTGTCCGTTGCCTGATGCCAGGCCAGGATCTCTGCCAGCGTCCTGAAACACCCCAAGCAAACATCCTGCAAGTCCAGGCAGCAGTGGCGAATACAGGGAGAGTCCACCCTGTTACTGCGCTTTGGCTGCCTGGACATATTGGCTTCTTAGCTACCGCGCTTAAGGTAGCTTGGCTGATGCAGCTCAGTAACCTCCAGCGATACACTGTCAGCTTTGGCCGCAATCGGCTCCAGTGCGGCAAACACGCTTTGGGTCAGGGCTTGCTTTTGCTCATCGGTGCGTCCCGGCATAATGGCCAAACGCACATGGATAAAGCTTTGCGCGCTGTCCTCCCCAACCAGGAAATGCTCACAGGCATGCGCCCTACTCTTGATGGCAGATGGTGTGAACAAGCCTGAGTCTATGGCACCTTGGTGCACCGCCTGAACCAGCTTGGTAATCGACAACTGCTGCGCCAAGGGCGCCGAATACTCAATAATACAGTGAGGCATAATCCTTCCTTGTAAAGGCAGAAGCGTCCGGGTCTATTCAGACCAGACGGCATACTCGTTTTGGCTCGGGCAGCGAAAATGAAAGCGCCGACCACCGGGAAAACTGAAAATATCTTTACTGATCTCGCCGCCATGGCCCTTCACGGCCTCTAGGCTGGCATTCAAATCATTTGAGTAGAGCACCAACAGCGGGCAGCCATTGAGGGTATCGAAGTTCACCGATGAACGGAAAAAACCGCCATCGATCCCGGCCTGGGTAAAACAGCTGTAGTCCGGGCCATAGTCAACAAAGCCCCAACCAAACACCGCCTGAAAAAACGCCTTGGTGGCTTCCAGCTCCCGGGCGGGAAGTTCAAGATAGTTAATCGTATGATGTAACGCCATGGCTTTCCTCCCGCCGCTTGGGCGACTTAATAGCAATTATTTAGCTGAGCTGCAGGTTAGGTTCAGCCCACAATTCACCTATCTATAGTTATAGCAAGCGCTGCAGGTATACGCTGACCAGCCCTATCAAACCGCCAAAGACACCGCCCCAGACAACCAGCCAGCCCAGGTGAGTTTTAATCATCTGCTGCACCATCTCTTTGACCAACTGCGGCGTTAACTCGGCCAACCGCTGCTCGACGATATCCTGAATTTGGCTGCGCATATCGGCCATCACTCCTGGCTGCTCCAGCTCGCCCTTGAGCAGCTCGTAAAAATCATCACTCTTGGCAATATCCGCCAGCGACTGCTGCATCTTTTCAATAAAAGGTTGCTTGAGCGGCGTGAGAGCTTCCTCGCCGCCAAACATGGATAACATGCCCCCCAATGATGACTGGGCCACAGTGGCCACCAGAGCATCAAAGGCCGGAGCCAAGTCTACCTTGGTGATAACTCCGGAGAGATCCAGGCTCTGCTTGTCCGAGCGAGTCGACAGAAAACGGTCGATATTCGCTTCGGAGAAAAACTGCTCCATCATCAACTCGCTGATCGCTTGCTTGAACTGCTCGAAACGAGCCGGGATCACCCCTGAGCCATAGAGACCCGGTACTTTTTCAAACAACATATGCACCGCCAACCAATTGGTAATGGCGCCGGATACGGCGAATAGGCCTATGTTGAATAACACATCTGAGTGCATGCCATAGCCGGTAAGCATAATGGCCAGCGCCAATAGGTTGGTAACGGCGCTCTTGTCGAGCACAGGTGTCTGTTGTACTGCTGTTTTCAATCTGAAATCCCCTGAAATTAAAACCCGCTAATGGTAGCAAACAGGGGGCAGCAGATTAAAGTAGTGCGTGATACAGACCTTGCTCTGTGTCATCCCCGGTTGCCGGCATGGAGGGCTCACCAAATTGGCGTTTCACCACCAGCACCTCGGCATCCTGAGCCAGAGTGCGGGCTCTATGAGTGAGTTCTTTGGCAATTCCCTGACCTCGGTAATCGGGCAATACAAAGAGATCATCGAGATACCACAAGGGTTGGAGTAATAAAGAAGAGAACGAAGGAAAAAGCTGAGCGAAGGCCAATGGGAAATCGCCTTCGGTGGCGATAAAGATCATCGAATCATTTTCCTGCAAGCGGGCCCGTAAAAATTCACGGCAGCAAACGAGATCCGACTCTTGCCCCATCTCCTGCCGATACTCGTCAAACAGCAGGATCAGTTGTTCCAAATCCATTTCAGTAGCCAAACGTATTTGCATTTTTCATCCCTGAATACAAGTTGAAATCTTACTATTTGCCAAAGGCAAAACGACAATAAACTTCTTAAACAAGGCAAGGCTAACATAGAAAAGCTTCTCTGGCAGCAGCTTTAAGCTGCCCTCCCCCAAGCCAGTTCCCGTTCATGCCCATCCTGGCAGCCGTTTTCAACGAGCACACAAACCCAAGCGGACTTAGTCGTATTGGTCGGCAATAACAACTGAAATAGCCCCAGCCATCAAGCACTGAAACAGGCAATTTAACAATTGGAATATTACTCATATGATTTGCCGGGCACAGTTGTTTTAATAGCGAATTATGTTGCCACCCCCCACAAAATCAGGGTTTTATTGCCTTTGTTAAAAAACTTGACCTTAAGCTAATTGTTTTACTAATAGGTACTGGGTATTGTATAACCAATTCAACCAGTTAGCTTTTTCTTAAGCGAAAGCTCTGCGACAAGGATACTTTTCAGTTTGTAACGGTATTCAGGGACGAACAGCATGTCGCGCCCGTGCGGTAGCTATGGCTTTACTTAACGCTTTTTGTCGGGCTTGAGTTTTAGGGTCCTTGGTTTTAGGGTCCTTGGTTTTAAGGCGCTTAGTTTTAAGGTGCTTGTTTTTAAGGCCCTTGGTTGCAGGGCTTGAAGCGCTCATGGTAAGTGCCTAAGAACTGATTTTTTATACAGTATTATTGACATTCTCAACAAAATGCCGGGAATTTGCAGCTAAGCTTGCGCGTTATTTCCGTAACTTTTAAAAAATAGCATTAAATTCATATAGTTAAAAAATACAGCGGGTAGATAATAGGTTTGGAAACCGCGCATGCGCGTTTAGCTGCAAGGGATATTTGGACTAAATGGCCCGAATTCAGATAATAAGTGCACCACTCATGGTTAAACGGTGAGGAGAGATCAACTGCCTGTTGGTGATACTCTGTAGTCGCCAAACAAACATGAGTAGTTACCATGAATTACAAGCAGTTGATCGAGGGACAACGATACCAGATTGAGGCCTATTTACGCGAGGGTTTCAGTTATCGGGAGATAGGAAAACGTCTGAAAGTCAGTCACAGCACAATCAGCCGGGAAGTAAATCGCAATC
>NZ_NIJM01000110.1 GCF_002836945.1 Shewanella chilikensis
CCAACTCCTAAGAGTCGTCTTGATGTCTACTATCAGCTTTCCAAATTGTTAAAGAGCAACCTCCATGGAAGGAGGGAGTGTCGAAAATTGTATGGAACAATTTCGACCGGGCTTAAAAAAGCCAAAGATAAATACTGACTTATCTTTGGCGTCTCTCGTCCTTTGTAGAGTGACGGTTCCAGCACTTCCAAGGGAAGTGGTGGAGCTATGCGGGATCGAACCGCAGACCTCCTGCGTGCAAGGCAGGCGCTCTCCCAGCTGAGCTATAGCCCCGTTTCTTTGCGGTTCTTTTTACCGATTTCGTTGTTAGCCTTCGCCTCTTCGCTCGGCTGCCTCGAACTCGATAAAAATCTCTCGCAAACAGTCTTGAACATTGACCTGTTCATTCCTTCGACGCTAGTTAAGGCAAACAGAGAGGAAGTTTACTGGAGTAAACAACGACCTGTTTAACGCATAATAGCGGAAGAATTGGTGGGTCTGAGTAGACTCGAACTACCGACCTCTCGCTTATCAGGCGAACGCTCTAACCACCTGAGCTACAGACCCCCATGCTCTACTTCTTTTATCAAGCAATCTGTGTGAACACTCAAAAGCACCAATTATCGCTTAGGTAAGGAGGTGATCCAGCCCCAGGTTCCCCTAGGGCTACCTTGTTACGACTTCACCCCAGTCATGAACCACACCGTGGTAAACGCCCTCCCGAAGGTTAAGCTATCTACTTCTGGTGCAGCCCACTCCCATGGTGTGACGGGCGGTGTGTACAAGGCCCGGGAACGTATTCACCGTGGCATTCTGATCCACGATTACTAGCGATTCCGACTTCATGGAGTCGAGTTGCAGACTCCAATCCGGACTACGACCGGCTTTATGAGATTAGCTCCACCTCGCGGCTTCGCAACCCTCTGTACCGACCATTGTAGCACGTGTGTAGCCCTACTCGTAAGGGCCATGATGACTTGACGTCGTCCCCACCTTCCTCCGGTTTATCACCGGCAGTCTCCCTAAAGTTCCCGGCATTACCCGCTGGCAAGTAAGGATAGGGGTTGCGCTCGTTGCGGGACTTAACCCAACATTTCACAACACGAGCTGACGACAGCCATGCAGCACCTGTCTCTCAGTTCCCGAAGGCACACCTGCGTCTCCGCTGGCTTCTGAGGATGTCAAGAGTAGGTAAGGTTCTTCGCGTTGCATCGAATTAAACCACATGCTCCACCGCTTGTGCGGGCCCCCGTCAATTCATTTGAGTTTTAACCTTGCGGCCGTACTCCCCAGGCGGTCTACTTAATGCGTTAGC
>NZ_NIJM01000111.1 GCF_002836945.1 Shewanella chilikensis
AAGCCCCACGTTAACGTGGGCACCATTGGTCACGTTGACCATGGTAAAACCACTCTGACTGCTGCTATCTCAACTGTACTGTCTAAGACTTACGGTGGTGAGGCTCGTGACTTCGCAGCGATCGATAACGCTCCAGAAGAGCGTGAGCGCGGTATTACCATCAATACCTCTCACATCGAGTATGACACTCCAACTCGTCACTACGCCCACGTAGACTGCCCAGGTCACGCTGACTATGTTAAAAACATGATCACCGGTGCTGCCCAGATGGACGGCGCAATCCTGGTAGTAGCTTCTACTGACGGCCCAATGCCACAGACTCGTGAGCACATCCTGCTGTCTCGTCAGGTAGGTGTACCTTTCATCATCGTATTCATGAACAAGTGTGACATGGTAGACGATGAAGAGCTGCTGGAACTGGTAGAGATGGAAGTTCGTGAACTGCTGTCTGAGTACGATTTCCCAGGTGATGACCTGCCAGTAATTCAGGGTTCTGCTCTGAAAGCTCTGGAAGGCGACGCTCAGTGGGAAGCCAAGATCATTGAACTGGCAGAAGCACTGGATACATACATCCCTGAGCCAGAGCGTGATATCGATAAGCCATTCCTGCTGCCTATCGAAGACGTATTCTCAATCTCTGGTCGCGGTACTGTAGTAACAGGTCGTGTAGAGCGCGGTATCATCAAAGTTGGTGACGAAGTAGAAATCGTGGGTATCCACGACACTACCAAGACCACCTGTACTGGTGTAGAAATGTTCCGTAAGCTGCTGGACGAAGGTCGTGCCGGTGAGAACTGCGGTATCCTGCTGCGTGGTACCAAGCGTGATGAAGTAGAGCGTGGTCAAGTACTGGCTAAGCCTGGTTCAATCACTCCACACACCAAGTTCGAATCAGAAGTTTACGTCCTGTCTAAAGAAGAAGGTGGTCGTCACACTCCATTCTTCAAAGGCTACCGTCCACAGTTCTACTTCCGTACAACTGACGTGACCGGTACTATCGAACTGCCAGAAGGCGTAGAGATGGTAATGCCAGGCGACAACATCAAGATGGTTGTAACTCTGATCTGCCCAATCGCGATGGACGAAGGTCTGCGCTTCGCAATCCGTGAAGGTGGCCGTACAGTTGGTGCTGGTGTTGTAGC
>NZ_NIJM01000112.1 GCF_002836945.1 Shewanella chilikensis
GCGGCCACAGGCCTATGTGCACAACCCGCTCGAATGGGTGGATCCGCTAGGGTTGAGTGGCTGTCCTAATGCTGAAGAAGCTGATGACGCAATTTTGGGACCACATGGTAAGCTGAAAAATGATTCGCGCCCGGGACAATCGCATCACTTAAACCAAGATGCAGTGTTTCGTGATGTGATTCCTACCAATAGTGGTGCTGCAATCAAATTGGAAGGTAATGCATTTGTACACCTCACTATTAAGCACATAAATCTCTTGAGCAATTTTGGGATAAATATAGACGTGGAGGGGAACTCAGTGAGCAACGTCCTACAAACCTTCAATATACTCAAGCATTAAAGCATTCATTAGAGTCAGCAGGCTTGCCTGCTAATCAAGTAAATCAGGCTGTAAAATACAGTATTCAGAATAGGATTCAGTATGGCTTACTTGGTGGGCAGTTAGTTCCTCGGATTCCTGGACGAATTAATTAGGTGAAATTATGAAAATATCTAAATTAACAAAAGATAAGCTATTGGAAATTAAATGGTTTTCAAGTATTGGTGAAAAGGTTGATTTTACCGACATGATATTAGCAAATTCTTTAAATGAAACCGGGGAGTTTCTAGCTGCTCCTGAGTGGGAAAATGTCACTTTGGAAGAATCTAATGAAATGTCAGCTTACTTAGCAGACAAATTTACCGATGCATATCAGCATTGGAATGATGTGGCTAAAGAAGCTAAGTTATTTTTTGAAAATGATTTAAAAGGTAAAATCCCTCACCTAAATGATATTGATAATACACTTTTAGTTCAGTGCGTTGAATGGGATGTTACCCACTATTTAATAGAAGACTTTTATAAAGAGAAATTAAAAAAACCATTGTTTTTCTATAAGTTATTATCCATCTACGAGTGTGGTCATATTCCTTGCGGTTGGTTGGGGGAGTGGCCCAATGGAAAGCTAGTGGTGTATTGAAATCTTTTTTGCCGAAAGGACTCAATGAGTCCTTTCTGATGTTTAAAAATTAGATTTTATTAAAGTTTTTCAATAAAAATACAGGACAGCCATATCTTTTAGCAAGCCGGGCGGGTAGTGCGTCAGGGAGACAATGTTTTCCGCTACGATG
>NZ_NIJM01000113.1 GCF_002836945.1 Shewanella chilikensis
GACAGGGCCACCTGAGGCAACTGGTTCGCCTGGGCCAGCATCGCAGAGGAAGTCTGGGACAAAATCTGCTGCTTGGTCATGGTGGCAGTTTCCTTGGCGAAGTCCACATCCTGAATACGGCTGCGGGCGTCAGACACGTTGGTGGCAATACTGTTCAGGTTGTTGATGGTAAAGCTCATCCGGTTTTGTACCGCACCCAAATCAGCACGTTGGTTATCAATCATCGCAATCGCACCATCGATAACGCTGATAGCTGACTGGGCACCATCGGCGGTCGAAATATCCACGTTTTCCACTGTATCCAAGCTAGACACTGTCACATCGGTCAGTTCAGATATATCTGCAGCTCCATCATCACTCAGACTAAAAGCCGAATTGGATGCAAAGCTCAACACCCCATTGGCAGTGCCACCACCTGCTGTTGTTGCATCAAAGTCAGTTGAATCAGCTGTGCCACCTATTACACCGTTTAACTCTATTGCTTCTGAACCGCCGCCCCCGGTAAATGCTGCAGCGCCAAAGTCCATATTTGCGCCATCATCCTTGGTGATCTGCACTTTACCATCAACTAGATTTGCACTCACTCCTGTGGTGGATGTCTGGGAGTTGATTTGATCGATAATATCCTGTTGGTCTGCTGCCCCGGTAATCGTGGCCCCGCCTATCGACCAATCCAAAGTACCGCCATCGAAAGTCAATGCAGACAATTCGATAGTATTAGAGGCTGTGGCTGTTACACCGGTGGTACTGCTGACATCGTTAAATTTTTTCGCAAGACTGGCCGCATCGTCTGTGGCTGTGACTGCAATATCTTTGGAATTGCCACTGACACTATTAGTGATGGTCCAATCACCCGCAGTATAAACCGCTGTAGCATTATCGACCAAACCTGCAACCCCTGCGGGTGTTCCTGCTGTTTGCGCTATTTTACTGGAACCAATTGAAGCTGCATCTGTGCTACGCAGCGAAACACTGATTGTTTCATTCGCATTGGCGCCTACTTGGAATACCTGACTGCCATAGCTACCAT
>NZ_NIJM01000114.1 GCF_002836945.1 Shewanella chilikensis
GGATGCTCACATCGATCTGTGATTTTTAACGTGACACAGAATTTTGAACACCCTCGTTTTATTAGTTATCTAGAGTCATCAGCTGAGAATAGTAATGAAACTAGCACCCCACTCAGACCCATTCCCCAAGCGGAGCCCGATAAAAAAACGATGCAGGAAATATGGGCAAGGCGTGGTCAGGCGAAATTCCGAGAAAATCTTCTCGCCGCATACGAAAATACTTGTGCGGTAACAGGGTGTATTGAATCTGAGGTTTTAGAAGCTGCACACATAGTGCCTTATAGCGAAGAACAATCATACGAACTATCTAACGGGATTCTCTTGCGTGCAGATATCCACACATTGTTTGATTTGTTCTTAATATCAATTGACCCACAAACTGGAAATGTAGTCGTCGCTAATCGGCTATCCGAAGAGTACCAACAGTTTAGCGGTCGGAAAGCTAGCTTGCCGTCAAATCCCGATCTTTTGCCAAATACTGAGGCGCTAATGGCGCATAAGCGAAGAACAGTACTGCAATGAAAAGGCTAACAAAGGCCATCAATTCGCTCCCTTCGGTCGCCGGACGCTCGCAAGCTCGCGCCGTTGTGGCCGGCGTTATATAACAAGAGGCAGATTCAAGTGAGAAAAGCCCTGATCATCGTTGGTTGTTTAGTTCTCTTATTTGGAGTTGCAGGCTTCGCGATAGACTTCTTGCCTGTTGATGCGTTTCAATCGTCATCTAATGATTCTTACTTAAAAATTGCGCCTACTGATGAAAGCTCATTTGATTGGGCCAAATTTAGGTTACCGGCATTAGTTGTTGGGGCAATATTGGTTGTCATTGGCAAATTTGTCGGTGGTAAAAACTAGCATGTTATATCGGTAAAAATATGGACACCCAACGTTAATAGCGCGGTAGTTAGCCTCCGACTATCCTTTGTTTAAGCATTTAACAAGGAGGTTATTATGCCGCGCCCTCGCCGAACTCAAATCAGCCTTGAAGATACGCCTTACTACCACTGTTAAGTCGGAGGCCAAGCGGTCTTAGGAAGACAATTCGTATCCGCAACTCCTTGGCTC
>NZ_NIJM01000011.1 GCF_002836945.1 Shewanella chilikensis
GATCCAGTGGGGGATTATTGGTCCAGCTGACATCATTGTTGTAACTGCTGCTGACGCTGTGGCCGTCGTTGATATCGACATCGGTGAAGCTCAAGTCGCCGCTGTCGCTGAGCATGCCATTGATGACATCGACATCCTCGGTGACCGCGCCGCTCATGTCGATGCTTAGCACAGGCGCATCATTGGTGCCGGTAATGGTCAGAGTGACTTGTTGTGAATCACTGGCGCCAAAGTCGTCGGTGACCGTCAGCGTGAAGCTTAAGGTGATGGTCTCACCGACGGCGAGGAACTGCACCAGGCTGTTGGCGATCTCATAACTCCAGCCGGAATTGTCCGCACTAAAGCCCTGGGCGAGAGCATCCTGGGTGGCTTGATCCAGAACGCCGCCGCTCCAACTTGCATCGCCATTGTAGCTACTGCTGACAACATGGCTGTCACCAATGTCCACATCGGTGAAGCTCAAGGCGCCGCTGTCACTGAGTATACCATTGATGATATCAACATCTTCGGTGAGACTGCCGCTGCTATCGGCGCTGAGAATAGGGGCGTCATTGGTCCCTATGATGGTAATAGTGACCAGTTGCTCGGCGCTGGCGCCAAACTCATCCGTCACAGTAACAGAGAAGGTTTCAGTGCGAATTTCACCTTCCAGCAGCCCATCGGCTGCGGCGTTATCGAGCTGATAATTCCAAGCGCCCGTGGTGGCATCTATGCTGAAGCTGCCAAGAGGGCTGTCGGCACTGCCGGACCAAATAAGCACGGCACCATTATCCACATCGCTGGCGCTCAGTTGGCCACTGACACTAGGGGTGCCTGGGTCTATGCTGCCGTCATCGAACTGGCCGGCTTCTCGCACAGCGCCGTCGGCCTCACCCGGCTGGGGAGTGCTGATCACAGGTACATCATTGGTGCCAGTGATAGTGATAGTCAAGGTCTGGATGCTGGTATCACCATCGGCATCAGTCAGCAGATAGGAGAAGGTTTCTGTCAGCGATTCTCCCTGAGCGAGCGCCTGAACGGCTTGCGCTGTAGAATTGATTTGATAGCTGTAACTGCCATCGGCATTGAGGGTCAGCAGGCCGTAGCTGCCTGAAACCTGGCTTTGATTGGATATGGCATTATCAAGGTTGCCGCCACTGCCGGCTGCTGTTACCTGTGCGGTATCTGCGCCCTGAACATCGTTGTCGAGCAGATTGCCGCTAATGGCCAGTAGTGAGTCTTCATCTACGCTGTTGATGTCATCCTGGCCGCTTGGAGCGTCATCCAGTACCGAGATGGTAAGGGTATTACCGACACTGTTTCCTTCTAGATCTGTCAATATCAGGTTGAAAGCCTGGGAGAAGTCATCACTTGAGCTGTGGTCAACCGCGGAATTGAGGGTAAAGCTATAGCTGATATTGCCGTTTATCAGGTCAACGGCGCTGATGGTGAGTACACCGTATTCGGTATTGATACTGACAGGGCCATCAAATACGCCGTCAGAGACAATGGCTATCCCATCCAGGGTCAAGCTTGCCACACCGGCTGCGGCGCTAAAGCTCAAGTTACCGGTTTGGGTCAAGGCTGTGGACGATGGCGTCGTCCCTGTGGGCAAGTTGGCATCAGAGAGTGTGGCTGTACCGCTATCAAGGGTAGGGCCCACCAAAGGAAGGTCCTCAAGCAGTATTTCTTCTTGGGTGGTGATGGCAGTTTGCTCAAAGCCACTGGTATCGTAACCTGCGCTCGCCAATACTTCAGAACCATCCCTGGCTACGGAGATATAGTCGAATCCTCCCTGATTACCAGCTGTCCCGGCACCGGCAGCTGTAGCGGGCAGGTTAGCGGTAGGGTCATCACCTGCAAGTATTTGTGCCTGCAATGCGGCTATTTCGGCATCGACCCCTTCATTGGCAAATTGGGCTACATCTGCGGCCGAGGCATCTGGCTGAGGTTGAGCGCTGGGTTGTGCATTTTGCTCTGTCAGCCTTGTACCATCAGCATATTCTATGGTGAAAGTATCATTTGCAGTGAAGATGATCTCTTCACCATTGCGAATGACATCCCCGATATTCAGATCGCGGATATTGCCATTTTCGTCCTTGGCCTTGAGTTGTCCAACCAGATTGGTGACAACCGCGTCTTGCTTACTGATTGCGACGCCCATAACTCATACTCCTTTGCACACATATACTGACGGCAAGGTCACTTTGTGCCTATGAGCGTCAGTTAAAGGTATTAATTATTAAGTCTGGGGTTGAAACAAAGACTGTCAAATATGTGACGTTAATGGCTGCGAAATGGTATGGATGGGACAAAATGTCCATATCTTAGAATCTGTCTCGCATTCATGCGGTTACAGTATGTGTGCGGATAATCTAGTGATGATTAATAAAAAAGCCACTAAATAAGTGGCTTTTTTATTACGAAAAGATCTATCGATTAGTCGCACTTGGCGGCTTGCTTATAGCTCTTGAAAGCCCCTTGATTATCGGCTAATTGTTCCTGAAGTTTGGCTAAGGCCAGCCAGTATTCTTTGCGGGGCAGTAAATGACACAAGCGTTCCCATGCCGCGCGGGCCAGACTGAATTCACGACAGAGCTCATGAATTTGAGCCATACAGCGTTGGTAGTCGGCATGATTTTCGAGCTTGGGCTCCAAATTTTTCAGCAGTTTCAGGGTTTCGCTGTCCTGCGGCTCAAAAATTTTCGGCAATACTTCCAAAACCGCAGCACAAGGCTCTTTTTTCAGCGCCTTATTCAGCAGTTTTAGGGCATCTTCACGGCGGTTGAAGCCAGCCAGACCCAAAGCATATTGCGCCATATTGGGCTGCTGGCTGCGTTCCTGGCGGCTTAGCCAGTGCCAACATTTTTCCAGTTCCTGCTCGTTGCGAAGGGCCGCTTGCGCCAGCAGAGCATTGTTTACTCTTTGGTTCAGGAGTTCATACTCTTCATTATCCAGGAGCTGTTTTTTACGCAGTGTGGGCAGCAATAGTTTCAGCGCCTGCCAGTCCAGCTGGCTCTGATAAAGTTCCAAGGCCAGTTGTAGTACCGGCGCCTTACTCTTACTGCTGGGCTGCAGTTTATCCAGTTGCTCGCGGGCCTTTTCAAGTTCGCCTTGCTGCATGTAGTAGCGCACTCTGGTGGTGGTGACCGCTTGGGTCGCCAGAGGCAATTGGGCCGCTTTATTCAGGTACTCATCCCGTTCTTCATTTTTGAACTGTCTTTGGGCTGCTCTGGCGGCTGCCAGATAATTAAGAGCGGGCAGTTCACCGGCTTCGGCGCCTTTTTGCATCGCCTTTTCGGCCGCAGGCCAATCTTCTTCTGCCAGCGCCAGGGCGCCGGTGAGCGTGTGCTTGCGGGCGGCATTGCGGCGCCAGCGCCGCGGCAGGTAGCGACTGCTTAATACCAGATTCAGCATAGTGACAAGTAGCCATTCCAGTAGCTGCAGCAGGGCAAAGAAGATGATGAGTGCCATAACGGCAAACAGCAGGTTGGTTTCCAGTTGCCAATCCAGGAAGGCGATATAAACATAACCCGTCTTACCGGCTAAGAGCGGACTCAGACAGGCGCCTGCCAGAATAATCACCAGATAGATGAGTACTCTTATCATAGTTCGGCCCCCGGCATGAGTTCGCCATAGGTGACCAACTGCTTGAGCTGGGCGCTGGATTCAAATTTAGTCAGATTGATAGGATCCAGCTGCAGACTGGACAAAGCATTAATTGCAGTCAGCACTTCTTCGGTGCGCGGATCGTCAAGGTCGAAATATTGTTGGATCCATTTGCGGGCCATGGCCAATGATTGGCGGTAGTTGAGCTCATCATATTGGTAGAGGGCCAGCTGTGACTGCAGTAGTTTATTACGGATATTTTCGAGCAGGTACCATTCCTGCTGGGGAGACAGCAGTGGTGTGATATCTGAGCTTATCTTGCGAATAGTGAAGAAGTCTTCCTTCAGCGCACTCCAGGTCTTGGCCAGGTTGCTCTGCCAGTCACCAATAGAGTCAGACATCTTACTTTCTGTTTCCGGCTCCATTTGTTGACTGCCGACACGGTTGAGCGGCAGCTTGTCCAGCTTAGTGATAATGCCATCCAGGGTGAACACAGTACCTGCGATGTCGGTATTCTTGATGGCGCTTACCGCCGCCATATCGTTGGCGAGGGCGCGACGCAGTGGCATTAGTGATGGCTCCTGCATAGCGGCAATACGCTCATCGGCGGCCTGTAGCAGGCCGGTTGCAGTTTGCGGATCTTTCTCCAACCAAAGTTTACGTCCCGCCATCCGCACCAAGTATTCGGCTTCTGCCGCCATCCAATGGTTGGGGCTGCGCTGTGCCAGAGTGGCGATACGGGTTTGCATCTGTTGTTGAGCTTCGCTCAGTTGTTCTATGGCGCCTTGCTGTTGTTGATTTTGTTGCAGGTCGCTTCTCAGTTGCTGCTCAAGCGCCTGCAATCTGGCCTCAGGAGCTTGTTTGACTTGTTCGAGGGAAGTTGCCAGCTGCGCATTGGTGGCTTGCTGTTGCTGCAGTTGCCAAAAGAGATAAGCACCTGTGGCGCAGGCCAGCAGTGCCAGCAACAGGCTCAATAGGAGGGTTAGTTTCAGGAGCCATGAGCTGTGCTTGGCTGTCGCCGCAGGGGTATCTTGCTCTGTGGAACCCTGAGGTGGAGTAGGCAGTGCGGGGGTATCGCTCCCGACTTCTGGCTTGCTGTTATCCATTAATGCAGTCCTTTAACGCGACAATAGGGCTGGAAATCGGGAGGGGGGAAAACTAAAGCCTCAATGCCTTGAGTACGGCCTTACTGTTGGCTGCAGTGGCATCAGTCACCTGAGTTAATCCGGCGACCACGGCCTTATCTACCACCCGAATGCTGGGAACTATAATATGACATGCTTGCAGCCAAGCAAAATACTCTTTTGGCAGCAGCCGGATAAGGTTCGTCAGGCTTTCTGCACTGCTGATCACTATGGTGTCTATCCCAAAGTCTTGCCATTCCTTGACCAGCTGTACTGCATCATAGGCAGGGCAGGTACGGCGATAGACCTCCCAGAATTTGACTTCAGCGCCATATTGCTGAAGTGTTTTTCCCAGTACTTCCCGGCCACCGTTACCCCTAATTATGACTACTTTCTTGTGTTTTACTGCCTCGGGTTGTAACCCCGGCAGGGTTAGCAGGCCTTCGGTCTGTTGATTGTCATCCGGAGCCTTATGCCCTTGAATGCCATAATGTGCAAAGGCCTCGAAGGTGGCTTCGCCGACGGCAAAATATTGAATGTGTGACGGCCAGGAGGCATTCAGCGCTTGAGTGCCGAAATGCACCGCATTGGTGCTGACAAATACAATGATGTCGGCATTCTGCACCTCGGTAGGGGAGATACTTTTGTCTTCCATGGCCTCGACGGCCAAGAGAGGGGTCACCATAAAAGGTATGCCCCTTTCTGTCAGCGCCTGTTCCATGGCGTGATTGCGCCCCTCAGGGCGCGTCAACAACACTTTCATAGTGCCGCCTTGTTATTTGCCGTAAACGGCATCCAATATGGTTTTGGCGCCTTTGCTCAGCAGTTCTTCTGCCAGGGCGTTACCCAGGGCCACCGCTTCGTCTTGATGACCACTTACCACTCCTGAAATGACTTCAGAGCCGTCAGGATTACCTACCAAACCTCTCAAGGTCAGTTGTTCTCCCTGGATCTCGGCATAAGCTCCGATAGGTACCTGGCAACCTCCTTCCAGACGCGTATTCATTGCTCTTTCGGCCAATACCCTGTAGCGGGTTTCTTTATGTTCAAGCGGTGCCAGCAAGGCTTTTACCCGCTCATCATTGGTGCGGCATTCGATGCCGACAGCACCCTGGCCGTTGGCCGGCAGTGATTCTTCGGCGCTGATAAAGCTGGCAATACGCTCTGACAGTTTCAAGCGGATAAGTCCGGCGGCAGCCAGAATGATGGCATCATATTCACCGGCATCCAGCTTACCCAGACGGGTTCCCACGTTGCCACGCAGATCTTTGATGATAAGGTCCGGGCGACGGGCTCTGAGCTGACATTGACGGCGCAGGCTTGAAGTACCGACAACCGCGCCTTGAGGCAGTTCATCTATACTCTTGTAGCTGTTGGAAACGAAGGCATCACGGGGATCTTCACGTTCACAGATCACTTCCAATCCCAGACCTTCCGGGAATTCAACCGGCACATCTTTCATGGAGTGCACCGCGATATCAGCTTGATCTTCCAGCATGGCGACTTCCAGCTCTTTAACGAACAATCCCTTGCCGCCTACTTTGGCCAGAGGAGTATCCAGGATGACATCACCCTTGGTGCTCATTGGCAGCAGTTCTACTGTCAGCCCAGGGTGAATGCGTTCCAGCTCGGCTTTGACAAATTCTGCCTGCCACATGGCGAGAGGGCTTTTACGTGTTGCGATGCGAATGCGATTTTCTGACATGCCAATCTTTTCCGTGAGAGTACATTAAATGCGCCAATGCTAACATTGCCTATTGGAGAATGGCACCGAACGCTGCTCAATCTTTGAAGTGGGCACGTTAAATTTTTGCCAAATAGTGTGATCTTGATCTCATTACTTGCCTGCTACCGCAAAAGTGTTAGCATGATCATCCAACTGCTTCAGGGATAGTGAAATTTGGATGACCGAGCGTCAGCGACAATACGCCGAATACGCCGAGCGCCTCAATCGAGTGCGTTTGGCTCGTGCTCAGGCGCTGTTTTCCCCATTGCAAAGGCATCTGTTTAACCTGATCCCTCTATTGTTGCATCAGCATCACAACCGCCTGCCCGGACATAATAGTCCCTTGACACCATGCGGAATCAAGGGGTTCCAACTCTCAGTTGAGCTCCAGGAATCGCTCGCTACCCTCACGTTACCGCAGCTCGAGGATCACCAGCATGCCAGTCCTGTGCTGGAAGGGGTTTACGTAATGGGCAGTACTGCCAGTTTTGGCCAGAACCCCAAGAGCGACGTGGATGTCTGGTTGGTCTATGACGCCGGGTTGACCCAGGAAGAAGTAGAGTTGCTGCGGGACAAGAGCCTCAAACTCACCCGCTGGTTTGCCGGCTTTCAATTCGAAGTGAACTTTTATCTGGTACACCCGCGGCAGTTTTGTCGTGACGACACTTGCAATCAAGACGCCGAGTGGGAGCTATTGGGGCATGAACACAGCGGCAGCGCCCAGCATTGGTTGTTGTTGGAAGAGTTCTACCGCAGCCATATTCGCCTGGCCGGCAAGACGGTCGCCTGGTGGCCCAATGCTCAGCCTTGCAGCGATTTCCTGTTTCTTGGTGATGTGCACCAACTACCCGCCAATGAGTATTTTGGTGCCTCTTTATGGCAGCTCTACAAAGGCTTGGACAAGCCGCACAAGGCCCTGCTCAAGGTGCTGCTGCTGGAAGCCTATGCCAGCAACTATCCACAAACCAATCTGGTCAGTGAATGGGTATGGTTGAGAACTCTGGCCGGTGACTTTTCCAACGCCAACGACGCCTATCTGCTCCTGTATCAATATATCGAGTCTTATCTGCTTAAAGTGGGAGATGATCGTCGGCTGGAGATAGTGCGCCGCTGCTTTTACCTCAAGTGTGGTATCAGGCTCAGTGATCTCGAGCAGTGTCACGATTGGCGCTACCACAAACTCAAGCAATTGGTGGAGCAGTGGGAATGGCCCCAGAGCCTGCTGATTACTCTGGATGATTGCGAACATTGGCACAGTGGCCAGCTTCAGTGGTTCAACGCTCAACTTAACGAGTTGATGCTGGCCAGCTATCAAACTCTTTTGCATTTCGCTTCGACTCACAGGCTGAGTGAGTACTTTAAAGTAGAAGACTTGGGGCTGTTGACTCGTAAGCTGCACACCTATTTCAGCGAAGACAAGCAGCAGATCCTGCGGCTCAATCGGCTTTGGAGTCAGTCGCTGGCTGAGCCGAATTTGACCATAGTTCGCAGCGAACAGGATGGCCGTTGTCATCTCTATCGTCTATCTCCGGAGCCGCGGCAGTTTATGGGCGAAGTAGCCATCTATCAGGCCGATGATGCCGCTTCTTTGATGATTTGGGCCTGCCTTAATGGGGTGGCAACCAACCATAGTCGTTGGTTTGAATACGGCACGGGGCGTCTACGGTGTCGGCGTCTTAACCAGGTGGCCGAACGTCTGCTGCCTTATACCGAAGACAAGAAATGGCGGGTGTCGAAACTGGATCTGTGCCAGCCTTGGCATTATCGCAAGTTGGTGTGGATCCTTAATTTGGAGCAGGACCCCAGCGAACATTGGCAGGGTCAAACCTTGATGCTTGAACTCATGGGCAGCAACCTGCTGGCGACAGGAAAACCGGCAGCCAGTTTGCTGGGTTCGGTACAACTGATGAGCCTTAACTCTTGGGGGGAATGGCATTGCCACAGCTTTAGCGGTGAGAAGGCCCTGCTGGAGGCCATCGCCTTCGCCACTCCAGGTATGAGAAGAGCGCCACAACAGGTGGCCTTCGATGTTGTCAGTGCCTCGCAAAAGCTACAGTCCCAGTTGGAACAAACTGTAGTGGATACTCTCAAGCAGGTGCACCGACTGATAAAAGACGCCTGTCCGTCCAAGACTTTAGTGCAGCCACTGCAACTGGGTGAAAAGAAATATGGCTTGTTTTTCGATGCCAAGGGCATGAGTTACCGGGATCTCAGCGATGTGAAGTCCCTCTATCGTCAGTTGGCCAGGGGCGAGCTACAAAGTCTGCCAAGGCCCGAGCTTGCCAACGATCCTTGGGTCAAGGTGCCTGAGGTTATCCAGAACTATGCGGTGAAAGGGGTGATCCAGTATTTCCTGCGTAGCCGGGAAGATGAGTTGGACGTGTTTGTATTGGATGAAGGAAATGGCTTGAGCCACTATGTGCACAGCAATCCGGATGTCAGTGAACTGGTGAATACTGTCACCCAGCATTACGCCTTCGGTGAAGTACTGAACCTTAAAAATCAGTTCAACTTTCCGCAGTTTTTCCGCCTGGTGCGCCAGAGCGGTAATCTGGATGTGGTGCCTTTCGGGGTTACGGCAAGGGCGGCGCAGACAGAGTTCTGACCGCCCCTAAATCATTAGAACGACAGTTCTATACCGCCTTGGCGGCTGATGGACTCTCTGACGAAGGGCATAAATTCGCCGCCGTTGCGCTCGTCTATCCATTTACCGTCGACATAACCAAAGTGATAACCACCGAAACGGGTTGCTACCCAGATCTGGTGCAGTGGTTCCTGCTTGTTAATCACTATTTTGGAGCTGTCGGCGAATTCGAGCTGCAGCACATTGCCTGAAGCGTCGATATCAACATCGGCATCTTGTTCATCGATTGCATTCTCAATTGCGGTTTCTATCCGGTCGAACATTTCATCGGCGAGCTGATGATATTCGGTATCTGTCATGGCCATGGAATATCTGTCCTTTGCTTTCATCAAGATGAATGCGATTATAAGGCTAATGTAATCCTGCTGCCCAGATGTTGAGTAAAATGAGACTGTTTTTATCCCTGATGCTTGCTAGCCTGATGCTGCTTGGTTGTGGTCAAAAAGGCGTTCTTTACAAGAGCCCGGATCTGCCGGAGAACCAACCCCAGGCGGAACAAACCGAACAACCCCAGCAATCGACAGAGGAAAACTAATTGGATCATTTTCAGTATCAAGCTCAGGCTCTGTATGCCGAAGACTGCGCCGTAGCCGATTTGGCGGCTCAATATGGTACGCCTTTGTATATTTATTCGCGGGCGACACTGGAGCGCCATTGGCATGCCTTTGATAGGGCCGTGGCCAGTCATCCGCACCTTATCTGCTATGCGGTTAAGGCCAACTCCAATCTGGCGGTGCTCAATGTGTTGGCACGCCTTGGTAGTGGCTTTGATATTGTCTCAGGCGGAGAACTGACCCGGGTAATCACCGCAGGTGGCGATCCGGCCAAGGTGGTGTTTTCCGGTGTCGGCAAGACAGCGGCGGAAATGAAGCTGGCACTGGAGCTGGGTATATATTGCTTCAATGTTGAATCCCGCGCCGAGCTTGAACTGCTCAACGAAGTGGCAGGCTCTTTGGGTAAACAGGCGCCGGTTTCCTTGCGGATCAACCCGGATGTGGATGCCGGTACTCACCCCTATATCTCCACCGGCCTGAAAGAAAACAAGTTCGGTATCGCCATGGATGAAGCCGAGGAAGCCTTCCTGCAGGTGCAATCCTTGCCGCACTTGGCTATCAAGGGCGCTGACTGCCATATCGGCTCACAGCTTACTGAGCTCAGGCCGTTTCTCGATGCCATGGACAGAATGCTGGCATTGATCGATAGGCTGGCAGAAAAAGGCATAGTGATTGAGCATCTGGACGTGGGCGGTGGCCTGGGGGTCACCTATGATGAAGAAACACCGCCACAACCGGACAAGTATGCCGCCGCGTTGCTCGAGCGTCTGGGTGAACGACCACTGAAGCTAATTTTCGAACCGGGCAGGGCGATTGCCGCCAATGCCGGGATCTTTGTCACCCAGGTGCTGTTCCAGAAAGAGAATGCCGGCAAACATTTTGCGATAGTGGACGGTGCCATGAATGACCTTATCCGCCCGTCACTCTACAGCGCCTGGCAACAGATTATCCCGGTGCAGCCAAGAGAGGGTGAAAGCCGGGAATACGACATAGTCGGCCCAGTGTGTGAAACCGGGGATTTTCTGGGTAAATCGCGCGCCTTGGTGCTGCAAGCCCACGACCTGCTGGCGGTGCGTTCCAGCGGTGCTTATGGCTTTGTGATGTCCTCCAACTACAACACCCGTCCGCGAGCGGCCGAAGTCATGGTCGATGGCAGTGAACATTATCTGGTGCGTGAACGGGAAAAGCTGGAACAACTGTGGCAAGGTGAGCACTTGCTGCCGTAAACTAGTGTAAGTACTTTCCCGCTGTAGGCGTTGGAACCTAGGAGTAATCTTGATCCACTTTACTAAGATGCATGGTCTGGGCAACGACTTTATGGTCGTCGATGGCGTGACTCAGAATGTGTACTTTTCGCCGGAGCAGATCCGGCGCCTGGCCGACCGCAACTTCGGTATCGGTTTCGATCAACTGCTGCTGGTCGAGCCGCCCTATGATCCGGATCTGGACTTTCATTATCGTATCTTCAATGCCGATGGCAGCGAGGTCGAACAGTGCGGCAACGGCGCCCGTTGCTTCGCCCGTTTTGTTCGCAACAAGGGCCTGACTCAGAAATACAAGATCAAGGTCAGCACCTCATCCGGCAAGATGACCCTGCGCCTGGAGCGTGATGGCAATGTCACCGTCAATATGGGCGTACCTATCTTGGATCCGGCTCGGATCCCCTTCAAGGCCAAAAAGGCCGAAAAGACCTACCTTTTGCCAACCGAAGGGCAAACCTTCCTCTGCGGTGCTGTCTCCATGGGTAACCCCCACTGCGTGCTGGAAGTCGAAGATGTGGCTGCCACAGATGTCGATTTTATTGGCGCGCAGCTGACCAATCACGAACGCTTCCCCAAAGGGGTCAATGTCGGCTTTATGCAGGTGATCAACAAGGGCCATATCAAGCTCAGGGTTTATGAGCGCGGTGCCGCCGAAACCCTGGCCTGTGGCAGTGGTGCCTGTGCGGCTGCTGTGGTGGGCCAACTGCAGGGCAAGCTGGGCAACACTGTGCGGGTCGACCTGCCCGGCGGCACCCTGACAATCAAATGGGACGGTGAGGGCAAGCCGCTGTGGATGACGGGCCCGGCCGAACAGGTATACGACGGACAGATACAGATATGACAGACGCCAAAGCTAAGCTCAATCCACCTTTTGATGAGCAGATCATCCGTGAATATCTGTTGGATAATCCGGAGTTTTTCTGCCGTCACCCCGAGCTGCTGTTGGCTATGCGTCTGCCCCACGGCGAGCGTGGCACAGTTTCTCTGGTAGAGCGGCGGCAGGAGCTGCTGCGCAGCCGGGCACAACAGCTGGAAGAGGAGATCACCGCGCTGCTTGGCATGGCCAGCCGCAACGAGAAAATCTTCCGCTTCAATACCCAGCTTTCATTGAAGCTGCTCGATTGTGAAGATATGGGCGAGCTGAGACAGGTGCTGTGCGCCGAGCTTAAAGAAGCCTTTAACTTCAGCCATGTCCGCCTGATTACCGTGCATGATATCGACTCAGAACTCTCGGCCATCTGGCGTAAGCGCCTGCAGCACGGCTATTACTTTGGTCGCCTGACCAAGGAGGAGTCCAAGCGTTTGTTCGGCTCTGAAGTCGGCTCAGTGTCACTGGCACGGCTGTCGGAACAAAATGGCCAGGTGATCTTTGCTATCGCCAGTGCCGATGTGACCCACTTCCATCCGGAGATGGACAATATGCTGCTGGATCAGTTGCGGCAGCTGTTGGACCATCTGCTGCCCAAGCTCTGATGGCCGTTAAACAGGATTCTCCCTGGCTTGGCCGCTTCGAGCGCTATCTCAGTGCCGAGCGGCAGCTGTCTCCTTATACAGCCCGCAACTATCTGCGCGAACTGCAACGGGTTGCCGGGCTGTTGCCGCAGGATATTGATTGGGATCAGGTAACCGATCCCCAGTTGAGTGCTGTGTTGGCCAAGTTACACCGTCAGGGGCTTAGCCCCCGCTCTTTGTCTCTGTGTCTGTCGGCGGTCAAGCAGTTCTACGAATTTCTGCTGCTCGAAGAGCTGGTCAAGAGCAATCCCGCCCGGCAACTGAGCGCCCCAAAACAGAATAAGCCGCTGCCCAAGAATCTCGACGCCGACAGCATCAGCCATCTGTTGGATATTGAGGTGACAGATCCCCTCAGTGCCCGTGACAAGGCGATGATGGAGCTGTGTTACTCCTCAGGGCTGCGTTTGGCTGAGTTGGCCTCGCTGGATGTGCCGCAACTGGATTTCGCCCAGCAGCAAATCAAGGTGATGGGAAAAGGTGGCAAGGAACGGCTGCTGCCGGTGGGCTCGGTCGCCATTGCCGCATTGCAACAATGGCTGGATTACCGCCGGGATATTCCCTGTGAAGATCAGGCGCTGTTCGTGACCGCCAAGGGCAAGCGCTTGGCGCATCGCAGTATTCAGGCGCGCATGGCGCGCTGGGGGCGGGAGCAGGTGCTATCCGCCAGGGTTCATCCCCACAAGCTGAGGCATTCCTTTGCGACTCATATGCTGGAATCCAGCGGCGACTTGCGGGCGGTACAGGAGCTGCTGGGACACGCCAATCTGGCGACCACCCAAATATATACCAGTCTGGACTTTCAGCATCTGGCCAAGGTGTATGACGGCGCTCACCCCAGAGCTAAAAAGGACAAGTGATGCAGGTGTTTCTTCGCCCCGGCGCTATTAAAGCCATCAGTTTTGATCTCGACGATACCCTCTATGATAACCGGCCAATCATCGCTGCCGCCGAAGGCGCATTGCTTGACTGGCTGGCCAAAGAATACCCACTGAGCGGCAACTGGCAGGCCGCAGACTGGCGGGCGTTGAAGCGCCAGCTGTTGCTGCAGCAAGCCGAGCTGACTCATGACACCAGTGCCGCGCGATTGGCGCTGCTGCAAACCGGGTTGGAGATGCTCGGATATGATAAGCACAAGGCAAAGCTTGGCGCGAAAGCGGGTCTGGCCTTGTTCCTTGAGCGGCGCAGCGACTTTAGGGTGTCACAGGAAGTGCTCGCCTTACTTTCGCAATTGGCTGAGCGATTTCGCCTGGTTGGGATCACCAATGGCAATGTGGATGCCGGCAGAATTGGCCTGGGAGAGATGTTTGAGTTTGTGCTGCATCCGGGCAATGGTGTCAGACGTAAACCCTGGCGGGATATGTTCCAGTTGGCCGCCGAGCGCCTGGTCTTACCCTCTGAGGCGCTGCTGCATGTCGGCGACCACCCGCTGACAGATGTCGAAGGTGCCCGTAAGGCCGGCTGTCAGGCTGCTTGGCTCAATCCGGCATTTGCCGGTGACAACTGCAGGGTGGCTAATAGCTTACTGCCTCACATACAGATTAGGTCCTTGAGTGAATTGACTCTTTTGCTGTAGCTCATCTGTGGCTTTGATGATATATCATTTATAATCAATAGGTTGCTTTAGGTTTCTAGACCTGTATATCCACTGAATGCAATTAATTGAAACAATTGTTTTTCATTAAGGTGTGCGTTAATTCACCTCTTTTCTTTGTTATCATTCTCACAACATAAACTTGATGCTAATGTATAATCATTTACAGTTATCGCCTGAGATTTAACCTATGCCATCCCGAATAATCATGCTGTTTTCGTTGCTGTTGAGCCTGCCGGTCTCAGCACACGAGCTGCATGCGGATGGTAGTTTCTGGGATGGATTCAATCATCCCCTGCTGGGATTTGATCATCTGCTGGCTATGCTCAGTGTTGGTATTTTCAGCACTCAGCTAGGGCGCAGCGCCATCTGGTCAGTACCGTTGGCATTTCTGTTTTTTATGACTTTGAGTGCTATCACGGGCATGATCGCTACCCCGATACCATTTGTTGAGCCTGGCATAGCGCTGTCGGTATTGTTGCTGGGGTTGGTCATAGCCCTCAATCGAGAAATGCCAATCTCTTTCGGCATGGCTTTTGTCGGCATTTTTGCTCTGTTTCACGGTTATGTCCACGGCACCGAAATGCCCGAATTGGCAAGGCCTGGTATTTATGCAATGGGCTTTATACTGGGGACGGCGGCGATTCATGTTGCCGGAGTGGCCATTGGCAGTTTGATAAACCCGGATGGCAAGCGTAAACGGGCGGTGCAACTCATGGGCTCGGCTATTGCCTTGGTGGGAAGTTATTTAACTTTGGAATTGTGGCTGGCTTGAGTTTGTGTCTTTTTTTGCGTCTTAACATACGTTTCACCTGCGCTGGACTGGCGCGCATATCGGCATCTCCAACCCTGATATAGGTGCCGCCAATTGCTTCCGTCCCCAGATAGATGGGTTGCTGGCTGTAGTCGGCCTGAGGCACATGAAAGCGGATCAACTGTTTACCGGCCAGTTCTATCAGCTGGATATCGGCCGGACCAAGAATATTGGCACTGATTTTTTGCGAATTGTTGAGTATCTTCCAGGCTTCATCGATAAGGGGCCTGGGTTCGGCAATTCCTTCGATATAAAACTCGCCTTTTTCCTCTCTGACACCAAGAATGATTTCGCCGCCATTGGTATTGGCAAAGGCGCTGTAGCTTTCCCACAGCGCCTGTGGCAGCGCACCCTTGCCATGGCGGCCGGCGGCGAGTTTGAACTCCACTGCGGCAGACTCACGCAGATTTTCAATATCGTCCAGAATGAAACCTGTAACCGGCATGACTAACTCCTTGTTTACTGCTGTTAATGCAGTTGTAGCAAGTCAGCCGGGATTTGAACAGCCCTCAGTCCACCAGTGCCAGAGCTTTGGGAAACAAGAGGTTATTTTCCAGGTGGATGTGGCGGTGCAAATCGGCTTCAAATTCGGCCAGGGTGGCATAGCATACCCGCCAGGTAGTGCAGGCATGCTCAGGGGCCTGGTAGTGATTGGTCAACTGCTGCAGCTTGGCCAGAATTTGCCCCGCCTCATCATGCTCATATTCCATTGCCCGGATAGGATTGCCTATATGGCCGAAACAGGTGTTGAACTCTTGCCCTTGACTCAGGGCACGAATGGCCGGAAACAGTATCTGTTCCTCTTTTTGCAGGTGGGGCAAGAGGTCGTCCATCAGGGCGCGGATCCAACCGGCCAAGGGTTTGATCTCTTCATAATGCTCACCGTGGGCCCGCACCATCTTCTGGGCATATTCCAGCAGCAGCGGTGCGGTATCGCGTATGTACTTGTGGTGGGTCGCTTCGATATGGTCGATAAGCTCACCAAGTGGCAATTTGGCCAAGGCATCGTCCGGCGTGCCCTCTGCGGCCAGTTGGCTCAAGGCGTGCAGTACCTCGGTGGGCTCGGCGTCGGCTCGCTCGCAGGCCGATGCCAATGAGCGGCCACCGCCACAGCAAAAGTCGATACCAAAACGGCTGAAAACATGGGCGTTACGGAAGTCTTCGGCGACCAGTTCGCCGACTCTGCGTTCGAGGGAGATTTGCGCTGACATAGGATGCTCTCTGTATTATCAATTTACATGCATAATAAAAGCATCTTTAGCTTTAGCCAAGCTTAGGCCAATAAAACTTGACCGTTTTGCTTGGTTAATCACATTTTGCAATTGGAGTGGATAGCGGCTCAGGGCCGTAACTGCTTGGTGAGTTGCTGCGAATCACACCATGCATCCAAGCCTATAGGCCAACGCAGAGTATGCAAGGGATTTGTTCTCACCTTTCTAAGGCATTCAGCTTACAGTCCTTTATACGGTATGATGCGTGTCGAATATTTCGCCATCAGACCTACTCGTTGACATGGGGCTATGGCAGACTGAATTTATGTTCAGGTGACGACAGTTAAATGTCCATGGAGGGTAAGGTGAGCAATTGTAAGTTGCCGATAGAGCGATTTGCTTTTCTCGAGATGTTGGCCTTTTGGAAAGGGAGAGTCCGCAATAAAGATATCGAACACCAATTTGCCATTACCCGTCAGCAAGCCCACAAAGATTTGGCCAAATACCGGGAATTGCACCCAGGCGCCCTGATAAAGCTCGATAAGGCCTGTTTTGGGTTTGCAGAGCATGCCAGTCTCAGCTACTCATCTGCTTCCCTGGATGATTTTTTCCTCTGGTACGAGACAGGTTACTTTGCTCAGCCCCGCCCCTTGAATGGCTCCTGTGCCACCCGAATGGCATTGCCGGAACGCAACACTTGCCGCCATGTCCTCGCCGGTTTGATTAATGCCATCGAGCAAAACCTCAGGCTTGAGGTGGAATATGTCTCTCTATCCAATCCCGAAGATGAAGGCCGAATTTTTACTCCTCACACCTTAGTCAAAGCCGGCAGCCGCTACCATGTTCGGGGTTACTGTGAAAAGTCAGCGGCTTTTCGCGATCTTGTCCTGAGCCGTTTTCGGGGAATTCCTGTTGTGGAGGGCATCGCCCATCAAACTGTAAAAGATGACTCGGCCTGGCAGACCATGCTGGCGGTAATTCTGGCTCCGGATCCCCGCCTGACAGCCCAGCAACAACAGGTGCTGGCCAAGGATTATCAGATGGAAGGGGGACAACTCATTATTCAGTGCCGGGCAGCCTTGGTGGATTACCTGCTCAGGGAAATGCAGGTCAATACCAAGTATCTGGATGGCACTCCAGAGGCTCAGCAGTTGGTGCTGGTAAACCGAAATGACATCAAGCAGTGGTTATTCAATAGCTAGAACAGGCATGGTTTAAGCCAAGGTAAACTCAGTTAACCTGTAAGAATTTACAGGATTGTCAGTGTGTTGGGTTTGGTCAAAGCTAAGCCCAAGAGTAGGGAACGGACGCGAATGGCATGACAGAACACTATTATCGTTATTGGGGTAAGGCACAAAAAGGTGTCGATCGCTCCGGAGATGAATACCATTTATTGGCTTATCACGCCTTGGATGTAGCTGCTTGTGGTTGGTGCCTGCTGTCAGAAAACTATGACTTTGGCAAACGCCTCGCAAAGCAGTTGCAAATATCTCAGCAACAGTTACAACGCTTGTTTGCTTTTTTACTTAGTATTCATGATCTCGGTAAATTTGCCCGGGCTTTTCAAAACCTGGCTCCCCATCTATCTGAACAGTTAACCGAGTCGTCATCCGATTACCTGTATACAGAGCGGCATGATTCCTTGGGCTTTTGGTTGGTCAAGGGGGCTGATGATGTTATTGAGGCATTTGCCAATCAAGCCGAACTCTCGGCGCCAAAAGTAGCTATTAGCGCTACATTCAGCTGTTGGTTGCAGATAGTGATGGGTCACCATGGTCAGCCACCGAAAGCGCGGCCTAAATCACTGCCGCAGTTTTTTAGCACAAATGATATTGCCGCCGCCGCTAGTTTTGTAAAAGAGATGCTGGCCTTTTGGCTTACTCCGGACGAGGTCGGGCTGCTGTTTGATAAGGGATTGCGCGCTCGGTTGCAGCAGTGTTCCTGGCAGTTGGCGGGCCTGGCCGTTTTGGCAGACTGGCAGGGGTCAAATCAGCATTTCTTTCCTTATCAGAGTCGTGTTATCTCCCTGAGTGACTATTACCAACAGGCTCAAAAGCAGGCTGCTGAAGCAATAGCGCAGGCACAGTTAGTGTCCCTGGCTGCTAATCCATTCAATTCGATTCAGCAACTGTTCCCCTTTATTCAAACTCCCACTCCCTTGCAGCAATATGCTGTCGACCAAGCGCTCAGTGATTCCCCGCAGTTGTTCATTCTGGAAGATGTCACCGGAGCCGGTAAGACAGAGGCGGCACTCACCTTGGTACACAGAATGTTGGCTCAAGGTTTGGCATCTGGCTTGTATGTTGGTTTACCGACTATGGCGACTGCCAATGCCATGTATCAAAGGTTGGCGGCTTGCTATCAGGCGTTGTTTAATCCCGATAGTCGCCCTTCGCTGGTGCTGTCCCATGGGGCCCGTCACCTATCGAGCCTGTTTCGTCAATCGGTTATGTTACCGGAACAGCCCAAGGACCTCAGTTACCAAAATCAGGAACTCTCGGCCTCGGCCTATTGTAACCAGTGGTTGGCCGATAGCCGTAAGAAGGCCTTGCTGGCCAATGTAGGGGTGGGCACGCTGGACCAAGCATTGATGAGTGTCTTACCCGCCCGTCATCAATCACTGCGTTTACTGGGGCTGTCCGGCAAGGTGTTGTTGGTGGATGAAGTCCATGCTTACGATGCCTATATGCAAACCTTGCTGGCAAGACTCCTAAAACTGCATGCCAGCCAGGGGGGCAGCGCAATCTTATTATCGGCAACCTTGCCCCAGGCGATGAAAACCACCTTGCTCAAGGCTTATGCCGAAGGTTTGGCGCAACCGTCTCCGGAGTTAACGTGCAATGACTATCCTCTGGCAACCCAGTTTCCAGCCGTTTCCTGCCATGAATACCCCTTGGCTACTCGTGCCCAAGTGTGCCGCACCGTGAATGTTTCCAGGTTGGCAGATGAGCAGCAAGCGCTGGCATTGATAAAACAAAGTTGTGCCAGGCAAGAGTGTGTCTGCTGGGTGCGTAATACCGTAGATGAAGCCCGCGCGGCTTATGAAATGTTGCACAACTGCGGCTTTGACGCGGAACGGCTGACTTTATTTCATAGTCGCTTTGCCATGGTGGACAGGCAAAGGATTGAACAGCAAGTACTCGGCGCCTTTGGCAAGGAAAGCAATGCGGCGACTCGAGCCGGACGAGTGTTAATTGCCACTCAGGTGGTTGAACAGAGCCTGGATCTGGATTTTGATCTGATGATTTCCGACCTGGCTCCAATCGATTTAATGCTGCAGCGAGCCGGGCGCTTACATCGGCATCGTCGCCTTACCAATGGCGATCCCATTACAGATGACTCTGCCGATCGGCGTGGTACACCTTGTCTCTACGTGGTTAGCCCGGAACCGACTCTGGATGCCGAAGCGGATTGGCTGCCCAAACGCAGCGGTAGTCGCGCCGTATACCAAGATTTGGCGTTGTTGTGGCGCTCAGCTTATTTGCTGTTTGGCAAACCGGCTTATCGCATGCCTGAAGATGCCCGCGACTTGATTGAGACCGCCTATGACATGGATACCCCTCTCGATGCTCCAGAAGCCTTACTCGACAGTAGTTATCAAGCCTTGGGGGAGCATAAGGCTGCCATCAGCATTGCCAATGCCAACCTGCTGAACATAGAGCAAGGGTACAGTCAGTCGAGTAACGAGACAGGTTGGGGGGAAGAGCTCAATGTGCCCACCCGCCTCAGCGATAAGACCCTATCAGTGGTATTAGTGGGCAAAGATGAACAGGGCCAATGGCAACCCTATGCCCAAGAGCATGAATTTGCTTGGGACCTTAGTCAATTAACCCTGAGAGAAAAGCAATGGGTCGAAGCCGATGCGGCCCTCTCGGCCGATATTAAGGCGCAACTGCAAGCCCTGCAGGCCGTAACCCCTGCCTTGAAGTGGCATCAGTTGTTCCCGCTGACTCAGCAGTGGCAAACATTTTACTCCGCCAAGCTGGGCTGGGTGGGGCAACAAGGAGAAGCGATATGAATCTAATCAATGACGCTTGGATCCCGGCGATTCGGGCCGATGGTTCAACCTGCCAAATTGCACCTTGGCAGCTAGCCGAAACGGACAACCCCGTGGTGGAACTCGCCGCAGTGCGGCCAGATTTTCAAGGCGCACTCTATCAATTCTTGATTGGCTTGCTGCAGACAGTTGTGGCCCCGCAAGATGCGGAAGACTGGAGCGATAGGTATGAAGATGCGCCGGATGCTGAGCAGTTAAAGGCTCGTTTTAGTCAGTTGGCGCCTGCGTTTGAGCTTTTCAGTGAAACAGCTCAAGCGGCCTTCTTGCAGGACTTGGGTCTGGCAGAAGGCGAAGCGAAGGAGATTGCCGGGCTGTTAATCGAGGCGCCGGGCGGTAAAACCATTAAAGACAATCTCGATTTCTTTATTAAAGGCGGCCTAATCAAGCAGCTTTGTCCTGCCTGTGCGGCCCAGGCATTGTTTACCCTGCAAACCAATGCCCCTTCCGGCGGGGTTGGTCATAGGGTTGGGTTGCGGGGCGGCGGGCCATTGACCACGCTGCTGCGTCCGGTTGGGCCATCGAGTCTGTGGCAAAAGCTATGGTTGAATGTGCTGGATACTTCAACCGGGTTTAAGCCGCCGCTTGAGCCGTTATCCGCCGATATTTTCCCTTGGTTGGGGCCAACCCGGCTTTCGGACAAGGGCGGCACGGCGACTTTTCCGCAGGACGTGCACGCCTTGCAAATGTATTGGGGCATGCCGCGTCGTATTCGCCTGCGACCAACCGAGATGGCCTGCCAGTGCGATCTTTGTGGCCAGAATAGCCAGATTGGTGTCACTCAGTTTATCACCCGTAACTATGGGGTGAACTATGATGGAGCCTGGAGGCATCCATTGACGCCCTATCGAGTCGACCCCAAGAGGGAAAAAATTCCCTTGTCATTAAAGGGGCAAAAAGGGGGCCTGGGTTATCGCCACTGGCTGGGGCTGACGCTGGCCGACAGCGACAACGGCGACCAGGCGGCCAAAGTGGTGCAGGACTTCTATGAACACAAAACCTATGCTCTGAGTAGCAAGCAGCAACTGCAACTGTGGTGCTTTGGC
The DNA here is from genome assembly GCF_002836945.1 of Shewanella chilikensis. Taxonomy (GTDB): domain Bacteria; phylum Pseudomonadota; class Gammaproteobacteria; order Enterobacterales; family Shewanellaceae; genus Shewanella; species Shewanella chilikensis. Next base: position 21,127 of record NZ_NIJM01000011.1, read on the forward strand.
TATGATATGGACAACATGAAAGCCCGCTGTTGGTACGAACAGACGATGCCGGTATTGCAGTTGGCGAGCGAGCACACCACTCAGATGCAGGAGTTGGTGCAATACCTGGTCAATGCTGCCCGCGAATCTGCCAAGCTGTTACGTCATCATGTTAAGCAAGCCTGGTATCGGCGTCCCCAGGATGTATCCGGTGACATTAGCTTTATCGATGCCGAGTTTTATCACAGCACATCTACTCACTTTTACAACTTGTTGAATGATTGCCTCGTTGCGGTTCAGGGGCAAAGTCTTCAACGCTCCGAGATTTTTCATGTCTGGCATCAACAGCTGCAGCGCACGCTGGCAAGGGTGTTTGATCAATTTACCTTGAATGCCACCCCGGAAGATCTCGACCTGAAACGGGTTATGCAGGCGAGGGCATCCCTCTTTAAAAGTTTTAATACCAATAAGCAAATTAAAGTCATTAAACCGAGCAAATCCACAACCAAGGAGGCCGTCTGATGAGCGAAAACTATGGGTTGCAGGAACATGGGTTACAAGGAGCGGATGGCACGGCGCTTAGGCGCTGGCATACCTCTCTCGATGAACAACGTGGCATGCGGGCGCAATTGCGCCGAGTCGATAAACCGGAAGAAGTGTTGATGACAGAGGCTTTCGCCCACTTTTTGCAACGAGTACCGGCCTCCTGGCGTACTGAGCAACAGCTGATGGCGAGTGCTCTGGTTGCTGCCATTCTGCCCTGGGTTAAAACAGATGACGTTGGCCGCAGTTTTGCCAGCCAACTGAAAGGCCACGAAGAACGCCCGCTTATGAGTGAAATGCGCTTCAAACAGTTGCTGAAAAGCCGTACTCCCGAGGAGTTTTATCGGCGCTTGCTGCGCGCTGTTCGTCTGCTCGATGGCAAGGTGAATTTATTGTCGCTGACAGCGGATATTTTGCAGTGGTATCGGGAGTTTTATCAGGGGCCTGAACGTAACCCGGTTAATCGTCTGGCCGTTAAATGGGCGCGGGATTATTACGCCGCTTAACCTTCAATTTTATGGTGAATTTTAAGGAAAAAATGATGAGTCGTTTTATTCAGGTACATATGTTGACCAGCTATCCACCCGCTAACTTAAATCGTGATGACCAAGGCAGACCCAAGACCGCCAAAATGGGTGGGATCGAGCGTTTACGAGTGTCGTCCCAGAGTTTGAAGCGCCACTGGCGTACCTCAGAGTTATTCCAGAGTGCCCTGGCGGGGCATCTTGGGGTTCGCACCAAAATGCTGGGCGCCAAGGTTTTTGATAAGTTGCTGGCTGCTGGCGTGAAAGAAAAAAGTGCTATCGAATGGAGCTGCGCTATTGCCGAAGTGTTTGGCAAATTGAAAAAGGCCAATAAAGACAAGCCATTGATAGAACTGGAAATTGAACAGCTGGTGCATGTCAGCGGTGACGAGTTGGCAGCGATAGATGCCTTGGTGGAAACTTTGATTGCCGAGCAACGTGCGCCGCTCAAAGAAGAACTGGCATTGCTGCGTCATAATACCAGTGCTGTGGATATCGCTATGTTTGGCCGCATGTTGGCGTCTAAACCCGAGTTTAATATTGAAGCCGCTTGTCAGGTGGCCCATGCCTTAAGCGTTCACCCTGTGGTGATTGAAGATGATTACTTCACCGCGGTGGACGACCTCAACGATGGCCGCGAAGATTCGGGTTCATCCCATATAGGTGAAACCGGTTTTGCCGCTGGATTGTTTTACAGCTATATCTGCATTAATCGTGAACAGCTGGCCGACAACCTTGGCGGTGATGCTGCGCTTGCTGATAAGGCGGTGGCGGCATTGATAGAAGCTGCCGTAAAAGTGGCTCCTTCCGGTAAACAAAACAGCTTTGCCCAGCAGAGCTACGCCAGCTATGTGTTAACCGAAATCGGCGAGCAGCAGCCGAGATCTTTAGCCAGTGCCTTTCTCAAGCCCATAGAGATAAGGGGGTGGAAAGATGCTGACTATCTCGAAGAGGCCACTTCACGCATTCAAACCCAATATCAACTGTTTGACAAAGCCTATGGAGCGTGTGCCGCCAAGCGCTACGAGCTGAATGTGAATGCCGAACAGGGCACATTCGCCGAGTTGCTCGCATTTGTTGCCGGGGCAGATAAGTAACGGAGGCGGCATGGAATATTTAGTCATGCGCCTCTATGGGCCAATGGCCAGTTGGGGGGATATTGCCATCGGCGAATCCCGTCACAGCCACTATGGCCCAACCAAGGCGGCAATAATGGGGTTGGTGGCTGCAACATTGGGGCTCAAGCGGGAGCAGGAAGCGCAACACTTAGCCCTGAATCGTGGTTACCAACTGGCGACAGAGGTGCAGGCTGGTCAGCTGTTGCGGGATTATCATACAGTGCAGGCACCGGATAAGGTGGGGAAGTTTCAATATCGAACCCGCCGCGACGAGTTAATCTTGGGGAGAGACAGGCTGGGCACAGTGCTTTCAACAAGGGAATATCGTACCGATGCCTGTGCGTTAGTGGCACTCAAAGCTAATGACAATGCACCCTATAGCCTGCAACAACTGATGGATGCCATTACTCGGCCGGTATTTGTGCCTTATCTTGGGCGTAAAGCCTGTGTGCTTGCGGCGCCTATGGAGCCTCAGCTCATTCAAGCAAAGGGTTTTGCCGACGCATTTCGTCAGTATCAGCCCCTGGTTGCATTGAATTTGCCTCGTGACACTCACGCTAGAGATTACTTTTGGGAAGGTAAGCTGCAGGACTATGCCGCCGAGGGCGACTGGGAGTCTCAAGTGATGCAATTGGTATTGCACGATCAGTTGCGCTGTCGTCAACGCTGGCAGTTTGAACCGCGCTGCGTGTATCACCTACATCTATCGGAGGAGAGCTGATGTTCTTATCTAAAGTGACTTTCCGTCCGGATATTTTACACAATTCGCAGTTGGTGAAGGTATTGGCTGGCAACAGCTATGGTTATCACCAGTTGCTTTGGGATCTCTTTGAGCAATCCCAACGGGATTTTCTGTATCGGACGGAACTCGCCAAGCAGCAAAATAGCCCAGATATGGCGTTGGAAGATGGGCCGCTGTTTTTTATCCTGTCGCAAACCCAACCTAAACTGGACTCACCACTCTTTTCAGTGGTGAGCAAACCCTTTGCACCTACTTTGGTAGAGGGCACGCGCTTGGCTTTTCGGCTGCGGGCCAATCCCGTGGTGACCAAAAAAGGCAAACGGCACGACTTGGTGATGGATGAGCAAATTGCTTTTTATCAGCGTATCGCCAAGGAACTGGGCTTAACACCTGCGGCGAGTAAAGGGGCGTTGTTGCAACAGCTAAAACCAGCAGCCATACGACCACAGTTAAATGATTGGCTCTTGAGCTATTTGAGCCAAACTCGTTACTTTGCCGCAGTGAGAGGTTTGGCCTGCGAGTCGTTGCTGACGCTGGCGCTGCAAGAGGCTGTCTCAGTCCGTCTGCAGCATTGGCTTACGGATAATCCGTCCCGCCAAGGCATTATGTCGCTGGTGTCCTACCCGGTGGAAGATGAACAAAGCGATGAGCTGGTTGAAGCTAGCCAGTTTCAATGGCAAGCCTATCAGGCGCATCCTATTCCGGAAAAAGGTAAGCAAGCGCAATTTCGCAGTGTTGATCTGCAAGGCGAGTTAATTGTGCACGAGCCACAACAATTCTTGCAATTGCTGGCGCAAGGCATAGGCCCCGCCAAGGGCTTTGGATGTGGGCTTATGTTAATTAAACCTGTCATCTCATAACTCATAACAAGGAGACGTTATGCCGTTTATTCCACTGCAGCCCATCCCCATGAAAGACAGAGTCTCGATGATCTTTTTGCAATATGGGCAGATTGATGTAATTGATGGTGCTTTTGTGCTGGTGGATAAAAACGGCATTCGTACCCATATCCCAGTGGGCTCAGTGGCTTGCATCATGCTGGAGCCGGGCACCCGCGTTTCTCATGCGGCTGCTAAGCTTGCTGCTGCGGTAGGCACTCTGTTGGTGTGGGTGGGCGAAGCCGGTGTCAGGCTATACGCCAGTGGCCAACCCGGAGGAGCGCGTTCCGATAAGCTGCTTTATCAGGCCAAATTGGCCCTGGATGAAGAGTTACGTTTAAAAGTGGTACGCAAGATGTTTGAACTGCGTTTTGGCGAACCGGCACCCAGCCGCCGCTCAGTGGAACAGTTGCGCGGTATTGAGGGCGGGCGGGTAAAGGCTACCTATAAAATGCTGGCGCAACAGTATGGTGTACCTTGGCACGGCCGCCGTTATGATCCTAAAGACTGGAACCGCGGTGATAAGGTCAATCAATGTATCAGTGCAGCAACCTCCTGCCTGTATGGTATTACCGAGGCCGCGATTTTGGCGGCTGGATATGCACCGGCAATCGGATTTATTCACAGTGGTAAACCACTTTCATTTGTTTACGACATAGCCGATATCATCAAGTTTGACAGCGTAGTGCCTAAAGCCTTTGCCATTGCCAAGCAAAATCCGCGCGAGCCAGAGCGGCAGGTGCGCATCGCCTGCCGGGAAATTTTTCGTAACGATAAGGTGCTTAACCGTTTGATCCCCCTTATCGAGGAGGTACTGGCAGCCGGTGAAATTGAGCCGCCTCCAACTCCAAAGGATGCCCAGCCCATTGCTATACCAGAGCCGAAACCGTTGGGAGAACAAGGACACAGGAGCCAGTAACTATGAGTCTGTTGGTTGTGGTGACCGAAAATGTACCGCCTCGCTTACGTGGTCGTTTGGCCATCTGGTTACTGGAGGTGCGTGCCGGGGTTTATGTGGGTGACACCTCCCGCAAGGTGAGGGAAATGATTTGGTATCAAATCAGTGAATTGGCAGAGGAAGGCAATGTGGTGATGGCCTGGGCCACCAATACAGAATCAGGATTTGAATTTCAAACCTTGGGTGAGAATCGTCGTATGCCGGTGGATTTGGATGGTCTGCGACTGGTCTCATTTTATCCAACTGAAAAATAACAAAATATTGCTCTTTAACAACTTGGAATAATAGCCTAAAAAGTTGGTGAATATTTTTAAGTGAAAAATCGCTTAAAAAACAATAGTATTTACCAAGAGAGTTCCCCGCACCCACGGGGATAAACCGCGCTCCAGTGCTAGAATTAAACCAGTAAATATGAGTTCCCCGCACCCACGGGGATAAACCGCCCGCTTGTGTGGCCTGTACTGGTTCCCAGCCGAGTTCCCCGCACCCACGGGGATAAACCGGAGGCCAATTATGGCTGATATTTTTGCTGCTGGAGTTCCCCGCACCCACGGGGATAAACCGCCGATACGGCCGCGGATAAACACCACGCGATCGAGTTCCCCGCACCCACGGGGATAAACCGGAGAAACAAATGTCCATTTCAATATTGCAGGTGAGTTCCCCGCACCCACGGGGATAAACCGCGAGAGAGTCTGCTGCGGTTTGGTGAAATCAGGAGTTCCCCGCACCCACGGGGATAAACCGTTCGCGGGCTTTTTTGTGCCGCCTAAAATAAAGAGTTCCCCGCACCCACGGGGATAAACCGGCGACAATTCGAGGCAGAGCGCAACGCTTTGAGAGTTCCCCGCACCCACGGGGATAAACCGCACCAGGCCATTGATGACGGCGCCCAGATAGAGAGTTCCCCGCACCCACGGGGATAAACCGGCTCGTGACCTGGTCTCTATCAGCTACATAGTGAGTTCCCCGCACCCACGGGGATAAACCGCCATGGTCGATGAGTTTGGCGACCAAGTGCAGGAGTTCCCCGCACCCACGGGGATAAACCGGCCATGGTTCAGGTCGAAATTGACCGTGTTGCGAGTTCCCCGCACCCACGGGGATAAACCGGCTGAAAACGTAGCTCACCGCAAGGCTGTAAACGAGTTCCCCGCACCCACGGGGATAAACCGTTCGGTGTGTTGTTTCAGCCCGTACCTATCCGCGAGTTCCCCGCACCCACGGGGATAAACCGGCTCCAGGCTATGGCCGTTTTCAGCTTGAATTGAGTTCCCCGCACCCACGGGGATAAACCGGTCTTCTGCTGTCGGCTTATCAGGCAGACGGAGAGTTCCCCGCACCCACGGGGATAAACCGTATTGCATAGGCAACCCAGTGATTAAGTGGATGAGTTCCCCGCACCCACGGGGATAAACCGGTGACATCATGGCGGAGCATCGCCGCAACGTGGAGTTCCCCGCACCCACGGGGATAAACCGGGTGCCGGCAAGATGTTCCGGCCGCTTGATATGAGTTCCCCGCACCCACGGGGATAAACCGGCTTTATCGAACATACCTGCCCCTTATTTTTTGAGTTCCCCGCACCCACGGGGATAAACCGCTGCTGCTATCGAATCAGGTTACGATGCGGGTGAGTTCCCCGCACCCACGGGGATAAACCGCGCAAACAAAGTTGCAACAATGCCAGCTGCATGAGTTCCCCGCACCCACGGGGATAAACCGCTGAAACAGGATGTAGTAAATCCATATCAACAGAGTTCCCCGCACCCACGGGGATAAACCGGATGTATTTATACAGCAATAGCCGTTGTTAGAGAGTTCCCCGCACCCACGGGGATAAACCGCCGAATTGCTGGCAGTCGCCGCGGCTGAGACCGAGTTCCCCGCACCCACGGGGATAAACCCTTTAGATCTTTTATCTAAATCTAGATGTCCTAGAGTTCCCCGCACCCACGGGGATAAACCGCCTGTTTATTTTTCGGAACATCGAATGAAGATGAGTTCCCCGCACCCACGGGGATAAACCGCCTCGCGTCATACGCCAATGTGGACGTGACGAGAGTTCCCCGCACCCACGGGGATAAACCGCGTAATTGGGGGTGATAAGTGGCCGGATTAATGAGTTCCCCGCACCCACGGGGATAAACCGTACCACGAAGATGGCCGCTTCAACGAGCTACCGAGTTCCCCGCACCCACGGGGATAAACCTCCGGGAATAGCGCCCTGCTTGGCATAGGTTGAGAGTTCCCCGCACCCACGGGGATAAACCGATGCTTGACGATCTTCTGACGCCGTTCGGAGAGAGTTCCCCGCACCCACGGGGATAAACCGTAACGGGTTCATTACAGTTGCTAGCTATAGTCGAGTTCCCCGCATCCACGGGGATAAAGTGTATTTCTTTACTGTACAACCCCAGCAAAATCCGAACGTCCTGCATTTGTGGGGCTGAAGAGGTCGAAACTGAGGTGATCTAAATAGCGGCCCGGCTCAAGGCAGCATATCTACTCGCAGTAGTCTGCTGGCGCTGCGGCCTTTGTCGTCGCTGACCGACAGTTGGAAGCGTCCGGCTCTGGGTGGGCGCCATTCCAGGGTTTGGCCCGGCAGGCTCTGGCCGAGCAGGCTGTTACCGGCAAACCAGTAGAGTATTTGGCTGTCGGAGGCGGCGTCGGCCTTGAGGGCTATGTGTTCATTGGCCACGCTTTGGCGCAGGCTGTAGGTGACGCCTTTCAAGGGGGAGCGGATAAGCGGGGCCGAGTAGCTGACCGCGACTCTTTGGCTGCAGGCGGCCGGAAGCTCCGGCGGCCTCCTGCGGGGTAAACCTGCCTGCTCGAACAGGGCCGCCAAGTCTGACGGCCAGAAGGCAAACACCTCCTGGTGGTGAATTGCCGAGTCGTAGGGCGGGCAGACGGCGGCGCCGGTTTTGTTATCCAGCCACACGGGGCGATGCAAGTTGGAGACCTTGATGGGGGAAACTCCCGGGATATACCAGCCATCGACCAATTTGGGGCACCAAGGGTTGGGCAGTTCGCCGGAGGCGGCGCAGAAGGCCACCTTTTTCACTGTATCCGGCGGCGTGTTGGCCATGTCGGCCGTGCCGGGCAGCGCGCCCTGCAAGGCATCGCTGAGGGCGAAGAACAGGGGCCCGGCGGTACGGACGCCGACAAAGGCCGGGTTGGGGGTGGCGTCGAAGTTACCCACCCAGACCACCAACACATAGGGGCCTGTGATACCGGCGCTCCAGGCATCGCGATATCCCCAGGAGGTACCTGTTTTCCAGGCCACTGTCCAGTTGCTGCCGGGCAGGCCGTCGGCGCGGGGGTTGTCCTTGAGTATGTCCCGCACCATAAAGGCGGCGGCAGGGCTCAGCAACCTCTTTCCTTGCGGACTGATGGGCTGGCTTTGTTGATCCCGCAGCGGATAGTCGTGGCCCTGGCTCGCCAGCATCAGGTACAGCCGCGCCAGCTCCGCCATGGTCAGCTCACCGCCGCCCAGCGCCAGGGATAAACCATAATGACTTTCACCCCTGAGCCCCTGAATACCGGCCTGGCGCAGGAAGCCGTAGAGATTGGGTTGGTTCACTTGTCCTGCCAGCCACACCGCCGGCAGATTGCGGCTCTTGACCAGGGCATCGTGGGCGCTGATGGGGCCGGTAAATCTGTGGTCAAAGTTCTCCGGTTGGAAACTGCCAAAGGCGGTGGGTGCATCCTTGAGTATGCTCAGCGGGTGTATGAGCCCCTGATCTATGCTCAGGCCAAACAGAAATGGCTTCAGGGTTGAACCCGGCGAGCGGCGGGCGCTGACGCCGTCCACCTGGCCTTGGATATCGGTATCGAAGAAGTCTGCCGAGCCTATCCAGGCTTTGATGCTCTGATCGCGGCTGTCCACCAGGATTGCGGCGGCATTCTTTACCCCCAGATGGCGCTGGCTTTCGATATACAGCCCAAGGCGCCGCTCCAGCAAGGTCTGCAGGCTGACGTCCAGAGTGCTGTGAATTTGGGTGTCACTATTATCCCGCAGCAGGCGGCGGCTGAAATGCGGCGCCAGAAATGGCAGCTCAGTGCGATCATGGCCGATGGCGGTGAGGGTCAACAGGCCGTTGTTGCGGGGATCGTCGCGATAGCTTTGTTGCCAGAGCAACGCCAGACGGTCGCGGGCATCCTGAAAGTCGGCACCGAAGCGGGCGCGGCGCGCCGGGCTTTGCGGCATGACCGCCAGGCTGAGGGCTTCACTGAGTGACAGCTCACCGGCGTCTTTATGAAAGTAGATGCGGCTGGCAGCGCCAACACCTTCAATATTGCCGCCCATGGGCGCCAGATTGAGATAGGCCTCGAGAATATCATGCTTGGAGTAACGCAGTTCCAGCCAGAGCGCCGCCAGCATCTGCTGCAGTTTCCCGGCAACCTGGCGGCTGTTGATGTTGTAAACCCGCCGGGCCAGTTGCATGGTCAGGGTCGAAGCGCCCTGGCGATCATCCTTAAGATAGGTAGCGACTATCGCCCTGGCGGTGGCCGCCGGGTTGATACCGGGATGGAAGTAAAAATAGCGGTCTTCCTTGAGCAAGATGGCTTGCACCATGTTGTCTGAAACCCCTTCCAGGGGTTGCCAGAGCCGATACTGGCCATCACTGGCCAGCGTCAGCCGCAGCAGACTGCCATCGGCGGCCAACACCATGCGGGAACTGGGCGCCAGCTTTGAAAAAGGTTGTGCCGGCCAGAGTCTCAGCCCCAGCAGCAAGGCTGCCAGGGCCAGCAGGCACAAATAGCGGCGTTTCATGGCGCTTCGATCACCAACTCACCACTTGGGCCCTGAGCCTGAATCAGGGGATCATACAGCCCCTCGGCGTAGGCGGGCGGCACCTGGAACTGGCCGACATTGGTGGCCCGTACCTTGTAGACAAAGGTTTTGGCATCGCGCCAGGCGGTACCGTAGAGCACCAAGCGGTCTTCGCGTACATTGAGCCACTGTGGCGACCAGTCGCTGTGCTGAGCCATGCCTACAGGCGGCTGCCAGCCGTCGAAGCTGTCATCCTTGTCACGATAAACCGGCTCCACGCCGCCGGGCAGCAGATCTATAACGACCACCTGCTGCAACTTGTCCATATCTGTGGAGCGCAGCCGCAGCCTGACCAGGAATTCATCCCCGACCTTGACCTTGCCAAGAGGTTGCTGTTCCAGGGTCAGATAGTCGCGGCTCACCTCCAGCCCTTGGCTGAAAGGCTTGGCCGGGCTTTGGTCAAATCCCTGCTGGCTGAGAAGATAGAAGGCATCATTAGTGCCGGTTTTCTGGTATTTCACCTCTTCACTGCCGAGGGGCAGCTTAGCCTTGGGTAGACTCAGTGCCTGCCAGGCCTTATCGACCAGTGCTTGCATGGACAGCCCCTGATCGCCGCGGGAGTTATCCAGAGCGGTCAGCGCCCGCACCAGAGTACCGGCAGACAGCGAGCTATAACGCTGCTCGCTGAGCCACTGGCCCATGCGCGGCAGCAACTGTTCCGGCAGGTCATCCAGGCGCTGTGGCGCCTGACGGGCGATGAGTGTCAGCAGCTGGGCATCGTGCACCATGGGATCCAGGTAGAGGCCGAGGCGCTGGGGCTTGTCCTCAAGCAGCTGCCACTTCTGCGCCTGCCACAGCGGCTCGGCCAACTGTTGCTGCTGCATCAGGGTAAAGCTGGCGGCCAGCCAGGCACTGGCGATGTCTGCTTGCCAATCTTTGGGATAGTAGCGCTGCAAACGCTCGCGGATGTCGGCCAGGGCGCCGCTAACCTGCACGCCCTGGCGGGCCAGCAGATACGCGCCATAGGCACGCTCGCGCAGCTCATCCAGGCCGCTGCTGGGGCCGGAGCTCACGCTCGATAGATAGCTGTTGGCCTTGTCCAGTAGATCCTGGGGCACGGGGTAACCCTGGGCCTTGGCGTCCAGCAGCATGTCTACCACATACAAGGCCACCATAGGCTCGACTATCGGGTTGGCGGCCCAGAGACCGAAGCCGCCGCTGCTGTTCTGGCGGCTACGCAACTGGCCAATGAGTTGGTTAAAGTCATTGAGATTATCCTGGGGCTTGCCCAGCAGCAGTGCCGGTACGGCTTTGGATACCAACTGCTCGGTACAGGCGTGAGGATAGTTGTCCAGATAGTGGCTCAGCCCCTGAGCCCAAACCAGCGGGCTGTTGCCAAGGGCCGCTTCCACCTTGCTGAACGGCGTAAACAGCTGACGGTCAAGTTTGAGCTTGGCTTCGGAGCGGTCGAGCACAGCCGTGGCCAGGGTCAACCGGTGGGGCGTTAACGGCCGTACCGAGATGCTCTCGCTGATCTTGAGCTCGCCTTCGCTGGTGGCCAGCTTCCAGTGGAGCTCCCCTTGACCCAGATTTTCACCTGCCTTGACGGCAAAGTGCGCCGTGGCCTCACGGCCCGGTTCGATATGGAACTGCTGCGGTTGCAGGTCGCTACGAAGGGCGCCGCTCAGGTTGAGGGTCAGGGTAACATCCTGCGCCTCGGCTTCTGTGTTATAGAGCCCCACAGTCACATCGGCGCTGTCGCCGGGTGCCAGGAATGCCGGCACATTGGGGCTCATCACCACAGGCGCCTTAACCGCGACACTGGCCTCGCTGGTGCCTATGCCGCTCTCGGTGGCACTGACGGCAAAGAAGCGGATACTGCCGTTGAAGCTGTCGGGCACTGTATATTGCAGCCGCTGCTTTCCGGCGGCCAACTCACGAATACCCGACCAGTAGACCACAGGCTTGGCGCGTTTGCGCTTGAAGGGGTTGAGGTTGGCTGCCAGCAGCGCGGCGGCGTCACCTCCGGGTGCGGCCTGGCGCATCAGCACCTTGAGATCCGGCAGCAGCAGGTCGAGAATTTGGCTCGAATCTACGCTGAGAGCCTTCTTGTCGAAGAAGTGCGCCAGTGGATCCGGCGCTTCATAGCGGGCCACCTGCAAAATACCGGCATCAACCCCGAATACCACGACTCTGGCTTTGCTTGGCAGCTTGAGGTCGATATCCAGTTGCGTCCCGGGTTTAACCTTTTCCGGCAGGCTCAGGGCGATGGCCTGACGCCGCTCACCTAGATCCACCTTAAAGGGTTTCACGGCATAGGACAGCGGGCTCATGAAGACTTCTTCCGAGTCCGGTGCCCGCAGGAACTGCACATTGATATAAGCATTGCCCTCAATGCCTTGCGGCAGGGTAATGCTTTGCAACGAACGGGTGCTGTCGGCCTTGAACCATTTGAAGGCGTAAACCTTGTCTCTCTCTATGGTGATGAGTCCGGCACCGCTGTAAGGGGCCTGGATCGCTACCTGAATGCTTTCACCCGGCAGATATTCCGCCTTGTTTAGCGTCAGTTCCAGCTCGGCGTTGCGCTCCAGCGTGCGACTGGCGTTGCCGCTGCCGGCAACGCTGTAATCTATTTGGTTCAACTGGCGGCCGTTTGCATCCAGCAGTCTCAGGCGGTAGTCACCCGGCTCCCTGGTGTCGAGTTCCAATTGGCCACCGCTTGCGGCCAGACTCAGGGCAGTGCTGCCCAGCAGTTTGTCTTTGCGGCGCGATTCATAGCGGTAGGTGCCGTCATTCTGTTTCACCAACACAGACACCCAGCGCCGGGCGATACGCTCGACTTTGAGCTCAGTAGCCACACCTTGAAGGTCCTGGCCAACGGCTTGCAGGTTGAGCACACGCTTGCCGTCTTTGCTGATGAAGTCCAGATCGCCATCGCTCTTGTAGCCCAGTAACCAGTCGGCATCGGATACCAGTAGCTGGTCTTGGGCGCTGACACCGTGGCCTGAACCGGCTTCAAATACCCGAGCCAGCAAGTGCAGCTTGTAGGTGCTGCCGGCAAAGCGGTCCAGCGCCAAGTCCAGGCTGGCCTTGCCTTCGCCGTCTGTGGTGGTTTCGCTCAAGTCTTCGCGGAACGATTCCTTGAGCTTGCCCAATACCCCAAAACGATAGCCTGGCCAGGCTTTGAAGCTGATATCGGTTGGTGACAGCACCATCTCGCCGCTGACTCGGCGATCGCTCGCCGGGCCGCCGAAGAGTTGCTCGGCCAAGACCTCGGCCTTGAGTTGCTGCGGCGTGCGCCAGCCTTCAAACTGCTTGTCGGTGCCCAAGTCGGTGCCCAAATAGACTCGCACCTTGATACGATCCGGCTCGAAGTCGCGCACCTTGAAGGTGACATCACCAAGACGCGTGAGGCGGTATCTGTCTTTGATGAGGGACAGAGTGGCGAGATAGTCACCGGCAACCGCGGTTTCACCGGCGCTGAAGTCCAGGCTGTCAAAGCCGCTGCCATCGAGTTTGAAGGTGCGATCCAGCACGGTTACCCCGCGGGGGTCGGTGATCTGCATTTTCACCGGCAGGCCACCCAGGGCGGTACTCCAGTCCTGCCCCCGCACCAAACTGGCGATATGAGCCGTCTCACCGGGGCGATACAGCCCGCGGTCGGTGAAGAGGTAGGCTCTCAGGGCGCCGGGATCGTCGCTTTCATAGCTGCCGCCGGTGTCGAAACGGGACAGATTGAGCTGGCGACGCCAATCAGCCAAAGGTAAGAAGGAGAGATCGCCATCCTTTTCGACCCGATAGTAGAGCGGGGTCTTTTCCCGGCGCAGATCGCCAAGCTTGGCAAAGCTTGCATGACCGCGTTCATCGGTTAAAGCCTCGGCTACCGGCAAACCGTTGCGGCCGATGACGGCCACCCGGGCTCCTGCCACCGGAGTCCCCTTGCCGAGGGATTGCACGAATAGATCCTGGCTGCCATCACGGCTGCGTTTGGCGAGTATGCCCAGATCTGTCACGACCACAAAGCGCAGATCGTGGGCCTCGGTTTGGTAATAGTCGAAGGTTTGGCTGTCTCTTTCATCGGCCGGAGTAAGCTTGACCACAAAGATGCCGCGCTTGTCCTTGAAGAAGGGCTTGAGGTCGACGCTGCCGTAGAGCGTCTTGCTGGGATCGCGCCCGGCAAGCTGTTGCTTGAACACCTGACGGGTGACCAAACGGTCGAAATCTGTGTTGTTGAGGTAGGGCTCGGCAAAGCTGCCCGAGCTTTGATCTATCAGGGCATTGAGCTGATCAGGCAGTAACTGGGCGACCTCAATCTGCACCTTTTGTACCCCTCGGGCCAGATAGCCGAGGCGTTGATCGTCGTCCAGAGTCAGCAAGGAACCTTCGCCGAGGAAATTGAGCGCCTTGGGGTATTGCGGCATTCGCAGCACAGTCAGCACGGCATCGCGGGACAGATAACCCCCTTGGCCTTCGACTTCCTTATCCACCATTACCGCCACGTAGCGATCGACCGGAGCTTTCAGCTTGAAGCTGTGCAACTGGTTGAGGCCTTCGGCACCGGGGATCTGGGTCAAGGTCAGTTTGTCGGCCTTGGCCAGCACCTGTTCGGTGACATTTTCCTGATACCAGTGACGGCTTCCCTTGGGATTTTTCAGCGGCAGCAACCAGGCATGTACCTTGCCTTGAAGCGCTTCGTCGTTGACCGGACGTGAGCTTTCCATTGTCAGTACCGGCTCGGGTTCATCCTTGTCGTTGTAGGCGAAGTTGACCTGAGCCTGTTTAAAGCTCAGCTGATAACGGCCGGGAACCTCTACTTGCCATTGGCTCTTGCCTGCCTTGTTGCCGCCGCTGGCCGCCAGGATCCCTTTGCTGACTTCCAGGGTTACAGTGCTCTGCTCAAGTGGTGTGGCGAGCGCAGGAGAATGTATGTAAGCGAACAGATGCTTGTCGTCGAAGGTGACTTCGGTATCGCCATTGCCGCTGTAGGTCAAGCCGGGGCTCAGCAATATCGCCAGTTGGGGTTTGACCGAGGTCGTATCCACCGGGTGGCTGAAGGCCAGGGTAGCGACCAGCTTTTGAATACTCGGCTGGGCCGGATCCTGGTACAGACGCCCATCAGAGATGGTGGCGGTGAAGGCGGCTGTGCTGAATTCGCTCTGGTATTTATCCAGTAAGATATGGTCTGCCAGCAGCTGCTTCTTATCCAGGCTGACCGCGAACTTTTCCGCAATCGGCCAGTCGTTATCCGGAATAAATTGCAGATGCTTGTCACTGGCCCAGCGCCACTGCCCGGCGAGTTGGGGGCTGAGGCTGACGCCTTTGGAGACTGGTTTGCCTATGACGTCCAAAGGTGCGACCGAACCACTGAAGGTCAGGGTCAAGGGAGCGACCTGAGGTTTGGCCTGGTGGTAATCGGTTAGCTGCGGCGCCTTGAGCGTATAGTGTAGGGTATAGGGCTTGGGTAAATGCTGATACCAATACCAGCCGCCCCAGCAAAGCACAGTCAGCACAGATAGCAGCAGTAGGCTTCCCAAGGTTTTAAAGGGATGCTTTATGCACCAATGCATCCAGGGCGGCGCTTGCCAGTGACCAAAAACCGCAGCGAGAACTCGCCAAACTACCGAGAAGAAATTTCCTATAAGCTGTCCCATCGTTCCGTGTCCTTGCTGTGTCTCGTAGCGCTATCGCCAACTTGGCTGACGTTTTAAAGATGTCGGTCGCCGATGTCAATCAGACCGGGCCGATGCTGTGATGCCCTATTCGATATCGCCTCTGCAACTGAGGCTATATGGTACAGCAATCAGCCTGATTTTGATCCGCGTTTGAATTCAAAATTGATAATCGGGCGGCAGTTGTTTAGATATTTGCAGAAACTCTCCTTCCAGGTACGAGCCCGCAGGCAGCACGTCGGCACTTGGGGTTTGACTTTGGATTCTATATTCGCCGCATCTATAACTCTTACCTGTAATGTTTCTTGTTTGGGAAGGCTGAGTTGCGGGCCCTGTCTATCTGCCCATCGACGATAGCAAACCTTATGGCGCAGGTTCCGGGTCGCTGGAGGGTTCATACATTCTCAACAGATCCCTGCTATACCTTTCTTTGCGATAACTGGAACCCTGGCTGTGAATGTTGACTCGATAGTTGTCTTTGGAAAAGTATTTGGAGATTGCTTGTCCTGCATGTGAATGGTTAGGAGTTGAAATGGTCGTATTTGCAAATAAATGCTTTTTAAGTGAATTTAAATGCATTATTATGTTGTTCGTGCCACAGGTGTGGCATTCATTTCTGCCGGCTTTAACGAGTGTGAGGTAAATCCCAAGGTGCGTACCACAGAATTGGTTGATGGTTTTCGTCATTCTGCTCCCTATGTCAATGCCCACAGGGGTAAGACATTTGTTGTGATGTTAGGAGGGGAGGCACTGGCTCAGCCTAAGTTTCGTTCCATCATCAATGATGTTGCTTTGCTGCATAGCTTGGGGATCAAGGTGGTATTGGTTTATGGCGCCCGGCCGCAGATAGACGAATCCTTGGCTCATCATCAGATTGAGCCCGCCTACCATCAAGGTGTACGGATCACCGACGAAGCGACTCTTAAGCTGATTAAGCAGGTGGCTGGTTCTTTGCAGTTTGATATTACTGCCAGGTTGTCCATGAGCTTGTCGAACACACCTATGCAGGGAGCTCAGATCAATGTGGTTAGCGGTAATTTTGTGATTGCCCAGCCTTTGGGGGTCGACAATGGCATTGACTATTGCCTCTCCGGCAAGGTGCGCCGTATTGATGTTCAAGGGCTTAAGCGGCAATTGGAAAATAACTGCATCATCCTGATGGGGCCGATAGCAGCTTCGGTCACCGGCGAGAGTTTTAATCTCACCGCTGAAGAGGTAGCGACTCAAGTAGCAATCAAGCTTAAAGCCGACAAGATGATAGGCTTCAGCTCCCAGAACGGTATTTTGGACCGTAATGGTGATGTGATTGCCGAACTGATGCCCAACGATGCCCAGAAAATTCTCGATAAACTGGCCGGCCAGGGTGAAGGTTGCGTCGGCACCATGGCGTTTCTTAAGGCCAGTATTGATGCCTGTCGCAGTGGCGTACCCCGTTGCCATTTGGTCAGCTATCTGGAAGATGGTGCCCTGTTGCAGGAATTGTTTTCTCGTGAAGGTATAGGTACCCAGATAGTCACTGAGAGTGCCGAGCGCTTACGGCGCGCATCCATTGCCGACATTGGCGGCATACTCAACCTGATCCGCCCGCTGGAAGAGCAGGGTATCCTGGTGCGTCGCTCCCGCGAACAACTGGAGATAGAAATAGAGCAGTTTATGCTGATTGAGCGTGATGGCTTGGTGATAGGCTGCGCGGCGCTTTATCCCTTTGAAGAGGACAATGCCGGCGAATTTGCCTGTTTGGTGGTACACCCTGACTATCGCGATGCCGATCGTGGTAGTTTGCTGCTGCAAAACATTATAGGCCAGGCCAAGGTACGTGGTTATTCCAGGTTATTCGCGTTGACGACCCGCAGCATTCATTGGTTCCTGGAACATGGTTTTGAATTGGTGGAGGTGGATGCTTTGCCTAGCAAGAAGAAGCAGCTTTACAACTACCATCGCCGCTCGAAAATCTTGGCGCTCGACTTGTAAGAATCAACTTGTTTGACATAACACCATTCAGTTAAACAAACTTTGACTGAATGGTGTTAATGGGTGTCAGAGCAGGAACGGTCCGATTGGGACCGTTGCCTTTTACATCAAGACTTGGTGCGTTTCATCGCAGTGAAGAACTCTTCATTGGTCTTGGTCATTGCCAACTTGTCGATCAAGAATTCCATCGCGCTGACTTCATCCATAGGGTTGAGGATCTTACGCAGGATCCACATCTTCTGCAGCTCATCCGGCGTGGTTAGTTTCTCTTCACGACGGGTACCGCTGCGGTTGAAGTCAATGGCAGGGAATACCCGTTTTTCAGCGGCCTTGCGTGACAGATGCAGTTCCTGGTTACCTGTACCCTTGAACTCTTCGTAAATCACTTCGTCCATCTTGGAGCCGGTATCGATAAGCGCAGTGGCGATAATAGTCAGGCTGCCACCGTTTTCGATATTACGGGCTGCACCGAAGAAACGCTTGGGTCTGTGCAGCGCGTTGGCATCCACACCACCTGTCAGCACCTTGCCGGATGAAGGCACAACCGTGTTGTAAGCACGAGCCAGACGGGTGATGGAGTCCAGCAGAATCACTACGTCTTTCTTGTGTTCAACCAGGCGCTTGGCCTTTTCGATAACCATCTCTGCAACTTGTACGTGACGGCTTGCAGGCTCATCGAAGGTGGAAGCGATCACTTCACCCTGAACCAGACGCTGCATTTCGGTGACTTCTTCAGGACGTTCGTCGATCAGCAGCACCATCAACACTACTTCAGGGTTGTTGTAGGTGATTGATTGGGCAATGTTCTGCAGCAGCAGAGTCTTACCGGCTTTGGGTGGCGCAACAATCAGCCCACGCTGGCCCTTACCCACAGGTGAGCAGAGATCCAGAATTCGGGCTGTGATATCTTCGGTGGAACCGTTACCACGTTCCATACGCAGACGTTCTTCTGCATGCAGTGGGGTAAGGTTTTCAAACAGGATCTTGTTGCGAGAGTTTTCAGGCTTGTCGAAGTTAACTTCGTTAACTTTCAGCAGAGCAAAATAGCGTTCGCCTTCTTTAGGGGGACGTATTTTGCCGAAAATGGTGTCACCCGTTCGCATGTTGAAACGACGGATCTGGCTTGGAGAAACATAAATATCATCGGGACCGGCCAGATACGAACCATCGGCACTGCGCAGGAAACCAAATCCATCCTGAAGTATTTCCAGAACGCCGCCGCCGAAGATGTCTTCACCGCTCTTGGCATGGGCTTTCAATATAGAGAAGATGATATCCTGCTTGCGGGCACGAGCCATATTCTCCAGCTTCATTTCTTCGGCCAGTGCGACTAAGTCTGCAATAGACTTGTTTTTTAATTCAGTTAAATTCATTTTTGGTGGGTCTTGTTTCACGCGACAAAGCTTACGCGCTCAATCTCTCAAATTGGACTTGATGGATGTTGATTGAACAGCGAGAAGTGGGTTAGTAGAAAGAATCTGGTTATTAAAGTAGCACTATCAGGACAGGGCGTCCAGAAGTTTAACTGAACCCGGCACATTTTTATTTCTAGGGCGTGCCGGGTGTCACTTATTTGATTTGAGTGATCAAATCTGGGCGTCGATGAACTCTTTCAACTGAGTCTTGGACAGGGCGCCAACCTGATTGGCAACCAGTTCACCGTTTTTGAACAGCAACAGAGTAGGGATGCTGCGAACACCGTATTTAACAGGTGAAGCGTTATTTTGATCTATGTTCAATTTGGCGATGGTCAGTTTGCCGGCGTATTCTTCGGCAACATCGTCCAGGATGGGAGCGATCATTTTACATGGGCCACACCACTCGGCCCAGAAGTCTACCAATACAGGCAGTTCTGATTTCAGGACGTCGTTTTCAAAGCTGTCGTCGCTCAGGTACACAATTTTATCGCTCATGATGTTCTCCAGTTGGGTTGCCATTACTGGTCTGTTAATGGCTTAACCTGTATATTGGGTTGGATTAACGGCAATTCAAGTCACCGTTTTTTTCTTGTCGCTATTTCAAACGATCGAGTATCTTATTGCAACCCTAACTGGTATGCTTGCGCTATGAGCGAAACACATTTATCTCAACAAAAACTTGCCGAACTGCCACTACATCCTGAAGTAATTCAGGCGCTTGCAGAAAACGGTTTCGAATATTGTACGCCTATTCAGGCACTTTCCCTGCCGGTACTTTTGCAGGGCAAGGATATCGCCGGTCAGGCGCAGACAGGTACGGGCAAGACCCTGGCCTTTCTGGTAGCAACTTTTAACCACTTACTTTCCACCGACATTCCCGCCGAACGCCAACTTAATCAGCCCAGAGCCATCATCATGGCACCAACCCGGGAACTGGCGATTCAGATAGCCAAAGATGCCACCTTGCTGTCCAAACACACCAAACTCAAGGTGGGGATTGTCTATGGCGGCGAAGGCTATGATGTCCAGCGCAAGGTGCTGGACAAGGGCGTGGATATCCTGATTGGTACTACGGGGCGCATTATAGATTACGTGCGTCAAGGGGTTATCAACCTCAGCGCTATTCAGGCCGTAGTGTTGGATGAAGCGGATCGTATGTTTGATCTGGGCTTTATCAAAGACATTCGCTTCCTGTTCCGCCGCATGCCGGATGCCAAAGACAGGCTCAACATGCTGTTCTCGGCTACCCTGTCGATGAAGGTGCAGGAGCTGGCTTATGACCATATGAATGACCCGGTCAAAGTCGAAATTGCACCGGAAGAGAAAACTTCGAAAAACATCAAGGAAGAGCTGTTCTATCCTTCGATGAAAGACAAGATCCCACTGCTGCTTACCCTGATAGAGGAAGATTGGCCGGATAAGGCGATAGTCTTTGCCAATACCAAACATCAGTGTGAAAACCTCTGGGGTTGGCTCGAAGGTGATGGTCACAGAGTCGGTCTACTGACCGGTGACGTGCCACAAAAGAAACGCCTTAAGATCCTGGAGCTGTTCACCAAGGGTGATCTGGATATTTTGGTGGCCACAGACGTAGCGGCCCGTGGCCTGCATATTTCTGATGTGTCCCATGTCTATAACTTCGACCTGCCTGATGACTGTGAAGACTATGTTCACCGTATCGGTCGTACTGGCCGTGCCGGTGCCAAAGGGGTTTCGGTCAGCTTTGCCTGTGAAGAATACGCCCTCAACCTGCCGGCTATCGAAGACTATATCAAGCACTCGATTCCGGTAACCTCTTATGATGCCGAAGCCTTGCTCGATGATATTCCAGCACCGGTTCGTATCCATCGTAAGCATGCCGGACCGCGCAATACCCGTGATCGCGGTCAGGGACGTCCTCAGGGAGCTCATCGTAGCGGTGGTCGTCCACCTCGTCACGACAGGACTCGCAGACATTCCTGAATGCCGAAACCCGCCTACGCTGCCATAACTCTTGGCTCCAATAGCTTCAATATGCTGGTTGCCCGTACCGTCGGCGGCCAGCCCAAGGTTCTCGCCAAGTACAAACGTAAGGTGAGGTTGGCCGAGGGAATTGAGGCTGATGGCAGTCTCAATCTGGCGGCATTCGAACGTGGCCTCGATTGCCTGGCCATGTTCTCCAATATGCTTGTCGAACATCAAGTCGATGATGTCAATGTGGCAGTCATTGCCACAGCAACCCTTCGTTGTATCAGCAACGCCGATGAATTCAATCGTCGTGCCCTGCAAATATTAGGGCACCCGATAGAGATCATCTGCGGTATGCGTGAAGCCGAACTTATCTATCAAGGCATGGTGGCGACCACTCATGGCGAAGGGCGACGCCTGGTGATAGATATAGGTGGTGCCAGTACCGAGTTTATTGTGGGTGACGGTGAAAAGGTGCTGTTTAAAACCAGTCTGCCTATAGGCTGTGTCACCTACAACCAATGCTTTTTCACCTCTGCTCCCTTGCAACCGCTGGACTTTGACGATGTGCGAGCCAGGGTGGAACTGGCCTTGGCTGAACACAAATCGACTTTGAAAGCGCTGGGTTGGCATTCGGTGGTCGGCGCTTCCGGAGCAGTGCAGTCAGTGGTTGAAGTGTTGCAACATAGGCAGAGGTCGGAAACTTTGACTCTGGCGGTGTTGGAATCACTGAAACAGGAGTTATTGGCTCAGGAGAGCTTAACTCTGGATGGCATAGATGGCCTTGCTCCAGAGCGGGCACCGACCTTTACATCCGGTGTTGCCATCTTGCTGGCGCTGTTTGAGCTGCTGGGTATTGAACAACTGCATTTATCCGGCGGCGCTTTGCGTGAAGGGGTGTTGCAGATGTTGGCCAAACGGCAGTCTGCAGAATAAGCACAATTAAAAAAGGACCTTAACCAGGTCCTTTTTACTATCTCATTTTTTTGTTGCTACAGCCCTAGTGCACCTTAGGTTACGCGGCATAGTGGCTTGAAAGATTACTTGAGGATCTTGGCCAGATCCTGCTCCAGAGAGACTTCCGGGCGTTCAACGATACGGCCAATCTCTTTGTCATCCTGAAGTACAATAAAGGTTGGGATCCGCTGGAAGTCATATTGGGCGGCCAAGCCTTCCGGATCCTGTTTCTGGCGATCTACCCCGATATAACGCACCTGGATATTAGGGTTGGCCACTTGCTCCATGATACGGATAAAGCGCGGTGTTTCTCTGTGGCAGTCCGGGCACCAGGTGCCTATGATGACGACAATTTCTGTGGCCTTATCGACCGCTTTTATTGGAGCCAAGGCATCTGTCTCTACCTGATAACTCTGATAGCCACTGCTGAATTCGGGTAATTCTGTCACCAGTTTCTGTGCTTCGACTGCGCCCGTTAAGATCACTTCCTGTTTCTCCTCGCTGCAGGTGGCGATAAAGCCTTCCTGTTTGTCTTCGAAACCACAACCGCCATTGGCCATAACCTGGCAACTGAAGAATAACGCGGTGGTGGCGAGTAACGCTTTTACATTCTGGTGCATCATACTACCTCGGGTGGGGTGACTCCATACCCTGATTCAAACATTGGTGAGGGATATATCAAAGAGACAAACACTATGTATGTTAGCAAGATCACTAAATAATTTTGATCTGAACAAAGAGGTTTTTCAACCAGGGAGTGGATTCTTGCCGGGAATGGTATAAATACAAAAAAGCCGCCTTGAAGGCGGCTTTGGAGTTCAATTTACTTGGCGTCTTTCAGCCATTGGGCGGCCTGCTTGGCAAAGTAAGTGAGAATGCCATCGGCGCCGGCACGTTTGAAGCACAGCAAAGATTCCATCACTATGGCTTTTTCTGCCAGCCAGCCGTTTTGAATTGCTGCCATATGCATGGCGTATTCACCGCTGACCTGATAGGCAAAAGTCGGCACACCCAGTTCGGTTTTGACTCTGCGCACTATATCCAGATAAGGCATGCCTGGCTTCACCATCACCATATCGGCGCCTTCCTGAATGTCCAGGGCGACTTCATGCAATGCTTCGTCCGAGTTGGCCGGATCCATTTGATAGCTGTGCTTGTTGCCGCCTTTGAGGTTGCCGGCAGAGCCGACCGCATCGCGGAAGGGGCCATAGTAGTTGGAAGAATACTTGGCGCTATAAGCCATAATCTGGGTGTTGACGTGGCCTGCAGCTTCGAGCGCCTGACGTATGGCACCTATGCGACCATCCATCATGTCTGAAGGGGCTACCATATCGGCACCTGCTGCGGCGTGGGACAGTGCCTGTTTCACCAAAATTTCTGTGGTGATGTCATTAATGATGTAACCCGTCTCATCTATGATCCCGTCTTGGCCATGAGTGGTGTAGGGATCCAGTGCGACATCTGTCATCACGCCCAATTGAGGGAACTCTGCCTTGAGCTCACGAACGGCTCTTTGCACCAAACCGTCAGGATTGTAGGCTTCTTCGGCCATCAGAGACTTTTTCTCCGCCGGTGTTACCGGGAAGAGGGCAATCAAAGGGATCCCCAGCTCTACCAGCTCTTCGGCTTCTTTGAGCAGTAGATCTATGCTGTAACGCTCAACGCCCGGCATGGAGGCTACAGATTCGGTACGCTTGTTACCTTCGAGCACAAACATGGGGTAGATGAGGTCATTGACCGTCAACTGGTTCTCAGCCATCAGGCGGCGACTGAACTCATGCTTGCGCATACGGCGCATACGACGCTGTGGGTAGGCACTGGTAATTATGTTCACTTTGGGCTCCTGGCTGGATCTGAAAGGGTATCTTGCTCGGGATCAAAGGCGTAGACCCGATCCCTGCCTGAATTTTTGGCGTGATACAGCGCCTTGTCGGCTTGCTCCAACAATTGGGTGATGTGCATATCCGACTCTATGATGGCGACGCTGACGCCGATACTGGCGGTCAGAGGGATTGTTTGTTTGTCCCAACTGACATCCAAGGCCGAGATGGCGTGACGTATCTGTTCTGCCACACTCAGGGCCCCGTTAGTATCAGTATTAGGCAATATAATAGCAAACTCCTCACCGCCAAAACGTGATACCAGATCACTTGGGCGCCTGAGGATATTCTTGAGGGTATTGGCAATACTCTTAAGGGTTTGATCGCCGGCCAAATGGCCATGGGTATCGTTAATGGTCTTGAATCTGTCTATGTCCAGCATCAGCAGCGCCAGCGACGTCTGTTGCCGTCGACTGATGCGCCCTTCGGCCTGCAGACGCTTGTCGAAGGTAGAGCGATTTTTGACCCCGGTAAGGCTATCTATGGTGGCTTGCTCAGTGAGTTTCTGGTTGGCTTCGTTCAGTTCTCTGAGCGCAATTTCCAGCTCCAGCGTACGTTCCTGCACCATACGTTCCAGCTTCTCGTTGCTCTCGGCTTCCATTCTCAGGGTTTCTTCCCTGGCTTCGCGGATTCGCTCCGCCTGTTTCAGGGCTTCTTGCTGAATTCTTTGCTTGGCCTTGCGTTCATCGTTGTAGCGTATTGCCAGTACTGCCGCCATAAACACCACCTCGAAGGTGAGTCCCAATAGCACCGGTGTTTGGGGCATCAAGGGCAGTTTGATAAGACCCAGATACATGAGGCAGGAGACAAAGATCCCCAGCGTCATGCCACTCCAGGAGACAGTGTAGAGTTTGGCGAGTTTATTGCCGCGTATCGCCTGCAGTATGCTGAAAAACAGTAGCATCAGGCTCACAGACATGACTGAGATGATCTCGATATAGATGGCGAGCGCATAATCGAGCACTACAGTGGCAAACATCAGCAGTATGGCGCTGGCCGCGGTATAGCGACAGGCTCTCAACATACGGATACTGTGGTACTTGAGCTGCAATACCTTCTCGGTAAAGAGTATTCCAAAGGCGATAACCAGAGGGACCAACGAAGGGATAACATATTGTTGCAGCTGCGGCACATTGGGCCAAAGATAGCGAAAGGCCGTGCCATTGATGCAAGCAACCAATAAGGTCATGGTCAATACATAGCCGGCGTAATAGCTGTAACTAAAGGAGCGGGTTGTTAGGGCGATAAACAATGCAAACAAGCCTATAGCGGCCAGGGCGCCTAACTGTATGCCATTGAGCATATTGCGGGTTTCCTGGCTTTGTAGCAGCTCGTATGGCTCCCAAAGGTGGATAGGCAGATAGCTGCTGCCGGCAGTGGTCAATTTCAGCCAGAATTGGTGCTGCTCCTGCTGCCTGATATGAAAGGCATAGAGGAAGTTGGTACTTAATATGCTTCTGTGGCCAAAGGCCTGGGTATCTCCCAGAGTTAGCTGACGTTGGAGACGACCATCGACATAGTGGTAGATCTCCAGCTTGTCCATACTGGGGTTATTGAAGGCTAGTATTCTGTTGAAATGGCCCGGCTCTTTGGCATAAAGGCTGAAGTTGAACCAGAGGCCATCGGCGCCCATTTCGATAAAGTTGTAGTCATTGGCTGGGTGCCAGGCGGTATCCGGTAAATTCTGTATCTGGCTGAGGCGACTATCAGTGCCTTGTTCTGTGACTCGGGTGCTGGGGCGTAGATCTAAATCCAGCCCTTCGGTTGCCGACAACGCGACTCTGGGTTCGGCAGCAAGACTGAGAGATAGTAAACTCAAGAAGAGCAATAGAATGGAGTAGGCATTAGCCATGAATGCTCTCCAGTTTAAAGAAACGCAAGCTGTTGCTAAAGCATTGGCGCGCAAGACTCTCCAGCGACTGACCTCGGATGTCGGCGACAGCTTGGGCTATGTAAGGCAGATACTTGGGCTCATTGCGGCCGGATTTGGGCTTGGGCCGCATGCTGCGTGGTAGTAGATAGGGACTGTCGGTTTCCAGTAATAATCTGTTGTCCGGGATTAAGGGGAGAGCGCTGACCAGATCCTGTCCCCGACGTTCGTCACAAACCCAACCTGTTACGCCCAAATACAGATCCCTGGCAATATAGTCTTCGGCCTGTTTGGGGCCGTCGGTAAAACAGTGCAGCAGCGCCGCCGGCAGGGCTTCCAGATAGTCATCCAGAATAGCCAGAAAATCATCATGGGCATCTCGCTGATGCATCAGTACCGGGTATTGCAGTTCTACCGCCAGAGCCAACTGGGCCTCAAAGGCCTGGCGTTGCTGCTGGCGCGGCGAAAAGTCTCTGTTGTAATCCAGGCCGCATTCCCCTATGGCAACCACGCCCGGTTGTCCGGCCAGTAGCTTCAGTTCTGCGGCGCTCTCCGTTTGCCATTCGCTGGCATGATGAGGGTGGACACCTGCTGTAGTGTAGACTTTTTGGGGATATTGCCGGCAAACCTGGATGCAGTTTCGGCTTTCATCCAGATGACTGCCAATAATGATAAGCGGCGAGACGCCTTCGCCTGCCGCTTCATTGATAACTCGATTGAGATCTTGTTCCAGGTGGCTGCCAATCAAATTGACAGCGATATCCAGGTATTGATTCACTGCAGACGTTTGACCCTGATAGTGCTGTTGCGCCCTTCAGCTCCCAACAGGAATGAGCCTAAGGCGGCTTTTTCGATATAAACCTTCTGCCCGGATTTCAGGCGGAAATTGCGGCTGTCGGTCTGTTTCCAAACCTGACCGTTATTGAAGCTGATTTTGAGGGCGCCATAGGGGTCTTTCTCGACCTCGCTGATGGTCAGGAAAATCTTCGCAACTTCATTTTTCTTGCTGGCCTGGATAGTGGATTCCAGGTTATCGGCACCGAAGTCGGCCGCAGGATCGACCTGGACACTCTTGGCTACAGGCGCAGCGGCAACCACAGTGGTTACTTCGGCAGGACTAACTTGGGGGGCTTTTACATGAGAGACTTTGGCAGCCAGCTCATCGTAGCAGATGAGCCGGTCGAGTTTATCAGTTAGGGAGGCACATTGAGCCAACTCCTGCTCGATTCCGGCCTGAGCCTGAAAACAAAGCAGTGCAGCAGTAGAGGCAGCAATCCAGGTTAAACGCATGAATATCATCCTTCTTTTATTCTTGTTATTACCCTTGCTGCCTGCTGATTATGCCTGCTTTTCCTCGGTTTCGTCCTCGTCTGATTCATCCGAAGCCTTGCTGTAAAAACGGGCAGCCAAGAGTCCACCTTCAAACAATAACAGCATTGGCACGGCCAGCATAGTCTGAGAGATGACATCTGGCGGTGTCAGCATCATGCCCACCACAAAGGCACCGACAACGATATAGGGGCGTTTGGCTCTTAGGTCTTCCGGAGTAGTGACTCCGGCCCAGCACAGCAAAATCACGGCGACCGGGATCTCGAATGCCAAACCAAAGGCAAAGAACAGCTTCAGAATAAAGCTCAGATAACTGCTGATATCGGTCGCGACCTGAACCCCTTCCGGAGCCACACTGGTAAAGAAGCCGAATACGACCGGGAACACTACATAGTAGGCAAAGGCAATTCCCAAATAAAACAGCAGAGTACTGCTGAATAAGAGCGGAACTACCAGACGTTTTTCATGTTTATATAGTCCGGGCGCGACAAAGGACCAGATCTGAAATAGCACATAGGGCACCGCAATGAAAAAAGACAGTACCAGTGTTAGTTTAAAGGGAGCAAAAAACGGCGCGGCCACATCCGTTGCAATCATACTGCCGGTATCCGGCAATGACTGCATCAATGGGATCGCCATATAGTGATAGATATCATTGGCCCAGTAAACCAGGGCAATAAACACGATAAGCACACTTGCAATGGCTTTGAGCAGTTTAGTGCGCAGTTCAAGCAAGTGGCTGATTAATGGCTGCTGTTGCGACATGCGTTACCCATTATTTAGTGTCAGTACCTGTCGGCTTGGGAGCCGTCTCGGTGGCAGGTGTTTTCTCCTCGACAGCGGCTTCTGCCTTGGGGGATTCCTGGGCTGGAGATTTGCTGTCTTCAACCTGATAGGGGCGGTTAACCGATTGGGCCGCTTCTCTCAGTTGATCGATAGATTCCTGCAGTTCCGGAGACAGATTGCTGAGGCCCTTACTCTCGGCCTTCTTCAGGTCTGCATGTAACTGCTCGATCTTGAGCTCCTGCTCAAGTTCATCTTTGACCGAATTAGCCATGCGTTTCATGGCACGGATCCAGCCGGTAATTGAACGTACCGCTACCGGGAGACGTTCGGGGCCGAGAACGACCAGCCCCAATACCCCGATGAGCAGCAGCTCCATAAAGCCGATACCATCGAACATAGGGAATTACGCCTGTTCTTTGTCCTTGGACTCAGGCTTCTTATCAGTCGCCTGTGCTTTTGGGTCTGCCTGAGTGTTCTGTGCAGAAGTGTCCTCTATGGCCTTCTTGTCGTCGTCACTGGACATGGCATTTTTAAATCCCTTAACTGCTCCGCCGAGGTCGCCGCCCAGTGAACGCAGCTTCTTGGTGCCGAACAGCAGCACTACAATTAACGCGATGATGAGAAGTTGCCAAATACTGATACCACCCATGAAGGTTTCCTCTTAGATAATCTTGGTTCAATTATGAACCTTTAATTAAAATGTACTAATTAAAATTTCTTAATTTTAGGCCTGGATCGCCATCCAACAAACCATAGGATTGCTCCGGCCCCAATACTGACATAGGACGGCCACAGTGTAGCGTCCTGACTGAGTGAAATCGTGCCACAGATCAACAAAATTGCGGATGTGATTAACAAATAATTACTTTTGTGTGCTTTTTGCTGGTGCTTAAGATACTTATCCAGCATCTGCTGCTGAGCCCCAAGGAGATTACGCCCCAGCTTCAGATTGTCATATATCAGCTCCGGAAACTCTGGAAGTTTATCAGACCAGAAGGGCAATTGTGTTTGCACTTTTTTGAACATTGCCTTGGGGCCGACCTGTTCTGCCATCCACTGCTCAAGGAAAGGTTTGGCCGTTTGCCACAGATCCAGCTGAGGGTAAAGCTGACGTCCCAAGCCCTCGATATAGAGCAAGGTCTTTTCCAGCAAGACCAACTGCGGCTGCACCACTATATGAAAGCGGCGCGCGGTGCGAAAAAGTTCCAACAATACATGGCCGAAGGAGATCTCATTCAGCGGCTTGTTGAACATAGGTTCACACACCACTTTGACTGCTTGCTCGAAGGCCTGAATATCGGTATCGGCCGAAACCCAACCGGATTCCACATACAGCTGAGCGATACGGCGGTAATCACGATTGAAGAAGGCAAGGAAGTTTTCTGCCAGATAGCGTTTATCCGTGTCGTTAAGTGTTCCCATAATGCCGCAGTCCAGACCGATATAGAAAGGATCTTCCGGGTGCTCGCGGGAAATAAAGATGTTGCCCGGGTGCATGTCGGCGTGGAAAAAATTATCGCGAAAGACCTGGGTAAAGAAGAGTTCCACCCCACGCTCGGCCAACAGCTTGAGGTTGGTGCCCTGTGCCTTGAGCGCTGCTATATCAGATACAGGGATCCCCTCGATGCGCTCCATCACCATCATCCTTGGATAGCAAAGCTCTTCATAGACATAGGGAATATAGAGGGCGTTGGAGTCGATAAAATTGTTGCGCAGCTTGACCGTATTGAGCGCTTCCAGTTTAAGGTTGAGCTCCCCCAAAATGGTAGTGCGGTAGTCTTCCACCACTTCGGCCGGGCGCAGGCGGTTATCCGGGCCGAGAATGGTTCCCAGCAGCTTGGCACTCTGGCTCATCAACTGCAAGTCGGCGAGAATGTTTTGCTCTACATTGGGGCGTAATACCTTGAGGACTACAGGCTTACCGTTGGACTTGAGCGTTGCCGTGTGCACTTGGGAAATAGACGCCGAGGCCAGCGGGGTATCGTCAAAATCGTCAAACAGGGTTTCTATGGGGGCCTTGAGCTCGGCCTCAATGGCTTGCCGCGCCAACTTGGAGTCAAATGGCGGGACTCTGTCCTGCAACATGGCCAATTCATGGGCCCATTCATCACTGAGCAGATCGCGACGGGTGGAGAGCATTTGGCCGAACTTGATATAAACCGGCCCCAACTCTTGCATCGCCAGTTTCAGCCGTTCACCGCCTGCCTTGGATTTATGTTTGTTGTGTAGCCAAAATAGACTGCGACGCCAGAGTTTGAAGTACCAAGGGGTCAACTTTTTCGGCAACAGCTCATCCAAACCATAATGCAGGGCAATGCTGATAACCTGATATCCTCTCTTGATACTGGCGAAACTCATGGGCTTTTCTTGTCCTTCAAATTGGCGAGTCGTTGTTCTAAGGCGTCCGTGGCGGTCGCAAGCTCGTCAATTTTGTCGCAATGGTGAATAAATTCAAGCCGATGAGGGGCTAATTTATACTCTTCGGTGGTTAATTGCGCCAGATGGGACTGGGTCTTGTTAAACACCCGGCTTAAATCTGCCCTGGCTCGCTCCAGACCGCTCAATAGTATATGCGTCGGGGCATCACCCAGATAACGGGACAAAGGCTCGGCAAAGTCGAATCTGACCTGTTGCAGGAAATGGCTGAATGTTTGCAACAGAGAGAGTTCACCTTCGATGACCAGCTTATCTTGCTTGATAAGCTCGGTGAGACTCTCGCCTTCGCCCAGGCGATAGAGAGTGGTGGCATCGGCCTTGACGGTTACCGCCACCTCGCCTTCATAGTTGGAAAGCACCTGAATTTTTTTGGCAAACACTAAATAAAGCGGCCAATTCAGTTGACTGAGCTGCAGACACAGGACTTTACCGTGCAGCGATTTCAACCGGGCATATTCGCCCTCGGCTTGGTCGGTGACTTTCTCTAGCGCCATCTCCAGAGCGGCGCAGCACAGCAGCCGCCACTGTGATGTCAGGCTCAGTTCATTCATCTCAGAACTTATAGCCTCGATGCAGAGCGACTACGCCGTCGGTCATATTGATGTAATCCACCTGCTCCAGGCCGGCGTCCAGCATCATCTGCTTCAGGGTTTCCTGATCCGGGTGCATACGGATGGACTCGGCCAGATATTCGTAGCTGTCGGCGTCTTTGGCAACCAACTGACCCATCTTGGGCAGGATCTTGAACGAATACAGATCATAGGCCTTGCGCATGATCTCATGCTGTGGCTTGGAGAACTCCAATACCAACAATTTACCGCCAGGCTTGAGCACTCGTTGCATTGAGCGCAGCGCCGCATCTTTGTCGGTCACATTACGCAGGCCAAAGGCGATGGTGATGATATCGAAGTGATTGTCCGGGAAGGGCAGCGCTTCGGCGTTGGCCTGTACATAACTGACGTTGCCCACTATGCCCTTGTCGCGCAGCTTGCTGCGGCCAACTTTGAGCATGGAATCATTGATATCCGCCAGAATAACTTGGCCTTTTTCGCCCACCAGGTGCGAGAATTTTGCGGTCAAATCACCGGTGCCTCCGGCCAGATCCAATACCTTCATTCCCGGACGGGCACCGGCGCACTCTATGGTGAAGCGTTTCCAGAATCTATGGATACCAAAGGAAGCGACATCGTTCATGATGTCGTATTTAGCGGCAACGGAATGGAAGACTCCGGCTACCAGGTCGGCCTTTTTTTCAGCTTCGACAGTTTTATACCCGAAATGTGTACTCTTTGGTGAGCCTTCAGACATCAGTGTATTCCTATGACTAACTTGTATTGCCGCGAGTGTAAGCTATTGGTGCGGCTTGCTGAATCTTTGCGCGGCCAAGCTGTGATCGCCGCAGTAAAAAACGCTGTTGGCCCCGTGGCCAGACTGCGCATTAGACCACAATATCTGCCGGGGGTGAATAGCCTCAGCCGCCATAGCATTCCCTATTGCGGCTGAACTTCGCTGAGCCGTCCTGCCTATTTGAGCACGGGCAAGCTTGGCGGTGCTAAAGCGAAAAGAGTGTGGCAGTGTTCAGACCTGTTTGGCCTGTAGGTAGGCGTAAATCAGTTCGGCAAGGCACTGACCCACGGCCTTGTAGCCGGCGGCTAAACCTGCATCGTGGCATGCCGGGGCGCCTTCGGCCAGATGCAGATAGACACTAGAGGTGTGGCGCGCCATATGGCTGACATAATGCGCCGCATCCAACAATGGAATACCGGCAACCGTAGAGGCACTGGAGGGCATCTGGGATATGGCATCCAGATCCAGCTCTATGGCGACCGGCAGCCCCGTATGGCGCAGCTGGCGGGCAATGTCATTCAGAGCCTGTTCTAAGCTCAGCTCGCGACGTACCCAAATTTGCTGCAGGCTGTGCCAGCTGCCACCAAATGCCGAAAGTTGCTCCAGGTTGGCTTCACTGTTTTTCAGTTCATGCAGCCCGAGCACGTGATAATGCCCCAGAGAGCCGTTAGCTGCAGCATAGCTGAAACCGTTGCCACTGTGGCGGCCTTCTCGCAACCTGAAGTCTGAATGAGGGTCCAGGTTGACCGCTGCCAGCGGCTTGGATAACGCCGCCCGGGCGGCGCTAAGTATGCCAAAAGCGTTGTTGTGGCCACCGCCGATGACGATGGGCTCAAGTCCGGCGGCAAAAACCGGAGTCAGGGCTTCGATGACCTGCTGATCCAGCGACTCCACCTCTTGTCTGAGTTGCTGGCAATTATTGGCGGCATTGACAACCGGGGTGATCTCCCCCAGCAGCAGGCATTCTTCACCACTGAGAAAGCGGTTAGACTGCAGATTGAGCAGTGCCGGCAACATGGCGTCAAAGGCCTGGTTGGCGCCGCCTTGTCCCAGATTTGCTCTGGGCCCAAGATCTTCCTTGATACCTATGATGGCAAAACGGGCGCCTGCGGCTTTGGCCTGAGTCAGCGCATCCATATAGCTCGCCGCGCCTGGCAGCAGGCGCACTTTCTGACCCAGACGGGTTTCACCTTCTCTTGGGCTGAAAGATTGGGCCAGCTTGGCTTGCGTGATGGGGGAGAGCGGCAGTTCCATAGAGTATCCCTTTCTCTGACGGGGCAAGAATAGCCTCTATTCTGGCTGAGGCTGAGCAAAAGGCAACAAAAAAGCCGGCAGAAGCCGGCTTTGGTTCAACAGTGAATATCAGTCGATATCCAAGGGTTCTGGAGATAGAATTACCCCTGTGTTATCGGCGTAGATATGATCGCCTGGAAGGAAGGTAACACCACCGAAGTTCACTGGGATGTCCACTTCACCAATGGCATTGCCATCGGCACCAACAGGAATGGAGGCCAGAGCCTGGATACCTATATCCAGCTCTTCGAGGGCATCGACATCGCGCACGCTACCGTAAACGATAATGCCTTCCCAGTTGTTGTTGACTGCAACCTCGGCAATCGAGGCATCGATCAGCGCTCGGCGCAGAGAACCACCGCCGTCTACCAGCAGAACCTTTCCTTCGCCATCGTCCTGCAATACATCGAGAATGAGGCCGTTGTCTTCGAAACACTTGATGGTGCTAATGGAGCCGCCAAATGAACTACAACCGCCGTAGTTGCTGAACATAGGCTCGACGACATCGACAACATCCAAGTACATGTCACAAAGTTCTGAGGTGTTGTATTCCATATTTACACTCCTGTTGAACCGCAAGGTCTGACAAGACCGCGGGATAACGCACTAAGTGCCAGTATATAAGGGATTCTTGAAAAGAAAAGTGTTATCAATCACGGTATTGCTGGATTTTCTTTTTGTTAACATTTGTGTGGTAATATTTCGTGGCTAGTGTATAAATGTGCACCATTTTTTGATGTGAGTCATTAAATAACGTATTTTTATTACAAATGTGCTGTGGCTTTTGTTAATATAAGTACCATCCAAACTTACTTAACTTTAACCTGCTTTAGGGGCACGGATCCCCCGTCAGGCTTATGGACGGCAGAGGGCCTGAACGAGGTGCCTTATGGAAGCTCTTAACACAATTGAAATCATTGGCTATTTTGCCTCCATCATGGTGGCCATTTCTCTGATGATGAAGGATATTATCTGGCTCCGTTGGATCAACTTTACCGGTTGTACCCTGTTCGTGATTTACGGTGCGGCCATTTCTGCCTGGCCGGTAGCGGGAATGAACGCCTTTGTGGCTTGTATCAACGTTTATCATTTGATCAAAATCTATCGTGGCCGGGCGGCAATCACTGCCTGATGTCATAAAAGCTTAGGGCAGGTGTCACCTGCCCGTCACACCCCTTGACTAGGCTCTTTACTGCTACACAGATTGGAGCCCTTGCCCCGGCTCCTTACTGTCCACAGAAGGAGCCTCAGCCATGTTTACATACCTCGCTGAACTCGATCTTCGAACCTTTCGCGCGCTGACACAATTTGGCCGCAAACATGATCTGGAAGCCTGTGCCCTCAAGTTTTCTGCATCGGGTAATGGCCCGCTTTACCTGTGTCTGGCGCTGCTCATGTTATTGGAGCAGGATGGGCCGCGTTTTTTCGCCTTGTTGCTGTTGGCGTACGCTGTGGAATTGCCTTTGTATCTGCTGCTGAAAAATGCCATTCGCCGTAAACGCCCATGTCATCAGGTTCTGGTGGGCTTCAGGGCCAGCTTTGAGCCCTCTGACAAATTCAGTCTGCCGTCCGGCCATACGGCGGGTGCCTTCGTGTTCGCCAGTGCGGTATGGCAAATTTACCCACAGCTGGCAGTGCCGGTATTTATCTGGGCTGCTTTGGTTGGGGTTTCCAGGGTGTTTCTCGGCGTTCACTACCCTCTCGACATCCTGGCGGGTGCCCTTTTGGGCTGCAGTGCCACTCTCATAGCAGTAGTTTGGATATAAGGACTATCAATGCGGATACTTTACGGTGTTCAGGGCACAGGGAATGGCCATTTGAGTCGCGCCAGGGTAGTAGCCAAAGCCTTGGCAAAGCACGATATTCAGGTTGACTATTTATTCAGTGGTCGCCAGCCGCAGCAGTTTTTTGATATGCAGGCCTTCGGTGATTACCGGGTCTGTGCCGGGCTGACTTTTATTACTCAAAAGGGACAGGTCAGCATCCCCAAGACGCTGATGAATAACTCTGCTCTAGCACTTTGGCGGGACATTCGCGAGTTGGACCTCAGTGGTTATGATCTCTTGCTCAATGATTTTGAGCCGGTTTCGGCCTGGGCTGCCAGGCGCCAGGGGGTGCCCAGCATAAGCATTAGCCATCAAGCTTCTCTCAGATACCCTGTGCCCAAGGTGGGAAACTCCTGGTTCAACAACTGGTTGCTGGAGAACTTTGCCCCTGTGGATCAGGCATTGGGGTGTCACTGGCATCATTTTGGTTACCCAATTTTGCCGCCCTTTGTCGATGTCAGTCGCTGCGCCGTGGAACATTCACACGATATTCTGGTATATCTGCCGTTTGAGAGCCCACAAGCTATTGCCGAATTGTTACTTCCTTTTAATGACTATCGTTTTATGGTGTATCACAGCCAAGCGGCGCCAGTTGCTTTACCTGAGCATATTCTGTGGCATGGTTTTGATCGTGAAGGCTTTAAGGCCGACCTCGCCAGTTGCGGTGGTGTGATAGCCAATGCCGGATTTGAACTGGCCAGTGAAGCCCTGACCCTGGGTAAAAAGCTCTTGGTTAAACCCTTGCTTGGGCAGTTTGAACAGCTGTCGAATGTGGCCGCCCTGGAGTTGCTGGCAGCGGCCGACAGCATGATGACGCTGGAGCCGCAAACGGTGAAACGTTGGCTCAAACGGGGTAGCCCTGAGCCGATTAACTACCCGGATGTGGGCGATCTGCTGGTGCCTTGGCTGTTGGCCGGCAATTGGCAGGACAGTCAATCGCTGTGCCGGGAGCTGTGGCAGCAGGTGACATTACCCGACACCTGGTTTTCCAAGCAGGATGCCAGGGCACTCAGCGGGCTGCCTTTGGGCTCGCTGATCCGCTAGCAAAGGTACGAATAGGTCATCGCATAACTTGGTCGTATTTTACTCAGTTATATTTGATATTCATGCTGATAAGGGCTTCACGGCTGCCCTTTTCGGCACGCAGCCGCGCCAGATACTGTTCCCAGAGTTCAGTTTGTTGGGTGCAGAGCTGGTGCAGTATCTGCCAGGAATAGAGGCCGGTATCATGGCCGTCATCGAACACCAGCTTAACCGCATAATTGCCGACCGGCTCAATGGCGCTGATGTTGACCTCTTTTTTGTGAGTCACCAGCTTGGGGTTGCCATGGCCGTGTACTTCGGCCGACGGAGAGTGAACCCGCAGAAATTCGCAGCTCAGCTGATACTGACTGCCATCATCGAAGCCTATCTCGAGCAGTTTGGATTTACGCTTCAGTTTCAGTGATGTGACTTGAGGATGACTCATGGGAACTCCATTGTGTCCGGGGTTTCTGTGTATCTGTTTATTCTATGTCAGAGCGCTTGGACTGTGCACCCCGGTGGATGAGAGCTGACACACATTAATAGTGGCAAAAATAGCGGCCGCATGCTGCGACCACTATTGAATAAAGATGAAGACAGTTATTTGATAAAGGCGAAGGCATCGCCGTAGAGGTGGGCTTCATCCAGTCCCATCTCGCGGAACAGCTCTCGCGCAGCGCCGACCATGTCGAAACGACCGGCGATATAGATGTCATAGCCCACCAGGCTGACAAAGTCCGAGCGTATCTGCGACAGTAGATTGGCCTGTTTCCCCTGCCAGTCGGCATCGGCCTGTTCTACTACTGGCACGAAATGCAACCAAGGGTGTGCTTGATGCCACTCTCTGGCGATGGTTTCGTAGTACATGGCTTCAGGATTGCGGCAGCCCCAATAGAGCAGGGTTTCAACCTTTTGCCCCAGGGCGATTTGCTGCTCTACCAGGCTCTTGATATAGGAGAAGCCTGTACCACCGGCAACCAGCAGTCTGGGCCTGACACTCTGGTGTCTGAGGAAGGCTTCGCCGCCCGGAGCTTCGATATCGATATGGCTGTTGTTTCTCAGCCGCTCGACCACTTGCATGGGATAGCTCTCGCTGACGGCTGCGCCTATGTGAAGTTCTATGAGTTCGCTGCCGGGAGCCGAAGCTATGGAGAAGGGACGCTTGTCTTTCTCACCCATTACCACACACAGGTATTGACCTGCCTTGAACTCCAGCGGTTTTTCGGGGCGCAGCAATACCTGGTACACAGCGTCATTGAATGGGGCAACTTTCTCTATTTTACAGCGGATGCTATTCATCGAACTTCCTTTTTACCTCTCTGTTGAAGGCTTATTTTAATAATGGCTAACGTAGTTATTGCGGATTATAGGGTCGCTTGGTCTTCTATGCCCAACTGCTCCCAAATCTCGTCCACTCGCTGTTTAACCTCTTGGTCCATCACTATTGGGGTGCCCCATTCGCGGTTGGTTTCACCTTCCCACTTATTGGTGGCATCCAGGCCCATTTTGGATCCCAGTCCCGCCACGGGCGAAGCGAAATCCAGATAGTCAATGGGGGTGTTGTCTATCATCACAGTGTCGCGGCTGGGATCCATCCGGGTGGTTATGGCCCAGATAACGTCTTGCCAATCGCGGCAATTCACGTCTTCATCGACTATGACAATAAACTTGGTATACATAAACTGACGCAGGAAAGACCAGGCTCCCATCATCACCCGCTTGGCATGGCCGGGATATTGTTTGCGGATGGAGATCACCGCCATCCGGTAGGAACAACCCTCCGGCGGCAGGTAAAAGTCGACGATTTCCGGATACTGCTTGCGCAGGATAGGAACGAAGACCTCATTGAGCGCTACCCCGAGCATAGCCGGTTCATCCGGTGGCCTTCCCGTGTAGGTGCTGTGGTAGATGGCGTCTTTTCTGTGACTGATATGGGTCACGGTAAACACAGGAAAACTGTCGGTTTCATTGTAATAACCTGTGTGGTCACCGTAGGGGCCTTCCACCGCCATCTCTTCGGGATCGATATAACCTTCGAGAATGATTTCGCTGGTGGCCGGTACTTCCAGATCGCAACTCAAGGCCTTGACCACTTCGGTGCGCTCACCGCGCAGCAGCCCGGCAAAAGCATATTCACTCATGGCATCGGGCACTGGCGTGACGGCGCCGAGAATGGTGACTGGGTCGCTGCCCAGAGCCACTACCACAGGATATTTTTCACCTGGGTGCTGCTGCTTGAAGTCGGCAAAGTCCAACGCCCCGCCTCTGTGTGACAACCAACGCATGATCAGCTTGTTCTTGCCGAGCAGTTGCTGGCGGTAGATCCCCAGATTCTGGCGTTTCTGTCTCGGCCCTTTGGTGATGGTCAAACCCCAGGTTACCAGTGGTGCAACATCGCCGGGCCAGCAGTGTTGAATGGGCAGGGCGTTCAGGTCGACCTGATCGCCTTGCAACACCACCTCTTGGCATGGGGCGTTACGCACTGTCTTGGGTGGCATGTTCAGCGCTTGTTTGAACATGGGGATCTTGGCAATGGCATCCTTGAAGCCCCTGGGTGGCTCTGGCTCCTTGAGAAACGCCAGCAGTTCGCCCACGTCCCGCAGCGCCATGGGATCATCCTTGCCCAGGGCCATGGCGACCCGCTTCGGCGTACCGAAGAGGTTAACCAGCACAGGCATCTGTTTGCCCTTGGGGTTTTCAAACAACAGTGCTGGGCCACCGGCGCGCAGCACCCGATCGGCTATTTCGGTCATTTCAAGATAAGGATCAACCGGATAGCTGATACGCTTGAGCTCACCCTGACTCTCGAGGTGATCGATAAAACTGCGTAAATCCTTAAAACTCATGTGGAAATAGCCTCGCTTCCGAATGCATTAATGGCGCGCACTATAGCATTAATCCCGGCAACGGTTAACTGCTAAGGAAGGTGCGAATAACTCCTCAAGGCACTTTGGCTTGCACAGCAATCGGCGGTCAAGGTATCTGACTGCAGGCATGTCTGGGGCTTGTCGAAGTCGGATCTTCCCTGAGATAGTTGCCGTGGCTAGAGACAAACAGCTAACCCTTGGCTGAATGCACGCTGAGTCATCTTCGTTTATCCTGTGATTCTCTGGTGAATCCGGGAGTCAGCCGTAGTAGCATGAAAGCTGCGGGCCTTGAAGCCTGGAGGCTATATGAAACGAGCAATTTTCCTGAGTCTGATACTGATGAGTTTGCCACAGGTGGCTGCTGCTTGGGATAACTCCCATGCCGAGCGCCACTATCAGGGCGATATTCATAGAGAAGATTATAATCGCCACCATAACCATGGCTCACGAAGTCATTGGGGGCTGTATTGGGGCGTTAACAATCCCTGGCTATCGCCCTGGCGCTACGACCCATGGAATCGTTGGCAGTGGGATGATCCTTGGTACAGAGATCGCTGGCAGCGCCCCTATGTATATCGCAGGCAACCCAAGCCGGAACCTGTGGTGGTTGCGCCACCGCAGCGAGTCACGACTCACTTCGAAACCTTGGCCGACACAGGGAGTCGCGCCAGTCTGCCGGCTAACGCCAGGGTGATACAAGAAGGTAATCGTACCTTGTATCAATGGCAGGGCAAGACCTATCAATTTGACTGGCAAAGCCAAACCTATCGGCCTCTGCCGCAATCCCCATCTGAAGTCGGAGAGCAAAGCAAATGAAATTGATCACAGGGGCCAGCAGTGGCTTGGGGGCAGCGCTAGCGAGGCGCTATCATACTGAAGGTGAGTCCTTGTTGTTAACCGGCCGCAACGAACAGAGGTTGCAACAACTGGCGGCAGAGTTGCCAGGAGTCAGTTGTCAAACAACAGATTTAACCAATCCGAGCGCGATTGAGGCTCTGCTAGATACTTTGGGCGAGGCCCCTGAAATGTTGTTGCACTGTGCCGGCAGTGGTCGCTTCGGTAACCTGGAAACTCAGTCACCGGCCGAGATAAAGAGCCTTATCGACAATAATCTCCTGTCCACCCTGTTGCTGCTTAGAGCCATGCTGGCTCGTTGGCGGCAAGAGAGCATGACACTGGTGATTGTCATGTCTACCGCGGCGCTGCAACCCAAGGCCGGAGAGAGCAGTTACTGTGCGGTAAAGTGGGCCGTCAGAGGCATGCTGGAGTCTCTGCGCTTGGAGCTCAAGGGCAGCAAGATAAAGCTGATAGCCGTCTACCCAGGTGGAATGGCAACCGGGTTTTGGCCCAGCAGCGGTAAGTTGGTGGATACATCGAATTTTATGACGGCCGATGAAGCGGCAGCCATGCTAAGCAACGCCTTACAAAACTGCGCTCACGGCTATGTTTCGGATATCACCTTGACCCGGGGCTAGGATACATAGTTAACAGTGAAAAAGGATTTTGCGCTGTTAGTCAGGGCGGCCAAGAAAAAACACTGCCAAGGGAGGCGCTATGATATCTCTAAGGAACCTTAATCGCATAGGCGCAGGCTTGATAAACGGCTTGTTGTTGCTGGGCACTCTGCTGTCTTTGGGATTGGCGCAGGCCAGCACAGCCGACAACTTGTGCATTCCCTATACAGCCAGCGAAAAGGTCACACTCGCCTATATCAATGATGGCGATACCCTCACACTCAAAGATGGCCGCCTGATACGCTTGATAGGTGTCAATGCCCCCGAGATAGATCATCAGTATCCCAGTCTCTCCCAGCGCTACAGTCTGGAGGCCAGGGCCTTTGTAGCCTCTAAGCTCAAAGTGGGGGATGAGCTGGCGCTGATGTTTGGTCCTACCAAGCTGGATCCCTATGGTCGCACCTTGGCCTATGTCTTTACTGCGGATGGTTTATTGTTGCAGCAGGCGTTGCTGCAACAGGGTTTTGCGATGGCCAGGGTCTATCAGGAACATCCATTTTGGGAATGCTTTGCCGAGATGGAGCAGCAAGCGCGCACTCAGAATGCAGGCTTGTGGCAGTTTGACGACTATGCGCCCAAGGCGACTTCGGTTATCGGCCAACAGGATTTAAATCACTACCGGCTGGTCAGAGGTGTAGTGACGGATTTTGAAAGAAAGGGACAGTATTTGTGGCTTATTCTGGACGATAACTTCTATGTTGGCATACCTCAGGCCGGATCTGGTAATTTTAGCAAGGTTTTAGCGTTGAACTCGCTCAAAAGAGCCGTTGTAGTGCGGGGTAAGTTGTATTTTTCCTACAAAAAGTGGCAGATTATCGTCAGCCATCCTTCACAGATAAGTTTGGAAAATCCCCCTTAGAAGCAAAATACTTGACTTAAGTGGAAAATTTGCCATCCACTGTTTTAAACTCGTGCCTTTTCGCGTATCTTTAGCGCCTTGTGATTTGAGTCACTGTGAAAGGAATTTTGCAGTGATCCAGACCTGTGTTTGTACGGTTTTTACTTAATATCATTCCGCATTTCAGGATTTTAAAATGACAGATTTCCGTCAAAAAGCGCTCGATTACCATGAGTTCCCCGTTCCAGGCAAAACCGCAGTGATGCTGACCAAGCCTGCCGAGACCAGTATGGATTTGGCTCTGGCCTACAGCCCTGGAGTGGCAGAGCCGGTACGTGAAATCGCTTCCAATCCTGCCAATGCGTACAGATACACCAACAAGGGCAACACGGTTGCTGTGATCTCCAACGGTACTGCCATTCTGGGACTGGGTAACCTCGGCCCCTTGCCATCCAAGCCGGTAATGGAAGGAAAGGCTTTGCTGTTCAAGCACTTTGCCAATATCGACGCCACAGATATCGAAGTAAAACACCGCACAGCTGAAGAGTTTATTCATACTGTTGAAGCGATTGCCGACTCCTTTGGCGGTATCAACCTGGAAGATATCAAGGCGCCCGAGTGCTTCGAAATTGAACGTGAGCTGATCGAGCGCTGCCAGGTTCCTGTGTTTCACGACGACCAGCACGGCACGGCAATTGTGACAGCCGCCGGGATGATCAATGCCCTCGAGATCCAGGGCAAGAAGCTGGAAGAGGCTGTGTTTGTCTGTATGGGTGCAGGCGCAGCGGCCATCGCCTGTATGAGCATGTTGGTCAAGTGTGGTGCCCAGCGTGAAAATGTCTACATGTTGGATAGAAAAGGCGTGATTCATACCCGCCGTGAAGATCTCAACGAGTACAAGGCACTGTTTGCCAACAATACAGACAAGCGCACGCTGCAGGATGTGATCAAGGGCGCCGATGTGTTCCTGGGCCTTTCCGGCCCTGACGTTCTCGGCGCCGAGGAAGTGGCTATGATGGCCGAGAAGCCGGTGATCTTCGCCTGCTCCAACCCGGATCCTGAGATCAAGCCTGAGCTGGCCCATGAGATACGTAAGGATCTGATCATGGGAACCGGTCGCAGCGACTATCCCAACCAGGTCAACAATGTGCTTTGTTTCCCATTCATCTTCCGTGGCGCCCTGGATGTGCGTGCCAGCCGCATCAATGATGAGATGAAAATAGCCGCGGTTTATGCCATTGCCGAACTGGCCAAGGAGCCTGTGCCTGAATCTGTGTTGGCGGCTTACCCCAATGTCAGCGAGTTGAGCTTTGGCCCTCAGTATGTGTTGCCCAAGCCGATGGACCCAAGATTGCTGCCTAAAGTCGCCAAGGCTGTGGCCCAAGCCGCAATCGACTCTGGGGTGGCTCAGATAGACACTTTGCCGCAATACCCGGAAGTCTGATAGCAGTTTTATTCCAAAGGGGCCTTGTTGGCCCCTTTGTTGTTTTTGCAAGACTGTTGGGACATTTTCTGGTCTATGCTGCTTGTTGGTTGCCTTTTGCGTATGGCTGCTGAATAATCAGCAGACTGAGTTCCCGCAGTGAGGCGGCTCACCCCAAGAAGAATAAGAAGACTGGCAGGATCGCCCTCAATGAAACTCACCCGTATTCTCACAAAAAAGCTCACCAGTTTTTGGCTCTTATCGCTGACGATAGTGGCATTTGTGTTTCTGCTCTGCGCCATGATGAGTTTTCTGCAACTGACCTACAAGTTCCAGCAACAGAAAGTCACGGAGCTGGAAACCATGCTGGCCAATCAATACCATTCCGGCAGTAACTGGGAGCTGGAGTCCTGGCTGCCACCCATGTTGATTGCCTACAATGCCGCCAGTTTTAAGCTCTGGCATCATGATAAATTACTATTTGAATATAAAGGCAATATCGCTACAGAAAACCTGGTGCGCTATCAATCTTCGTTGAAGAGCAACCCTGAGTTTCGCATGGAGCTGGAACTGCCGCAGCCGTTTTCCCAGCACAGGCCAGGTTGGTACGAAGTCTTGATCATTCTACTTGGCGTCGGGGCCGTACTGGCGTTTGTTCGCTTTGGCTATCTCTGGTATTCGCGGCAATTGGAGGGGATTGAAGAGCTGGCGCAGCGCAGCCGTTTGATTCTCCTGGGTGAGCACGAAAAAGCACTGGCGATGCCGGGCAAGGGTAAACCCAGGTTGATTAACCGTGCCCTCAGCCGTTTGCTGGAAGAACTGGCCGATGCCCAGAAAGAACGTGCCAGGTTCGACAAGTTTATTCGCAGTAATACCTTCCTGGATCCCGACACCCGTATAGGTAACCGTCTGTTTCTCAAGAATCGCCTCGATGCCCTGAGCAATGAGCAGGGCATGATAGCCCATGGGGTGCTCTATCTGTTGGAGCTGGAGGATCTGGATCTGCTGCAACAAAAGCTGGGGGACAGTCTGACGCTGGAACTGCTCAGACAAAACGTCAACGGTATCAGCCAGATCCTGCAGTCTCAGCCCAACAGTTTCTTTGCCCGCCGCTCCCATAACCAGTTTGCAATAGTGGTGACCCAAATCTCCCTGGCGGAGGCCGATCAACTGGCGATCCGCTTGTTAAAAGTCTGCCAAAGCCAGGTATTGCCCAAGCTGGACAATGCCGACAACTTCTATCATCTCGGCGGCGCTTATTTCAAGGTGGGTGATGGCCATCAGCAACTGCTGGAAGAGGCGGAAATGGCCCTTAGAGCAGCGCAGCTGCAGGGGATCAATACCTGGTTTATGTATGATAAGGGCGCGGTGGATCAGGAGTTCGCCAAGGGCTCGGTACGCTGGCGCAGCTTTCTGGAAATGGCCTTGGTCAATAAGCGATTTCTGGCTTATACCCAGCCCGTGATGGATTGTGACGGCAAGCTGCACCATAGAGAGGTGTTTACCCGAGCCAGGGATCCCGAAGGTAATCTGGTGCGAGCGACCCTATTTTTGCCTATGGCGGTTAAATGTGGCCTGATGCCGCAAATTGAGCGCCAGACTCTGGAAAGAGTCTTATTTGAGTTGCTGCCGAGTGAGCCGGACAAGAAGGTTTGTTTCAGCATCAACCTGAGCCTGGATTCGCTGATGAGCCGCGCCTTTATTCGCTGGTTGCGTACCACCTTGCTGGAATACCGGGACCTGACCGGTAGGTTGATCTTCGAGGTCAGTGAGGATATCGCGGCGCCCAATCAGGAGAAAATCGCCTCCAGGTTACAGATGATCCGCAAGATGGGGGCGCGCCTGTGCGTCGATCATGTGGGCCAGCAGGTGATCAGCACCCAATATATTCAGGACACAGGTTTCCAACTGATTAAGCTGCACAGATCCATAGTGCGGCAGATCCATTTACGACCCGAAAACCAACT
This sequence comes from Shewanella chilikensis, assembly GCF_002836945.1. Classification (GTDB taxonomy): domain Bacteria; phylum Pseudomonadota; class Gammaproteobacteria; order Enterobacterales; family Shewanellaceae; genus Shewanella; species Shewanella chilikensis. Next base: position 65,007 of record NZ_NIJM01000011.1, read on the forward strand.
GTTTGTTCGTAGCTTGATAGGTGGACTCTACCGTACCGAAGTGCAGGTTTGCGCCGAGGGGGTGGAGTTGTTTGAAGAGTGGCAGACACTGAGAATACTCGGCGTCAGCGCCGCTCAGGGTAGCTGGTTCAGCGAGCCTATGCCGGCAACAGCCTGATCAAGAAAGAGTTCCGGGTTACTACAGGCTGGACTTGTTTGCCGACTTTGCTGAGCCTATCTTTAGGGCAGCTCTCAGTTTAATAATATTTGCCTATAAAATGAATTGATTAGTGTTTAGAATGAACATGCCAAAATATTGACTTAACTTTAAATTGGCAGCAAGTTCATAACCTTATGGGTACGATAAACGCTGCCGTTTTCACAGGGACTCAGGGTTTCTTATGACGAACAAGTCATTCATCAGTCGTCTTTTCAACTTTGGCGCGCCTCAATCCGGTAGCAATACCGGGGTGTTCCTCGCGGCCAATCACGCCTGGGTCTTTCGCCCGGAAAATGACGATCAAAGAGCCCTTTGTCACTGCTATCCACTGCACAAAGATGATTGGAACTCACTGTTTTCCTCGGTTTATGCCGATTTTGGCCCTTCAAAATTACAATTGACTTTAGGTTTTGGTCGCTATCAACTTTTGAGTGCCGACCGGCCCAAGGTTGAAGCCGATGAGATGGCTCAGGCATTGGTGTGGGCGGTCAAGGATATGGTCAGCACGCCGCCAACCGATATCCATTTGGATTACTTTGAATCGCCGATTAAAAGCAGTGACAAACTCAATGTTGTCGTCTGTTCCCACAGTCGCTTGTCTGCCTTGGCCCAGGAAATAGATAAGGCCGGTATGCAGTTGGTGGGGATCAGCATCGAAGAGTTACTGCCCACTAACCTCTTTAACCAAGACCCTTTAGCCAGGCTGGTGATAAGCCAAGTGCCTGGACAGGAGTTATTACTCACTGTGGTACGCGAGGGTGAGCTCTATATGCAGCGGCGTATCCGCGGATTTGCCGAATTGCATCAGACCGATGCCGAATCCTTGGGGTTCGGCGTTGCCGATACCCTTAGCCTGGAGATCCAGCGCTCGATGGACTTTTTTGAAAGTCAGCTTCGGCAAGCGCCGGTGGCCTCGATTGACATTATGGTTCAGGGGCAAACCTATGCCTTGGCGCAACTTGTGTCCCGTAATTTCAACCAGCAGGTGCGTCCGGTAGATGGCATGGATGTCGGCATGAAAATGGCTGAACTCAGCTATCAGGAACTTGAGCGGGGGAGTAAATGAGCAAGACCCGGGTCAATCTCTATTCGCCTTCTCTCTTGCCCCCCAGGTTAAGGCTCAGTTTCGCCCGTTTGTTGGCTATTGCAGGTGTGCTCTTGTTACTGGGGCTTTCGCTTATCGGCTTGGGATGGTGGCAGCAAACGCAAGTGTCCAGGCAGTTGCTTGAGGTCGAGTCGCAGCGCCAGGCCTTGGAGAGCGAAAAACAACAACTGGAAGCCGAATTGGCCAAGCGTCGCCCTAGTGCCGAGCTGGTCGTTGAGCTGGAGCGCCGTACTCAGGAGCGGGAGCTCAAGGGGTTACTGCTGACCGAACTTGGGCAGCGGGAGCGCATGACCTCCAAGGGCTTTGCGCCTGTGCTGCAGGAGTTGGCCCAAGTGTCCGATGGCAGTGTGTGGCTGAGTCGCATCAAGCTGGAAGAAGGCAAATTGGCGTTTGAAGGTTTCGGCCAATATCCGCAGAGTCTGCCGCGTTGGATAGACAAGCTCAAACAAACAGAGAGTCTGAGAGGGCGCTCGTTTGCTTCCATGACCATGGCTCGGGAGCCAGGCCAGCCATTGGCCTTCGTTCTGACCAGTGAAGCCCTGGAGGTGAAGAAATGAATTTCCTTCGGCGTCTGGGCCAAGCCTTTGATGGTTTGAGTCAAAGAGAAAGAGGCATGGTGGCGGGAGTCAGCCTGTTGTTGCTGCTATTGCTGCTGTATCTGCCGCTGGAGTCTTTCTGGCTGGAGCGCCAGAGCAATCTGCAACGGCTGCATGCTGGCCAGAGTAGCATCAAGCTCAGCCAGCAACAGCTGGCGCTCTATCGTCAACGCCTGGCGGAAGATCCGGATACGGCGCTCAAGGCAAATTTGGCGCAAGTGAATCGTGATATCGCTACGCTGGATCAACAGCTGGACAGCCAGATGGTTGACATGGTGCCCGCCAGTTATATGCCGTCATTGCTTACCGCCTTGCTGGAACGGGTGCAGGGAATACAGTTGACCGGCTTCAAGTCTGTCGCCCCAACACCTTTGCTGGTGGTAGGCAAAGCCGATGAGCAGCAGATGAATCTTTATAGCCACGGCATAGTGCTGGAGCTGGAAGGTGACTATTTCGCCGTGCTCAAGTTTGTACAGGCGGTGGAAAAGATGCCGGACAAGCTTTATTGGAAGCGCCTGGATTACCGGGTGTCTGAGTATCCCAAGGCCAGTGTGCAACTTGAGTTATACACGCTCAGCATCAATGAGGACTTTATCAGTGTGGCATCATCCAGCTAAGAGCTTAATCTTATTGGCGCTACTCTGTAGCCAGGATCTCGTTGCCGCCAGTTTGCGGGACCCCACCATGCCGGCGCAGGGGCTGATCGCTCCGGCCAAGGGGCCGGGCGGGCAGGGCTTGGTACTGAGCAGTCTGCTCAATGGACCTCAGGGCAGGCGGGCCGTGATCAATAACCAAATTTACCGCCAGGGAGACAGGATTCAAGGTGTGGTGCTAAGCCGTATCGATCAGGGCAGTGTTTTGCTGGCCGATGGCCGCCGACTCTATCTGTTTCAAGCGATTACCGAGCGCAAGGAAAAACATTAATGAAAACCAGACTCGCCTCTATGCTGCCGTTGTTGGTTCTGGGCCTGGCGGCCTGCCAAACCACGGATAGGCCCAACCCAGCAGCTTCCAAAGAGGCGCTGCGCGATTCCATGGCGCAGCAAAGTGCCAGGGCAGTAGTGCCCCCTCCGGCCAGCTTGCCTCCCGGTGTGCAGCAGGAGTTGAATGCCGATGGTCTTTTGGCCGGGCTGGCGGCACCTATGCAGACAGAGCGGCGTTTTGATGTCTCGGCCAATGATGTCGATGCCAGAGTGTTTTTTCCGAGTTTGGTGGAAGGCACTCCCTTCAGTGTGGCTGTGCATCCACAAGTGAGCGGCAATATCTCTTTATCGCTCAAGGGCGTAACTCTGAGTGAAGCCTTGCAGGTAGTGCAGGATATTTACGGTTATGAGATCAGCCGGGAAGGACGAGTCTTGAGGGTCTATCCCGCTGGCCTTAGAACCGAGACTTTCCCGGTCAATTACCTCTATATGGAGCGTATCGGTCTGTCGCTGACCTCGGTCAGCTCGGGAAGGATCTCTGACAACAATAACAACAACGGCAATAGCAATCAGAACAATAATGGCCTGAACAACAATAACAACAGTGGTTTTGGCAATAACAACAATAACAATAGCAACAACCAGAACAGCAATAACACCAACGGCACCTTTATCAGTTCCCGCACCAAGACAGATTTCTGGGGCGAGTTGCAAAAGACCCTGGAATCAATTCTGGGCAACAGTGGCGATGGCCGCTCCGTGGTGGTCACTCCCCAGGCCGGCTTGGTAACCGTCAGAGCCAATCCGGATGAGTTACGGCAAATTCGCAGTTTCCTTTCCACCGCCGAGAGCCATCTGCAGCGGCAGGTTATTCTGGAAGCCAAGATCCTCGAAGTGACCCTCTCCGATGGTTATCAGCAGGGGATCCAATGGGATAGGTTAGCCTCTGATGGAGGGAGTGCAGATAACAATTGGGATGGAATCACCGGCAGTTATGATCGCAGAGGTCATAAAGCTGAGGTGGGTTTCGGTACTTCTGGAGGAACGTTTGCTGATTCAATCTCAAATGTGATCGGCGGTGTAACTTCGTTGAAAATTACGGGTACGGATTTTTCGGCTTTGATCACTCTGCTCGATACCCAAGGCGATGTCGATGTGCTCTCAAGCCCCAGGGTGACAGCGTCCAATAACCAGAAGGCGGTGATCAAAGTTGGCCGTGACGAATACTTTGTCACGGATGTTTCCTCTACCACAGTGGCCAGCACTACGCCTGTGACCTCTCCTGAGGTGGAGTTGACGCCCTTCTTCTCGGGAATCGCTCTGGATGTGACGCCCCAAATAGACAAAGACGGCAGTGTCTTGCTGCATGTACATCCTTCAGTCACAGATGTGAAAGAGCAGAACAAGAGTATCAAGATAAGTGACTCTTCGTTGGATCTGCCCTTGGCCCAGAGTGAAATCCGTGAGTCCGACACTGTCATCAAGGCGCTTTCCGGTGATGTGGTAGTGATTGGCGGCCTGATGAAGAGCGAGAATACCGAAGTGGTATCCAAGGTGCCGCTGCTGGGTGATATTCCCTTTATCGGTGAAGCCTTTACCAACCGCAGTAAGTTAAAGCGCAAGACAGAGCTGGTGATTTTGCTCAAGCCGACCGTGGTAGTTGATGGCACCTGGCAAAAAGAACTGCAACGTTCCCAGAGCTTGCTCGACCGCTGGTATCCACAGGAATAACCGCTTCTATGTATCTGCAGCACTTTGGCATGCAGAGCATGCCTTTTGCCCTGACCCCCAATACAGGTTTTTTCCTGGGGTTGGCTCCCCATGTGGAGGCCTTGCAAGTATTGCAGGTGGCGCTGCAAACCGGGGAAGGTTTTATCAAGGTCACCGGCGAGGTGGGAACCGGCAAGACCTTACTGTGCCGCAAACTGCTCAACGAGTTACCGCAGCAGTTTCGCTGCGCCTGGTTGCCTAATCCTTATCTGACCCCGGCAGAACTCAGGCTGGCGATTGCCGAGGAGCTGGGGATTGCCGTGAGTGATATTAAAGATCAGCAGCAACTCAGTGGTCTTATTCAGCAGCAACTGCTGGCGCTCAGTGCCCAAGGGCTTAATATTGTTTTGCTGCTTGATGAAGCCCAAGCTCTGCCGGATGAGAGTCTTGAAGCTTTGCGGCTGTTGACCAATCTGGAAACCGAGAGCCGCAAGTTGCTGCAGGTGGTGATCTTCGGCCAGCCCGAGTTGGATGCGCGCTTGGCGCAGCAAGAGTTTCGCCAGTTACGCCAGAGGATCACCTTCAGCTATCGCTTGCGGCCGCTGACCCGGGATGAAGTCTATGCCTATCTGCGCCACAGATTGGCAGTGGCCGGTTATCAGGGGCCGGCGTTATTCAGCGCCGCAGACAGTAAGCGTATTGCCATCGCCGCCAGAGGGATCCCCAGATTGGTGAATATTTTGGCGCACAAGGCGCTGTTGCTCTGTTTCGGTGAAGGCAAACAGCAAGTAACATCCACTCATATCAAAGGCGCCATCAAGGATACCGAAGATGCTTCCCGTACTTCCAACTGGCGCTGGCTTTGGTCGACTCTAGCGCTGCTCCTTGCTTCAGTCGGCGCCTCGGTTGGGGTTTATGCCATGAAGGGAACTGGACTATGAGCGTGGTCAATCAGATGCTCAAGGACCTGGATAAACGCCAGCAGCCCCACAACTTAGCTCATGTTCCGGCGGGGCAGGCCAGTCAAGCGGCGGCCAACCCCTGGTGGTTGCTGCTGGGTGGCACGCTGCTTGGCATCTCTTTGTTGGCGCTGGGGTTATGGTTGGGCGGTTATCTGGGAAGTGGCAGTCAAAGCGCTTCTCAAAACCAAAACCAAAGCGGTGACCGAGCAGAGCCATCACAGACAGTGCCGTATGAGCCTGGGCCTACGGGCCGAAATCGGCCACAGCCGAGGGCAGTCTCAAGCGCTGCCGATGGCAGTGATAGATTAAATTTGGAGCCTGAGGCGCAGATCTCGGCGCTGCAACTTCCCAGCAAGAGCCTGGCTCCAAGTGAACAATCCAAAGCTCCTGATACGGGCTTGAATGCTCAAGGCTCAGCTTTTGAAACAAAAAGCTCTGAAACGAACGACTTTGAAACAAAAAGCCCGGAAATCTATGGCTCAGAAACGGGCAGCTTCAATTCGAGCCTTGCCGCCTCTGGGAAATTTGATACCAAGGCTGTTGGTGATATTCCGGCCGCCAAGGCAGAGCCGCTCGGACAGGAGGCTGGACAAGAGCCATCTCAGTCAGCACAAATAAAAACACCGGGTCGCAATGAAAAGTCAGGCTTGGAGCAGAAGCCCAGCTCCAATGAGAGTGGCCGGATAACCCAATCCAGATCAGCGGCTGCTAAACCAAGCCAGGCAAAAATGAGCGTGACTCAGGTCTCTCTGACCCCGGCAGAGCTGTCGCAAAAGAAATTACAACAGGGACAACAGGCCAAGGAACTGGGACAGACAGACAAGGCAATGTCGGCCTATGCCGAAGCCTTGCGTTTGAATGATGCCAATCACAACGCCCGCCAGGAGCTGGCTGCGCTGTTTTATGGTCGTGGCGAGTTGGACAAGGCGGCAGTACTGCTGCGTCAAGGTGCCGAAAGTTATCCGCAGCAACCAGTGTTTTGGTTGTTGCTGGCCCGGGTGCAGAAGGCTCGCAGCGAGTTACCTCTGGCTCTTGCCAGTTTGCAACAGATAGCCGATGGCAGCGAGCTTGGGCGCGAGAAATGGCTGCTGCAGGCGGAACTTGGCCAAAGTCTCAAGGATTGGCCCTTGGTACAACAAAGTTATCTTAGCTTGATCCAGCAGGATGCCTCCCAGGGGCGCTGGTGGTTGGGGCTGGCTTATGCCCAGGATGCGAGTGGCGATTATGATGCCGCCAAGGCCAGTTACCAGGAAGCACTCAAGCGCCAGGGCTTGTCCTCGGATGCCCGTGACTACATAGAAAACCGACTCGTCCAGTTAGGAGGCCGCCAGTGAAACCCAAGTTGAAAATGCGCCTCGGTGATCTCCTGGTTCAGGAGCAGATTATCAGCGAGGTGCAGCTGCAAAACGCGCTGTCACAACAAAAACAAACCGGCCGCAAGCTGGGACGCACCCTGATAGACATGGACTTTATCAGCGAGGAGCAGCTGCTGCAGTTTCTCTCGCATCAGTTGAATATTCCCTTTATCGATATCAGCAAGCGCCCCATTCCTGCCGAGGTGGTCAACCTCTTGTCTGAAGTGCAGGCGCGGCGTTTTCGAGCTTTGGTGATTGAGGCCGATAGCGATTCCGTGCTGGTGGCCATGAGCGATCCTGCCGATCTGCAGGCGCTGGATGAATTGGATGTGCTGTTGGCGCCAAGACGCCTGAAACTGGCGGTGGTGAAGGAACAGCAGCTGTTCGATGCTTTTGACAACCTCTATCGCCGCACCGGCCACATTGCCCAGATGGCCGGTAAGTTGGAGGAGGAATACGCCGCCGATGATCAGTTCGATCTCGCCAGTTTGACTGAAGGCGACAGCGACAACGAGACCACAGTGGTTAAGCTGTTGCAGTCGATTTTCGAGGATGCGGTGCAGATCCGCGCCTCGGACATTCACATTGAACCCGGTGACAAGTCGCTCAGGATCCGCCAGCGGGTGGATGGTCTGTTGCAGGAAAACGTGCTCAAAGAGGTCAATATCGCCGCGGCGCTGGTGCTCAGGCTTAAGCTGATGGCCGGCTTGGATATCTCGGAAAAACGTTTGCCCCAGGATGGCCGTTTTCATATTGAAATCAAAGGCCATCAGATAGATGTGCGTATGTCTACCATGCCCATCTATCACGGTGAGTCTGTGGTGATGCGGCTGTTGGATCAATCGGCAGGGCTCTTGACCCTGAATGAAACCGGGATGCCGCCGCATATTCTCGAGCGGGTACGGCGGCAGATAAAACGCCCCCACGGCATGTTGTTGGTCACAGGCCCTACAGGTTCGGGTAAGACCACTACACTTTATGGCATTCTCAGTGAACTGAACAAGGCTGAGAGCAAGATCATTACTGTGGAAGATCCGGTGGAATATCAACTGCCGCGGATCAACCAGGTACAGGTCAATCACAAGATAGGCCTGGATTTTTCCAATGTACTGCGCACCACCCTGCGCCAGGACCCCGACATCATAATGGTGGGGGAGATGCGGGATCAGGAAACCGTCGAAATCGGCTTGCGCGGCGCCCTGACAGGTCACTTCGTGCTCTCGACCCTGCACACCAATGACGCCATTACCAGCGCCCTGCGTTTGCTTGATATGGGGGCGGCCAGTTATTTGGTGGCCAGTGCCCTCAGGGTCATTATCGCCCAGCGCCTGGTGCGGCGGGTGTGTAAGAACTGCGCCACAGATTATCAACTCACGCCGCAGGACAGGGTCTGGCTCCAGAGCATCAGCAAGCGCGACTTTTCCGATGCCAGGTTTAGAGTGGGCACTGGGTGTCAGAGCTGTTCCGGCACAGGTTATCGTGGCCGGATTGGGGTATTTGAGATCCTCGAACTGGATGAAGCCATGATAGAGGCGATGCGCAGCGGTAATCCCCATGAATTTGCCCGCGCTGCTTACGCCAGCGAGCAGTTTACCCCGCTGGCTGAATCGGCACTGGCATATTTGCACTCTGGCCTGACAACCATAGAAGAGGTCGCCAAGTTGGTGGAAGATGTCTCTGAAGCTCAGGTGCCGTTGGCGGCCGAGATGATGGCTAGGGATGAGGTCTGATTATGCCGCTTTATGCCTATCGGGGCCGGGATGCCGGCGGTGAACAGGTAAAAGGGCAGCTGGATGCCGCCTCCGAGAGTGCGGCGGCCGATCAACTGCTGGCCAGAGCCGTGATCCCGCTGGAACTCAATGAGGTCAAAGCGGGCCGGGATCTTAGCCTCAAGGGCCTGCTCAAACGCAGAGTCAGTCTGGATGAGCTGCAGATCTTTACCCGGCAGATGTATTCCCTGACCCGCTCCGGCATTCCTATTCTGCGAGCCATTGCCGGGCTGGCGGAGACCACCCACTCCAAGCGGATGAAAGAGGCGTTGCAGGATGTCTCAGAGCAGTTGACCGCCGGGCGGCCGCTGTCGTCGGCGATGAACCATCATCCGGACGTGTTCGACGCCTTGTTCGTCTCCATGGTGCATGTGGGAGAAAACACCGGCAAACTGGAAGATGCCTTTTTGCAGTTGTCCGGTTATATCGAGCGGGAGCAGGAAACCCGCAGACGGATCAAATCTGCCATGCGTTACCCCATGTTTGTTCTGTTGGCGGTGGTGCTGGCACTGGTGATCCTCAATATTATGGTGATCCCCAAGTTCGCCGAAATGTTTTCCCGCTTCGGTGCCGAATTACCCTGGGCGACCCGGTTGCTTATCGGTACTTCCAACCTGTTTGTCAATTATTGGCCCTTGATGCTGGTGGCGCTGGTGGTAACTGTACTCGGGGTGAGTTATTGGCACAAAACCGAGCAGGGGGAAAAGCAGTGGGATCGCTGGAAGCTGCATATTCCGGCGGTGGGTTCCATCATAGAGCGCTCGACTCTGGCTCGTTATTGCCGTAGTTTCGCCATGATGTTGAGCGCCGGGGTGCCCATGACTCAGGCGCTCAGCTTGGTGGCCGACGCTGTGGATAACAGTTATATGCACGACAGAATCGTCAACATGCGCCGCGGGGTCGAAGCGGGGGAATCTATGCTGAGGGTTTCCAATCAGAGTCAGTTGTTTACGCCTCTGGTGTTGCAGATGGTGGCGGTTGGGGAGGAAACCGGCCGCATAGATCAGCTACTCAATGATGCCGCCGATTTTTATGAGGGTGAGGTAGATTATGACCTCAAGAACCTCACCGCCAGGCTGGAACCTATTTTGATCGGCATAGTGGCAGTTGTGGTGCTGATCCTGGCGCTGGGTATTTATCTGCCTATGTGGGACATGCTCAATGTGGTCAAGGGAGGCGGCTGATGCCAAGCCAGCATCAGGCTGAGGAAGATCTGCTGCGAACCTTTGCCAGTCTGGCGGCGCTGTTGATTTTGCTGATTATTTTGGCGGTGTTGGGAATGCGTTATTTTTCTGCTGTGGACAAGGTATCGGCCAGAGGGCTGCAGCTTGAACACCACAGGTTGCTGAATGTGATAGCTATGGTGAGATCCCAGTGGTTGCGTTTGGGGCGCCCTGAACAGATGCAATTGGATTGGCAAACATTGGATCACGAGGTGCAGCCAAGTCCATTGACAATGAATCCGGCCGGTTGGCCACAGGCACCCAGCCGGAATGACAAAGGCTGCGAGGTGCTTTGGCAGCAGCTTCTGGGAGGTCTACCGGATAAGGCGGTGATTCAAGCTCAGTTTATCAACCGGGATCAAAGCTGTCGTTATCTGAGCCCTGCCGGTGACAGTCTGAGCTATCAGTTGGACACTGGAAGGGTCATTTTTTTGACGTCAAATACAGATTATTGACTAAATGGTTTTTTATCTTAACGGAGCTGCTAATATCCATGGCGAACAGGTGGAGGAAACCTAGATGAAACGACAGATGCAAGGCTTCTCGTTAATCGAGTTGGTGATAGTAATAGTTATCCTGGGCCTGCTGGCCGCAACTGCTATTCCGCGTTTTTTGAATGTGACAGATGATGCCGAGGATGCCAGCCTCGAAGGCGTGACGGGTGGCCTGGCTACGGCGGTGAGTTTTGTACGCTCCCAATGGGAGGTTGATGGTCGCCGTAATACGTCAGTGCTCCTCGATGGTATTTCCGTGTCTTTGGACACCCGTTTCGGTTATCCAACCGGCACTGGCAATACTTCGGCCACTTCCATGGATGATGCCAGTTGCCAGCAAGTGTTCAACACAGTACTGCAGAGTGCGCCTAAGAATGTGCTCTATACCGCTGACGCCAGAGAACAACGTTATACCGTCAGAGCCCTGGATGGTGCAGGTGTAAGTGCTACAGCCATTGACGGTACTTTAATAACCGGGCTGGATCTCTGTGTTTACCATCAGGTGGCATCATTGGCACTGAACCAAAGTTCAGGCGTGGCAACACCGGCGCCGGATCTCAACACCACAGGCGCCAAGGGTATTACCTATAACCCGGGAACCGGCCAGGTCTTGAGTTTCAGCAACTGATTGAATTGTATTTTTTGAACCAAAGGAAAGCGCTATGCGAAAACAACAAGGTTTCACCTTGATAGAATTGGTGGTGGTGATCATCATTCTCGGTATTTTAGCTGTGGTAGCAGCGCCCAAGTTTATCAATCTGCAATCCGATGCCAGGGAGTCCACTCTCCAGGGAATGAAAGCGGCACTTCAGGGAGCCAATGCCATGGTGTATTCCAAGGCAGCCATTCAAGGTAAAGAGGGGGCAGCGACAGCTTCAATCATCCTTGATGATAAAGGAAATGCTGATGCCAGTGATGACATCAGTGCTAACGTTGCGTTTGGCTATATTCAGCAGAATCAAGCAGATTTGGCTGTAATTCTGGATATTGACTCCTCGGAGTGGACCATTATCGGAGCACCTTCAGTTACGACGACACTGACAGATGCAGCAATTATTCACCCAGCAGACCTGACACCTTCAGATACTGCTTGTTGGGTGGAATATCTCCAATCCTCAGCAAAAGGTGCTTTGCCCAGCTACCATGTTGAAACATCAGGCTGTTAATCCAGAGGACTAAAAATGAATAAACAACAAGGTTTTACGCTAATTGAATTAGTGGTGGTGATTATTATTTTGGGGATCTTGGCTGTCACCGCAGCGCCTAAGTTTTTGAATCTACAGTCTGATGCCAGAGCTTCAACGATTAAAGGTTTGGAGGCTGCTATCAAAGGGGCTGATACCTTGGTTAACTCCAAATCCTTGATTGCCGGCAATGAAAAAGTTGCTTCGGATGCTTCTTCTGCTCCGAGTGTAATTGTGGATGCAGGGAACTCAGTGTTGTTGAACTATGGGCACGCACTTCCTCAATGGGCTGACTCTTTAGCCAATGCATTGGATATCAATGCTTCTGATAAAGGTACCTCAAGCGAATGGCTTTATGTTGAAGATTCTCAAGCCAAAACGATTTACTTTTATCCCCAGGGAAGTAACAGCCCCAAGGCCGCGAATGAACCTGGAACTTGCTATGTTGAGTACATCAACAATCTTACCTCATATGGGCCAATTACTGTGAATGCAGTTACTACAGGCTGCTGATAGCCCGTAGCTGAAAAGGCCTGCCAAGCAGGCCTTTTTTACGTCAGGATTCAAACTATTGAGCTTATTTGCCATACTTGAGCGGGGATAGCGTTGGCGGGAAATCATATGGCTGCGACCAAGGGTACAGGCGCCCGGGGATTCACTCTGGTGGAGTTGGTAGTGACTATCATGTTGCTGGCCATTCTTTCTGTTGTGGTGCTGCCCAAATTGGTATCTTCCAGTAGTTACAGTGCCTGGACGCTGCGACAGGAATTGATTGCCGAGCTGCAAAAGACCCAGATGTTGGCACTCAATAATCCCGACCGCTGTTATCGACTCACTATCAGCAGCGGCGCTTATCAACTCAGCCATTTGACCCAGGATTGCGCCACCCTTATCCGCAGTAATAGCGCCGAAAGCTTGCCGCGCAATACCCGGATACTGCTTCAAAGTAACGGCGCTGACAGTTTTCAGATCCAGTTCGATGCTTTGGGCCGCACCAACCTTGCCTGCAATGGCGCCTGCCTCTCTGTGGTCGCCGATGAAACCCTGACTATCGCCATAGAGTCCGAGGGTTATATCCATGAGGGCTGAAGCGCGGGGATTCACCCTGATAGAGCTGGTGATCGGCATGTTGGTGCTCGGTATCGCCCTGGTGCTGTTGACCAGTGTGCTGTTTCCCCAAAGCGATCACGCGGCGCAGACCCTGCATAGAGTGCGCAGCGCAGAGTTGGCTCAGGCTGTGATCAATGAAATCTGGGGCAAGCGTTATGATGAGCATAGCGGCGCCAACGGTGGTCTACCCGCCTGTGACGGTTTGGGCGGTGTCAGCTGTACCCGGGTTAGCGATTATGGCCCGGATGGTGAGAGTCGGGATCAATTTGACGATATCGACGATTACCACGGTCTTAACGAGCAGAGCCTGATGCTTAATGCCAGCCGGAATTATCTTAAACACTATCCAGGCTATCGCCTCAGCGTTCAGGTATCCCAGTATCAAGCCAACAGCAAGCTGGTGACTGTCACGGTAACCACCCCGGCAGGCGAAGCTATCCGTTACGACGTGCTGAGGAGTAATTTCTGATGCACAGCAGGCAGAGTAAGGGATTTATGCAGCTCAAAGGACAGGTTTTCGCCAAGGGCTTTACCTTGGTGGAGTTAGTCACTGTGATCCTTATCCTGGGGGTTCTGGTGGTGGGTGTCAGCAGCTTTATTATCTTTGGTACCCGTATCTTTGTGGATTCTACCGCCGTTGACAGAGTGCTGGGCAGCAGCCGTTTCGTGATGGAGCGCCTGAGCCGGGAACTGCGTAATGCCGTGCCTTCCAGCCTCAGGTTGCAGTCCAGTTCTCAGCTGCAGTGTTTGGAGTTTCTGCCCATCAGTGCCAGCGGCAGCTATCTGTCATTGCCACTGGCGCCGGATGTCCAGGCGGACAATGCCACAGCATTTGCACCGGCAACGGCGGTTTCGGCCGGTGAACAATTGCTGGTGTATCCGCTGACCAATGCGGAGGTTTATGGCAGTGGCAGCAACAAGCGTCACGCTATAGAGAAGGTCACTGCCAACGGCTCACTGCTGACCTTGCAGTTTGCCGCTGCGGTTAATTTTGCCGAAGCCTCGCCGGCGAAGCGCTTTTATGTGGCCGGGCAACCTGTCAGCTACTGCTTTTCTTCCGTGGATGGCAGCATTCGCCGTTATAGCCACTATGGTTATCATGCCGGCCAACCTCTGCCCGATACCATGGGCACTGGAGCCTTGATGGCCGAAGGCTTGAGTAATGATATGGCCACCAATCCGGCGGTGCGTTTGCTGCCTGCGACTCTGGTTAACAACGCCATAGTACAGTTGCAGCCGCAGTTTGCTGTTGTCGGCGAGCAGTTTCAGTATCAACATCAAGTGCAGGTGATCAATGTTCCCTAGTCGAAATTATCACTGTTATGCGCAAAAGCATCAGGGCGGCAGTGCCTTGGTGATAGCCATCTTTGTAATATTGGTGATGTCGCTGTTGGCGGTGACTCTGTTGCGGGTTGGCGGCGACGCCGACGAGGGCGTCAACCTGGAAGTCTGGGGCTTAAGGGCGCTCAATGCTGCCAACAGCGGCGCCGATGCGGCCCTGGCCAGGCTGTTCCCCTTAAGCGGCGGCACTGCCGGTTGCGCCGCCGTGGGTTCAAGTTGGACGGTGCCGGACGTGACCGGGTTTCATGGCTGTAATGTCCAGCTCAGTTGCGAGACCTTAAGCCAGGACTCCATCCCGGGCAGTGCCAAGTTGTATCGTATCCGCAGCAAGGCGGTATGCGAGAGCGGCAGTTGTGGTGTGGGCGCGGCTGATGACAGTCAATGTCTGAGAGTGAGCCGGGTTGTGGAGGTGGAAGCCCGTGAATAGATACTTGTTGTGGGTTATCACCTTATGTTGCTCTTTTCAGGCAATGGCCTTTGAGGTTATTGATAATATTGAAATTTTCCCAGCAGTGGTGCAAGGGCATCATGGTAATAACAATCGGAATTGTAATGCGCAGGGTACTTCATCTCTAACCTTATATAACAATGCTAAAATCAATGGAACCCAAGGGATGGCATTGAAGTATTGCTCAATAAATAACGGGTCACCTACGGATGCGTGTGATGATGGTAACGGTGGGCGAATGCAATGCCAGATTGCCAGTTCTAGTGTTGGTGGCTTCAACCTTAATGCCAACGAAAATCGATTTAAGACGAGTACCAGCTGGAGCTCGATTTCTGATTGTGCAACCCTGACCCAGCAAAGTGCCGTGCAAAATATGTGGGGAAGGCTGTCAATCTACAGTGGTTGTGTGGGCACGTTCTCTAATGCGAATATGGAATATCGTTTCCGTTCAATGGAGCTTGGTAACAATACCAGGTTAATGTTGGCACAGGGAGATTATTGGCTGGAAACCTTGCAGCTTAATAAGGGCGCCCAGTTGGATGTGCAAGGTAACAGCCGCATTTTTATCTCTAATAATGCAGAATTAAATGGTGCGACTATTAACGTGGCTTCGGGTGGGCAATTGACCATAGTGGCCTACAATGACCTGACATTGAATAGCGATAGTACAGTTAACGGTTATGTATACGCCGATGGTACGGTGACTTTAAATAATAGAGCTGTGGTGAATGGCAGGGTAACCAGTCGCCATTTGGTAATGAATAGTGATACTCAAGTTAACGAAGTCATAGTGGATCCTCCACCGCAGGAACTGCATTGTTTCAAAGATTATTTTAATTCGGCTTCTCTATCGGCAGATGATTGGGCCATCAAGGTGCTGGGCAATTCAGTGCCGCCCAGCATAGTGGGTGGGCGTCTGCGTTTGACTCCTGCCCGGGGCAATCAGGCAACCTCCAGTACCTATCAGCGCTTGTTTCCGGCCGAAGGCAACCTGGTAACAGTTGAATTTGATTATTACGCTTGGTCGCCCCGGCGTGGCACCGGCGGTGATGGGGTGGCGGTGATCCTTTCTGATGCGGCTGTGACGCCGCAGCCGGGCAGTTTTGGTGGCGCCTTGGGTTATGCCCAGCGTAATGATGGTACCCCGGGTTTTGCCGGAGGCTGGTTGGGGGTGGCACTGGATGAATACGGAAATTTTTCCAACCCTACAGAAGGGCGTGTCGGAGGCCTGGGGGAGATTCGACAATCTGTTTCTATTCGTGGTTCAGAGGCGGGTTCTTATCGTTACCTGAAGGGGACGGAAGATTCTATCAGTCCCGGTATTGATGTTCGAGGTTCTCAGTCTCCTGCGCCGGGGCACAAGTATAAGATTACTGTAGATTCCCGCCAGGCCAACATGGCCATGGTGTCTGTTGAGCGAGATACAGGTGCCGGTTACCAAACTCTGGTGAGCCCATTCAATGCCCGTAACTTTCCTGGCCAAAGCCGTGTGCCGACAGATTTTTACCTGTCGCTGACCGGCTCTACCGGTGATGCCAACAACAACCATGAGATAGACAATTTCAAGGTTTGTGCCCTGGAGTCAAAACCCGTGGGCGAGCAGGTGCATCATTTTGAGTTTGATTACAGCAGCGCGCCTTTTACCTGTCGCGCCGAACCCATCACCTTGAGGGCCTGTAAAAATGCCAGCTGCTCAGAGCTCTTCACTGGTACTGTCACCGCCAATCTGAGCCCTAACCCCGTCAGTAACGGCCGTTGGTTGCCGGCAAGTTCGGTGACTTTCAACGGTGGCAGTACCCAAATTCAACTGCAAAAGTTTGATCAAACGCCGCTGACACTGGGGGTTTCCTCCTCGACACCGGCCACACGCCCCGGCAGTGATACCCTTTGCCGAAGTGGCAGCGGTCCCTTGAGTTCGGCCGCCTGTCGCCTGAGTTTTGCCGATAGTGGTTTCATCTTTGATGTGGCAGATAAGCTGGCCAACAAGCCAGAGACGGGAGTGCTAGTTAAGGCTATGAAGTCAGATGGCACAGCCCAGTGTGTACCGGCCTTTGCCAGTACCAACAAGACGCTTTCGTTCTGGAGTGAGGCGCTGTCGGTAGTTGTCGGTTCACCCAAGGTGCAACTGAAACCGACAGGCGCCCTGAGCTGGCAGGATATAGGCAGCAGTCAAGCTGCCGCCACGCCGCTGACCTTGGCCTTCGATAGTCAAGGCCAAAGCCGAATCGATATCAATTATGCCGATGCCGGTCGGGTCGAGTTAAACACCCTCTATACGGGAACGACCAGCGAAGGGGATGCCGGGCTGGTGATGCACGGCGCCGATGATTTTGTCAGCTTCCCGTTGGGATTCTGTATCGAGGTAGAGCAATACTGCCAGGCCGCGGATGCCTCCTGTGCGCCTTTTCGGCGAGCGCAGGAAAATTTCCCACTTAGCATCAGCGCCAAAGCCTGGGCGGATAATGGTAATGCCGATCTCTGTAAAAACCTTACTACTCCGTCCTATCAACAGGCGGGTCTCTCTTTATGGCATAAGTTGATTGCACCGGCTTCAGGTCAACCCGGTGAACTGCAACTGCAGCAGTATGATCATCTGCGCCAGCAAACGCCTGAGAATAACCGGCTCGCTCAGGCGGTCAGTGAGGTTGGGGTGTTTGAATTCGGCGTCACGGCGCCTTTGCCCTACGAGGGCAGTGTGACCTTCCCGAGTTTGGTGGCCAGTGCTTATTGGCAGGGGCCGAGCGGCAAAACCAAAATGCCAGTCGGGCGTTTTGTGCCGGCTTTTTTCCGAGTCGATGAAGCCAGTTTGCTGCCCGCCTGTAATGGTTTCAGTTATATGGATCAGCCATTTGAAGTCAGTTATAAAGTCAGCGCCTTGGCACTGGATAGGCAAGTGACCCAAAATTATGTCGGTGATTTTGCCAAGGCTTACAGTCATTATCAGGCAGTCAATCAATTCGACGGAGTGGCCTTGGACAGCCGGGTTTCGGGGGGCGAGATCACTTCAGATACCTGGGTGGATGGCCTGGCTGAGTTCCAAGGGCAACTCAAGTTTGCCCGTAAGGACCCGGTTGCAACAGACGGGCCTTTCCCGCTTTTGGATATAGGCCTGGAAATTCAGGATCCGGACAAGCTTGCCAAGCTGCTGGACAGCAATATGCAAAGCGATTTCAGCGGTGACTGCTCTGTGGCAGGCAGCTGCAGCGCCGTGCGTCTTGGTAGCCAAAAGATGCGTCATGGGCGTTTGCTGTTGGACAATACCTTTGGCCCGGAAACCCAAATCTTGAGCATGGCGGCGAGGACAGAGTATTGGGATGGCAGTGGCTGGCGTTTGAACGAGCTGGATAACTGCAGTGTGTTCAACACGCCGCTTGAATATCAACAGGATCAACTCACCCTGGGTTACCGCTATGAACCTGCGCTCAGTGCCGGGCAGAGTATTAGCCGCTTCGCCAGCGGCGGCAACACAGTCACTGCCTTTGGCGGTGAATTTGAACTCTTGTGGCGTGCGCTCGGAAGCTCCGGCTATCGCGGTAAGGTGACGGCGCCGCTCAAAACGCCTGAATGGTTGCAGTGGTACTGGAATTGGAATGGTCTCAATGACGGCACACTTAGCGACCCCAGAGCCAGTGCTTTCTTTGGCCGTTATCGCGGCAACGACAGGATCATCAGTTGGCGGGAAGTTAACTGAAGCCGAATCACCACAGTGTGAAGCAACTCACTAAAGCGCCAAGATGTAGATAATTTAACTTTGTCTTCAACTCACATTGAGCATAATCGACAGCCTCTGCTGTATTTGGCTGATTAAATTATGTTGGAAGCGCTTGCGGGTTTGGGGTGGATCTGGTCTTTGGGGCTGATCCTGGCTGTACTTTTTGTGTTGGCATACGAGTTCATCAATGGCTTCCACGACACCGCCAATGCGGTAGCCACTGTGATTTATACCAATGCCATGCCGGCCAGAGGCGCAGTACTGGCTTCGGCGCTGTTCAACTTTGCCGGGGTGTTGCTGGGGGGGCTCGGTGTGGCTTACGCCATAGTGCATCTGCTGCCGGTCGGGCTCTTGTTGGACATGGACTCCTCCCAAGGCCTGTTGCTGGTGTTCTCCCTGCTGTTCTCGGCCATCGTCTGGAATTTGGGTACCTGGTTCTTCGGTATTCCCGCCTCCAGCTCCCACACTCTGATAGGCTCCATCATGGGGGTCGGTGGTGCCTATGCCTGGCTCAACGGTCAATCGCCGCTGGATGGAGTCAATACCGGCAAGGCGATAGATATCATGCTCTCCTTGCTCTTGTCTCCAACCCTGGGCTTTATTCTGGCGGCGATTTTGTTGTTGGTGATGAAACGTATCTGGCGTAAGCCCAAACTGCATCGCACTCCGGCGGAGCAGATGGCGGTCAATGGCAAGAAGCACCCGCCATTCTGGGCCCGGATTACCTTGATAGCCTCAGCCATGGGGGTGAGTTTCGCCCATGGTTCCAACGACGGTCAGAAGGGCATAGGCCTGGTGATGTTGGTGCTTATCTGCATGGCGCCGGGGTATTTTGCCCTGGACTTGAACAGTCAAAGCTTCGATATGGATAAGGCTCAGGATGCCAACCGGCGCATCATGGCCCTGTATGAGCGCAACCCGCAGCTGGTGGCTAACTTGGGTGAGCACGCCGCCGACAGTCGCTGTCAGGACTCGGCCATAGCTTCGATGCAAAGCCTGGATAGGCTCCTTGAGCAAGGGAATACGGTTAAACAGCTGACCCAGGAGCAGCGCCGGCAAGCCAGGCAGTTGATCCTTTGTATCGATGACAGTACCCGCAAGTTGGCCAAGCAGCCATTGCCCGCTGCAGACGTTAGTCAGTTAAAACATTGGCGTGGTCAGCTTAACGTCATTACCGAATACGCGCCGCTATGGGTCATAGTGGCAGTTGCCCTGGCGCTGGGTTGCGGCACCATGGTGGGCTGGCGCCGGATTGTGCACACGGTTGGCGAGAAAATTGGTAACGGTGGCATGACCTACAGTCAGGGTATCGCCGCGCAGTTGACCGCCGCCGGTTCTATCGGTATCGCCAGTATGACAGGCATGCCGGTATCTACCACCCATATCCTGTCTTCGGCCGTGGCCGGCACCATGGTGGCCAATGGCTCCGGAGTACAGAAAAACACTATTAAACAAATTCTGTTGACCTGGGTACTGACACTGCCTATGACCATAGTTTTGTCGGCCGGGCTCTTTATGTTGGTGCAAACCTTTTTTGCTTAATAAGCACACAAATCATGTCAAGGGATTGGCATGATCCAAGCTTTTGGCAACTTTATCTCAGCGCATTGCGACAGCTTTTACAGATATATGCCAAAAACCCTCACGGATTAGCGAATGTTAACCCCGCGAGTCTTGTGGAATGCCGGAGGCATTGATAAAGTTAGCTGATTTTCATTTCTTCTGACTCCACAGAATACAGGCTAGTTACATGTTCAAGAAGCTGCGTGGCATTTTTTCTAACGATCTGTCGATCGATTTGGGTACAGCTAACACTCTCATTTATGTTCGTGAAGAAGGCATTGTATTGAATGAGCCTTCCGTGGTCGCCATCCGTGGCGAACGAAGCAGCTCTGGGCAGAAATCCGTGGCCGCAGTCGGTACTGAGGCGAAGCAGATGCTGGGACGTACCCCCGGCAATATTCAGGCCATCCGCCCAATGAAAGATGGGGTTATCGCCGACTTCTATGTAACCGAAAAGATGCTGCAGCACTTTATCAAGCAAGTGCACAACAACAGCTTTTTCCGCCCAAGCCCTCGGGTACTCGTGTGTGTGCCTGTAGGTGCCACTCAGGTTGAACGCCGCGCGATCAAGGAGTCAGCTATGGGTGCCGGCGCCCGTGAGGTTTACCTGATTGAAGAGCCAATGGCGGCCGCCATAGGGGCCGGCCTGCCGGTTTCCGAAGCCACAGGCTCCATGGTGGTGGATATAGGTGGTGGTACCACTGAAGTGGCCATCATCTCGCTCAACGGCGTGGTTTACTCCTCTTCCGTGCGTATCGGAGGTGACAAGTTTGACGATGCCATCATCAACTATGTGCGCCGCAACTACGGCAGCCTGATTGGTGAAGCCACGGCCGAACGCATCAAGCACACAATCGGCACGGCTTATCCAGGCGATGAAGTACTGGAGATTGAAGTGCGCGGCCGTAATCTGGCCGAAGGGGTACCGAGAAGCTTTACCCTGAACAGCAATGAGATCCTCGAAGCGCTGCAAGAGCCGCTGTCGGGCATTGTCAGTGCCGTGATGGTAGCACTGGAGCAGTCGCCTCCGGAGTTGGCGTCCGACATCTCTGAGCGCGGTATGGTGCTCACAGGTGGTGGTGCCTTGCTGCGGGATCTGGACCGTCTGCTGATGCAGGAAACCGGGATCCCTGTAATGGTCGCCGAAGATCCGCTTACCTGTGTGGCCCGCGGCGGCGGTAAAGCACTGGAGATGATCGATATGCACGGCGGTGACCTGTTCTCAGAAGAAAACTAATACTTTCCAGCACAGGCGGTATCTTACCGCCTTAGCTTTTCTATGAAGCCTATTTTTGTTCGCGGTATTTCAAATCAGTTCAGGTTGACATTGGCAGTGGTCATGTCGGTGATCCTGCTGGTTGCCAATGATCGTCTCGAACCTGCGAGACAGTCGCTGGCATCCTTACTGAGCCCTCTACAGTACCTGGCCAATGTGCCAGGTGAGCTGCTGGATTGGTCTGCCCAGAGTCTGGCGACCCGTGACATGCTGGAGCAGCAAAACAAAGAACTCTTGCGCCAGCAACTGCTGATGAGTGAAAGACTGCAGCGTTTTGAACACCTGCGCCAGGAAAACCAACGCTTGCGTGAACTGCTGGGCTCGCCGGTGCATATGGACTCGCGCAAGATGGTGGCCGAGGTGATGGAAGTGGCCAGTGACCCCTTCCATCATTATGTGGTGATCAACCACGGCAGTCGCAACGGCGTGTTTGTCGGTCAGCCGGTGGTGGATGCCCAGGGGGTTGTCGGCCAAGTGGTACAGGTCAGCGAACTCACCGCCAGGGTGTTGCTGCTCTCCGACCCCAAACACGGCTTGCCGGTGCGTATTACCCGCAACGATGTGCGCCTGATAGCCAACGGTATAGGCGAGCTCGATGAGATAGAACTCAGACACGTGGCCAAGAGTACCGACATCAAGGTCGGCGATCTGCTGGTGACTTCTGGGCTTGGCAACCGCTTCCCGGAAGGTTATCCGGTGGCGCGGGTGATTTCGGTTTCCCGGGACGATGGCCAGAGCTACCTCAAGGTCACGGCGCAGCCGCTGGCGGCGCTGGACCGAATCCGTTATCTGCTGCTTATCTGGCCTGAAGACCATCCCGGCGCCAAGCCTGAGTCACTAGAGCCGGCTGCAATCGACGCCAACAGTGGAGCCGAATCATGAGTCTGGAAAATGCCAATGGCCGTTTGGCGGTATGGCTGACCCTGTTGCTGGGTATGCTGCTGCAGATCATGCCGGTACCGGAAATGTTCAGCGCCTGGCGCCCCGATTGGTTGGTGCTGGTGATGATCTATTGGGCCGTGGCACTGCCTCATAGATACAATATTCTCACCGCCTGGGTGTTGGGGGTGCTGCTGGACATTCTCCTGGGGGCTACCCTGGGGATCCGCGCACTGGCCATTTCCCTGGTGATCTATGTGGTGGTACTGCACTTTCAGAAGTTGCGTAACTTCCCCATGTGGCAGCAGTCTTTGGTGATCGCCAGCCTGATCTGCTTCTATCATCTGATTATTTTCTGGGCCCAGTTTGTGGTATCAGGGGCGCATTTCACCATGGAGCTATTCCTGCCTTCCCTGTCCAGCCTGGTCATTTGGCCCTGGGTCTTCTGGATACTGCGCCGCGTCAGGCGCCACTACAAGGTACGTTAATATGCCGCTGATTTTGGCCTCAGCCTCCCCCAGACGCCGCGAGCTTTTGGCACAGCTGGCGCTGGGAAATCCGAACTTTGGTTTTGAGATCCTGCCCGCCGATATCGACGAGAGTCATCAAGCCGGGGAAACCCCGCAGCAGTTTGTCAGCCGTTTGGCCGAAGAGAAGGCGGCTGCAGGTTTAGCCCTGTGGCGCGGGAACCCTGAACATCAGCAAGGGTCTGATACTCTAGTGCTGGGCTCAGATACTATAGTGGTATTGGGCGACAGAATTTTGGGTAAACCTGTGGACAAGGCCGATGCCTGCGCCATGCTCAAGAGCCTGAGTGGCCGCAGTCATCAGGTGATGACTGCCGTGGCCTTGACCGATGGCAAGTGCACAGAGGCGGCTCTGGTGGTCACCCAGGTGTACTTCTGCGACTTGAGCGATGCCGATATTCAGGCCTATGTTGCCTCGGGCGAGCCCATGGACAAGGCGGGAGCCTATGGCATTCAGGGGCTGGGTGGCAGCTTTGTCGCCAAGATTGAAGGCAGTTATTCGGCGGTAGTGGGCCTGCCCATGGCTGAAACCCGGTCGCTGTTGCACAAGGCCGGTTGTTTGTAAGCTCGCTTACACAAACTGACGAATTTTTAGCAGCTTTAACGCCCGCCAGTCGATAAAATCAATGAATTAACATCCAACAAGGGTAAATCGTGAATACCAGTCGCACAGTCAATAGCAAGGCTCCGCGGAAGATGGGGTCAGAACTGCTGATCAATGTGACGCCCACGGAAGCGCGAGTCGCATTGGTAGAACACGGTGTCCTGCAGGAAGTGCATATCGAGCGGCGTATGAAGCGCGGCCTGGTGGGCAATATCTACAAGGGCAAGATCAGTCGGGTTTTGCCCGGGATGCAGGCGGCATTCGTCGATATCGGCCTGGAAAAGGCGGCCTTTCTGCATGCCTCGGACATAGTGCCGCACACAGAGTGCGTTGCCGATGTGGAAAAGGGCAACTTCGTGGTGCGTGATATTGCCGAGCTGGTACGTCAGGGCCAGGACATCATGGTGCAGGTGGTCAAAGACCCCCTGGGCACCAAAGGCGCGCGGCTGACCACAGACATTACCCTGCCTTCCCGTTACCTGGTGTTTATGCCGGGCTCAAGCCATGTGGGGGTTTCCCAGCGAATAGACTCCGAAGAGGAGCGGGCGCGGCTGAAGAAGATTACCCTGCCTTTTGTCGACGATGACGGCGGCTTTATTATTCGCACCGCGGCCGAAGGCATAGGTGAGGATGAACTGGCGCAGGATGCTGCTTTCCTGCGGCGGGTGTGGGCCAAGGTCAGCGAGCGGCGCAAAAGGCCCAAGGCCACGCTGCTGTATCAGGACTTGGCCTTGCCGGTGCGAATTGTCAGGGACTTTGTCGGTGCCGAGCTCGATCGCATTCAGGTGGACTCGGGCCACACCTTCGAGGAACTGCTGCATTTCGCCCAGGAGTTCATGCCGGAAATTGCCGATAAGATAGAACACTACAGTGGCCCGGCGCCGATTTTCGATCTCTACGATGTGGAGAATGAGATTCAGCGGGCGCTGGAGCGTAAGGTGGAACTCAAGTCCGGTGGCTATTTGATCATCGACCAGACAGAAGCCATGACTACTGTGGACATTAACACAGGGGCCTTTGTCGGCCACCGTAACCTCGAAGAAACCATATTCAACACCAACCTGGAAGCGACCCAGGCGATTGCCCGTCAGCTGAGGCTGCGTAATCTGGGCGGCATCATCATTATCGACTTTATCGATATGCTGCAGGATGAGCACAAACAAAGGGTGCTCAACAGCCTGGCCACGGCACTGGCCAATGACAGGGTCAAGACCAATATCTCAGGTTTTTCCGGCCTCGGCCTGGTAGAAATGACCCGCAAGCGCACCCGCGAGAGCCTGGAGCATGTACTTTGTGGCGAGTGTCCTGCCTGCCGTGGTACCGGCTCGATGAAAACAGTGGATACCGTCTCCTTTGAGATCTTCCGCGAGATCATCCGTCTCAACCGCACCTATGATGCCGATGAATTCCTGATTTACTGTGCCCCTGCGGTACACGCCTGCCTGTCCGATGACGAGAACCACCTGGTGGCTGAACTCGAAGTCTATATCGGCAAGCGTATTCGCATTCACTGCGAGCCCATGTATGTGCAGAGTAAATATGATGTGGTGATGGTCTAGTGCGGCTGTCTTTTTGCCCTCGAACCCTTGGCCGCTATTGCTGGCGCACTTTGGCCGTGACCTTGGTGCTGTTTGCCTTGATGGTGAGTCTCATCCGCGGGCTGTTGCCGCAACTGGATGAAGCCAAGCAGCAATTGGCCGACTATGTCGAGCGCGAATATGGCGTCGAGGTCCAGATAGGCAATCTGTCGGCCCGTTGGCAGGCTTTCGGCCCGGCGCTGACGGTTGAGGACTTGGTGTTGCCGCCGCAGGAGCGTTTGCCGGTGACACTCATGATCGACAAGGTCGATGTCAAACTGGATTTTTGGCAGAGTCTGATGACCGCCGGCCCGCAAGTGGAAGACGTGATCTTCGACGGGGTGCAACTGGCGCTGGATCTGGATCATCTGGGGCAAAAATCGACCGCGACTCTTGATACTGAAAGTAAACCTGCCCCAGCCACCAATATCGATTGGCTCTACGCTTTGCTGCTGGAGCAGCTGGACCGTTTTTCTATTCGCGATGCCAGTGTGCAACTGCTGTCCAGCAGCCATGATTATCGTCCCATTCATCTGCGGGACCTCAGTTGGCGCAACAGCGGCAAGTTGCATCAGGGCAGCGGCGCTCTCTATTTGGACGAGCTGGCAACGGCGACCGAACAACTCACTCTCAGGCTGGATCTCAAGGGCGATGGCTACAAGCCTGATAGTATCAAGGGCCAGGCCTATCTGCAGGCGCAGTCGCTGGATCTAGGTAAGTGGGCCTCGCGCCAGCCCAATCCCTACGATCCGCAAACCAAGCTGCCACTGGAGGGCGTGATTAACCTGGAAGCCTGGATTGAGTTTGCCAACCGTGGCCTGGAATCCGGGGTGATCAAGCTGTTGCCCAGCTGGCTGCGCTGGTCGCTCAGAGATGAGCCACAAAAATTTGCCATAGACGGTGGAGTGATCGCCTGGCAGCCCATAGCCGACGGCTGGCGCCTGGACAGCAGCGAGCTCAAGCTGGCAACCAATGACAAGCCTTGGCCCAAGCTGGAGTTTCACGCCATGGAAACCGCCGGGGTGCTTTATGGCAAACTCAATGAACTGCAACTCGATGGCTTGTTGCCGCTGTTACCGCTAGTTCCCGGCATGCCCTTGGAAGGCTTGCGTACCTGGCAGCAACTCAAGCCTCAGGGCAAGCTCGGGCCTTTGGCTATCTATCGCCCCAAGGACGGTGAACTGCAGGCCAAAGTGGCGCTGGAGCGGGTTAGCTGGCAGCCTTCCGAGTCCATCCCTGGCAGCACACCAATCGATCTTTCTCTGGGTTGGCGGAACAACTTCCTCAGCGCGGCACTGCCTAGCCAGGACTATAAACTGGACTTTGGCGATGGTTTCAAGGCGCCGCTCAGTTTTCGCGCCGATGCCTTTGAGCTGGGCTTCTCGCTTGAGCGCCAGGCGCTGGTGCTGCCGGCACTGCATCTGGGCAATGACGACATCAGCCTGGACGCCTCGATGCGTTTGCTGCTGGCCGACAAGCCACACCTGGCGCTGTCTTCCCGGGTCAAACTACTCAACGCCGCCAATGCCGGGCGTTATTTCCCGCGCCATGCCATGGGTGAGTCACTGGCCGATTATCTGGAAGGCGCCATCAAGGCCGGTCGTAGCGATGATGCCGCCGTGGTCTGGCACGGTGAGCTGGCCGGATTTCCCTATCAAGATCATTCCGGGGTGTTTCAGGCAGGGTTCAATCTGACCCACGCCGAATATGCCTTCCAGCCGGATTGGCCGGCGGTGACAGACTTGAGTCTCAAGGCGCTGTTTGAAAATGCCCGGATGGATCTCTGGGTCAATAAGGGCAAGCTGTTGAATGTGGCGGCCGATGGCGCCCATGTCTATATCCCCAAGATGGATCACCGGAGTCTGCTGCGGGTCGAGGCGCAACTGGCGACTCAAGGGCAGGATGCCACTGAGGTGTTGCAGCGCTCGCCGCTTAGAGACAGTGTCGGTATCACCCTGGATGTGGTGCAGGTTCAGGGGCCTGTCAGCGGCAAGCTGGATTTGAGTATTCCGCTCTATGACGGTGAAGAGGCGCAGATCCTCGGTGATGTCCAGTTTGCCGGGGTGCCGATTTATATCCGTGAGCCAGGGGTGCTGCTGGATAAGGTCAGCGGCAAGGTGAGTTTTCATAACGAGGTGGTCAAGGGTGAAGGCTTGAGTGCCAGCCTGTTTGGCCAGCCGTTGCAGTTTGGGTTCGATACCGGCAAGGTCAATCAGAATATGGGGCTCAATGCCAGGCTCAAGGGCCAGTGGAACCTCGCCAACTTGCCGTCCGAGCTGGATAATCCTCTCAGCGATTTTTATCAGGGCGCGTTGGATTGGCAGGGGAATCTGAAGCTGATCTTTGATGAGATAGGCTATCGAATTCAAGCCAATGTTAATGCCAATCTCAAGCAGACAGAGTTGCTGTTGCCGCCGCCTTATCAAAAGGCATCTGGGCAGGCGCTGACGCTCAAGGCCGAGCTGCTCGGTGACAACAAGACCAGCTCCCTGGGCGTGCGTCTGGGGGATAAGGCCGAATTCTGGGGTGGCTTTGATGCCGACTCAGGTAAGGGCCTGAAACACT
This sequence comes from Shewanella chilikensis, assembly GCF_002836945.1. Lineage (GTDB taxonomy): Bacteria > Pseudomonadota > Gammaproteobacteria > Enterobacterales > Shewanellaceae > Shewanella > Shewanella chilikensis. The sequence continues at coordinate 92,129 of NZ_NIJM01000011.1, forward strand.
ATGACCTGCTGCTGGGGCGCCTCTATCGCAGCGGCGATCAGTTGCAGAAGCAGGATGGTCACTTACGGCTGGCCCTGGATGAGGTGGATTTTGCCCAGTGGCAGCCGCTGATCAACGCCTTTGTCGGCGGTGGTAACCATGACGAAAAGGCTGCTGGCGAGAGCCAAACAGCAGTTCAAGCCGTGACTCAAGCTAAGACCCAGGCCAAGACCCAGGATGAGACTCAAACCGAGAGCACGGCCGGCACTACAAGCATTGCAGCCGACAAGGCCTTCTTCCCTCCGCTCAAGGGGATAGAGGCCAGAGTGAAACAGCTCGAGCTACTGGGGCAGCGTTTTACCGAGTTGCAACTCAGTGCCCGCCCCGGAGAGCATGCCTGGCAGATAGAGGGACTGTCACCGGAGTTTTCCGGTCGGGTAGAGATCTATCCGGATTGGTACAGCCAAGGATTGAAGTTGGTGGCCTCGCGCCTGTATCTGAATCCGATAGCGGCAGCAGCGGCTGAGCCCGATTCCAAAGCGCAATCCGAGCCCGAGCCTGAAACCAATCTGCTTCAGGGCAGTGACCTGCCGCCGCTGGCGGTGGAGGTGGATGATTTCCGCTATCAGGATATGGCGCTGGGGCGTTTGTTGTTGCAGGCTAACCCGTCGGCGACGGGCTATCAGATCCAGACCTTGGCGCTCAGCAGCAACGATGCCAGTTTGCAGGGCAAGGGTGAATGGCTGAGCCGTGATGGTAACAACCGGACCCAGGTCGAGCTCAATCTCAAGGGAGATAAATTTGATCTGTTGGCTACTCGCTTGGGACTGGATCCCGGCGTGAAAGACTCGCCGCTGGAGGTCAAGGCCGAGCTCAACTGGCTGGGGGCGCCGCTGGCGTTTAATCTGGAGAGTCTCAGCGGTAAAGTACGTTTCGATCTCGGCAAGGGGCATATCGAACAGCTCAGTGACAAGGGGGCGCGGATCTTCTCTCTCTTTAGTCTGGACTCGCTTTTACGCAAGTTGTCACTGGACTTTACCGATGTGTTTGGCAAGGGCCTGTATTACAACTCCTTTGGCGGCGATCTGACCCTGGAGAACGGGGTGCTCAAGACCACCAATACCGAGATGGACGCCATTGCCGGTAACATGAAGGTGCGCGGCTATACCGATCTGGTTACCGAGAGCCTCAACTATGATATTCGCTTTGTGCCGCAACTGGCCTCCAGCGTGCCGACTGTTGTGCTGCTCAGTACCAGCGCCTGGACCATGGGCCTGGGGGCTTTTGCCCTGACCAAGGTGCTGGAACCCGTGATTGAGATTATTTCAGAGATACGTTTCCGCTTGACCGGCACCATGTCAGACCCCAAGCTGGAAGAGTTGGAGCGAAAGAGCAAAGAGATAGAGATCCCTGAGTCTGTATTGCCACGGCAACCCAAATCGGCGCCTGGGAAAGGACAGACTCAAGTGCAGGACGATGAGCCTGCGGCCACGGATGCAGGCCAAGGTGATCAAGCCAAGGACAACAAAGCCAAAGTGCTTAATAGCGACCAAGAGAGGGCTGTTGAAGAGGGTGGCGCTGAGGCTGAAAAGCCTTTGCCTCAAGCCGATAAAGTCACGCCGCTGCCGCTCAAATCGCCGAGTGAACCCAAGACAGAAGTGCCAGTGAAACAGGAAGTCGAACATGCAAGTCAGTCTGCTACAGTGTCAGAGTTGCCGCGAGCCGGAACAGAACCTGCAATTTATCGTCTCGCAGCTTGAGACTCTTCCCCGCCAAGATAATGAACCCCAACTCGTGGTGCTGCCCGAGTGCAGCCTGCTGTTTGGCGGCCATGAGAGCATGCAGTTGGCCTGGGCCGGTGAGCCTGGGCAAAGCCCGCTCAAACGGCGCTTGGCCGAACTTGCCACCCAGTTTCAGGTATTCCTGCTGGCCGGCTCTATTCCGGTAGCCAGTGGCGATGGCCGGGTTTACAGCCGCTGTTATCTGTTTAATGATCAGGGGCAGGTACTCGGCGACTACGACAAGCTGCATCTGTTTGACGCGGTAGTGACCGACGGTACAGGCCAATACCGCGAGAGCGATACTTTTTGCCCGGGTGAGCGGATAAGCGTGGTGGATACCCCTTTTGGCCGCATCGGCCTGGCTATCTGTTATGATCTGCGTTTCCCGGATCTGTTTCGGGCGCTGCGTTTGCAAGGCGCCGAGATCATCGCCTTGCCCTCGGCCTTTACCAAGGTGACAGGCGAAGCGCACTGGGAAGTGTTGCTCAGAGCCAGGGCGATAGAAACCCAGTGTTTTATACTGGCGGCGGCGCAATGGGGCCAGCATAATCAAGGAAGCCGCGAGACCTGGGGCCAGAGCATGATAGTCGACCCCTGGGGACGCATTCTGGCGCAGAAGGCCGAAGGCACAGGCTGGGTGCAGGCATGTTTGGACAAGGCCGAGTTAGCGCGGGTGCGCAGCGCCATGCCCGTAGAGACACACAATAGATTTTTGCCGCCGCAACTGGGCGACGGTAAGCGGAAATAACCAACAAGGCCACAGGGCCGGATTGAGAGAGACCCAATGCCATTTTTAACCCAAGTGGGACAGAGTTTACTGCAAGAGGGACTGCACCTCGACGATCTGCAAACTTACCTGGAGCGAATCCACCAACACCAGGTGGATTTTTCCGATCTCTATTTTCAGGGCAGCCGTCATGAAACCTGGGTGCTGGAAGATGGCATAGTCAAGGAAGGCAGTTTTCATATTGAGCGTGGTGTCGGTGTTCGAGCCATCAGTGGTGAAAAGACAGGTTTCGCCTACGCCGATGAGATAACCCCCAAGGCCCTGGCTGCCGCCGCCGATGCCGCCAGAGGCATAGCCCAGACTGGGGGCAGCTATCAAACTCAGGCCTGGAAGCGCCGCGGCGCCAAGGCGCTGTATCTGAGTGAAGATCCGATAGCGGCACTGGAAGAGGGCCGTAAAATTGCCCTGCTCAAGGAAGCGGATGCCTATATCCGCAGCCTGGATAGCCGCATCATTCAAGTGGTGGTCAGCCTGGCCGGAGTGCATGAAGAGATACTGGTAGCTGCCAGCGATGGTACTCTGGCGGCGGATATCCGGCCGCTGGTACGCTTCAACTGCTCGGTGATCCTCGAAGAAAACGGCCGCCGTGAACGGGGCGGTGCCGGTGGCGGTGGTCGTCACCACTATCAAACCCTGATGGCTGCCGCTGATGACGGCCTGCCCATGTGTTTTGCCTTTGCCCGCGAGGCCGTGCGTCAGGCACAGGTCAACCTAAAGGCGATAGACGCCCCTGCCGGTGAAATGCCTGTGGTTCTGGGCGCAGGTTGGCCCGGAGTCTTGTTGCATGAAGCGGTTGGCCACGGTCTGGAAGGTGACTTCAACCGTAAGGGCAGTAGCGCCTTCAGCGGTAAGATTGGCCAGCAGGTGGCCTCCAAGTTGGTCACTGTGGTGGACGATGGCACGTTGGAAAACCGCCGTGGCTCGCTGACCATAGATGATGAAGGTACCCCGGCGCACAAGACAGTGCTGATTGAGAACGGCATTCTCAAGGGCTATATGCAGGACAAGCTCAATGCCCGCCTGATGGGGCAAAAGCCCACCGGGAATGGCCGCCGCGAATCATATGCTCACTTGCCTATGCCGCGGATGACCAACACCTATATGCTGGCCGGTGAGTCGGCGCCCGCCGATATTATCAAGTCGGTGAAAAAAGGCCTCTACGCCCCCAACTTCGGTGGCGGTCAGGTGGATATCACCTCGGGTAAGTTTGTGTTCTCGGCCTCTGAAGCCTACCTGATTGAAAACGGCGAGATCACCAGTCCGGTGAAGGGGGCGACCTTGATAGGCAACGGCCCGGAAGCCATGGGGCAGATCTCCATGGTGGGCACAGATCTTGAACTCGACAAAGGCGTCGGCGTCTGCGGTAAAGACGGCCAGAGTGTCCCGGTCGGGGTTGGGCAGCCAACGCTTAAACTGGACCGTCTGACGGTCGGCGGCACAGCCTGAGAAATGCTGTCGAATCCCTGATTCGGCAGCTGAGTTTAGCGCTGGTTCATGCATTGCTCTTGGGCGAAGTTGATAGCCGCTGTGGCGGCAGAAAGTCTTGGAGCAAATGCATCCCTATTAATCTAAATCGATTGTGATCTTTGCAGAAACAGGCTTAAGCCTGCCGCAGGCAGGCCTGGCAAGGGCAATTCTGCATGAACCTCCGAAAGTGAGCGTCTCAGAGAGTTTCATTTCCAAAAATCCGTCGTTATTTATCAGAGAGTGACACCTTGCAGCGGGCTTTCTTGCAGCTCGGAAAGTGTTTAGGGTGTCCTGTATATTCCTGCTGTATATTGGGTTAGAGAAGGAGCTGGATAAATGAGAGTCGAATTAAAACTTTTTATCATATCTATGTTATTTATGGTTACAGGTTGTAATAGTACAGAGGCTGAAGCTATGGATTTTTGCCCCCCAGAAATTGAAAAAGAAGCCAGAGAAACATTAGGCTTAGTAGGCAAGGAATCTATAAGCCTGCATGAACTTTTAGCATTAGCTGGCAGTAAAAGTTTGGTTTACGAGCCTTATGAGATTGACAATAAACCTCTAAATTGCTCGAACATTAAATTGAATAGTGATTATCTTTCGTACATGGTATATGCAGGATTCAATGAGACTAAAGAGTATAAAAAGTCATATCTAGTGATAGCAAACTCAATGGAAAGCAAAGTGCTTTATATTGATAAGAGGTATATGTATAAGGCCCCAAAAATGTTCTGATTATTAAAATAATGTTTTGAATCCAAAGCCTCGAACTCGCGAGGCTTTGTTTTATCAGGTAAAGGGGGCTTGGCTTGGGTTTGTTTTCAGTGAGCAACGGCTCAATGACAAAATCCGTTAGGTACCAAATTCAATTGGGTTATCTGCTCAGGTGAAAATCCGTGGCGATTCAGATTGGTAAAGAGTGTGCGAAATATACATTAGGTCTGCAAAAATACAGGACATCCATAAAAAAGACAGGACAGCCATATCTTTTTGATGTTTCGCCCAGGCTTGACTAGGCTTTGAAATACCCATCAAAGCTCAGTCGAGGTTGGTTATGACCACCGCCCGTCGCCAGTTGATAGATGCTGAAAGTACGCCCTTTTACCACGTGATTAACCGTTGCGTGAGAAGGGCATTTTTGTGTGGTGAAGATGCACTGTCGGGGCGCAGTTACGAGCATA
>NZ_NIJM01000012.1 GCF_002836945.1 Shewanella chilikensis
ATCCCTGTCTCGGCTACGCCAATTTGCAACAACGCCAGCGGCGGCTCCGAAGGGGAGCTGGTGCAATTCTGTTAGCGCTGAGTAGCTGGAAACATTTGAGAGTTCTGCAGACATACACCTCATTTCCAGGCACAGGCGGAACTGTGACCTTCCGAGCCAGGGATGGCGAGGCAGAGCTTACAAGGACGTACTTGCAGCGAGTCACAGGATCGCCTGTGCGAGAGCGCACCGCAGGTGATTGACTACACCGTGGCCGGAAGCTCGGCCAATACTAACTTAGGAACTTTTAGCTGGAAGCTATATTAGCCGCTGTGCCAGCGGCCTAAAGTCGTGGAGCTTCGCCCCACACTCGAGGAAAGGGGGCTGTATCGACTCGCCCCCTTTCCAAACCCCCAGCGACCCGCGACGCAGCGGAAAACCCCTTGTGCTTATGATGCCAATTCGCTATCGCGCCAGACGCTCATCCCTGATTCGACTGGCGCTGCTTCGGCATCCATGCCTCGCTACGCGATTGTCATCAACGCCCTGCGGCCGCTTCGAGCGGGAGTTGCTGCAATTCTGTGAGAATGGAGTAGCTTGAAATATCTGAAGAGTTTGCAGACATACGCCTATTTTCCAGGCACAGGCGGAACTGTGACCTTCCGATCCCGGGATGGCGAGGCAGAGCTTATAGGGATGGACTTGTAGCGAGTCACAGGATCGCCTGTGCATAAGCCTGCGGCAGGCAATGAGAAACATCCGTCGCCGGAGGCCCTGCCAATACTAATTAGTAACTTTTAGCTGGAAGCCATGTTAGCCGCTGTGCCAGCGGCCTAAAGTTGTGGTTCAAATGCCTCAATGCATAACAGCCAAGTTGCCATCTCTTGATCTCGCTCGTAAGCACGTTGCTGCGCAACTCTCGCCATGTCACAGGGGAGCCTGTGCGAAATGCGCACCGCAGGTGATGGGCTGCATTGAGGCCTGAAGCTATATTAGCCTCACTGCCAGGGCTCGCTATGTAGCAGATAATCTCTTGTGTTTATAAGGCAATAGCGGTTTGGAAATAAGCCCCGCTATTGCCAAACCCTTCCTCAATCGCGTGTCTGACCTGTGCCATTGACCAGGAATTTCTCCGTGGTCAATGACTCCAGTCCCATGGGGCCGTAGGCATGCAGCTTAGTGGTGGCGATACCGATTTCGGCACCGAGCCCAAGCTCGCTGCCGTCGCTGAAGCGCGATGAGGCGTTGACCATCACCACAGAGGCATCGACCCCTTGCTGAAACTGTTGCGCCGCTTGCTGGCTTTCGGTGCAGATCACCTCGGTATGGTGGCTGCCGAAGCGGGCGATATGCTCCATGGCATCCGCCAGCGAGTCGACCTGGCGTACGGCTATTTCCAGGTTCAGGTATTCCTGGCCGAACTCATCTTCCGTCAGCACAGTGGCCTGGTCGAAGAAGGGGGCCGCCTTCTCATCGGCATTGATCTTCACCCCCTTGTCGGCCAAGGCCTGAGCGGCGATAGGCAGCCAGACTTTGGCGATATCCTTGTGTACCAACAGGCCTTCCAGGGCATTACAGACACCGGTGCGCTGGGTCTTGCCGTTGAGCAGCAGGTTGAGCGCCTTTTCCACATCGGCATCTCTGTCGACATAGAGGTGACAAACGCCTTTAAAGTGCTGGATAACCGGGATTTTAGAGTTGTCGCTGACAAAGTTGATCAGGCCTTCGCCGCCTCTTGGGATCACCAGGTCGATATAGTCGCGCTGTTGCAACAGTTCCAGCATCAGAGCGCGGTCGGGATCCGGCACCACGGATACCAGCGCGGTCGGCAGTTTGAACTCCTGCAGCACTTTGTGCAGCACTTTGGCTATCGCCAGGCTGGAGTTGAGCGCCTCTTTACCGCCGCGCAGTATTACCGCGTTGCCCGATTTGAAACACAGCGCTGCGGCATCAGCGGTCACATTGGGGCGCGCCTCATAGATCATACAGACTACCCCGAGCGGCACTCTGAGCTTGCTTATCTGAATACCGTTGGGGCGGCGGCCCAGCTCGCGGCGCTGACCCACGGGGTCATCCAGCTCGACTATGGTGTCAATGCCACTGGCCATGGCGGCGATCCGCTCTGGCGTCAGGGTCAGACGGTCGAGCATGGCTTCGCTGAGACCTGCGTTGCGGGCCGCAAGGAGATCTTCCTCGTTGGCCTTGAGAATATTGTCATTTTCAGCGAGAAGCGCCCGGGCCATCGCTTTCAGCACCTGATTTTTGGTTTGGGTATCTATGAGTGCCAGCTCCCTGGCCGCCTTGGCCGCTGAGCTTGCCAGTGTGGTTATCAGACTCATTAGGGTCCTCCTTTGTTCGTTGCGCTACTCTGGTGGCGGGCCGCTGCTATTTCTCCAGTTGCGGCGTTTTACTGAGTAGGGCGATATCTTTTTCCGAGACTATGCCGCCCAGGCTGTCGGTGAAGCTGTCGGCCAGTTCAGGGTCTTCCTGCTCGGCGATAAAACTCAGCAGGCTGCTGCTGTAGTTGCTGCGGGCCTTGGCCAGACAGGTGCCGTCGTCGCTGCGCAGCAGTATGGTATCGCCGGCGGCAAAGTTACCTTTGACCTCAAGTACTTCATTGCTGGAAAGCTCGGCGCAATTCTTGGCGCTGTCCATCTCCTCATCGGCGGCGACTATCACTTCCCCTTGAGCCCTGACAGTGTGGGTCAGCCAATGCATCCGCTCCTGCAACGGAGTTTCGGATGCCCGGAACAGGGTGCCGGGATTGCGGCCCGACAACAGGGCATTAAAGCTCTCCTCTTTGAAGCCGTTGACTATATAGGTATCAATGCCATGGGAGCTGGCCTTTTCCGCCGCTTCTATCTTGGTGCGCATGCCGCCGGTGCCGACATCGCTGTGACTGCCGCCGGCCATGGCATAGATGGCGGCATCGATTTTATTGACCTCGGGCCGCAGCTCGGCATCGCTGTGCAGATGCGGGTTTTTGTTGTAGAGGCCATCAATATCCGAGCAGATCACTAAGGTATCAGCGTCGGCCGCGGCTGCCACCATGGCTGACAGGTTATCGTTGTCACCCACCTTGAGTGCATCTGTGGTGACGGTATCGTTTTCGTTGAGGATCGGCAGTATGTCGTGATCCAGCAGGGTAAACACGGTTTCCCTAATCGACAGGTAACGCTCTCTGTCGCGTAGATCGCCATGGGTCAGCAGAATTTGCGCCGTGGGAAAGTCGAAAAACTTATCCCAGGTCGCCATCATCTCAGTCTGCCCGGCGGCGGCCATGGCTTTTTTCAGTACTACCTGGGCCTCAGGGCTATTGGCTTCACTGCCCGGTTTGAGCGGAAATCTGTGGGCTCCGGCGGCAATTGAGCCGGAAGAAACCAGTATGGTCTGAATGCCTTTAGCGCGGCAGCGCACAATGAATTGGGCTATGGCCAGCAGATAGCGCGAGCTACATCCCTGTCTGTCAGGGGCAATCAGGGCGCTGCCGACTTTTAAAACAATTCGTTGCCTTGGTTGCTTATTCATAACTTCCTTAACCTGTTTGAGGTGTTACTTCGAAGCGGATTGGGGATTGAAGCTAGACCCGGCGTCTGCCACCGGGTCTATAACGGGATTTGTACTATCCAGCTATCAGCCGACCTGCTGCAGCTTTTCCCGGGTAGCGTGGAAGGTCTCCTGCACTGAGTGTGAGGGATCCTGACCAAAGTGACTGACCAGCACTATCGCCGCAGAGCTTATGATAAAGCCGGGAACTATCTCGTAGATCACACTGGAGAGTGTCTTGCCATCGGGCAATACCGGCAGCAGGATCCACAGCAGCACTGTGATGGCGCCGGTGAGAATACCAGCGACGGCGCCCGAGTGGGTCATCTTCGACCAGAACAGACTGAACAGCACCAGTGGCCCGAAGGCGGCACCGAAACCGGCCCAGGCGTTACTCACCAGTGACAGTATGCTGCTGTTGCTATCCAGGGCCAGCAAGGTGGCCACGGCAGCAACGGCAAATACCCCGAAACGGCCTATATTCACCAGCTTCTTCTCGTCTATGTCCTTGTGGAACACGGCGCGGTAGACATCCTCTGTCAGCGAGCTGGATGACACCAGCAGCTGTGAGGAGATGGTGCTCATGATGGCTGCCAGAATCGCTGCCAACAGGAAGCCACTCACCAAGGGGTGGAACAGAATTTCCGAGAACAGAATAAAGATGGTTTCCGGGTCCTGCAGCCCTGGGTGGAACTTGTTGACATAGGCGACACCGATAAGGCCTGTGGCCAGGGCGCCGAGTATGGTCACCAACATCCAGCTCATGCCTATGTTGCGGGCCGTCTTGATATCTTTAACCGAACGAATTGCCATAAAGCGCACTATGATGTGGGGTTGCCCGAAATAGCCCAGTCCCCAGGCCATGCTGGAAACAATCGCCAGCAGGCTCATTTTCTCCACAGATTCAGACAGAGGCACTATGGTGTGATTGGCCTGCGCCATCATCTCTGTGCCATTGTTGAACTCCTGAAAAGCCACTATAGGCACCATCACCAGGGCGACAAACATAATACAGCCCTGCACAAAGTCGGTCATACTGACGGCCAGAAAGCCCCCCAATAGGGTGTAGGCCACCACCACTGAGACAGTGATCACCAGGCCAAGCTGGTAACTCAGGCCGAAGGCGGATTCAAACAGTTTGCCCCCGGCGACCAGGCCGGCAGAGGTGTAGAGAGTAAAGAAGAGTATGATCACCGCTGCAGAAATCATCCGCACCGAGCCGTTTTTCTTCTCGAAGCGCTTGCTGAAAAAGTCCGGCAGAGTCAGGGCGTCATCTGCTTCCTGGGTATAAACCCTGAGCCTGGGCGCCACCAGCAGATAGTTGAACCAAGCGCCGATAAGCAGGCCAAGCGCAATCCAGATGGTGTCGAAGCCGATAACAAACATGGCACCCGGTAGACCCATCAGCATCCAACCGCTCATATCGGAAGCGCCGGCCGACAGCGCCGTGACCTGAGGGCTGACCTGACGGCCGCCGAGAATGTAGCCCGAAATATCATCGGTAGAATTGCGATAGGCAAACAGGCCTATCGCCAACATGACCACAAAGTAGATGGCCAAAGAGATATAACTCGAATAATCCATAGATTAGTGCCCGTTATTGCCACTGAAGGCTTGATTGAGTTTTTGTTTGCAGAATGGGTACAGGTAGGTTGAGAGTACGAGCCAGAAACACCCTAATTGGATCAGGTACTTGGCTTTATCTCTGAGGCTGATTTGGTAGCGTGAAAGATGACTGTCAGACTCCTGTGAGCTGTTGGCATTCATCGTGATTCTCCTTCCTTAAGTTTCAGCTAAAGTGGGACTAGCGAAAAACCACTTGAAGGCTAACCAATTAATTGATTAGTGTTCAAATGGTTTTGGTTCGAACGATATTATTCATGTTTATCAGAAAATGATCAAGTTTCTATCTGAGTGATTCACTGGGTTATGACTTGATGTTTTGTATATTTTTCATTAAAAATCATTCTCTTATTTTTGATAAAACTTAATCTTTTCAATTTTTAATATATTGCATGCAATTATAAGACAAGCGATAAGATCTCGATTTGAGCTATAACTGTTTTGCAATCAAGCTCTGAAATAAGCCGGAAATAATTAGAGTTTAAAATTAATTTACGACAGTACCTGACTCTGCTAAATGAACAGTTGCAACCCTGCGCAATCGCTGGGCCAGATCTCCAATTCCAATCCGATAGACTCCTCAAAATAGCGCTTGAACTATAGGTGTTTTTATATATGATTTAGCACATATCTGTTTATCCATATATTCTCCAGGTTACTGAAGATGCTCATTTGAATGGCCAACTGAAACGGCAGATGTATGGCAGGCCGACTAATGGCCTTAAGGAGTGGTGCTTATCATGGAACTAACCATTTTTTTCAAAGCCTTGGCCGATGAAACCCGGCTGCGCAGTCTGCTGTTGATCCTGCAGCAGGGAGAGCTTTGTGTCTGCGAGTTGACTGAGGCCCTGGCCTTGAGTCAACCGAAGATCTCCCGTCATTTGGCGCAGCTGCGAACTCAGGGGCTGCTGCAGGACAGACGCCGGGGCCAATGGGTGTTTTATCGTCTCAGCCCCGAACTGGCACCCTGGTGCGAGCAGTTGCTGCGGGACACACTGACGGCCAACCCTGGCTTTATTGCTGATGAGCTGACTCGGCTGGAGGCTATGGCCTCGAGGCCGCAAGCTTGCTGTTGAAACAGGCCGAAATCTATCACTGGAGCGCCGGAAGTTAACCGCCGGGGGATCGGAGAGGGGGATGTATGGGAATTTTTGAACGTTGGCTCAGCCTGTGGGTAGGGCTGTGCATTTTAGCTGGGATAGCACTGGGTTATTTGGCGCCGGGTGTATTTACCGCGGTGGCGGCGCTGGAATACGCCCATGTCAATTTGGTGATCGCCGTGCTTATCTGGGTGATGATCTATCCCATGATGGTGCAAATTGACTTTTCCGCTATCAAGGATGTTGGCCGAAATCCCAAGGGATTGCTGCTGACGCTGGTGATCAACTGGTTGGTGAAGCCTTTTACCATGGCGCTGCTTGGCTGGCTCTTCTTTCGTTTTCTGTTTGCCCCCTGGGTCGAACCGCAAACGGCGCAGGAGTATATCGCCGGGATGATCCTTCTCGGAGTCGCTCCTTGTACCGCCATGGTGTTTGTCTGGAGTCAACTGACCCGGGGCGATGCCAACTACACTCTGGTGCAGGTATCGGTCAATGATGTGATCATGATTTTTGCCTTCGCACCACTGTCGGCGCTGCTGCTGGGGGTGAGTGATATTCAGGTGCCATGGGAAACCTTGATCCTATCTGTGGCGCTGTATGTGTTGCTGCCCTTGTTAGCCGGGGTATTGACCCGCAAACACCTCAATAGCCGACCAGAGGCGATCACGGCCTTGCTGTCCAGGCTCAAACCCTGGTCGATATTGGGGCTGCTGCTGACGGTAGTGCTGCTGTTTGCACTGCAGGCCGAAACCATAGTGGCCCAGCCGCAAAATATTGTGCTGATCGCCATTCCACTGTTACTGCAGACTTACGGTATTTTCCTGCTGGCCTGGTGGCTGGCGAAGCGTTTGCGCCTGCCCCACAGCATAGCCGCTCCGGCTTGCATGATAGGCACTTCCAACTTTTTCGAACTGGCGGTTGCCGTGGCTATCTCCCTCTTTGGTCTGCACTCGGGAGCTGCGCTGGCCACAGTCGTTGGGGTACTGGTGGAAGTGCCTGTGATGCTGTCCCTGGTGGCATTTGCCAACCGTAGCCGCAGTAACTGGGCAGCGGCCAAAAAATTAACGGAGAATTGAGATGACAATAAAGGTGGGAATTAACGGCTTTGGCCGTATGGGACGGCTGGCCTTGAGGGCTGCCTGGGATTGGCCGGAACTCGAATTTGTGCAGATCAACGACCCTGCAGGTGATGCCGCCACCCTGGCGCATCTGTTGGAGTTTGACTCGGTTCATGGCCGTTGGTCGCACCCAGTCGAGCATGAGGGCAGTGCCATAGTCATAGCCGGTCGGCGGATAGCGACCAGTCGCAATCAGGCCATTGCAGACAGCGATTGGTCTCAATGCGATCTGGTGATCGAAGCCTCGGGCAAGATGAAAACCAAGGCGCTGCTGCAAGCCTATCTTGATCAAGGGGTGAAACGTGTGGTGGTTACAGCGCCGGTGAAAGAGGACGGTGTCGCTAACCTGGTGATGGGGGTGAATCATCAGAGTTACGACCCGGCCAGGCATCCGATAGTAACAGCCGCATCCTGTACTACCAATTGTCTGGCGCCTGTGGTCAAGGTTATCCATGAGAACTTCGGCATTCGCCATGGCTCCATGACCACTATCCACGACATCACCAACACCCAGACCATATTGGATGCGCCCCATAAGGATCTGCGCCGAGCCCGCGCCTGTGGCCAGAGCCTGATCCCGACCACCACAGGCAGTGCCACCGCCATTACCCATATTTTCCCTGAGCTGAAAGGCCGCCTCAACGGCCATGCGGTCAGGGTGCCGCTGGCCAACGCCTCACTGACCGACTGTGTGTTTGAACTGGAGCAAACAGTGACAGAGCAACAGGTCAACGACTTGTTGCAACAGGCGGCCGAGACTGAACTCAAGGGCATTCTCGGCTTCGAGTCGCGGCCGCTGGTGTCGGTGGACTACAAGACAGATCCCCGCTCCTGCATAGTGGATGGGCTGTCCACCATGGTGATCAACGGCACTCAGCTCAAGCTCTACTGTTGGTATGACAACGAATGGGGCTATGCCAACCGCACCGCCGAGTTGGCGCTGATGGTAGGCCGTTTGGACCGGGATGCCTGAAGGACAACATCATGGCTGAAATGAGTCCGGCGCTGCGCCAATATCTGCTGATCACCGGCAACTACTGGGCCTTTACCCTGACAGATGGTGCGCTACGCATGTTGGTGGTGCTCTATTTCTATCAGTTGGGTTACGGTGCGCTGGCCATTGCCATGCTGTTTCTCTTCTATGAGTTTTTCGGTGTGGTCACCAATCTGTTGGGCGGCTGGCTCGGCGCCCGTTTGGGGCTCAACCGCACCATGAATATCGGCCTTGGGCTGCAGATAGTGGCGCTGGCCATGCTGTTGGTGCCTCAGGCCTGGCTGACCATTCCCTGGGTAATGGCGGCCCAGGCACTGTCGGGGATTGCCAAAGATCTCAACAAGATGAGTGCCAAGAGTGCCATTAAGACTCTGGTACCCAAGGATGCGGCCCAGGCGGGACAGACCCTGTATCGCTATGTGGCGTTGCTGACCGGCTCCAAGAACGCCCTCAAAGGAATAGGTTTCTTCCTCGGCGGCGCCCTGCTTAGCCTGTTGGGATTTGCCGGTGCCATTGCCGCCATGGCCGCTGTTTTGACCTTGGTGTGGCTGAGCTCGCTGCTGTTTCTCAAGGCGGAACTGGGCCAGGCCAAGAATAAGCCCAAGTTCAGTGAGCTGTTTTCCAAGAGCCGGGCAGTGAACATTCTCTCTGCGGCCAGGCTGTTTCTGTTTGCCGCCAGGGATGTCTGGTTTGTGGTGGCCTTGCCTGTGTATCTGGCCAGCCAATTTGGCTGGGATCACTGGCAGGTGGGGGGCTTTCTGGCCGGCTGGATTATCGCCTATGGCTTGGTGCAAGCCCTGGCGCCCAGGCTGACCGCCAGGACCGACGGCAAGACAGGCAAGCATAAAGGTTCGGCCTTGCCGGGACGGGCGGCGGCGCTCTTCTGGTGCGGCCTGCTCGCTCTGGTGCCCGCACTTATCGCCCTTGGGCTTGGCAGCCAATACTCCCATGTTTGGTTGATCGGTGGCCTGTTGCTGTTCGGCGCCTTGTTTGCGGTGAACTCTTCGCTGCACAGTTTTCTGATTGTCAGTTATGCCCGCGAGGATGGGGTATCCCTGGATGTGGGGTTCTACTATATGGCCAATGCCGCCGGGCGCTTGCTGGGCACAGTGCTTTCCGGTGCGCTGTTTCAGTGGTGGGGGCTGGAGGCTTGTCTCTGGGTTTCCAGCGCCATGTTACTGCTGACTCTGATTATCTCCCGTGGTCTGCCCCAAGAGCATGAGGCGTAATGATCCATTGCAAAATTAGACTATAAGGGAGTGTCACTTTTTCCCATAAGGGCATAGGCTTAGAGGTGCGGTAAAGTTATTTCCGCAGCTGTATTGAATTGTTTCAAAGAGGGAAGTGTTATGTCCATGAGCTTGCAGTTTTGGGGTGCTACCCAGGAAGTCACAGGTTCCTGCCATCTGTTGCGGGTCAACGATGCAAGTTTGTTGTTGGATTGTGGTCTTATTCAGGGAGGGCGGCAGGATGAATTGCGTAACCATGAAGCCTTTCCCTTTGCTCCTGAATCCCTGACTGCCGTGGTGTTGAGTCACGCTCATATCGATCATTCTGGGCGCTTGCCCCTGCTGGTGAAGCAGGGTTTTAGCGGCCCAATCTACACCCATAAGGCCACCATGGATCTGTGCGCCATCATGCTCAAGGATGCCGCCATGTTGCAGCAGCGTGATGCCGAACGGCAGAACCGCAAACGTGCCAAGCAAGATCTAGAGCCGATAGAGCCGCTGTTCACCGAAGAAGATGTCGAACTGGCACTGACCCGCTTTATTCCACTGGACTATGGCACCAAGCTGGATCCCATTCCCGGTGTGACCCTGTGTTTGAGTGATGCCGGCCATATTCTGGGGTCGGCGCTACTGGAGCTGTGGATCAATGATGGCAACACCCAGAAAAAACTGGTGTTCAGTGGCGATCTTGGCCGCGCCGGTATGCCGATCCTCAAAGATCCTACGCTGATCCAACAGGCCGATCTGGTGCTGATGGAAAGCACTTATGGCGACAGGTTGCACCGGAGTTGGGAGGCGACTCTGGAAGAACTCAAGGGGATCTTCGCGACAGCCATCAGTGAGAGCCGCGGCAATATCCTGATCCCTGCCTTCTCGGTTGGCCGGGCGCAGGAGCTTTTGTATCTGTTTCACCTTTATGCCGGGGAGTGGGATCTGTCACGTTGGAAAATCTGCCTCGACAGCCCCATGGCCATAGAGGCCACCAAGGTGTATATCAATAACTATCCCTTGATGGACGAGGACTTCAAGCGTTTCGTGCATCAACACCCCGGGCAGCACCCGCTGCTGTCTGGGATAGAGTTTATCCAAAGTACCGAAGAGTCGATGGAACTCAACGACGTACACCAGGGGCTTATCATTATTGCCGGCAGCGGCATGTGTAACGGCGGTCGTATCCGCTGTCATCTGGAACACAACCTGTGGCGGCCCGAGTGCGACATTATCATCTGTGGTTTTCAGGCACTGGGAACCCCGGGGCGGCTGCTGGTCGATGGCGCCAGTGAGCTTACCATCAACGGTAATTCGGTGAATGTCGCCGCCAGAATTCACACAGTCGGTGGGTTGTCGGCCCATGCGGATCAGGCCGAACTGCTGCGCTGGTATCGTGAGTTTGAGGGCGCGCCGCCACTTATTCTGGTTCACGGTGAGCCGGATGCCCAGCGGCAACTCCTGAGTGTGCTGGAACATGCCGACGGCGTGCAGCCCAAGCCCAGACCTCAGGCCTCGGCTATAGCGACCGAAGGCGACAAGCTGGATCTCAGCCGTTTACCCGAACTGAGCTGGGTTGTGGGTTAAGTTTTAGTGGGAAGTCATAAACTTAACTTTACGGTTCATTCCCTATAGTAGGCCGAGCGCTATGACGTTGAATCAAAAGAGAGTTAACCTTAAGTGGGACAAAGTAAAGCAATATGAGTAATACCCCGTACATTGATAATAAAAATCGTCTAGCTGATGTGATAGCCGCAATACAGGTTATGGGAACATATAAGTTTTACAAGTTGGAGTTTTCGGATTGGGCTGATCGTATATCTGGCGATGAAAGTCAGGGAGAATATTGGAAAAGGATATTTGAACAACATCCTGAGTTTTTTCGTTTGGATCAAACTAGAACTAAGGCATCTCTTGTTTGGCGCAGGAATTATCAAAAATTATATGATATTGATAAAGAAGAAAAAATATCAAGAGAAGAGTTTAGGGGGCTATGTTCTGAAAAGAAAGCGCGCATTTCAAGGAACCCTTTGAGTAACTCTGATATATCAACATTGGTAACCACTGCCATTAACCTTCACTCAAGCGAAATTGCCCATAAAAAGGAAACTCGTTGGTGGATAGCCGGAACTATGAGTCTACTAGGAGTTATTTTAGGAGTGCTCTTGAAGGCTATTATCGGTTAACTATTTTTATCTTTGCCATTAACAAATAAAAACGCCCCTTAATAAAGGAGCGTTTTTATTGTTGGTGCAAACCTGGCTTTAGCCTTGGCGCTGCCAGAGGATCTCCAGTTCATCGGCTTCGCCCATGGCGGCTTCCAACAGGTTGATGAGCTCGGCATCGGCCTCTATGGCCTTAAAGGTTTCCAATTGAGTGCGGTTCAGCCAGTAGTCCTGGTCGGCATCATGCTCTTCTACCAGGTTGTCGATCAGGAACTGCAGCTGTTGTTCGGAGATATGGCCGATAACGGCGCCGGTTTCTTTATTGCTGAGTTGGATCATTCTCTCTCCTTGGATTGGTGTGGCCTCAGTGGCCGAAAATCATAGCTTGCACTATATCCTCTTCAGTGAGTGCGTTGAATCCCATGTTTTGTCATAAAACTCTCTTCATAAACGACCCCGGTCAGGGTGGCGATAGCTAGGCCAAGCACCAGTGCCAACAGTAGAGGCTTGCAAACCCCCATGGGCACCAGCCAGATCAGTAACAGTGCCAATACGCAAATGCCACCACTGATGGGGTTGAATAAGAGTTCCAGACTGATCTCGAAAACACTTAAGGTTTCTGCGTCCTGATAGCGCCGGAAATGGAGCAGGAAATAGAGAGCTCCGCAGAGCAAACTGACACTGGAAAATGCCAATAGGCCGCTGAAGCTGAAAGTTTCTTTGAAGTACAAAGTGGCTTGGTAACCCGCCACAGTCAATATTGCCAGCCAGATAACAAGTAGTGGCGCCAGGATCAGTCCCATTATACTTCCTAGGTTAGACGTCCATGTTTACAGGTGACTGTAACCTAAAAGCATATGCACAACAAACCACCAGTGGATGATTTGTGGCCCGGCTCGCTTCTCCACCAAGATTTGTTAGTGCTAACAGAGGTAAAACCACTATTTTCAACATTTAACAATCTGGTTACTTTTTGGGCTGTTTGCAGGATATACTCAGACAAGTAATTGTTGTCGGAAGAAAACTTGTTTGGAGAGTCCTTATGCGTTTTATCAAGACATTGTTTATCCTGTTGGCACTGATAGTGGCTGTGCCGCTGATTGCCGCTCTGTTTGTCAAAAGCGACTACCAGGTGACCACCAATGTGGTGATAAATCGCCCGGTGGCCGAGGTGTATGACTATGTAAAGTATCTTAAGAATCAAGATAATTTCAGCGTCTGGGCCAAGATGGATCCGGCGATTAAGCGCAGTTATCGCGGCGTTGACGGCACTGTTGGCTTTGTCTCGGCTTGGGAGAGTGACAACCCGCAGGTGGGCCAAGGCGAGCAGGAGATAGTCGCCATGGAAACCAACAAGCGCATCGATTATCAGCTCAGATTCCTGACTCCCTTCGAGGGTACTGAACCTGCCTACATGCTGTTTGAGCCCTATGAAGGCAATAGGACCAACCTTAGTTGGAGCTTTAAGGGGCATCTGGACTATCCGATGAATCTGATGTTTCTGTTTGTCGACTTTGAAACCATGATCGCCACGGATCTATTGCGTGGGCTCAGTAATCTCAAGCTGTTACTCGAGTCAGAACCCGCGCCGCAGGAACAAGTTCAGAGCCCGTAAATCCAGGCCACCCATTGACGGTAAAGATTAAGCCCTATCAGCAGGTTAATCGGGAAGGTGACCCCCAGCGAGGCCAGCATGGCCACGCCGATATTGGCCGATGGAATGGCCGCACGGATCGCCGCCGGTGCCGCAATATAAGAGGCGCTGGCGCAGAGACCGGCCAGTACCAATGTCGAACCGGCGGGCAGCCCCAGGGCGTGACCTGTAATGATACCCACCCAGGCGAGCACAAAAGGGGTGATGGCGGCAAATACCAATAGGCGCCAGTGACTCAAGGGCAGTGGAGCACAAACCCTGGCGGTACACAAGCCCATTTCCAGCAGGAATAGCGCCAGCAAGGTCTTGAATCCCTGCATCAGCACAGGGCTTAACGAGGCCAAGCCCTCAGCGCCGTAGCCCCAACCGATAAGCACGCCGCCCCCCAGCAGTATCACCCCACGACTTGTGAGTGCTTCCAGCAGAATATTGCCACTGCCTCCCGTTTTATCCCGGTTAAGGCGTCGATAGAGCCACAGCATGACTATGATGGATGGCAGCTCCAGCAGTACCAGATAGAGAGTGGTTTCGGGCTTGAGTGGCCAGCCCAGCTGTTCTGTCATGGCGTAGACAACGGCAAAAGTCCCGGCACTGACCGAGCCGTAGTGGGCGGCAATACTGATGGCATCGCTCTGGGATAGGCGAACCACTTTTTTCAGTATGGGATACAGCGCCAGCGGGATTGCCAGTCCCAAACCTATTACTAGTCCCAGCTCGGCAAAGGACAGCTGATCTGTGTGGCCGTGTAGCGCCATGCCGCCCTTGAGGCCCAGGGTCAGCATTAACAGTATGGAAAGGGTTTCGTAGGTGGATTCGGGGACTCTGAGATCCGATTTGAGCAGACCGGCCAACAGGCCTAGGCCGAAAAAGGCAATAACAACATCAGGCATGGGATTCTCCTTGTTAGACGGCTGGAGATTGTGCTCGCCCGGCGCTATATTGGAAAATAAATTATTCACTGCATATATATAGATAATTATCTATGGATCTTCGCCATCTCAGCCTGCGCTTGTTGCAGGTGTATATCGAAGTGGTTCGGCGGCAGAATATTTCAGCCGCCGCCAGACACCTGTATCTGACTCAGCCGACCGTGTCGCTGCAATTGAAAAAACTGGCCGAGCTGGTGGGTGAGCCTTTGCTGGAAACCGGCCCGGGAGGGCTGCGGCCGACTCAGGTGGGGCAGGAGTTGTACCGGGCGGCGGTCGATGTGATGACTCGTTTGGAAGACTTCAACGGCATGCTGGCCAAGGTGCGGGAAGGGCAGAGCGGCCACATCAATATCGGCCTGGTGACCACGGCCAAGTACGTGGTGCCGCGGATCCTAGGCGCTTTCTATCGTCGTTTCCCCGGTGTCCGAGTCACACTGAACATAGGCAACCGTGCCCATGTGCTGAATCGTTTTGAGCATCTGGAAGACGATCTCTACCTCTTCAGCCATCCTCCCAGGGGCGAAACTGTGCAATCGGCACGGATCATCCGTAACCCACTGCAGTTGATTGCCCCCAGAGATCATTGGGCCGCCGGGCAGAGTGAACTCAAGTTTGAGCAGCTCAGTCGCGAGCGGTTTCTCATCCGTGAGCCGGGTTCGGCTACCCGTTTGATGTTTGAGTCTTGGCTCAGCGGTCAGGGGGTGGAACTGGGCGACTGTATGCAGATAGAGAGCAATGAGGCCATTCGTCTGGGGGTCGCCTCGGGGTTGGGGTTATCAGTTATCTCGGCCCATACCCTGGAGGAAGGGCGCGAGCGCCCGGCTATTCTGGATGTGAAGGGCTTCCCGTTGGAAAGCAACTGGTATCTGGTGAGCCGTAAAGACAGGCGTATGCCCTATGCGGCGCGGCAATTGGTGCACTTTATGGCTGAGCATCTGCAGCAGTGCATAGAGGCTGAATGGGTGGCTGGTGATATCGCCCAGCTACCAACCAACCTGGGGTTGAGCGCCGACTGAGTTTGACCTCGGGTTTCCAATTGTTAATGTTTCGTTGTAATCTGGGTGTTCCTTATGCAGTTTTGCCATAACAGGTGGAAACTGCAACGATAACAATAACTACACGAGGTTGGAATGGAAACAATAATGGAATGGGTTAGCCAGCTCAACAGCCTGGTTTGGGGTGTGCCCATGCTGGTGATGATCCTGGGGGTAGGACTGTTTCTGTCCATAGGTTTGCGCTTTATGCAGCTTCTCAAGCTGGGGCGGGGGTTCCGCTTACTCTGGTCCGGGCGGATCCCGGATAAAGACACCAATATGAAAGGGGAGATCAGCCCCTTCAATGCGCTGATGACGTCACTGTCGGCCACCATAGGGACAGGGAATATCGCCGGGGTGGCGACGGCAATATTTCTTGGCGGCCCGGGGGCGTTGTTCTGGATGTGGTGCACCGCGCTGGTGGGGATGGCCACCAAGTTCTCCGAAGCTGTGTTGGCGGTCAAGTATCGCGAGGTCGATGACAGCGGCAACCACATAGGCGGCCCTATGTACTACATCAAGAACGGCCTCGGCCAGAAATGGGCCTGGCTGGGAACTTTATTCGCCTTATTTGGTGGTTTTGCCGGTTTTGGTATAGGCAACACAGTGCAGGCCAATTCGGTGGCCGATGCCTTGGATAGTAACTTTGGCGTTCCAGCCTGGGCAACCGGCCTGGTAATGATGATTTTGGTGGGTGCTGTTTTAATGGGCGGCATCAAGCGGATTGCTGATGTGGCCGGTAAGTTAGTGCCCTTGATGACAGTGTTTTATATCACCGCAGGCTTGGCTGTGATTGTGGTCTATTTCGATCAGATCCCGGCGGCGTTGGAGTTGGTATTTGTGAGCGCCTTCAGCCCAGTGGCGGCCCAGGGTGGTTTCGCCGGGGCGGCAGTTTGGGCTGCCATACGTTTCGGGGTCGCCCGCGGAGTGTTTTCCAATGAGGCAGGTCTTGGCAGCGCACCGATTGCCCATGCGGCTGCGCAGACCAATAACCCAGTGGCTCAGGGCCTGGTAGCCATGCTGGGTACCTTTATCGATACCATAGTGGTCTGCTCCATCACAGGTTTGGCGATTATCGTTTCCGGTGCCTGGACCTCGGGGGAAACCGGCGCGGCCTTGACCTCCTATGCTTTCAGCCATGCCTTGCCTATAGGGCATTACATAGTGGCGGTGGCTTTGGCTATTTTCGCCTTTACCACTATTCTCGGCTGGAGCTTTTACAGTGAAAAGTGCGTGCAATATCTGTTTGGTATTCGCGCTATAGTGCCGTTTCGCTTGGTCTGGACTCTGATGGTGCCAGTAGGGGCCGTTGCGTCTCTGGACTTTATCTGGCTGGTGGCCGACACCCTCAATGCCATGATGGCGATTCCCAATCTGATAGCCCTGGCGCTGCTCAGCCCTGTGGTTTTCGCGCTGACTCGTGAATATTTTATCAAGCAGCGCCAGGCCGAGTTGCAAAAATAGTGGGTCAATCAAGCGATCGCCATAAAAATGGGCAACTTATAGTTGGCCATTTTTTATCAGTCGGCGTTACTGTCAAACTCAGTGTCTTCCAGTAACTCGAACATGGGCTCGGCATTGGGTAACTGTTTGAATAGGTGACTGAAGTGTCGCTGCACGCCTTTGAGATCTATCCCAGCCATGCCTGAGGCGAAACCAAACCAGGCATAGAGGCCACTGAAGTTATCGAACATAGGCGGCAGATACTTGGGGGCGGCAATAAGCCCCTCCCTGTGGGCCTGATAAAGCACCGGGATATCCTCAATGGCCAGCTTGCCGACAAACAACATGGGGATGATCTCCGGGATCCCGGCTGTGATGGCAGAGCGGATAAAGTTAATGTTTTCCACATAGCCGCGCACATAGGAGATATCCTTGGTGAAGTAGCTGCCGCCTTGCACCATACCACCGCGAAATACTCGCTGAGTCACCCGGTAGCTGTCTCGTTTGCTGAGGTTCTGGCCGCAGAAATAGTTGAATACTTCTATGAAGTCGGCGCCTTGCTCGGCCATATCGACCGCAGTGATCCTGTCGCTGATGCGTCTGGCCCGCCCAGGGTTGGAGCTCAGGGTGATGGTTTCCATCAATACGGCTAGCCCTTCTTGGGCTGCGGCTACCCTGGGAGAACCAACACTGAGCCAGGTGGCCCAGGGTTGAGCCCGGCCATTGAGGGTGGTGCCCACATGTACCCAGCCCTCATGTACCTCATAAACATCGAGGTCCGATTGACTGAACAACGCCTTGCTGTTGAGTTTGACCGTATCGCCGCCCACTGCGGCATCCGAGACTATGCCGTCACTGAGGCGCACCCGAATATCGTCGCTGTGGAAATAATCTTTCAGGCGGCGGCTGAGAATATCCACCGCCTCCGGCGCGGCGATTTCTTTGGGGTGATGACGATTGCTGCGCAGCGCTGCCGGTAGCGAGAAGATGTAACTCAAACGATCGCCGAGCTGCCTGAGATTATGTCTGTCGCCGTGGAGCTTATGGTTGGCACTGCCGTAGAGGCGACGGCTGAATTCACCGAAATCGGCCTTGCCTCTATGTTGCAGCATGTCGATAACCTGAAGATATTGCTCGATATTGGCCACCAATATCTTGCCCAGCTTGTCGTATCTTCCCAGGTGCTTGCGGGTCTGCAAACGCAATTCGGTTAACTCTTGGCGGGTTTTATCCGGGTCAAAAGGCAGTGGCAGGCGCTGGTAAAACTCGGCGTCTATGGCGGGTAACTGCTTGCCGTTGTTTTCGAGAAATCGGGCTTCCACCTCCCTCGGCCACTTGATGGTATCGAGGATTTTTATCGGTTTTTGCAGCCGGATCAGCTCGTCCGAGAGGCGCCGTAGATCCTCTTTATAGGTACTTGTGTCTGGCATCAATGGTCTCCTCGGAAGACACAGGTTATTGGCGGCTATCATCTTGGATAACGCGCTGTCTGGCAACAGAATTTATCCTTGCCAGATCTTGGTGCAGTTGCTTGGTTATTGAGCATAGTCGCCGCGTATGATTTAAGCTAATTAATTGATATTCATCATGTTGCAATATTGGCACTCAAGCTGCTTATCTGAGGTTGTATAGGCGAACTTTCAGGAGCCGTTATGGCAAACATGAGTTACTTGAGTGTGATTGAACGTTTTCATGAGTATCAGCCGCTAATCGATGAACTATTGCAGTCGATTTTGACCGGAATGGCCGACTCTCAGCTCTTTGATGACACAGGGCGGGCCATCAGGGTGTTTTCTGAAGTGGCAGCCTGTTATCCCTTTGTGGAATTGATGTATTTGCTGGATGAAAATGGTCACCAAGTGAGCCCGAATCTGGCGCTTATCCAGCAAAAGATCAAACTGCTAGCTGTGGGTGAGCATCCGGATCGCAGCCAGAGGCCCTATTTTCTCAATGCCGGCGACAAGAGCGGGGTACAGATAACTTCACCTTATCTTTCCAATGCTTCCGGGCAACTCTGTTTGTCGGCATCCATGGGCGTGAGTCGTTTGGATGCCAGTCGCGGCTTTGTGGTGGTGGATATCAACCTGACCCGGCTGATTGAGTTTATGATGGGCGACAGTCACAGGCGCAAGGTGACGCCGCTGTTCAAGGCAGTTTATCTCACTCTGGTGACAGGGCTATTCATCATAGTCGGGGTACTGGTGTTGATCTCGGCCAGGGATATTTGGCATTTATTGGCGCAGGGGCCGCAACTGGCTCATGATTCGCTCAAGCCGTTTGGGATCATCATCTATATCACCCTGGCGTTGGCGATATTCGATCTCGGCAAGACCATACTGGAAGAAGAAGTGTTGATGCATAAAGACATCTTCCGCCACAGTTCCACCCGGCGCACCATTACCCGCTTTGTTTCCACCATATTGATCGCCATCTCTATCGAGGCCTTGCTGACCATGTTCAAGGCATCACTCGGACAGGTGGAGTACATTCAGGGAGCGATTTTGATGATGTTGGCGGTGGTTGGCTTGTTGGTGGCCTTGGGACTATACGTCTGGTTGGGGGCAAAGGCCGAGGCCTTGCTTACCCAAACCCAGTCTTTGAGAGGACGGCAAGGGTAAGGAGGGTGTTGCTGGCACCCTCCCATATTAAGGAAGGCTAAAACATATCGTCATCATCGAGCCCCATGGCTCGTCTGAGTTCCAAGCGCTCCAAGTAATCTTCCAAACGGCGTTTTACCTGGCGTTTGTGTTGCAGCGCCTTTTCGGCCTGACGGTTTTTTGGGGTGGTCATTGCTTCAATTTCAGCATCGTTGGGCACGAGTTCAACAATATGGGCCATCACGAATTCCTCACGGTTTATCCAAGGATTTTCTAGCCAAAAAAGCATTGGCTGAAAAGCAAAAATTTTTGTCTAACAAAGCAAATGATTCTGTCCGTCCCTCTACTCAATATTAGCTTTGGTTAAACTGAAATCTAGCACTGAGTTGCAATAGGAAGTGAGATCGAGACAACATTTTGACGATCTTTTCCAAGAACCTAAATTTGAGGGGGTTTTGCTGTTTTTAACTTGTTTTTTTCATGAACCCGACCAGAATTAACCCCATGGCATTTGCTTAATTGGCTAAGGACTCGGCTGTTTATGATCCCGGACGATCGTCTCACCGCATCATCCACCTCTGTAAAACGCTTCGGCTTTTCCACTCCGGCCTCGGTTTGGGTGATTATCCTGGTTGCACTCCTTTTTACTTGCCTGGGTTGGTATCTGTTTAATCAATATGCGGAGCAGCGCGGACGTGAGCGCTTTGAGTATCAGGCCATGTTGGTCAAAGATGCCATAAGAGATCGTCTGTTGACCTATGAGCAGGTACTGCGGGGGGGCGTGGGCCTGTTTATGGCATCCGATGGCGTGACCCGTGAGGAGTGGCACGAATATGTGACCAACGCCAAGATGGAGAGTTTTTATCCCGGGATCCAGGGAATAGGCTACAGCGTTATTGTGTCACCGGAGCAGTTGACTGCCCATGAGGCAGCTATCCGCGCTGAAGGTTTTGAAGAATATCGGGTGTACCCAGTTGGTAAGCGTGATACCTACCAGGCCATTATCTATTTGGAACCCTTTGATTGGCGTAACCGGCGGGCATTTGGTTATGACATGTATTCCGAACCGACTCGCCGAGAAGCAATAGATAGAGCCATCAACACAGGGGAGGCGGCGATCTCCGGCAAAATTACCTTGGTACAGGAAACCCAGCAGGATATTCAGGCCGGCTTCTTGATGTATTTGGCGCTTTATGATGAAACTTCTGCCGGCCCCAAGGCTGCTACAGGTGTGGTCTATGCCGCCTTTCGAATGAATAACCTTATGCAAGGCATTTTGGCCGATAAGTTTCCCAGCCTGAATCTAGAGATCTTTGATGGCGACACCCCCTCAGACACTTCGTTGCTGTACAGCACTGAGGAGCTGGGGCCGATTGCCAAAACCTACAATCATGTGTTGCCGCTCAAGGTCGGTGGTCATCAATGGTTGCTGCAAATCGGCGCTGACAAGAGTTTTGTCACTGAAACCGAGAAACTGCAAAGCAAATTGATGCTGGGCATAGGCCTGCTGTTTATCTTGGTGCTGCTCTATTTTCTGCTCAGTAATGCCAGAGCCAGATATCAGGAAGGCTTGCTGGCCAACGAGATACTGGCCAATGAAAAACGCTTCCGCTTGGTTATAGAGGCCTCGCCGTCGGCGCTGATCATGGTTGACGGCCATGGGCTCATCACTCTGGTCAATGCGCATACTGAGCAACTGTTCGGTTATGCCCGGGACGAACTACTGGGCCGCAGCGTGAACATACTGCTGCCGGAGAGCCTGCATAAGTCACACAATCAACACATGGGCGGTTATCTGCAGCAGCCTATTGCCAAGAATATGTCCCAGCGTGATGACCTGTTCGGCCGAGCCAAAGACGGTTCTCTGGTGGCGGTCGAAGTGGGGCTAACCCCAATCCATTTCACCAATGGCCAGTCGATTTTGGCCACTATCAATGATGTGTCGGATCGCAAAAGGATTGAAGCCGAGAAAGCTCGTCACACAGAGGAGTTGGAAAAAATAAACCGTGAGCTGGACAGTTTTGCCTATATAGCCTCTCACGATCTTAAGTCGCCGCTGCGGGGCATAGAGCAGTTATCCGAGTGGCTGGCAGAAGATCTCAGCGACAACAGTAGCGAACAGGTGCAGAAGTATCTGCACCTGATCAAGAGTCGGGTCCAGCGTATGGTCCTGCTGCTGGATGGCTTGCTGACCTTCTCGCGTATAGGCAGGGTAGATACCGAGTTGACCGAAGTGGACAGCAAGCAGTTGCTGCAGGACACCTTCAGCCTGGTGGCTCCGCCAACTGGGTTCAAGCTGGTTATCTTGTCTGAAATGCCTGTTCTGACCACGGCCAGGGTGCCGCTGGAGTTGGTATTTAGAAACCTGTTCAGCAATGCCATCAAACACCACGACAAGGGGGAGGGTGTACTCAGCGTCAGCAGCGAGCGCCAGGGCGACTATTATTGTTTCTGTGTTACCGATGACGGCCCTGGGATAGCGGCCAAGTTTCATCATAAAATTTTCGCGATATTCCAAACGCTTAAGCCTAGAGATGAGGTAGAGGGCAGTGGCCTGGGGCTCTCTTTGGTGAAAAAGTCGGTGGAAAATATGGGCGGCAAGATCTGGGTGAAATCGGAAGGGCGTGGTTGCAGCTTTTACTTTACCTGGCCGGTGCACTTCAAGGAGGAGTCATGAGCCAAACTGCCGGATATAAGGAAGTCACTATTCTGTTGGTCGATGACGATGATGTCGATTACATGGCGGTACAACGGGCAATGCGGCAGCTTAGACTACTGAACCCCTTGGTCAGAGCCAAAGATGGTTTGGAGGCCTTGGAGATGCTGAATGATGGTCGGGTACATCATCCTTATCTAATCTTACTGGATCTCAATATGCCGCGGATGAATGGCTTGGAGTTTCTTGGTCATATCCGCAATGACCCTGCATTGTCTCTCTCAGTAGTCTTTGTGCTGACCACCTCAAGCGCCGATGAAGACAAGGTAGAGGCTTATAAGCATCATGTGGCCGGCTATATGGTCAAACATGAAATAAGCGATGGTTTTTATAATATTTTCAATATGTTGGAAAGCTATTGGCGTATTGTTGAACTGCCGGAAGCCTGAGGGATGGAAAGCATGAATTTGCTGTTGATCGATGATGATGAGATAGACAGAGCCGCTATCATTCGTGCCCTGGATCAATCGTCACTGGCGTTCAAGGTGCTGGAGGCCAACTGTGCCCAGAGTGGCTTGGAGTTCGCCTGCCAGCAGCACTTCGATGGCATACTGCTCGACTATATGTTGCCCGATGCCAATGGTCTGGAAGTATTGAGCCGCCTTAATGAATCGGCCGGAGAGC
This sequence comes from Shewanella chilikensis, assembly GCF_002836945.1. Lineage (GTDB taxonomy): Bacteria > Pseudomonadota > Gammaproteobacteria > Enterobacterales > Shewanellaceae > Shewanella > Shewanella chilikensis. Next base: position 22,740 of record NZ_NIJM01000012.1, read on the forward strand.
AAACCGCAGTAGTGATGATCTCCCGTTATGAAGACGACAAGCTGGCGCAGCGCTGCATCGAGTTGGGGGCACAGGATTTTCTGCTCAAAGATGAAGTGAATACCAGCCGCTTGACCCGTGCTATCCGCAATGCCAAGCAAAGGGCTTCCATGGCTTTGGCATTGCGCCAAAGCCACGAGAAGCTCAAAGAACTGGCTGAACATGATTCCCTGACCAAACTGGTCAATCGCTACGGTTTTGAACTCTGCCTGAATCGCACCTTGAGTCAGGTCAAGCGCCATCAGGACATGCTGGCGGTGATCCTCTTGGATCTGGATGATTTCAAGGGTATCAACGACACCTTAGGGCACCAGGTGGGGGATATCCTATTGGTGGAAGTGGCCAACCGTCTAAACGCGGCGCTCAGGGAAGGGGATCTCATTGCCCGTCTCGGTGGCGACGAGTTTGTGGTGTTGGTGACAGAGTCCGAGAATCGTTACTTCCCTATGGCGGTGGCCAATAGGCTGCAGCAGGCCTTCGAAGAGCCTTTCCCGCTGGGGGAACATGATGTGCTTATCGGCGCCAGCATTGGCATTGCTGTATACAGCGATTCTGTCTGCGACAGCTCAGAGCTGCTCAAGTGTGCCGATATTGCCATGTATCGCGCCAAAAAAATTGGCCGTAATCAGATCCAGTTTTATTCCGAAGAGTTGGCCAGGGAGGTCAGGTTTCGTAACCGTATCGAGATGGGACTGAGAACTGCGCTGGAGCGGGATGAATTCAGGGTCTTTTATCAGGGCAAATTTGATGCAATTTCCGGCGAGCTTTTGGGAATGGAAGCCTTACTGCGCTGGCAACATCCGGAAGATGGCCTGCTGGCGCCCGACAGTTTTCTACCGATAGCCGAAGAGATAGGCTTGATTGATGAGATAGGTGAGTGGGTGTTGGCACAGGCCTGCGCGCAAACCGTCGAGTGGCTGACGATGCTGGCTCCGGTAGGAAAGCAGTTATCTGTGGCGGTTAACCTGTCACCGTCGCAGATCATTCGCGAAACCTTGTATCAGACCATAGTCAGAGTATTGCAGCAAACCGGGCTGCCGGCATCGCAGCTGGAGCTGGAACTCACCGAAAATGCCCTGATTGAAGAACCGCTGGAGCTGGCCAAGGTGTTGGAGCGGATTGCTGCCTTGGGGGTAGTGTTGTCTTTGGATGACTTTGGCACCGGCTTTTCGTCCCTTGAGCACATCAAATATTTTCCTATCAATGTACTGAAAATCGACAAGAGTTTTGTGGCTTCGGTCGAACAGGATGAACGTGGCAAGCGTTTGTTGTCTGCCTTGATTAATTTTGCCAACGGTTTTAACGTGGTGTCTGTGGCTGAAGGTATAGAGACTGAGGCGCAGGCGCAGTTTTGTCGTGAGCGGGGCTGCAATCTGTTGCAGGGATATCTTTATTGTCGGCCGATTCGGCCCGTGGATTTTGAAGTGCAGCATATTTTACCTTTGCTGGCTGAGGGGAATGTTTGATTTTGCTTGCCTATTGGCAAAGTATGGTCAAAGATGCCCCCTCTTTTTTGCTGGGCCATAACTCTCTTTACCGGGTCTTCCAAACATGAAAATCGGTATCCTTTCTCAATTTCCCGAGCTCTATTCTACCCGCAGGCTGGTGGAAGCCTGTGAGGGGCGTGGTCATCAGGCCTTGGTGATCAATCCACTCAACTGTTATATGAACATCAACTCGGTGCAACCCAGTATTCATCTTGAAGGTGAAGAGCTTGCCGGTTTTGATGCCATTATCCCGAGGATCCATGCCAGTGTGACTTTTTATGGCTGCGCCCTGGTTCGCCAGTTTGAGATGATGGGGGTGTACGCCGCCAATGATTCCATCTCCATTGCCCGCTCAAGGGATAAGCTGCGGGCACTGCAGTTGCTGTCCCGCAAAGGGGTGGGCATGCCGGTCACAGGCTTTGCCAGCAAGCCGGATGATATTCCGGATCTTATCGCTATGGTGGGTGGGGCGCCGCTGGTGATAAAGCTTTTGGAAGGTACCCAGGGAATAGGTGTGGTGCTGGCAGAAACCAAAAAGGCCGCCGAGAGTGTGATAGAAGCCTTTTTGGGGCTTAAGGCCAACATTCTGGTGCAGGAATATATCAAAGAAGCCAACGGCAGTGATATCCGCTGCTTTGTGGTGGGTGATAAGGTGGTTGCGGCCATGAAACGCCAGGGGCCGGAGGGCGATTTTCGCTCCAATCTGCATTTAGGCGGCAGCGCCGAGAAGATTAAGATTACCCCTCAGGAGCGCAAGACAGCCATTGATGCGGTTAAGGCGATGGGGCTGGCTGTGGCCGGGGTGGATATTCTTCGCTCCGAGCGTGGCGCCTTGGTGCTTGAAGTCAATTCAGCTCCGGGTATTGAAGGTATAGAGTTGACCACAGGTATCAAGGTGGCCGAGCCGATAGTGGAACATATCGAAAAAATGGTTGCCGCCCGTAAACGCAATCGACCTGTCATCGCCTGATTGCGCCTCGGGCTTTCCCATCCTTAGAATTCGAACTCATAGACATAGCTGAGCACTATCTTGGCATCGTCGTTCGGCCGATCCGTATCGGCCACCATAAAGGAGACAGAGCCTATTCCTGTCTCCTTGCTGATGGCCAGATGGTAGTCGGCGTAGTCGGAAACTCCAAACCAGCTCTGCACCACATCACCGTCTGAATAACCATAGTGTGCCGTCAGCGTCACGGTTTCCGTGAGGGGATAACTGAAACCTGCGTGGATATAGCTTAAATCCTTATTATCCAGCGGCGCTTTGGCTACATCATCACCAGCGTTAACCACTTTGGCATAACCCAGCTCAAACCACTTCCAGCTGAGAGTCAGCGCCAGCTCACCAAAGTCGATATCGCCTTCGGCATCCGGGTAGCCATAGTAAAGATAGCCGATGTCATAGCCAAAGTCTTCGCCTATGCTGCCGGAGTAACCGCCGTAAAAATCGAGCTCGTAACTGGTGTCATCACCAAAGTCGACATTGGAGGCCCAGGTGCCCAGGTAAAAGCCTGTATCGTGGCTATAGTCTATACCACCTTGAACGGCGACAGAGTCATCCGTCTGGGTAACCCCACGCCACAGATAGTTGGAGGTGGCTCCTATATTCCCTGATACAGTCGCCTGGGCTTCGCCGGCCAGCAACAACAGACCTGCGATAACTGACATTGAAAACTTGGTGTGTTTCATTCTCATCCCCTCAATGGTTTGGATTCCGAAACCGGTAATAGCGACCGGCGCAGACACTCGTTATTGTCTGTGCGGAATGAGCGAATCTTGTGCCAAGTTTAAATAGGCATTAAATACATGTGGTTAGCTTTTGAATATAAAGGAGGTTAATGAAATGTTGCGTTTAAATGGGGCGTTTTGCCCTTTTTTTGTGCAGTTGAGTGTTGGGCACGACAGGCAATAAAAAACGCCTCATTATGAGGCGCTTTCATCCGTGAAAAGCGGCTTAGTTGACGCTGTCACGCAGTGCCTTACCGGCCTTGAACTTGGGAATCGTAGCGGCAGGGATCTGGATCTCTTTACCGGTTTGCGGATTACGGCCAGTGCGGGCCGCGCGGGTTGAGGTTTCGAAAGAACCAAAGCCTACGATGGAGATTTTAGATCCTTCTTTCATGGCATCAGTCACTGCTACTTCGAACGACTTGAGGGCGCGGGCAGCTTCTGCTTTGGACAGGTTTGCATGTTCTGCCATTTTTGCGATCAGTTCAGTTTTGTTCATCTGGAGCGTCTCTTCTTTCCGTCGATTGAATTATTATTGCCCATCTAACATGCCATAAGGTTTTTGGCTTGAAAAGGCCTTTCAGCGGGCTTCTTGAGCTTTATTTGTTATTTTTTAACCAAAATTATACAAATTTGTGAGCTGGGCGCCGATTTCCTTAAATTCAGTGCGATCTAGTCAGATTTTTCCTGTTGCAAAAAGCATTTTGTGTTGGCGGAAAAAGCCACCCAATACTGGAATAACAGTAAGGCCAACAACACAGCCGCCAGCGGCAGCAAGGGGATATTGCGCCCAGCCAGCTCAAGTTTGACATCTTCAGGTGTTATCTGCAGTGCCATCAGTGCAGTAGCGGCCAATGCCAGCAGCCCCAGAGTCTGGATAAAGAGATAGATACGCAGTGCCCACAGCGACCAACTTGTACGTAACACTATGCCCACCAATACTGGGATGACTCCCAAGGTAAATAGATCTATTGCCCCCGTACTGATGGTGCGCCACAGTGCTACCCCGGCCAGTACCAGATAGAGGATGCAAAGTAGTACCAAGGGTATTGGTCTTGAAATGGACATAAATGACTCCTGTGAGAAATTGGCCTAAGTCTATGGAAAGCCCTGGAGTGAGTCCAGCCGGATTTTAATCGCTTTTTCCGGTAAAATGAGCGCTGACATTTTTGGCAGGATAACACTCAATGACAGAAGAGCAGTTCTGGGAGCTGGTCAGCCGCGACTATCCCGATCAGGACCAACAGCAACTCCAGGCGCGTTTGACCGAAAAACTGCAAAGCTTGAGCGATGATGAACTGGCAGAGTTTGATAAACACTTTGCCCGGCAGCTCCGGCTGAGCTACAGCTGGGATCTTTGGGGCGCTGCTTACATCATCGCCGGAATCGATTCAGATTATGGCTTTGCCGAGTTTCGCAATTTCCTGGTGACTCTGGGAAAGGAGCGTTATCAGGCGGCCTGCAATGCAGCGGATTCGTTAGGGGAGCTGGAAGTTTGGCCACAATTGAATGGTTATGCCTATCCTTTTGTTGAGGAAATAGATCTGTTGGCCGGCCAGTTATACGAGACTCGTACCGGGAAAGAGTTACCGTTTGTGCCTTCGGGGCTGAGTCAGCCCAAGGGTAAGCGTTTCAACGATCAGCCCAAGGCTCTGCGTAAACTGTACCCCAAGCTCTGTGCCCGTTTTCCTTTCTAAGCAGGCTTAGTCGTTGCGCATCTGTTCACACTGAAAGCCCTGACGGCGGGAGTCGAAGCGGCAATAGCTGCCACACTCCCAAGGTGCCCCCTCTGCGGCCTGGGACTTCTCGGTAGCAAACGCCTTACAGCTGGCATAATCACCAAAATCGTCCTCTTTGATATAACGCCCCGAATCAAAGCCATGGGTATAAATGAAGGCACTCCAGGTTTCCGGCCCCTTGGGTTTGGCATCCTGATTGATGGCGATAAGAACAATTCCCAGAGCGGTAAATAGTCCCAAGGTAATCAGCAAAGGCGGTGAGAGTTTCACTGGTGCTCCTGTTATGGCTCGGTTTTTGGTTTATTAGATTACTTCCTCGGGCCTGACTCAAGCCGCATTGTTTGAAAGTTTGTTGTTGCTGCTACAAATTGATACTCAGGTTAATCTTTTTGGATGGTGTATTGCGAAAAATACTACATTAAAATAGCTACTTATAACACAATGCTATTCTCATATTAGTTTTGCGTTAAGCCCGGATTCAGGTTAAATTTTATACTCTGAGTTCGAAGCAAAAGCATACTGACAATCGCTCCCAAAGGAGGCTGATATGAAAATCAGACATCTGTTACTTGTAAGTGCCCTGGCCTCTGGCTCGGTGCTGGCGGCCGATAAGGCCGATGAAAACCCGGTTACTGAATCGGGTAAGGTGAAAATAGAGTGGCAGTCACCCAAGGATTTTCGGGATATCAAGTCTGCCGGTGAGCTGCAATCCCGGTATGAAAAACGTCTGTTTGATACTTTGACCAAAGCCTTGGATAAAGATGTTTCCTCATCTCTAAAAGATAACCAAAAGCTGGAACTGACAGTCACAGATGTGGATTTGGCCGGTGATGTGCGGCCTACCTTTGGCGCTACCGCCAACGATATACGCGTAGTCAAGAACGTCTATCCGCCTAAGATCAGCTTCAGTTATCGCTTGATGGAAGGCGATCAGCTAGTCATTGCCGGCGATGAAAAGCTGACCGATATGCAGTTTCTCGACCATGTAGACAGAATCAACAGTGACAGCTTCCGCTATGAAGAAAGAATGCTGAAAGACTGGTTCCAGAAAACACTCAAGCCCAAACTCTAAGCCGTTTTCGGCATCTCCAGCAAGCACAGCCCTTGAGGGTTGTGCTTGGCCTGCTTTTTCGCCAGCGCACACAGGCGGGACAATTCATGCTCGTTGGCGTCCAGGCTTAATGGCGGTGGCAGTATTCCGACGCTGAGGCGCAATAGCGGTTGAAAGCATTCCTGCTCTTGTCTGTCCTGGGCAAACAAGTGCTGCCTTTGCCAATGTTCATCACTGAAAAATTGCCTCTTGCCCCGTTCAAACTCTGTCAATATCTGCTGACAAACCCTGAGCAGTTTTGGCTCTGTGCCTATCATCACAAAATCATCGCCACCCACGTGGCCGATAAACTGTGCCTTGCCATATTGTCTGAGCAGGCCGGCGACGGCCCTTATCACCTCATCACCACGACCGAAGCCATAGATGTCGTTATAAGGCTTGAAATGGCATAGATCAAAATAGGCCAGATAAAAATGCTGTCGCAGTTTACGTAGCCGTTGCAGCTCTTCCTGAATGGGCACATTTCCGGGCAATTCCGTTAATGGGTTTGCGTGGCGTGCCATCTGTATTCTGTGTTCAGTGATGCGTTGCAGCAGCTCGCGGGTGTGACCAAGACCGATAAATTCCCCTTGACGCAGAATAATGAATTCCTGCGCTATTTCGGAGCCAGGCTTAGCGGTAAGTTTTTGGCTCACCAATGACAGAGGTGTAGCCGCATCGACCATAAGCACATCTCTGTCCATGAGTTCTGTGACCGCCTGGTGCTCATGAAGGGCGCGGCCATAGGGGCGGGAAAATAGCTCCATCAGCCGATGGCGATAGATCAGTCCCAAGGGACGCTTTTGCTCCAACACCACTATGCACTGAAGCTCCGGCTGGGCGAGAAAGCGTTCACTCAACTGCTTGAGCTCAGTCTCGGAGGGGCAGGTTTGTGCCTGATGGCACAGGCTCTCTGCCGCCTCGTTGTATCTCGGTTGTTCCTGCTGACGAATGGCAAGATAGCGGGTTTGCAGTTGTCTATCTGGCTGCGCCTCGGGTCTGCCGAGCAAAAAGCCCTGGCAATAAGTGAAGCCGAGCTGGCGCAATATGGTCAGCTCGGCTTCAGTCTCTATACCCTCGGCGATGACTTTACAGGTCAGGCTTTGGCAAAGCTCTATGATGGAGCGGACAAACTCCTGTTTTACCGGAAACTTGTCTATCTGATGAATAAAATGGCGATCAATTTTGACATAGTCGGGGGAGAGTTCTGACCAGAGACGCAGGCCAGAATAACCGGCACCCAAGTCGTCGAGAGCGGTTAAAAAACCTTGGTTACGATAGTGATTAAGGCAGGCTTTGAGCTGATCTATGTCATCGGCCGGGTATTGTTCCGACAGCTCTATGACCACATTGGATGGCGCTATGCCGAACTGTTGCAAGAGCTTGAGGGTTTGCCCCTTAGGATGGGTTGGATCCAGCAGTGCCTTGGGGGAAATATTGATAAACAGCTTGCCAGGCAATTGTTTTTGCTGAAATTGGGCTATGGATACCCGGCGACACAAGGTCTCCAGCTCGGAGAGACGTCCTTGGCGTTCGGCAGCGCTGAACAGATGAAATGGAGAGTGAACACTGCTGCCTATGGGGCCGCGGCTAAGAGCTTCGAAGCCGTGGATACTATTACTGTCTATATTGATAATAGGCTGAAACAGTGCGGTGACATCCTCGTTATCCAACACACTTCCAAGTTCAGCTATCCTGTCTATGGCCATCAAACTGCAATACCTCTCCAGGCCCAAATCGGATAGAGTTTAGTCTTGCTAGATGACATTTAGATGACAAAGCCGGGGTTGGCCCGGCTCATATTATTGATTCAGCTGTTTGAACTCTCGCTGCTTACTCTTATGTAAACTTCTCTAGCTACTTACTCTGCTGTTTAAATTTTTGCAGTGTTTGCAGCAAGACCGCCAGTTTCGGTAGCAGCGCCTCCAACTGTTCCGGTGTAGGTGCCGTTTCGGCTTCAAGATCCGCTACCGCCTGTGCCAACTCCTGTACATAAGGGAGGAAGCGATTACTTCGGGTGGTAAAGCCTTGTTCTTGGGTGAATACGGCAGAAAACTTTCCATGACCGGCCTGTTGCAGCTGATCCAGACGATTATCGGCATCGACAGCCTGGCGGTAAGCGGTCTGCAGATTGGCTTTCAGTTGCTCAATGACCTTAGTGTATGGCATAACAGCCTCTAACTGGTGAACTTTGGCTGAAATTATAAGGAACAGGGATGCGCGCAACAAGTCGACTGCTGTGGTTCTTCTTAGGATGTGGCTTACTTTTAAGTGGCGTGGCTCAAGCAAAAGATGGTGATACACCACCCTTCTACCAATTGGAGTTTGCCGGCAAGACGGCTTTTCTCATGGGCTCAGTGCATGTCGGCAAGGCTGATTTCTACCCACTGTCAAACCAGATAGAGCAGGCCTATCGCCACGCCGGCGCTCTGGTACTGGAAGCCGATGTCCGTGATCCTGCGGCGCAGCAATTATTGCAGAAGTATGGCTTAAAGGCCGCAATACCGGATGAGGAAACCCAGACGCTGCTGCAGGAATATTGTGGCGGCAAACCTTTATGCCGGCAATTGGCTATGATGTCCCCCTGGTTGCAGTCGGTACAGATCAGTATGCAGCGCTTCGTTGAACTGGGTTATCAACCCAGCCTGGGTGTGGAACAGTATCTGTTGGATGGAGTCGGTGATAAACCTGTGTTGGAGCTGGAAAGTACAGAAATGCAGTTGGCACTGCTGGACTCGCTGGCGCTGGAGTACCAGTGGAGTATGGTTAGGGAGAGCATTCGCGGCGAAGATCGGGAGATCCAGGCACTGATCACCGCCTGGCGCAGCGGTAATGAAAAAGCTCTGGCTGAGTTGATGCTGCATCAGCTGTCCACCGAAGGTGAAGATGTATTGTTGGAAAAACTGCTGTGGCAGCGTAACCAAGGCATGGCCGAGCGCCTGTTGAGTCTAATGGGCTCCAATCAGGCACCACTATTTGTGGCCGTCGGTGCCGGGCATCTGGCAGGCAAAAGGAGCCTACTCGAGTATCTGCATAAAGCCGGTGTCAGCAGCCGTAACTGCTGGCGGCAAAGCTGTGATATACCGCCCGGCGAGGCAAACTGAGGCGCTGAGGTCTATACTTGCTGTGCTTGGACACAGGGAGTTGAGATGCAAGGCATTAGCGATGCGTACAAGGGGTTTGAAGGAACAGTTCGTCAGTGGGATCAACGTTTTGGCAAGGTGGTTGCCAGGGTCGATCCCGGCGATTTTTATATTACAGGTGCCGATGAGTACATTTTTACCCGCTTGGGGTCTTGTGTGGCGGCTTGTATCTGGGATCCCGTACTCGGCATAGGTGGTCTGAATCACTTTCTGTTACCCGAGCGCAAACTTCACGAAGATTGGCACCAACTGACCAGCTACAGCTGCCGCTACGGCAACTGGGCCATGGAGCAGTTGATCAATGCCATACTCTGTGTCGGTGGTCAGCGACACAGATTACAGGCCAAAGTATTCGGCGGCGCCAGACTGGGCCAAAGCAGTGTGCTGAATGTCGGCCAGTCCAACATAGATTTTGTACTAGGTTATCTCGAAATCGAGCAGATCCCTGTGCAGGCGGAGGATTTGGGCGGCCCTTGGCCGCGTAAGGTGATGTTTCACCCCAACAGTGGCAAGGTCTTGCTCAAGCACATGGATCCCGAACGTCTGGCGCAGCTGGTGCCGGAAGAGAACCGTTATCTGGATCAGATAGTGGATGGCAAAGATCAACCCTCGATCGAGTTGTTCGGCCCGGATGCCTTGTGAGCAATGAAATGCACGTAGCGCCCCAGAGACAGATAGGGTTGCTGGCGTGAGTATTTCAGCTCCATCTCCAGCAGTTGCTGGAAGTCGAAATTATCCGGCAAGCTCTTTTTAAGATAATCATGGATGACCCGTACCCCGGATTCACACCTCAATCTCAGTTGCCACTCGTTAAACCAAGCTTGTACATCGGCTATTTGCAGCGGATGTTTCGGGCTGAGGCGGACTTTTTTGCGGGTTTGCAGATCGGCAGCCACATAGTCGAGATTGCCTGACACCAGGGCGTGAAAGCGCATCGCTTCCTTATTGAAAAACATCAGTGAAAACAGGCCGTCATCTTTCAAGAGTGACAGCAAGCCCGCCAGCGTACCCTTGGCATCATGCAACCATTCGGCAACTGCATGACAGAGAATGAGGTCGAACTGGCCCAGTTCCGTTACGTTCAGCTCCTGAATGGCGCAGTGCAGCAGTTGAATATCCAAGGGCTCGGCCGAGGCGGCAATCTGCTCTTTGGCTTGTTCCAGCATGGCCGAGGAGATGTCGCAAAGAACGACTTCATGCCCCATGGCCGCCAGTTTCTGACTGAAAAAACCGAAACCGCCACCGGCATCCAGTACTCTGAGTTTACGGCCGGCAAAATAGGGTAACTGTTCCTGCAGATCGCGCCAGAGTACGGCGGCTCTGATCTGCCCTTTAGGGGTTCCATAAATATTGTTGGCGAACTTTTGCGCCAGCTTGTCAAAGTTCTGATCTTGCACTTTGGAGGGTTCTGAATGACTTGAAGGCATATAGTGTCTCACAAGCCGCAGCCCTTGGCATCAGAGCCAAGCGCTTATGGCGGACAGATCGCAAAATCATAGATAGCTCCGAAAACGGCAGGGATGAGGTATAATGCTCGGCTTGGAATACTCAAGGTGGGCTTTTTGGTTATGGAATTCAGTGTCGAACTGCGAACAATGCCTTCGTTGTTTTCGCTGTATCGCAAGATTTTTTTCGGGCGAAAGCCTGGCTGGGACAACCAGCCTTTACCTCGTATCAGCGTTAATACTCCCGGCGTGGCTTTGGAGCCCGGCAAGGTGGCCGACTACGCTCAGGTGTGTGGCTTCGAGTTTGATGGCAAAACTCTGCCGCCTACCTATCTGTATGTGATGGCCTTCAGGTTGCATGCGGTGATCTTTACCCATGACGCCATCACTTTTCCTCTGCTGGGTATGATCCACTTGCGTAACCGTATCAGTCAGTTTCGCAGTGTTACTGTGGATGAGCGTTTCGATATCGACTGTCGCCTCACTGACAGCCGAGAGACAGATTCCGGGCTGGAGTTTGACCTTATTTCCAGGGTGACTGTGGCCGGAGAGCTGGTGTGGGAATCCTTGTCTACTTATCTGTATCGCATAGATAAGCCGGGGCGCAGGGCAAGACCCCCCAAGGCCGGGGATATTCAGTGGGAAAACCCCAGTGTCTGGGAGTTGGGTGACGACTTGGGGCGGCGTTATGCCAGGGCCTCGGGTGACTATAACCTGATCCATCTGCATCCCTTGCTTTCCAAGCGTTTTGGTTTCGACCGGGTGCTGGCCCATGGCATGTGGTCCAAGGCCCGCTGCGTGGCTCAGTTGATGCCTGAGCTGGGCAATAGGCCCTGTGTCATTGACGTGGCGTTCAAGTTGCCGCTGTTTATGCCGGCCAGTGTTTGCTTCTGCGCCGAGGCCATGGAGCAGGGCTATAAGTTTGAACTCAGAGATCAGAAAGGGCGCAGGCCGCATCTTTGTGGTGAGATCTCCCTGCTCTAAGCTGTCGGGGCCTAGGTTTTCCGCCTTGGCCCCTGTTTGGCGCCATTATTCCTGCGTTCGCTATTTTCCCTCCGTTCGGAAACTGTTTTTCGGCCAATTCAGGCCAGAGATTTCTTGACCCAGATTAAGGTATTGCTGAATAAAGAGGGCTCCGACTTTAGCTTGAAGCCGGAATGGCCTAGTATGCGGGTCCTTTGATCTATTTGCTTTGGCCCTTGTGGGAGTTTTACTGAATGTTGAAGGACATAGAGATCTCTAGAATGACGCCGAGGCGTCCCATTGAGCATATTGCTACTGAGCTGGGGTTGCGTCCCGGTGAGTTCAGCTGTTACGGCGACCACAAGGCAAAAATCCCGCTGTCCTTGCTCGAACGGGTCTATGACTATCTGCCCGGTAAGCTGATTCTGGTGACTGCGATAACCCCTACGTCACACGGTGAAGGCAAGACGGTGACCAGCATAGGTTTGACCCAGGCCCTGCATGCGCTCGAACACAAGGTCTGCGCCTGTTTGCGCCAGCCCAGTATGGGGCCGGTCTTTGGCGTCAAAGGGGGAGCTGCCGGCGGTGGTTATGCCCAGATAGTGCCGATGGAAGAACTGAATCTGCATCTTACCGGGGACATTCACGCCATTACCAGCGCCCACAATCTGGCCGCCGCCGCGCTGGATGCCAGGCTGCATCACGAGCAACGCCTCGGGGCGGCAGAGTTCAGCCGTCGCAGTGGCTTGGATGCGCTCAATATCGATCCGGAAAAGCTCTTTTGGCACAGGGTGATGGATCATAATGATCGCAGTCTGCGGCAGATTCAGGTTGGGCTGGGAAATAACAATGGCCCCGAGCATGAGTCTGGCTTTGATATCACCGCCGCCTCTGAGCTGATGGCCATTTTGGCCCTGAGTCGCGATCTTGCCGATATGCGCCGCCGTATCGGCCAGGTGTTGCTGGCACTCGATACCTCCGGACAGGCCGTCACAGCCGAGCGGCTCGGGGTTGCCGGTGCCATGTGTGCCATTTTGCGTCAGGCGCTGGAGCCGACACTGATGCAGACCCTCAACGGCGCCCCTTGTCTTATCCACACTGGGCCTTTTGCCAATATCGCCCATGGCAATTCCTCTATCATTGCCGACGAAATGGCGCTGAAACTCAGCGACTATGTGGTCACAGAGGGTGGCTTTGGCTCTGATATGGGCTTTGAGAAGTTCTGCAATATCAAGGCGCCGATTTCCGGACGTCAGCCGGATTGCACCGTCTTGGTGGCGACCTTGAGAGCGCTTAAGAGTAACGCCGGGCTCAAGGGAGAGGCTGTAAGTCGGCCTAACCAACAGGCACTGGAGCAGGGCTTTGCCAACCTGGCCTGGCACCTGGCCAATGTGCGCCGCTACGGCACATCTGTGGTAGTGGCCATCAACCGTTTTCCCGAAGATACCGAGCAGGAGCTTGAGTGGCTGAGACAGGCCTGTCTGACTGAGGGCGCCGATGCTTGTGAACTCAGTGAGGCCTTTGCACTAGGTGCCGATGGCGCCAAGGCTCTGGCCGAGTCGGTATTGGCGGCCATTGGCAAGGGGGATGGCTTCAAGCCTCTTTATGACCCTTCGCTTGGACTCGAGGCCAGCTTGGCAACCTTGGCCGAGCTTGGTTATGGCGCTGCCGGGGTAGAGTTGTCGGCCAAGGCCCGTGAGCAACTGGCCGAGATCCGGCGCCTTGGCGCAGACAAGCTGCCTGTGTGTATGGCCAAGACGCCAATGTCTATCAGTCACGATCCCAAACTCAAGGGCACGCCAAGCGGTTTTACCCTGCCAATCACTGAGCTTAGGCTCAATGCCGGAGCCGGTTTTGTCACCGCCTTGGTGGGCAAGGTGATGACAATGCCTGGGCTGGGTTTGAACCCAGGCTACCTGCATATCGATATCGATGAACAGGGTGAAGTGATAGGGCTTTAACTCGGCAATGACAAAGGGCGCATCTGCGCCCTTTGTGGTGTTGGATACTGCCGCACCGGTTTAACCGCGGTAGAAGTGTACATCCCGCTGCGGGAATGGAATGCTGATCCCTTCCTCGTCGAAGCGCATCTTCACCGCCCGGGTGATGTCCCAGTAAACTTCCCAGTAATCTTCCGGCCTGACCCAGGGGCGCACCACAAAGTCCACCGAGGATTCACCCAAGAGGTGCAGTTTAACCGTGGGCTCAGGGTGTTTAAGTACTTTGGGATGCTCTTGCACCAGTTGCTCCAGCACGGCTTCGGCCTGTTCGATATTGTCGCTGTAGCTGATGCCGAAGGTCATATCTACCCGCCTGTGATGCTCGGCGGTGATATTGTTGATGGTATCGCCCCAAATTTTGTTGTTGGGAACAATCAGTCGTTGGTTGTCCAGGGTCTTGATGGTGGTAGATACCAAGCTCATATGGCTGACTCTGCCTGTGACTCCGGCGGCATGGATCAGATCTCCGACATCAAAGGGACGGTAGATAAGGATCATCATCCCAGAGGCGAAGTTGGACAGGGTATCCTGCAGCGCAAAACCGATAATCACCCCGGCAATACCGAAACCAGCCAGCAGTGGGCCAAGTTCGAATCCAAGCTGTGACAAGGCTATCAGCAGCCCCAGGGTGAAAATAATCTTGCCGGAAAGCGAGGTGAAGAAGTCTTGCAGCAGCTTGCTGAACTTGAGTTTGGAGTTACTGACCGCCTTGGCGACGATTCGCTTGGTCAGTTTGGCCAGCAAGACGGTGATTAGCAAGATAAACAAGAAGATAAATATCTTGAACAGTATATCCGGCCCACCTTCAATCAACTGCGCCTTGGCGATATCGAACCATTGTCCGGCCAGACTGGAGACGATATCGATATTGAGGACGTCCTGGGTGATATCCCCGGAGATGGCAAACAAGGTCTTTTTCAGATCGCTGGTATCTACATCCAGTTTATCCAGCATGCTTATCACTGCACTCAGGCTGCTGCTGTTGTTTTCCAACCGTTCTTTTAGCAGGGTCAAGGTCTTGCTCTGCTCGCTGCTGACATCTTTGCCCGCCAGCGCATTTTCGGCTATTTGTACCCCCAATTGTTGCTGGTTATAGCTCACCAGACTCTCGAGCAACTCGGCTCTGACGATAAGACGTTGCTTGAGTGATTCTTTCGCCTGGCTGACATCCTGTCCCAGTTGTTCTGACCAATTGAGCAGTTCCAGCAAGCCTTTTTGAATTTCATCCTTTTCCAGACTACGGCGGGATATCTCAAGCATCAGCTGTTGATCTTCCCCTTTGCCGAGCTTGCCCTGCAGCGACACTATCTCCTTGTCGAGATATTGCACCATTTGCTGCAGGAGTTGTCGCTGCGCCTCCAGGTGCGGCAGAACGCTCATCAGGACCTGAGGGGCTGCATTCTTGTCGCCAATGGCATCTATGCTCTCTTTGAGTTTATTTCGCTGCGCCAGAGTCAGCGCCTTGATCCTAAACTCAGTCACTGCCTTGAGTTCGCCTTTGGCAGTGCGAAGCTGTTGGATATTTTGTCTTATAGTTTGCTGCATCAAAGTGAGCTGCTCGGTGGCGAGCGGTTCAGGTTCAGATGCAAAGGATTGCCAGGAAAGAGTTAAACACAACACGAGCAAGAGAGATCTAACCATGTTTTTGTCCGATTTTTATCTGTTTTTCTGAAGTGTTTGAGTCAATAAATATGACACGAAAATTTCCATGGTGCCTAAAAAGCGCGTGGATTTGTGGTTTTTAACACATAGGAGATATAAGGCGGACGCCAGCTTTGCTAGAATAGCGCCCCTTTGTCGAACTCGCCGGAGAACGCCCGAGTGTTATGCTCCAATTGCAATAAAACCTTTAATGTTTCTCAGATAGCCCAACAGCGGGGCAGCGGCTTTTCTGCGCAGATCCAGTGCCCTCATTGCGAGGCCTGGCTTGGAAAGACGCCTTGGTTATTGAAATTGAAACTGGTGGGTTTTTACCTGGGACTGGTGGCGGCGATCTGCTCCTGGTTGATACCAGAGACCAGGCACTTCGGGATACCTGTTGCAATCCTTGGGCTGATAGTCTTGCTGATCAGCCACCTGATGGATCATCTGCACACGGTTGAGGCACCGGTTAAAGTTGAAGAGGATGATTCGGCGCAGCGGCAGAAGTATCGCTGAGGGCTCAGTCTACCACCTGTACCTGATTGGCCAGGGAGGTTTCTACGTAATAGATACCGCCCAAAATGGCGCCGCAAAACAGAATGGCAAATAGGATAATCCCCAGGTTATTTTTGAGAAATGCCAGCATAGCTTTTCCTTTGGTTAGGCTGCTCCCATGGGCGAGCCCGCGCGAGCACAAGAGTATAGGGTAAACCTTAACCGCCAGAGCTTAAGCAGAACTTAATCTCAGCCCGGCCGGTGGTTTGCGCCGAAACCTCTGCGCCGTTACATATCTTGTAACTTTTAGTTTCAGCTTCGCCTTGTTAACCTTGTTGCAACCTCGGGGCAGGCTGGCTTACACTAGCGCCGGATCTATCTGGGGGATGTTAGGTTTGGATATCGCTGTTCGTACAAGAAGCACTATTGCCATATGGCTTGCCGCCATATTGGTGCTCTTGTCTGTGGCTGCATCGGCCCACAGCATTTCCCATCTCCAAGAGGGTCACAAGACCCACTGTACTCTCTGTTTTCATCAGCATCAGCTGAATAAGGTTATGCCCGGCACCGGGCTGCACCTGGATACTGTCAAACAATCCTATATCAGAGTCAGTTTTACGGCTCCTTCCTGGCAGGCGCCCCACGTTCGTCTGTTCAACAGTCGTGCTCCTCCTGTAACAGCCTGAATTTAAAGAAACCTCTATTTAAATTTTTTGCTATCGACCGCATGGGATTGCGGTGCGATGACTGCTGTATTTCAGGAGCTAAAATGACTGTTTTTTCAACTCGTATTTCGCCTCTGGTCTTGGCCTGTGGCTTGGTTTCCACCTGTGCCATGGCCCAGGACCCTTCGCTGACCAATCCGGCGATCAGTGCGGTTTTGGATGGCTATTATCAAACGGCGGACCGTCCCTTGGCCGAGCGCCAGGAAGGTTTTGGTCTGGGGGAAACCGAACTGGCGCTCAGCGCCAATATTGATGATATGTTCTATGGCAAAGTCACCACCATCATAGAAAACCATGATGGTGATACCGAAGTGGAGCTGGAAGAGGCTTTTATTCAAACTTTGGCCATGCCCGCCGGGTTTGCGGTGCGCGCTGGTCGTTTCCTGTCTGACGTGGGCTATCTCAATAATCAACATCCCCATACAGACGCCTTTACCGACCGACCAGCGGCTTACCGTGCATTCTTGGGCAATCACTACTTCGATGATGGTATCCGCTTGAACTATGTGGCACCGACTGATCTTTACTGGGTCATGGGACTGGAGGCCTTCAAAGGCGACAAGATGCGTGCCGAAGATGAACACGGAGAGCGCGAATTCAAGGATGTGGGTGTCTATAGTGCTTACACCAAGATAGGTGGTGATATAGGCGCAGACAGCTCCTGGCAGCTGGGGTTGTCATATCTGCGCAACGAAAATGGCCGCCTGACCCCCTTTGAAGAACATGCGGGTGAGGAAGAGGAGCATGATCACGACCACGAAGGTCACAGCCATGGTGCCGCCTATACGGGTGAAAACACCTATATCGCCGACTTTGTTTACAAGTGGGCGCCTAACGGCAACTACAAGTATCAGCATCTGACTGTGAGTGGTGAATATTTCCGGGTGGCGGATTTCGTTGCCGAGGCCGAGCATGAGCATCACGAGGATGAACACGCTCATGCAGAGCCGAAAGATTACCATCAGGGCTGGTATCTGAGCGGTGTCTACCAATGGAGTCCCAGCTGGTCTACCGGGATCCGTTACGGTGAGCTGGATACCCAGCAGGCCCATGATGATCATTTCCACGGTCAGAAGCTGAAAGAAACTGAGGTCAGCCTGGCCTGGCATCATAGCCATTTCTCTACCGTAAGACTGCAGTACACCAATCAGCGTGGCACTAATTTCAATGGTATCGAAGACGACAATGTTATCACTCTGCAATACGTTATGACTCTGGGGGCCCACGGTGCGCATCAATTCTAAATTTGTCGGCCTGGCCACGGCCGCTTTGACTCTGGTGGCCAGTTGGCAGGCTCAGGCCAGCCTGAATATTTTTGCTTGTGAACCTGAATATGCCGCATTGGCCAAGAGCTTGGCGCCTGATGCGGACATCTATTCGGCCACAACGGCCTTGCAGGATCCTCACCAGGTGCAGGCTCGGCCCAGTTTAATCGCCAAGATGCGCCAGGCTGATCTGGCGGTCTGCGCCGGTGCGGATCTGGAAATCGGTTGGTTGCCTATGCTGCAGATGAAGTCATCCAACGCCAAGGTACGCTCTACGGATCAGGGGCTGTTTTTTGCCGCCGATCAGGTTGAGACTCTGGATAAGCTGGATTCGGTCGACCGCAGCATGGGGGATGTGCATGCCAAGGGGAATCCGCATCTGCACTTTGACCCTTATCGGATGCTGGATATCGCCAAGGCGCTGAGCGCCAAGCTGGTGGCTCTGGATCCTCAAGGAAAAGCCGACTATGAGGCTGCGCTCAAGGCATTCAGCGAGCGTTGGCAGCAGGCGATTCCCAAATGGGAAGCCGAAGCGGCATCACTCAAGGGCCAGAAGGTTATCGCCTATCACACCAGTTTCCGCTATCTGTTCAACTGGTTGGGAGTTTCTCAGGTCGCAGATCTCGAGCCCAAGCCCGGGTTGCCCCCCAGCAGTTCGCACTTGGCCTCACTGCTTGAGCGGGCAGGGCAAGGGGATATCAGTGCCGTGGTGGTGGCTTCTTATCAGGATGAGCGCGGCGCCAATTGGCTGGGTGAAAGAGCCAAGCTGCCGGTGTTGGTGTTGCCCATGTCGGTCGGTGGAAACGCCCAGAGTCAGGATCTTTTCAGCTTGTATGATAGCGCCATCTCGCTGCTCAAGAGCGTGAAGTGATTATGGACAGCGGACTGTTCAGCATACTCCTGCCGGCCTTTGCGGCCGGCCTCTTGGTGCTCTCAACCCATGTGGTATTGGGGCGCCAAGTGTTGAAGCGCGGGATTATCTTTATCGATCTGGCGATTGCCCAAGTGGCGGCACTGGGGGCGATAGTGGCGCATCTTAACCATGATCTGGAGGATATTCCTTATTCTCATGTATGGATGCCTGCATTGTTTGCCCTGGCCGGGGCCGGAATCATAGCCTGGTTGTCACGTAAAATGGCCTCTGAACTGGAGGCCATGATCGGCTGCTTCTACGTGTTGGCTGCAGTGGCTGCCATGTTGTTGCTCTCCAACGACCCTCATGGCGCCGAGTTGCTCAAACAGCTGATGTCGGGGCAGATCCTTTGGGTCAACTGGCCACAACTGATCTTGCCGGCTCTGGTTTATGCTCTGGTGTTGGGGCTATTGCTGTGGCGCCCGTCTTTGCTCAATGGCGCCGTCTTCTATCCCCTGTTTGCCCTGGTGATAACCCTGTCGGTGGAGTTGGTGGGGGTTTATCTGGTGTTCAGCACCTTGATCCTGCCTGCACTGGCGCTGAATAAATACAACGGCCGTTTCGCACTTGGCTGGGCCTATCTGGTCGGGGTATTGGGTTATGTCGCTGGCCTGTGGGCCTCGGCGAGTTATGACCTGCCTAGTGGCGCCGCCATAGTGGCAACTCTGGCACTGAGCGCTCTGCTGTTTCGTATACTGTTAAGTTTCAGCGACCCTCGCTGAGTCAAGGAAGTTGAGAACAAGCCCCCAAATGCGGCCCGGTGGCCGCATTTTTTCTGCTGTTAAAAATCAGCGCACAGATGTAAACAAAAGATTGAGCCGCAGCAGGCCTGTAGCTATACTGTCCGCCGTTGCATAAGCGGAGTAAATTTATGCTGTTGATAGTCCGTTCTCTGCTGCTGGCAGTGCTCTTGTTGCTGGCCTTTGTTTTTGGTGGCATTTTTTGCATTTTACGCCCGAGACACAGAGATAATGTACACCTGTTTGCCCGACTTTTTTCGGCGGTAGCGCCTATATTGGGTGTTAAAGTCATAGTGCGAGCAGGCAAAACCAAACCGGGTGAGCCCTGTATCTTCCTGGCGAATCACCAAAATAATTTCGATATGTTTACCCATACTGCCGCGGTTCCCAAGGGCACTGTCAGCCTGGGAAAGAAGAGCCTGTTGTGGATGCCGCTATTTGGTCAGCTTTATTGGCTTTCGGGTAATATTCTCATCGATCGCAAGAACCGTGCCCGCGCCTTTGAAACCATGGCCGAAACGGCGCGCAAGATCAAAGAGAAATGCCTCTCTGTGTGGATCTTTCCTGAGGGTACCCGTAGTCGCGGTCGCGGCTTGTTGCCCTTTAAGGCAGGGGCATTTCATACCGCCATAGCCGCCGGAGTGCCTATGGTGCCGGTACTGGCTTCCAATCAGTGCCATATCAAGCTTAACCGTTGGAACAATGGTGTGGTGATTATTGAGATGATGGAGCCGGTGGCAACCCAAGGCTTGAGCAAGGCTAATGTCAAAGAGTTGTCCGATAAGATCCATGCCACCATGGCCAGTAAGCTCAAACAACTCAATGCCGAGGCGGCAGCACTTATGGGTAAAACTGTGCCCGCGGATATCGTATAATACCCTCTGACCTATTTTTTCGGAGACAAGCATGTCCATTGAACGTCTGTTGCAGGCACAGAAGCAGGAAAACCGTGACATTATTCAGTCCTTGCTGGATGACGGTTCTGAGGCCGATGCTGAATACACCATAGAGCACCATTTTTCGTCCACTAACTTTGACCGTCTGGAAAAAGCCGCAGTCGATGCCTTTAAATTGGGCTTTGAGGTTAACGATGCTGAAGAGGTGGAACTGGATGACGGTAGTCTGATTTTCTGCTTTGACGCTATAGCTTATCATCAACTGGAAGCCGAGCTTC
This sequence comes from Shewanella chilikensis, assembly GCF_002836945.1. Classification (GTDB taxonomy): domain Bacteria; phylum Pseudomonadota; class Gammaproteobacteria; order Enterobacterales; family Shewanellaceae; genus Shewanella; species Shewanella chilikensis. Next base: position 43,324 of record NZ_NIJM01000012.1, read on the forward strand.
TGGATAAGGCCTGTGAGCAGTTGCTGCAGCTTGCGGTCAAGCACAAGGTCGACTATGACGGCTGGGGCACTTATTACATAGGTGACGAGCTGGAAGATGAAGACGACGAAGAGTGAGTCCTGCTACCAATAAAAACACCGGGTTATTGACCCGGTGTTTTTATTTCTGCCATCTTAACCGGCAGATTTATTTTCAGTTGTAGTCGACCGGCTTTTCGCCAATGACTACTGGAAGTTCTATCTGTTTACCGGCGCGGATCACCTGCAGGGTGACCTTGGTACCGGGGGTGGTCTCGGCAATCCTATCCATCAGCATATAAATGCGGGTAACGTCTTCACCCTGATACTGAGTGATTACATCTCTGGGTCTCAGGCCAGCCAGTGCTGCCGGGCCGTTGGGTTCTATGCCGGTCACTACTACGCCGCGAAGATCCGGCAAGTTGAGTATTTGCGCCACAACCGGGCTAACGTCTTCACCCGAGATCCCCAAGGCACCGCGAATAACTCGGCCATCCTTGATCAGTTTGCCCATGACGGCGTATGCCAGCTTGATGGGAATGGCGAAGTTGATGCCATGGCCGCCCCCTTCACCACCTATCTGGAAGGCGGCGGTGTTAATGCCTATGAGTCCCCCATGGGTGTCAATCAAGGCGCCGCCCGAGTTACCAGCGTTGATGGCGGCGTCGGTTTGCAGAAAGTCCAGGTATCCTGTACTCAGGCCATTACGGCCGGTGGCACTGATGATCCCCTGAGTGATGGTTTGTCCCAGGTTATAGGGGTTACCTATGGCCAGCACCACATCGCCCACCTGAGGAGGGCTGTTGAGGTTAAGCGGCACCACGGGTAGATTTTCGCCCTGGATCTCCAGTACGGCCAGGTCGGTTTCCGGATCCTGACCGACCACTTCGGCCCCGAATTTTCGACCATCCTGTAACGCTACCACAATCTCATCGGCCTTCTTGACCACATGATAGTTGGTGAGAATGTAGCCTTCTTTGCGCATGATGACGCCTGAGCCCAGGCCCTGCAGCGAACCGCCGTTAAGGGGGCGGCTTTGGTTGATGCTCAGGCTGTAGATATTCACCACCGCAGGCGCGGCGCGGCGTACCGCTTTGGCAAAGGACAGCTCTGCACCACTGTTTCCCCTGAACTGCAACAGGTTACCACCAAGATTGCCTTCGCCCATAAAACGGCTGACCAGCAGAAAGACTGCTGCCATTACCAGGCCAAAGACCACTGCTTTGCAGATATAGATCAGGGTTTCTTTCATTGTGATGATATTGCTGAATATTAAAAAAGGCTCGTTAGATTAGCATGTTTCTTGCTATTACGAACAATAGTCAAGGCCCGGGAAGTTAATTTTGCCCTGAATTGGGCGCCGGAAATAAAAAAAGCGGGGAGAACCCCGCTTTTTCAGGATGGCTGTCAACCTCTGAGGATCAGATACAGGCTGCTATTGCCCCTGACTATCTTCAGTGCCACCGCGCCTTGTTGCTCTTTGAGCTCTTCTTTCAGCGCTTTTAGGGTGGTGGTCTTGGTGCGGTTGACCCCAACAATCAGGTCACCTTTTTGTAAGCCGCTCATGGCCGCAGGAGAGTTCTGGGCGATATCGGTGATTTCGATACCTTTCTTGCTGTTCTCCAGTGTGGCACCGGCCAACATTGGATGAACAGCGCCGGCCGCAGTTTCTTTCACCTGGCTGGCTTCACCCAGGGTGACTTTGACTGTCTTGTCATCACCATCACGTATCAGGCCAAGCTCTATTTTACTACCGGCACCCATGGTGCCAATCTTGGCCCGCAGTTCTTGGAAGCTCTTGATCTTGCGCCCATTGATGCTGACGATAATATCACCGGCCTTGATGCCTGCCTTGTCGGCGGCACTGCCTTCCATCACTTCACTGACAAAGCCACCGTGCTGGGTCTCGAGACCGAAGCCTTGAGCCAGTTCATTATCCAGATCTCGGCCCATGACCCCCAACACACCGCGGCGAACCTCGCCGTGTTCGATAATCTGATCTACCAGGCTGTGAACCATGTTGGCCGGTATTGCGAAGCCGATACCAACGTTACCACCGCCGGGAGCCACAATAGCGGTATTGATACCGATAAGCTCGCCGCGCAGGTTAACCAAGGCGCCGCCTGAGTTACCGCTGTTGATGGCGGCATCGGTTTGAATAAAGTTTTCCAGCATCTCTATGCCAAGACCGGTGCGCCCCAGAGCACTGACTATACCTGAGGTGACGGTTTGCCCAAGACCGAAGGGGTTACCTATGGCTACGGCAAAGTCACCGACTCTCAAGTCATCCGAGTCGGCGGACTTGATTGCCGTGAGGTTGTCGGCTTCAATCTGCAGCAGAGCGATATCGGCGTCTTTATCTTTACCTATCAACTTGGCCTTTATTTCACGGCCGTCGTGTAGACCTATTTGAATATCATCGGCGCCATCAATCACATGGTTGTTGGTGACTATGTAGCCCTTATCGGCATCTATGATGACACCGGAGCCCAGGCCGCGGAAGGGGCGCTCCTGTACTTGCTCCTGAGGGGCATTGGGGCCAAAGAAGTAGCGGAAGATATCCGGTACCCGTTGGCGGGAAACCTGAGTGCCGGAAACGGCGACAGAGACAACTGCCGGAGTAGTTTGCTCCAACATGGGGGCCAGGCTCGGCATGGTTTGGCCGGCAACAGCTTGAGGTAGAGCGGCCTGGGAAACCACAGGAGCCAGTGTCAGCGTGGCTCCAAGCAGGGCGGCGGAAACAAGAGATAACTTGGTCTTCATCTATGCATTGCTCCTAATACGGGATCAAATAACCATGTACTGTTTGCCACCAAGGTGGCTGAATCGTAAGGGCTCTTACGAGCGTTCGGTAATTAATCCGACTTTAATCTTGTTTAAAAAGTTCATCCTTCATTAATAAAGATTAATTTTTAATGCTTTCCGGCGAAAGTACGGCGTCACTCTTGTCATCAAGGTCACTGATACTGGATTGCATAAATGGCAAAGGGGCCAATTGCTCCTCTTTGGCCAATCTTTGGCTGCCCTGATTCCAATGTTGATTGAGGCGATTGATTTGCTCTGTCAGTTGTCCCAGCAGTGCTCTCTGTTCGGCCAGATGGTCACTGACCTCTTGTTTGTGTTGGCTCAACTCCATCTTGCTGCGTTCAATTGCCACACTTTTACTACTCTTGCCGAGTCCGCGGCTGACCAAGGTCTTACCGATATAACCCAGTATTAACCCCAGAATAAAAGCCGCAAACACCAGTGGCCATTCCATATCGACTCCTTAAGTTTGTCTTTGTGTCTTATGCTCTTGCCCGATCCCATTGGGATATTAGGCAAAATATACCCCGAGCGTGGGTCTCATGATACCATTTGCCGCCCTAACTCTGTTGCGTGAGTTGGCTTAAGGAAAGTGGGAACAAGTCCTCGTGGGACTTGTTCCCACTTTCCTAGGTACCCATCAAATAAGGTTAAAAGAGAAGAATTCAAGTGTCGCAGTTAACCCCCTGGCAGCATTACCAACAAGATCTCACCCGTGAGGATTTCAGCCATGACCCGGCGCAGGAGCAAGCGGTAAAGGCATTGCAGCGTGTTTATGATGAGCTGCAAAGGCCGCAAAAGTCCGGATGGCGCAATTGGTTTAGCCGGGAAAAAAACGCCAAGGTTCAAGGACTTTATCTCTGGGGCGGTGTTGGGCGCGGCAAGACCTATCTTATGGATACCTTTTTCGATGCCCTGCCGGGTGAGCAGAAACTGAGGGCGCATTTTCATCGCTTTATGCACAGAATTCATCGGGAGCTGGACGAACTCAAGGGAACCCGGGACCCGCTGTTGGTGATAGCCAAACAGATGGCAGCGCAATATCGGGTGATCTGTTTTGATGAGTTCTTTGTTTCGGACATCACGGATGCCATGTTATTGGGCACTCTGTTCGAGGCCCTATTTAAGGAAGGGGTAGTCTTGGTAGCTACTTCCAACATAGTACCGGATGACCTTTACAAGAACGGTTTGCAGCGAGCCAGATTTTTACCGGCTATCGCCGAAATCAAGGCCAACTGCCAGGTGCTGAATGTCGATTCAGGAATTGACTACAGACTGCGAACTCTGGAGCAGGCTGAGATCTACCATCATCCACTCGATGAAACCGCCGAATCCAATCTGCAACGTTATTTCACCCAACTGGCGCCCGAGTCAGAAGTCTCGGAAACGCCGCTGGAAATCGATGGACGCAGCATAGTTATCCGCAAACAAGCCCAAGGTGTTTTGCTGGCCGACTTCCGCGCCCTGTGCGATGGGCCGCGCAGTCAGCGGGACTATATGGAACTGGCGCAACTGTTTCATACCGTGCTGCTCAGTGGCCTGGAACAAATGGGCGCCCAGCAGACAGGGGATGATATCGCCCGTCGTTTCCTGGCGTTGGTGGATGAGTTCTATGAGCGGCATGTGAAACTGATCATTTCGGCCGAGGTGCCGCTCGAGCAGATTTACACTGATGGGCAATTGAGTTTCGAGTTCCACCGTTGTCGCTCCCGTTTGATTGAGATGCAGTCCCGGGATTACCTGGCGCTGGAACATCTGCCATAGCTAAAAGGGAGATCCGCTTAGGTGTGGAAAATTCAATCAAATAGCCATACTCAATAAGCCTTGGATGGCGGCAAAGTGCTAACAGCTTGAAAAAGATCGTCTTTTAAGGCGAGATATTAAAAAGCAGGTGATTTTTAGTTCAGCTTTGACTATAATCCGCCACCTGCCCACGTTACTCCGCCGATTGGGCGGATTTAAAAGCCAGTTTCTTTGCTCGAAGGGGCAGAGGAAGGCATTTTTGTGTTATCTGCATCCGCAGGTAGCATGTGACAGAATTTAACTTTGGGTTTTTGTAATAATGAAGACTTTTACTGCTAAGCCAGAAACTGTAGCTCGTGACTGGTACGTTGTTGATGCCGAAGGTAAGACCCTGGGTCGTATCGCCACTGAAATCGCTCTGCGTCTGCGTGGCAAGCACAAGGCTGAGTACACTCCTCACGTAGATACCGGTGATTACATCATCGTGATCAACGCCGAGAAAGTAACTGTGACCGGTAACAAGGCTGCAGGCAAGACGTACTACTCGCACTCAGGCTTCCCAGGTGGCATCAAGCAAATCAGCTTCGAGAAGCTGCAAGCTCACAAGCCAGAAATGATCATCGAGAAAGCAGTCAAGGGTATGTTGCCAAAAGGCCCCCTGGGTCGTGCCATGTTCCGTAAGCTGAAAGTTTACGCTGGCGCAGAGCACAACCACGCTGCACAACAACCTCAAGTTCTTGATATCTAAACGGGATTAAGCAAATGGCTGCAACTCAGTACTACGGCACTGGCCGTCGCAAAACTTCAACTGCTCGCGTATTCGCTAAAGCAGGTAGTGGCAACATCGTTGTTAACCAACGTCCTCTGGATGTTTACTTTGGTCGTGAAACCGCTCGTATGGTTGTTCGTCAACCGCTTGAGCTGGTTGAAATGACTGAAAAACTGGACATCTATGTAACTGTTAAGGGCGGTGGTATCACTGGCCAAGCTGGCGCTATCCGTCACGGTATCACCCGTGCTCTGATGGAGCTGGACGAAGCTCTGCGTCCTACTTTACGTTCTGCTGGTTATGTAACCCGCGATGCTCGTAAGGTTGAACGTAAGAAAGTGGGTCTGCGTAAAGCACGTCGTAAGCCACAGTTCTCCAAGCGTTAATATCGCTTTCGAGATACCAAAAACCCAGCGTATGCTGGGTTTTTTTATGGTTGAGATTTATCTCTGACAGCCCTGTATACTTTGGGCACTCGTGGCATAAAGGGAGAAAATCATGAGTTGGCAATTGTTGTTGATAGCCTTGGGTTTGGTATTGATACTTGAAGGCGTTGGGCCCTTGTTGTTCCCCAACCGCTGGCGTCGTTATCTGCTGGAGGTAGCTTCCCAACCGACCGCCATCATGCAACGCCTGGGCGGCGTCCTGGTTGTTGCAGGAATCGTCATATTGATTATTTTTTCATAAATACTTGCCCTTTCCATGCCAATATCTGTTAGAATCCTGCTTTAACCGCAACCTTGCAGCAAACAATGGGCAAAAATGTAGTTGTTCTCGGCACTCAATGGGGTGACGAGGGAAAAGGTAAGATTGTCGACCTTCTGACCGAACAGGCAAAATTCGTAGTCCGTTACCAAGGTGGCCACAACGCTGGTCATACTCTGGTTATCGATGGTGAAAAAACCGTTCTTCATCTGATCCCCTCAGGCATTCTGCGCGATAACGTCAAGTGCATTATCGGCAACGGCGTAGTTTTGGCGCCCGATGCTCTGATGAAAGAGATCGGCATGCTGAAAGAGAAAGGTATTCCGGTAGAGGAACGCCTACTGATCTCTGAAGCTTGTCCTCTGATCCTTCCTTTCCACTGTGCGCTGGATATCGCTCGCGAAAAAGCGCGTGGCAATAAGGCTATCGGTACTACAGGACGCGGCATAGGCCCGGCTTATGAAGATAAAATTTCCCGTCGCGGTCTGCGCGTAGGGGATCTCTTCAATCCGCAGCTATTTGCCGAGAAGCTGAAAGAAGTGATGGCCTATCACAACTTTATGCTGACAGAGTACTATAAGTGCGAAGCCGTTGATTACCAGAAGACTCTGGATGAAGCGCTGGCACTGGCAGACTACCTGAAAGGTCTGTGTGTGGATGTCACCGAATTGCTGGATCAAGCCCGCAAGAATGGCGACAACATACTGTTCGAAGGCGCTCAGGGCACATTGCTGGATATCGACCACGGTACTTATCCATTTGTAACCTCTTCCAACACTACAGCGGGTGGTGTGGCAACTGGTTCAGGATTCGGCCCTCGTCATCTGGACTATGTCTGCGGCATCATCAAGGCTTATACCACCCGTGTGGGTGCCGGTCCATTCCCGACTGAACTGGAATGTGAAATCGGCGATCACCTGGGAACCAAGGGCCAGGAATTTGGTGCGACAACCGGTCGTAAGCGTCGTCCGGGTTGGTTGGACATAGTGGCTATGCGCCGCGCGGTTCAGATCAACAGTATCAGTGGTTTCTGCCTGACCAAGCTCGACGTTTTGGACGGCTTGAAAGAAGTGAAGCTCTGCGTAGGCTATCAGCATCCAGACGGTACTGTGTCCAATGTGACTCCGCTGGCAGCAGAAGGCTACGAGCATGTCACTCCTGTGTATGAAACCATGCCAGGCTGGAGTGAAAACACCTTTGGTGCCACTTCTCTGGAGCAACTGCCACAGGCAGCAATCAATTATATCAAGCGGATTGAAGAACTGCTGGAAACACCTGTCGATATCATCTCAACCGGGCCAGACCGGAATGAGACCATGATTCTGGTGAATCCATTCAGTTAAGTAAAAAGGCCGCCTAAGCGGCCTTTTTCGTTTATGGGGCTTACACTGTTTGCCCTTAAGAATTGGGTTATACTGCCGATGAAAAGACAGTCTATTTGTCATCAGGACAGCTTATGTTGCGTATAGCCCTATTACTCTTGTTGGTAACCAGTGCCAATGTGTTGGCCGAAGAAACCAAGGCCGTGGATATCTACAGCCAGGAACAACTGCTGGAGCTGATTCGCAGCAAGCAATACCTGACCCGGGTCAAAGCCGATGACTGTCAGTTGGTACAGGATATTGAGGCGCGCGCCGAAGTGCTCAAGCAGCCGTTGTACCAGTACCTCTGGGGTGAGATGCTTAATTTCGGCATCTGCGTCAAGGCCAATCCACCCAGAGGAATATCGCTGCTCAGGGATGCCGCCGAGCAGGGCAGTGCCGAAGCCATGGTGCGCATTGCCGAGTATTATAAAGATGGCAAGTTTGTACTGCAGGACAAAGAACGTTCGGTGCAGTACCTGTTACCCGCTGCCGCCAACGGTGACCTGCCGGCCAGAATGATGCTGGTCGAGCTGTTTGCCAAGGGTTATGGCAGCCCAAGGGATTATGTCTTGGGGTATCACTGGCTCTACAACCAGGTGTTCAGCGATGAACAGACCCAGCAAGACGCCAAAAGATTATTGCAGCTGTTAGCGGCTAAAATGCCCGCCAGTCAGGTGGAGAAGGCCAAAAAGGAACATCTGCAAAGCCGTTAATTAGCTTGTCGCACTGGATGCGACAACGAAAAAATTGGAAATTGAATGATAAAAGATCCTCATTTTGAGCGAGAACAAGATAAGTACGACAACCCCATCCCCAGCCGGGAATTTATATTGGAATATCTGCGCTCGCAGACCTCTCCCCTGAATCGTGAGCGGATCGCCACGGCCCTCAACATCTCCGACGAAGAACAACTCGAGGCGCTGCGGCGTCGGCTGCGTGCCATGGAACGCGATGGTCAGCTGGTATTTACCCGTGGCCAGTGTTATGGCCTGCCGGAGCGGATGGACTTGATCCAGGGCACTGTGCTGGGCCACAGAGATGGCTATGGCTTCTTCCGTCCAGATGAAGGCGGCGATGACCTGTTTATCAACCATGGTGACATGCTCAGATACTTCCATGGCGACAAGGTGTTGGCGCAGAAGGCTGGAGTCGATCGCAAGGGGCGCCGCGAAGCTCGCATAGTGCGCTTGGTCGCCGAGCGAACCGCCGCTCTGGTGGGGCGTTTCCATGTCGATTGCGGCATGGCCTTTGTTATCGCCGATGATAAGCGTATTACCCAGGAAATATTGATAGACAACGCCGATCGCAACGGCGCCCGTCAGGGCGATGTCGTGGTGGTAGAACTCACCCGCAGGCCGGGGCGCTATGTCAAAGCCGCCGGTAAGGTGGTCGAGGTGCTGGGTAAAGAGATGGCACCGGGAATGGAAATAGAGATTGCCCTGCGCAACTATGATCTGCCCCATACCTGGTCTGCCGCCATCGAAAAGAAACTGCGCAAAATATCCGATGAAGTGCAGGAACAAGACAAGGTAGGGCGGGTCGACCTGCGACAACTGCCCTTGGTCACCATAGACGGTGAAGATGCCCGCGACTTTGACGATGCCGTCTATGCCGAGCGCAAGCGCAGTGGCGGTTGGCGCCTGTGGGTGGCCATTGCCGATGTCAGCTATTATGTGCGTACTCAATCGGCACTGGATCAAGAAGCCCGTGCCCGAGGCAACTCTGTGTACTTCCCGTCACAGGTGATCCCCATGTTGCCGGAAAAGCTCTCCAACGGCCTGTGTTCCCTGAACCCGGGAGTTGACCGTCTCTGTATGGTGGCCGAGATGACAGTGTCGGCGGCGGGTAAGTTGTCCGGCTACAAGTTCTATCCGGCGGTGATGCATTCCCACGCCCGCTTCACCTATACCCAGGTGGCGGCCATGCTGGAAGGCGAAGAAGGCCTGGAAGAGCATAAGCCTTTACTGCCGCACCTCAAGGTGTTGCAGGAGCTGTATCTGGCGCTCGATAGCCAGCGGGCCAACCGTGGCGCCATCGCCTTTGAGACGCTGGAAACCCAGTTCATCTTCAATGAGCAGCGCAAGATAGACAAGATAGTGCCCAGAGCCCGTAACCAGGCGCACAAGATCATCGAAGAGTGTATGATCCTCGCTAACGTGGCGGCGGCTAAGTTTGTCAAAAAGCACAAGGGTGAAGTCCTCTATCGGGTGCATGAAGCGCCATCCGAGCAGAAGCTGACTCAGTTCAAGGAGTTTCTGGCTGAGCGAGGGCTCTCCATGGGCGGCGGTCTCGAACCCGAACCCAGTGACTACCAGGCTCTGATGGAAAAAGTACAGGGTCGCGCCGATGCCGAACTCATTCAGGTGATGTTGCTGCGATCCATGCGCCAGGCGACTTACACACCGGACAATGAAGGCCACTTTGGTCTGGCGCTGGAGGAGTATGCTCACTTTACTTCACCCATTCGTCGTTATCCTGACTTAGTGTTGCACAGGGTGATCCGTTACCTGCTCGCCAAAGAGCGTGGCGAAGCGAGCGATAAGTGGACCCCGGACGGCGGCTATCACTATCAGCTCGATGAGCTGGATCAGCTTGGCGAAGAGTGTTCCAACACTGAGCGCCGCGCCGATGAAGCCACCCGTGACGTCTCCGACTGGCTCAAGTGTGAGTTTATGCAGGACCATGTGGGTGACACCTTCGATGCGGTGGTGGCTTCCGTCACCAGCTTCGGGCTGTTTGTGCGCCTCAATGATTTGTTTATCGACGGCTTGGTGCATATCTCTACCCTGGGCAGCGACTACTTCCAGTATGATCCCATGCGCCAGCGCCTGATAGGTGAGCACTCAGGGCAGATCTACCAGATTGGTGATGCTGTGACGGTCAAAGTCGCCTCGGTCAATCTGGACGACAGACAGATAGACTTGCTGATGGTGGACGAAGAGGGCCGCAGCCAGCGCCGTAAAGGCCGCAGCAAGAGTAAGCCGCTGACCGCACGGGAAAGGGTCAATATTGAAGGAGCCCGCCGCTCGGCCAAGGCACAGAAGCCGGCAGGTAAAGGGAGCGCAAAGTCTAAGTCCACAGGCGCATCCGCCAAGAGCAAATCAACCAAGGCTGCCGGCAACGCCGGGGCGAAAAAGCCCAAGGCAGCCAAACGAGTCAAGAGAAAGAAGTAAATGAAAAAACAGGAACTGGTGTTTGGCATTCACGCGGTCGAGTCTTTGCTGAAACACGCTCCGGAGCGGGTGCTGGAAATGTGGCTGCTCAGTGGTCGTCAGGATGACAGGGTCAAGCCCTTGTTGGAGATGGCGGCTCAGTGGGGCATTCGCGCCCAGCAGGCGTCCCGCAAGACACTGGATGACAAGGCTGAAAGTACTCAGCATCAGGGGATCATCATCCGGGTGCGTCCGGCCAAGGTCTTGACCGAAAACGATCTGGAAGCCTTGCTGGACAAGACGGACTCGCCATTTTTGTTGATCCTGGATGGTGTCACAGATCCCCACAATCTGGGGGCCTGTCTGCGAAATGCCGATGCGGCCGGGGTTCACGGCGTCATAGTGCCCAAAGACAACTCAGTGGGGCTGACGCCGACCGTCAGCAAGGTGGCTTGCGGCGCGGCCGAGACAGTGCCGCTGTTTCAGGTGACCAACCTGGCGCGTACCATGAAGCGTTTGCAGGAAAGGGGGGTGTGGATTGCCGGCACCGCAGGCGAGGCCGACAGCACCCTGTATCAGGCCGACCTCAAGGGGGCTCTGGCCATTGCCATGGGCGCCGAAGGCAAGGGGCTGAGACGCCTGAGCCGCGAAAGTTGCGACACCCTGATCTCTATTCCTATGGCGGGCAGTGTCTCCAGTCTGAACGTGTCGGTGGCGACCGGTATCTGTCTGTTTGAAGCCGTGCGTCAGCGCCTCTAACTGCCGAATATGGCAGCCTCTCTTGAGAATACGGGCCATGAATTGTATAGCAGTGCCGGCCCGTATCTCATGCAACTGCAACAAGGCTATCTGGGTGAAATCTATGGCATGGCGTTCTTCGAGCGCCTCGGTCGGGATTATCATTTTCAGGTAACCGAGAGCCAGTTAACAGAAATCCACTTAACTGAAAGCCACTTAATAGAAAGCCAAGCCGTGTTTTCTCTACTGTTCAAGGTGGAGCAATATACTGCCAAGGCTTTGCTGAAACTGCTGCCTGAGCTGGCGAGTCTGAATGAGGCGTTGTTGGAGCAAGTGCGCATGCAGGCGCAGAAAGAGGTGGACAGTTGGCTTAAGCTTCCCTGGCATGAACTGCTTGCGGCGTTGTGCCTCTGGGTCGAACCTTACCAGCAAAAATATGCCAAGTGGGCGGATGATGCCGAGAGCAACTCTGAGTACGGCGCAGCCTTTCGTCTGTTGGAGCGGCATGAAACCGCCATCTATCTCTACTTGCAGGCGCTTGAGCGCGGTGAAAAGCGCGCCGCGTTAATCCTGGAGCGTTTTCTTGGAGCTCTTTAGTTGAAAGAGCTCTTCAAGCGCGGGAGTTACTGGAAGGTATAGAGCAGGTTGAAGGTGGTGATGGTATCTGTCTGTTTACTGCCTTCTGGCACCACTTCTGTATATTTGACGTTGAAGCCTATCTTGAAGGCCCAGTCCTGAAACAGGGTGTTTTTATAGCCCATATCCAGTGCCAGAGTATTGTTATTTTCGCCCACCTCGGCGGTCAGGTCGGCAGTGAAACTGGTGTACTCGTGGATCTTCTGTTCAAACTTGGCCGCGGTCCGTAGGATCACATCTTTCTCGGCCACAGGATCCGGCGCCGCGTCAGTTTCTATCGGCATGTTGTATCGGTAACCAGGGCCGACTTCGAGACTCAACTTGGTACGGCGGGTGCTGATGGCATCGAAACCATAACCGCTGGAAACCGTGTAGATCTCTGTGTAGGAACCGAACTTGTCCCAGATGAATTCACCGCGGCCAAAGATATAGCCGCCGTTGAGTTTGTAGTTGGACTGCAGTTGCAGATTGTACTTCTCGGCAGTGGTTTTTTCAGAGTCAGAGGCGAAATAGGCCTTGAGGGTTCCTTCCTGCTTGGCGTTTTCCGTGTCGTAAACCAACTTGGTACGACCGTTGAAACTGCTTGAGTCTGTGTTACCTGTGTTGAGTTGAAAGCCGGCCTCAATCTCAGCGGTGAAGTCGCTTGGAGGCTCGCGATAATCCGGAGGCACCAAGGCCCACGCCGAAGTCGGTAGCGCAAACAATAACGCCAATACAGAGGATCTTGTCATTATTCTTATGTCTTTTGCTGTGACTGCCATAAATTTAGCGTCACATAATACCTGCTCATGGGGCCGAGGCAAAGTTATTGCTTGAGTTTACCGCGGCCTTTATGTACTATTTCGCGCCTAATTCAGTCACATTAATTTTCGTTCCTTGCCTCAATTTGGTCTGACTGAGCCAACAACGAGGCTAGATAACCGTAAGGAGCACTAAATGCGTCATTACGAAATCGTATTTATGGTTCACCCTGATCAGAGTGAACAAGTACCAGGTATGATTGAGCGCTACACAGGTGTTATCACCGAAGCTGGCGGTCAAATCCATCGTTTGGAAGACTGGGGTCGTCGCCAACTGGCTTACCCAATCCAGGATCTGCACAAGGCTCACTATGTTCTGATGAACGTTGAGACCACTGCAGAGTCTGTTGAAGAGCTGGAAACTGCTTTCCGTTTCAACGACGCCGTTCTGCGTAGCCTGGTGATGCGCACTAAAGCTGCCATCACTGAAGCATCTCCAATGGCCAAAGCTAAAGACGAGCGCGATTCACGTCGCAGCGCCGTTAGCGAAAAAGCTGCTGAAGAAACCCAAGAAAACGCTGAAGCAAGCGCTGAGTAAGTTTTTCTGTGACCACCAATCACTTGGTGTTGTCCGGTACCGTCATTCGGTCCAGACACTTTGATAGCCCGGCTGGAATACCTCACACGGTAGTTCAACTGGAACACAGGTCGCAGCGTTTCGAGGCCGATTTGCCCAGAAACGTCTACTGCCAACTTCAAGTGATATTGAGTGGTGAACGCTTCAAGAGCGTAGCAGACAAGCTGAAAGCGGGTGTGGATATCCAAGTCAGTGGTTTTCTGGCTCTACAACAGAGTCGCAATGGCCAAAGCCGACTGGTGTTACACGCCGAAAATGTCGAATTGAAAAATTAGGAGACTGTCAAATGGCACGTTATTTCCGTCGTCGTAAGTTCTGCCGTTTCACTGCTGAAGGTGTTACGGAGATCGATTACAAAGATATCGCTACTCTGAAAAACTACATCACAGAAAGCGGTAAGATTGTTCCAAGCCGTATCACTGGTACTTCTGCCAAGTATCAGCGTCAACTGGCTCGCGCTATCAAGCGTGCTCGTTATCTGTCACTGCTGCCATACACTGATCTGCATCAGTAATCGGCACTGTTCTAGCTAGAGGAATTGATAATGAACGTTATTCTGCTTGATAAAATCGCAAACCTGGGCAACCTGGGTGACCAGGTATCAGTTAAGGCCGGTTACGCTCGTAACTACCTGCTGCCAAAAGGCAAAGCTGTTGTTGCCAACGCTGAGAACGTAAAAGTTTTCGAAGCTCGTCGTGCTGAGCTGGAAGCCAAGCTGGCTGCCGACCTGGCCGCTGCCACTGCTCGTGCAGAGCAGATCTCTGCTCTGGAAGCGGTTGTTATCGCTTCTAAAGCCGGTGACGAAGGCAAGCTGTTCGGTTCTATCGGTACCCGTGACATCGCTGACGCAGTAACTGCTGCCGGCGTTGAACTGGCCAAAGCCGAAGTACGTCTGCCACTGGGCGCTCTGCGCACTACTGGCGACTTCGAAGTTGAAGTTCAGCTGCACACTGAAGTAAAAGCTGTAGTTAAAGTAACTGTTGTTGCTGAAGCTTAATCCCGGCTTTTACTAGAAGAAACACCGCCTTCGGGCGGTGTTTTTTTATGCCTGTTTGCTGGCCGGGGCCGACGGTTTTTCCCCTTTCTTCTCCGCCTGCTAATGCCAAACTTAAGCACACTGTCACTTACCCACAGTTACTGGCACACTTTCACTACCACACTGACATTGATTGAGTATTGGCTATCTCGGCAGTCCCGCTCCTAATTTGATTACCGATAACAACAGAGACAAAAACACCCGCCGGGGCGGGTGTTTTCAAGGGTATTGCAGACTAGTGGCTATCAGTTGCGCACCAGTTCCAGCTCTTTGAGCAGGTTGTCGGCATGATCCACTTCATCCATCATCCACAGAATGTAGCGGATATCCACGTGCACGGCGCGGGTGATGGTGGGGTTGAAGTACCAATCTTTGGTGATGGCTTCATAGGTGGAGTCAAAGTTGAGGCCAACCAGCTCGCCCTTGCCGTTAAACACAGGGGAGCCTGAGTTGCCTCCTGTGGTATCTACGCTGGAGAGGAAGTTAACCGGTACAGAGTTGAACTCGGCCGGGTTATCCAGACAGGAGAACAGGCGGCACAACCAGCTGCGGGGATCCTGATACAAGTGCTGCACCTTATGCTCGCCCAGTCGTCCCTGCTTGATGGCATCAAGCAGCTTCTGCGGTGCATTGTAGGGCTCGACACCTGTGTGCTTGGCGACTATGCCTTCCAACTTGGTAAAGGGTTGCTTGTAGAGCGCATCACGGGACTGATAGCCATCGACCATACCATAGCTGATCCTTAAGGTGCCGTTGGCATCCGGATAGACAGGCTTACCCATGGCCTTGTTATAGGCAATGATCGCCTTCATGTAGGCGGGGCGGGCGATGGACAGCTTACCGGCCAGTTCCTTGTCGGCTTTTTCCTGCGCCATATTGGTGTCGTACAGGGTCACTGCCATGCGAATGAAGGGATCGCTGCTGCTCTCGAAAGCTTCCGGCTTGGCCTGCATCCAGTTGAGGCGTTTCTCTTGGTCGGTCAACTCGGTCAGGGCATACATGCCTTCGAGCTTGTCGCCCAGGCTGATTCCTTGCTCGGGTGTCAGCAACTGGTCCATCACGGCGACCCGGTTATCCTGCGCCAGGTAGGCGTCGATATCCATTTGCCACAGTGTCTTGTCGACGCTGATATCGAAGCTGGAGTCAAGTCGCTTGAGACGGGCGGCGAACATCTTCATGTCACGCTCTTGATAACCCGCTTCGCGCTCGGCATCCGGTTTTTGGTTTTCTTTGGCCAGGCGATAAAGCTGCTTGGCGGCGCCGAGCAGGGCACTGGATTGAGCGTTGTCAAAATAGTAGCTCTGCTGATACTTGTGCTGTTGCTCGGTCAGCAGTTGTTCGAGCTCACTCAGTTGCGCCGTCAGCGGCTGTGCGTCTTTATCTTTGGCCAGCCAGTCGCGGAAGGCATTTTCCTCGACCTGCTTGATAGCGGCAATATCAGTGGCGTGGAAGCCATCCAACAAGCCGTTGAGTTTTTTCATCCGGTTGGCCATGCCGGCCAGAGTACCGGCATACTTGATGGCGATATCCTTGTCGGAAGCGCCCATACCCTCAATGGTGTCGATTCTGGCCTGATAGCGGGCGGCTTGAGTCGGGTAGAGCCAGTCGCTGGCGAATCTCAACTCTGAGGTCAGGCGGTAGCGGCTGGTTGAACCCGGGTAACCGGCCACAAATACGCCGTCACCGGCCTTGACGCCATCGGCATTGACCTTGAGGAAGCTCTTGGGCTGATAAGGCACGTTATCCTCGGCATAGGCCGCAGGCTTGCCATCCTTGCCGACATAGGCCCTGAGGAAGGTAAAGTCGCCGCTGTGGCGAGGGTATTCATAGTTATCTATGTCGCCACCGTAACCGCCAACACTCTCGGGTGGCGCATAAACCAGGCGCACATCGCGAATAATCAGCTGTTTGATCAGGTAGTATTCAAGTCCATTGTGGAAACTACGTACTGAGCAACGGTAGTTGTCGTCGGCTTCACACCCTTTGACCAGCGCCTTGCTGTTGGCCTGGATGGCTTCATAACGCGCCAGTGGCTCGGTCGGCAGATTGGCCGTTATCTTATCAGTGACATCTGTGACCGCCTCGGTGACATAGAGGCGCTCGTTGGGGCCGGCCGAAGGCTCCAGGCGTTGTTCTTTGGCCAAAAAGCCGTCGGCCAGATAGTTGTGTTCTTTGGTGCTGTTGTATTGGATACCCCGATAGGCACAGTGATGGTTGGTGACAACCAATCCTTGGGGTGAGACGAAACTGGCGGTACAATAGCCGAGGCCCACCACGGCGTTCATGGGGTACTTTCCGAGATCGGCCAGTTGCTCTGCCGGGATGGCGATGCCGCGCTCACTGAGCTTGTCGGCAATAGAGGGCATTTGGTAAGGTTGCCACTGCCCTTCATCGGCTATGGCGAGGCCAGAGGTCAGCGCCAAGGCTGCAGCCAATGCATTGCGCATGTTCATTCCTTATTTATTGTTAGTGTCCGTTTGGATATGAAAAACAGGTGATTGTAGGTGTAAAATTCCTGTTCTGATTGAACCGGGTTTTATATCACATTTTGCCTGATTGTTGGAGAGTTGGAGATTTATGCAACAGCAAGGTGCCTTTAAGGCCAAAGACAAGCGAAGAGACGTCCAGGTTGACGCGCTCAAGCTGCCTCCCCATTCCATTGAGGCGGAGCAATCCGTGCTCGGGGGACTGATGCTGGATGCAGAGGCCTGGGACAAGGTGTCCGAGGCCGTGGTCAGAGAAGACTTTTACTCCCGTTCCCACAGGCTGATTTTCGGTGCCATGCAAAAGCTGGTAGAAAACGGCCAACCCATAGATTTGATTACGGTTTCAGAACAACTGGAACTGACTGACGAGCTGGAAGATGCCGGTGGTTTTACCTATCTGGGTGAGATCGCCAAGAACACCCCCAGCGCCGGTAATATTCTCTCCTACGCCGAAATCGTGCGCGAGCGTGCCGTGGTGCGGGAGATGATCCGGGTAGCACATGAGATTGCCGATGCCGGTTATAATCCTGAGGGACGCGATTCAGGCGCCTTGCTGGACTTGGCCGAAACCAAGGTGTTCAAGATAGCCGAGCAGCGCGCCAACGCCAACGAGGGCCCGGAGGGGATCAAGACCATCCTCGAAAAAACCGTCGACAAGATTGAGCAGCTGTACAACAACCCGCACAACGGTGTGACCGGGGTATCCAGCGGTTTCTCCGATCTGGATAAGATGACCGCAGGTTTCCAATCCGGTGACCTGATCATTGTCGCGGCCCGTCCTTCCATGGGTAAGACCACCTTTGCGATGAACCTGTGTGAATATGCGGCGCTCAATGAAAACAAGCCAGTGCTTATTTTCAGTCTAGAGATGCCCTCGGAACAGATCATGATGCGTATGCTGGCGTCGCTTGGCCGGGTAGATCAGACCAAGATACGTACCGGCCAGCTGGATGATGATGATTGGGCGCGGGTGTCCTCTACCATGGGGATCATGCTCGAGCAGGGCAAGATGTATATCGATGACAGCTCGGGCCTGACGCCGACCGAAGTGCGCAGCAGGGCCAGGCGTATCGCCCGGGAATACGGCGGTCTGTCTATGATCATGGTCGACTACCTGCAGCTGATGCAGGTGCCGGCGCTGGCCGATAACCGGACCCTGGAAATTGCTGAAATCTCACGCTCGCTCAAGGCCTTGGCCAAGGAGCTGGAGATCCCGGTGATCGCTCTGTCGCAGCTGAACCGCTCATTGGAGCAAAGGGCCGATAAGCGCCCGGTAAACTCTGACTTGCGTGAGTCCGGCTCTATCGAGCAGGATGCGGACCTTATCATGTTTATTTATCGTGACGAGGTGTATAACGACGATTCGCCCGATAAAGGCACGGCAGAGATCATCATAGGTAAGCAACGTAACGGCCCCATCGGCCGGGTCAGGCTGACTTTCCAGGGGATGTTCTCCCGCTTTGACAATTACGCCGGTCCGCAATTTGAAGAGGACTAAACCTCTGCGGACGGTTTTCCCGGCGCGGCCAGAGAGCGCGCCATCCAATCCAAGATTGAAGGTAAGCTTTGAAACCCTTTCCCAGAGCAGAGATTAGCAGCCGGGCGCTGCAACATAATCTGGCCAGGCTGCGTGAGATCGCGCCCGCCAGCAAAGTTATTGCTGTCGTCAAGGCCAACGGCTATGGCCACGGCTCGCTGAACGTGGCCAAGAGCCTGAACAGTGCCGACGGCTTCGGTCTGGCGCGGCTCGAAGAAGCGTTGGAACTCAGGGCCGGTGGTGTAACGGCCAAGCTGTTGTTACTCGAAGGTTTTTTTCGCAGTACTGAGTTGCCTCTGCTGGTTGAGCATGACATAGACACTGTGGTGCATCATAACTCGCAGTTGCAGATGCTGGAGCAGGCCAAGCTGAATAAGCCGGTAACTGTTTGGCTCAAGGTCGACAGCGGCATGCACAGATTGGGTTTTCGCAGCGACGAGTTTAGCGATGTGTATCAGCGGCTGCTGGATTGCCCGCAAGTGGCTAAGCCCATCAATCTGATGACCCATTTCGCCTGTGCCGATGAGCCGGACAATGACTATACCCGCAAACAGTTGGAGCATTTCAACCAGCTCACCGCCGGGTTGGATGGTGACCGCAGTCTGGCCAACTCGGCCGGTGCCCTCTACTGGCCCAGCAGCCAGCAAAATTGGATCCGCCCGGGTATCGCCCTCTATGGAGTGTCGCCTGTGGTCGGTGACAGAGGCGCCAACCACGAATTGCAACCGGCCATGAGTCTGGTGTCACAGCTGATAGCCGTGCGTGAGCACAAGGCCGGGGAGAGCGTGGGTTACGGGAGTTTTTGGCGCTCATCAAGAGATACCCGCCTCGGCGTGGTGGCCATAGGTTATGGTGACGGTTATCCACGCAATGCTCCCGAAGGCACGCCTGTGTTGATAAATGGTCGCCGGGTGCCTGTGGTTGGCAGGGTGTCCATGGATATGCTGACTGTGGATCTGGGGCCGGATGCCCGGGACGCGGTCGGTGATGACGCCCTCTTATGGGGCCCGGCGTTACCGGTAGAAGAGGTGGCGGCTCATATCGAAACCGTGGCTTATGAACTGGTGACCAAGTTGACTCCCAGAGTGGCCGTCTGCCTCGATTGAGTGAGTCATGCCATTGAGTTGGCAAACAATAAAGGGCGCCTCGGCGCCCTTTGTCATTACTGATCCTCGAAACAGATCTCTATGTAGGCCGAGCCCTTGGGTGCGACAAAAGGCATGATGATCTTCTTGCCCTGGGCCTGATGGGAAATCTTGTGACCTATGCCGGAAACCACCACAGGGGTGGCCATTTCAAACTCATAGCCCTTGTCCGACAGCAGGTTCTTGGCGCCGCCGGTCACCATGTTGGTGATTTCCCCCACCAGATCTGTCACTTCTTCATTGATATTGCCGGGATTCTCTCCCAACATATTTTGCATTATCTCCAGGATCAGTCCTTGTTCAAAGGTGATTGACAGCGACCCTTTGGTCTGAGGGCCCACCATACCGATAAGCCCGGAGACATCACCTTTGGCCAGGTTGTCTGTCTTGAGTCTGGGCTTGCCCGGGGTCAACTGCATATTGGCCATGGTGGAAACTACGTTGAGGAGTGACTGGAGAAAGGGATTGATAAAAGTGACATTCATGCCGGATTTGTTCCTCTTGCTGCCAAGGGATGCGGATAGTGCAAGGCTAATCCATAAGTGGTTTGACTCCCGCCCACTGGATCACACTCTTATTAGCTTAGAACAATGGATTTGGCTTTGTGGCGATTTCTTGCCCGGAAAACAGTGCCCGGCATAAAAACCGGGCACAGAGCGAGCTTCAGGAGACTTTTTCGATTTTGGCCGGTAGCCCCTGGCGGGCCGAGGCGCCACTGGCCCAATCCACCAGAGGGTAGGAACCCGAGCGGCTGGGATCCAGCACGGCGAGATCGTTGAGGTTAACCCCGGCGCGGATCAGCGGGTTGGCGGCAACCTGCTTGTCATCTATGCTGAATGCTCGCGCGCCGAGCTCCTTGTGACCAAAGCCGTGTTCTATGGCGATGCACTCGGGATGCACACCGGCGACACATTCCACCAGTGCCAGCACACTGCCGTTGGGGGTGCTGATTTTCACTGTATCCCCCGTGGTTATCCCCAATCTTTGGGCCGTGTCTTTGTTGATCCGTACCGGATTATTGGGGTGCACCTGCCTGAGCCTGTCAGAGCCGATACTCATGGAGCTCATGGTGTGCGACTTGTAGCTCGACAGCAACATGGGCCAGGACTGGCGGTCGAAGGCTTGCCTGAGCGCTGTGCCATCGGCCAGGCGTTGACCATAGCTGCGCGGACAGCCACTGAGAAACTCGCCGCTCTGGGAGTGACGGCGACTGCCCACCTGGGGGTTCCACAGCATCATCGGCTTGGGCCAGACTTTGGTGGGGTTGCCTTCGGCGTCCCTGGCCTGGTTCATTGATTCGAACCGGCCACCGCGGGCATAGAGATAAGCCACCCTGGATGCTTCCTCTTCGCCGAGACGGGCCTTGAGTTCGGGAATAATCCTGGCAACCCCGGACCAATAGAGATCTTCCTTGCCGATGACAGGGACTTTCTCTCCCAACCAGGCGACGTTGGCGGCGCCGTAGAGAGAAAAGTCGGCGGCGCGGGTCAGCGGGTGGCGTGTGCCATCATGGGCCAGCACCGCATTTTCACCGAAGCCGGGCAAGGCCAGCGCCATGGCAATCCGGGTAAGAAAGCTTTCCATGCACACGGGATCGCCATCCACTGTGTGCTCCACCCTGGGTTTGACTATCGGCCAGCGGCCGGTGGCAATCTTGGTCATGGTGCCCTGCCAGGCCGAGGTCCAGCCCCAGGATTCATAGGTGAGGGTGTCAGGCACTATATAGTCGGACAATGCCGTGGTTTCGTTGATAAAACTGTCGATACTGATAAACAGCGGCAGCACCTTGGGATCTTTGAGCTTATCGCCTATGGCGGCGCCGAGCCCGGCCTGGCCATAGACAGGGTTGCCCATATGGTTGATCCAGGCCTTGAGCGAATAGGGGTAACCGTTGACCGCCGCAGTTAGATGCTCGCTCAGCATGGGCGCCGAAATCGGGAACCAGGGCTCCCTGGCCGGGTAGGGCGACTCGCCGGCCTGCTGCTTGCGCTTGTATTCCGAGCTTTTTTCATAGGGGAAACGGGAGCGTGACAGGAATACTCCCTTGGGCTGCACCATGCCGTCAAACTCGGCCAGATTGTAGCGTGGGCCTTTGCCGAAGGCCGGGAAAGTACCGCCCTTGGCCAGCGCGCCGCCCTTTTGGTTGATATTGCCTATCATGGCGTTGAGCATCATGATGGCCCAGGCGGTATAGAAGCCATCACTGCTCATGGTGCCGCCGTGGCTGATCACCGCCGCCTTGCTGCCATGGCTGGTGAACTTGTTGGCCAGGGCCTCAATCTCATCGACCGGCACATCGCATTCGGCGCTGTATTGCGCCAACGTCTTGAGCCGGGCCGATTCGGCCAGCAGGCTGAAACTGCTCTTGCAGGCCAGGCTCTGGCCATTTTGGCCTGTGAGTCTGCTGTCCACTTCGAGCTGCGCCTTGGGGCAGACCTCGGCGGCCATGGGTTCACCGCTGATGGCGTCCAGCACCAGCAAGGGGTCTTCATCACCGAAGGGCTTGCCGCTGAAGGCCAAACCCAATTCGCTGGCGTGCAGATATTGGCCGTATCTCGGATGCGCCTGGTCTGAATGCACCAGGAAACCGGCATTACTGAAACCGCGGAAACCGGCTGTTTTAGCGGCCTTGGCATTGGGAGCACTGAGAAACTCGGCGCTGTAGCGCTGATTGTCGATGATCCAGCGCAACATGGCCATCGCCAGCGAGGCGTCTGTGGCCGGGCGGATCGGCAACCAGACATTGTCCGGCGCCGACGCCAGGTTGGAGGTGTTGGGCAGCATGGGCGAAACCACAACATAGCTGAAGTTGCGGTTGTTGACCCTGGCATTGGCCAGTTGCCGTGCCTGGCGCTTGAAGGGGTTGCCGGACTGCTGCGGTGAAGTGCCGATGAACAGCAGAAACTCGGCATGATCCCAGTCCGGTTTCAAGTGGGCGTACTTTTTCAGATCGTCCAGCAAGGCGCCGGCACCGGCCCGATAGCTGAAGCCACAGTAAGAGCCGTGGTTGGCAAAGTTACGGGTGCCGAAGCTGTTGAAGGTGAAGCGTTTTATCAGCGTGTCCCGCCCCTCATCCGAGGCGTTGCTGACCAACAGCTGATTGGCCTTGGGGCCGTATTCAGGGTTGGCGGGATCCAAAGGCGTATTGAGATCGCGAATCGCCCTGAGTCCATCCACATGGCCTTCACCAAACAGATCGCCGCCTTCGACAACCTCCTTGAGCAACTGCTCGAATGCTATGCTCTGCCACTGGCCCG
This sequence comes from Shewanella chilikensis, assembly GCF_002836945.1. Taxonomy (GTDB): domain Bacteria; phylum Pseudomonadota; class Gammaproteobacteria; order Enterobacterales; family Shewanellaceae; genus Shewanella; species Shewanella chilikensis. The sequence continues at coordinate 66,091 of NZ_NIJM01000012.1, forward strand.
AACCTCTGGGGCCGACCCGTTTCAGGCAGCGTGTTACCCGATAGGGGCTGTCCAATAACTCCAGCATGGCGTTACCGCGGGCGCAGGCGGTGGAACGTCCGGCAAGCCCCTGCTCCTGCCAGGCGCTGGTGGACACCAGGGCATCGCGCACCGGGGTGTCAAAGTCCAGGTGTTCACGGGCCGACAGTGGATGATAAGGATTACCACTGATACGGATAATGCTGTCGGTTTCATTATCGATACGGGCCCGTACCCCGCACTTGGTCCAGCAGCCGAAACACATGGTATTGGCCAGACGCTGGTTGTCATTGGCGCTCAACTGGCCGCTATTCAGGTCGACTTTGAGCTCAGGTGCCAGCGAGTTGCCATGAATCGCTTCTTGGGTATTTTTGCCCGAGCTGCCATTGACCAGGCCTTTGCCTAGCTGGGTCAGGGTGTGGCTGTAGCCTGCAACAAACAGTCCGGTACCACCTGTGATGGCAGCCCCTTTGATAAAACGGCGTTTACTCTTGTCCATTATGCGGCTCCTTTCAGTCCGGTGGCAGACTGACGTATCAGTTCGGAAATCAGGGTGATCAGGGCCAGCCATAGGCCAAAGGTACCCAGGATCCCCAGCAGCCCCTGTGGGCCCCAGGGCAGTTCATAGAAGTAGGTGCCGGCGCCATACTTGGGATCTGTCTGCGCCTGGATAAGCACCAGCCAGCGAAAGCCCCAAGCCAGGTGGATGGCGGCAAAGCTGCCAAACAGCAAGGCCCAGCGGGGCAGATGTCTGAAGGCCAGCAGCAGCGCCAACAAGGCCAGGGTTGCCAGCACCCAGATAGCGGCCAGTTGCCAACTGGGGCTGTCGCCGAGCAGTAATCTGGCTTCATTGGCGCTGTTGCCGCCACTGAGAGCCCAGCCGATAAGCAACAGGGCAAACAGGGCGAAGGAGCCACGCAGCCAGAGCAGCAGCTGTTTGTCGGTCTCCTGCTTATGGCCATTGAACAGGCGGTTGAGCCAAATCAACATGCCACTGCCGGCGGCCAGGGCGCTGGCGGCGAACAGGGGCGGCAGCCAGTAGCTGTGCCACAGTGGCCTGGCCTTGATCGCCATGGTTTCCATGCCGGTGTAGAGGGCGATGCTCAGGCCGCTGAGCAGGGCAACCCAGGCCAGAGGCTTGAGCCAGGGCTCGCCTTGCCAGTTCCCCAGGCGTAACCAGTATCCCAGGCGGCTCCAGCCATCTTTGGGCTGAGTCGGAAGGGAAGGGCGCAGCAAGAGGTAGGCAAAGGCCAGCGCCGCTGCCATAAACAGCGGCAGTAACCAGGCGCCATACCACATCCAGGAATCCGGTCTGAGCTGCATATAGAAGTGCCAGGCGCGGGCGGGTTGGTGCAGATCGGCCAAGAGTGCCACAGGTGCCACTATGGCTGTGCTGAGGATCAGGCTGCCGCAGAGTGTCAGCAGGCGCTTATCTTTGGCGCCGGGGCGGATAATGGTCAGCGCCGCAATCCACACCGCGGAATAGGCCAGTCCCATCATAAAGAAGTACTGCACCGCCCAGGGTAACCAGGTGATGGCGATATCCGGGGTCAAGATCTCTTTAATGTCCATGGTGCAACTCCTCTCCAGTGGCGGTCATCAGGCTGCGAACCGGCGCTTCGCCGCGGATCCTTTCTTCAAATGCGGCTGTCATCCCCAGATAGAATACGCAGGGCGAGGTTTCGGCCGAGGGCTTGAGTACCTTGATCTCGTCTCTGTGCTCGGCCAGCATGCGACTGATTTGGCTGCCGGGATCGTTGAGATCGCCGATGATCCTGGCTTCACCGACACAGGTTTCGACGCAGGCGGGCAGCAAGCCTGCTTCCAGCCGATGGGCGCAGAAGGTGCACTTGTCGGCGGTGTTGGTGTCATGGTTGATAAAGCGCGCATCGTAGGGGCAGGCCTGGACACAGTAACCGCAGCCAACACACCAGTGGCTGTCGACTACCACTATGCCGTCCTGGCGCTGGAATGTGGCGCCTGTGGGGCAAACCGGGATGCAGGGTGGGTTTTCGCAGTGGTTGCAGAGCCTGGGCAGCATCATAAAGGCGCTTTCCTGCCCTTGGGTCACTTCATACTGGTTGACTGTGGTACGAAACTGCCCCAATGGGGGTTGGTTTTCTATGGTGCAGGCGACAGTACAAGCCTGGCAACCGACGCAGCGGCGCAGATCGATCAGCATGCCATAGCGTTTGCCACTGGTTGCCTTGGGCTTGGAAGTCGATGCCTGGGCGACGGGCAAAAACGCAGCTCCGGCGCTGATGGCGGCGATTTGCCCCAGTAGTTGACGTTTACTCTTGTCCATACAGACTCCTGAGTCTTGCGGCGATTGGAAACCCACCGGGCTCCTGTTGCCTGTATTCTCGGCAACTGGCGCCCTTGGTCTCTATAGTGGTTTTCCACATATCGGGGCCGCTATTGATCCAGCGCAAGAAATTGAGGCTAGAATGGCGGGCAGACTGATGCTGACCCAGCCGCTTGTGGCCGCAAGATTTCCTAACCGGAGCTAAAACCAAGAGATGAGAACCCTGTATCTGCTGTGTTATCTGTTTGCGGCTGTACTGCTCGGCCATTGGCCGTCAGCTGCGGCAGCGACTGAGCCTTTGCCGCTATCAGGCCCAGCCATGACAACCGGAGTGTTGACCGATAAGGCGGTGGTGGATATAGGCGTGTTGGCTACCCGGGGCTACAGCGACAGCATCAACCGCTGGCAACCCACCATGAATTGGCTCGAGCAGCAGATCCCGGGATATTACTTTCGCCTGCACCCCTTGACGCTGGAGCAACTGTCGCAGGCGGTGGCCGCCCAGGAGCTGGACTTTGTGATCACCAACCCAGGTCAATCTGTACTGTTGGCGCGGCAGTATTCCCTAAGCTGGCTGGCGACCCTCAAGAGCCGCCTCAACGCCGGTGAGCCGATGCAGGTGGGTTCGGCGCTGGTGGTAAGAAGCGAGTCCAGCCTGCAACATCTGCAAGATCTCAGGCACAAGCGCCTGGGGATAGTCTCGACCCAGGCCTTCGGCGGCTACCTGACCTTGGTGTATGAAGCGCGGCTCAAGCAGATTGATCTGCCAAGCTATGTGGCCGAGATCCAATCTTTGGGATTCCCGCTGGATAATCTGCTCTATCGCCTGCGCGATGGCAGCATAGACGCCGCCGTGGTGCCAGTCTGCCAGTTGGAGCAGATGGCGGCGGAGGGGCTTATCGATGCCGGGCATTATCGGGTGCTGGACAACCAGGCGCCGGCAGGGTTTGCCTGCGAGGTGTCGACCCGCCTCTATCCCAACTGGTCTATGGCCAAGACCAGCCGTGCCGGTCAGGGGCTGGCCAAGCAGTTGACCTTGGCCCTGTTGGCACTGCCGGAAGACAGTGAGGCGGCCAAAATGTCCGGCTCGCTGGGGTGGACCACGGCGGTCAGTCAACTGGCCATTGATAAGCTGCTCAAGGATCTGGACCTGCACCCATTGCAGGCGCCTTGGTGGCAAAGGGCGTTGCAGTGGCTCAAGGCCCACAGTCATTGGGGCTGGAGCTTGCTGGCGCTGCTGGTGCTGCTCAACGGTTATCACTTCTGGCTCGAATACAGTTTCAGCCGCCGCGGCCGGGAACTGGCCAAGGCCCAGCGGCAACTGAGTGAAAACCTCAGTCTGCTGGAACATGCCCAGCGGGCGGCGGTGGCTGGTGAACTGGGCGCCAGCCTGGCCCATGAGCTGAACCAACCTTTGGCGGCCATAGGCAACTATTGCCACGGCGCCAGTGTCAGGCTGCAACAGGGGCAACTGGACAAGTTGCCCCTGGCACTGGAACAGATACAGGCGGAAGTGGGCCGCGCCCACGGTATCATTCAAAGGCTCAGGGGGCTTTTGAAAAAGCGCCCGCCGCAAAAGCAGTTGCAGCCGTTCAGCCCCTTGCTGAGCGAGACGCTTATTCTGCTGGGGCATGAACTGGAGAAACAAGCGATCCGCGTCGATTGGCAGATTGTCGGCGAAGAAAGCCCCATGCAACTGGATACGGTCGCCATGCAGCAACTCTTGTTGAATCTGCTTAAGAATGCCATCGAAGCCTTGGCTGAAGAGCCTAAAGCCGAGCGAATTATTGCGCTGCGGCTGGATTATCAATCTCAGCCCGGCAAGCTCTTGCTGGAAGTGCAGGACAATGGCCCAGGGCTTAAACAGGATGGCAAGAGCCTGATGCAGGCCTTTACCAGTACCAAGACAGATGGCCTGGGTCTGGGGCTGGTGATCTGCCGCGAAATCGCCGAGAGCCATGGCGGCAGCATCAGTCTGCTGCAGCCGCCTGAGGGCGGTTGTCTGGTCACTGTGGTGCTGGCTTAAACCCGTTTTGCCAAGGAGAAAGAAAAATGCCGGGACAATTTGCGGCCCAAAACAGTTCACCAACCGATGACAAGCGTCAGTCGGTCTATCTGGTGGATGACGATGATTCGGTGCGGCGTTCGTTGGGCTTTATGCTGGAAGGCTATGGTTTTGAGGTGCAGGCCTTTGAAGATGCAGAGCATTTTCTCAAGGCGCAGCTACTGGATCTGCCCGGCTGCCTGATCCTCGATATGCGTATGCCAGGGCTCAGTGGGGCGCAGCTGCAGCAGCTGCTCAACGAGCGTAATAGCCCGTTGGCGGTGATCTTTCTCACCGGTCATGGCGACGTGCCGCTGGCGGTGGATGCGCTTAAATCCGGCGCGGTGGACTTTTTTCAAAAACCCGCCGATGGCGCTCGCCTGGCCGAGGCGGTCACCAAGGCGCTGAATCACTCTGCCGAAATCGCCAAGCGACGAAAGCTGCAAGGTATCTATCAGGCGCTGACTCCGAGAGAGAAAGAGATATTGCATCTCATCGCCAAGGGCTATAAGAACCAGCAGATAGCCGACGAACTCTGCATCGCCATGCGCACAGTGGAGATCCACAGATCCAACCTGATGAAGGGCATGCAGGTGAGCTCGCTGGCTGAAATGTTGTTGATTTATGCCGGGATAGAGACAGAGTTTGAGTAACTCAGATCCAAAGTCTTCGGCGGCAACAGAATGACCTTTGATTCGGGTTTATGAGCGGGATTTATCTACGGCTGTCGTTTTATGGCCGCAGAGGGTAAAATAGCGGCCCATTTTTTGCGTACCGGATCTGTGAATGCCAAGCCCTATCGATGCCAACCGCCGTTTTTCCATTGCCCCCATGCTCGATTGGACGGACCGCCACTATCGTTACTTTGCCCGGCTGATGTCGAGTCAGACGCTGCTCTACACTGAGATGGTGACCACAGGTGCGATACTGCATGGCAAGGGCGATTATCTGGCTTATAACCAGGAAGAGCACCCGCTGGCATTGCAACTGGGTGGCTCCAATGTTGAGGATCTGGCCCGCTGCGCCGAAATCGCCCGGCAAAGGGGGTATGACGAAGTTAACCTCAATGTGGGATGCCCTTCGGATAGAGTACAGAACGGCCGCTTTGGTGCTTGTTTGATGGAAGAGCCCGAGCTGGTGGCCCATTGCGTCGATGCCATGCGCCAGAAGGTGGATATTCCGGTGACGGTCAAGACCCGCATCGGCATAGATGACAAAGATTCCTACGAATTTCTTGGTGACTTCATTACCAAGGTGAGTGCCGCCGGCTGCGATACTTTCATCATTCATGCCCGCAAGGCCTGGTTGCAGGGGCTTAGTCCCAAGGAAAACCGTGAGATCCCGCCATTGGATTATCCCCGGGTGTATCAATTGAAGCAGGATTTTCCCGGCCTGCATATCAGCATCAATGGTGGTATCAAGAGCTTTGAAGATATGCATACCCATCTGGCCCAGCTGGACGGGGTGATGGTGGGGCGAGAAGCCTACCAAAATCCCTATCTGCTGGCCGAGGTGGATCAGAAGATCTTTGGCCTCGATAGCCAGGTTATGAGTCGCGATCAGGTGGTGGATGCCATGTTGCCCTATGTGGAAGCTCATCTGCAGTCGGGTGGCCGCTTGAATCATATCAGCAGACACATGACTGGCCTTTATCAGGGGATCCCCGGTTCTCGCAGTTGGCGCCGTCATCTGAGCGAGAATGCCCACAAGCCGGGTGCCGGTATCGAAGTGCTGCTTAAGGCTCGTGAAATGATGCACAGCGGAGTTTGACCTTGCTGTAATACCCGAGTGGTGAAAATCGCTATGGTGATAGTGCTTTTTACCAACAGATAGGAAATTGCTGTATTTTTGTGCTGTTACGGTCGGTCATTCAGTGTTAATGATTGGCCGTTTTTATTTTTATTTCATTTAATATCATATCCTTAATCGAAACTTTTCCCAGTTGGCACGCCCTTTGAATTAGTCATCTTGACCGCTGACCCGTTCAGCTTAACCAGAAAGGGATGACAAGCATGAAAACTTCCAACCTGACTATTCAATCTTTGCTTCTTGGCGTTGTTTTAGCTTCAGCCAGTGTTTCAGCCCAGGCCGATGTACTGCCTACTCAACCTATCCTCAGTGCTGTTGAGCAGAACCTGAGTCAGCAGGCTCAGACCATGTTGCTCAGTGCCAAGCGCGAAATGCTGGCCTCTCTGCAACAGGAACTGGAGCGTAGCGTGGCCCAACTGAGCGACGAGATGACTCAAGAAACCCTGAGTCAGATCACCGAGTTACCCGTGGAGACCAGTGTTCTGACCCAAGCCAAGGATTGAGGTGCCTATGTGGATAAATAGCACCTTGGCACTACTGATGTTTCTGCCGTTGCTTGGTTACACCCTGATGGCGTTGTTAGCCTGCGGTGCCCGGCAGATACAGTTAACGAGATAATCGGAGTCAGCTATGTTTGATTTGGAACGCACACTCAAGGGAAATTCTTCCATCGTCTGTGGCCTATGCCGCGATATGGCCGAGCGTTTTGGCTGGTCGGTATTCTGGACCCGCATTGTTGCCGCAGTCATCACTCTGATGCACCCATTGCTCGGATTGACGGCTTACTTTGCCCTGGCACTGCTGTGGCCCAAGTGGGTGAAATGAGTATGTATAACAAGAGTCGAAACAAGCACAGAAGATATAGGTTGCTGTCTCAGTTACTGGTGTGGAGCATAGTCGGCGCGCTGATCCTTATGGTCTCTCTGCTCAGCCGCGAGTTTATGTCAGTGGGGATCTGGGGTAGCCCGTTTTTATGGCTGGATGCCGAGAACTGGAGTTGGGTGTTGACCCTGATAACCGCGATGCTGGCATTGGTGTGGGCCGCAATGACTTTCAGTGTGTTGGCTGTGGTGTGCGTACTTTGTGTTGCTGCGGCATTACTGATGTTTATCAGCGGCTTTGCAATGATTTGGCCCGTGCTGGTTTTGGCATTGGCAGTATGGGGGATAGGCAAGTCCAGTCAATGGCAGGAGTAGTGTTGCTGCGACTGGCTTGGTGTCAGCCCAGCCGCAGCAACATTGGATTCAGCCTCGATGATTTAGCCTTTGTTGAGAAACTGGCGGAAAACCGCTTTGGCTTCATCGCTCTGCAGACGTTGGCCGAAGAGTTCCAACTCCTGATGCATCTGGTGTTGTACCCGGCTCTTGTGTGGCCGCATAAGTTGTCTGGTGAGTTGCAGCGCCTGAGGTGGCTTGGAAGCCAAGGCTTTGGCCTTTTCCAGCGCATAAGGTAAGAGTTCCACCGGACTCAACATGCGGTTGATGAGTTTGAGATCCAGCGCCGTTTCGGCATCGAAACTTTCGCCCAGCAACAGCAGCTCAGAGGCCTTTTGGTAACCGACCAACTCAGGCAGTAGCAGGCTGGATCCGGCTTCAGGCACTAGTGCCAGGTCGATAAAGGGCAAACGGAACTGGGCTGTGTTATCGGCATAGACCAGGTCACAATGCAGCAGCAGCGTGGTGCCAATTCCGACAGCAGCGCCGCTGACGGCGGCGACCAAGGGCTTTTTCAGCTCCAGCAGGCAAAAGAGAAACCGCACCGCTGGGTGGTTGGGCCCCAGATCCGGCTGCTTGAGAAAATCCGCTACATCGTTGCCTGAAGTAAAGCAGTTTTCACTGCCTGTCAGCAGAAAGGCACGGATCTCGTTGTCCGCTTCCCCCTGGATCAGGTATTCTGTAAGCTGCTTATACATATCGAGATCGAGGGCGTTACGTTTATCCGGGCGGTTAAAACGTATGATACGTACACCCTGCTCATCCTGAACCTGAATCGTGCTCATTCGTTGTTTCCTTTACTGACGAAATGGGTTTTACATGGAGTTTAAGACATAGATGGCGATATTCAAACAACTGTTTAAAGTTATCTTGCTGGCCGGCATCAGTGCCAGCGCCTTCGCCTCGAACATAATGCTCGAACAAGGATATATCCGGGCCATGCCTGCTTCTGTTCCCAATACGGCGGCGTATCTGACACTCAGCAACCATGGTCCGGCGACTGAGCTGGTTTCTGCCAGTACCCCTGTGGCCCGTGAAGCCATGCTGCATACTCTGATTGAAGAAGACGGCCTGGTTAAAATGCGCCATGTGGCGGCTTTCCCGCTGCCTGAGCATGGCCAGTTGACGCTACAAAGCAGCGGCGATCACATCATGATCATGGGCCTCAAGGCGCCGTTGCAGCTGGGGCAAAAAGTGCCTGTGACACTGGGTTTTGCCAATGGTGAAACCCTCAATATTGAACTCGAAGTAAAATCCCCCCATGATGCTCCTGCAGCGCAAGAGCATCATCACCATCATTAAGGAGAACCCGGGATGCAAATGACATGGAAAAAAGGTGTCGGTGCTGCGGCCATAGTGTTCGTTATCGCATACGGCATCAGTGTTTGGTGGAGTATTGAACCCGATGTATTGACCCCTGAGGTGATGACATCGGAAAAGGGCGAAAAGATAACAGGTTATGCCACCACCAGCGCGCTGATCAATACCATGGAGACCTTGCTGGATAAGCAAGGAGGCTGGTTGTCCAACGACATGATGCCGCCTTCTGTGATGATGGACAACATGCCGGCGTTTGAATTCGGCGCCTTGGAACAGGTGCGGGATCTCGCCTTGATCATGCGCAAAGAGTTCAGCCGCTCCCAGTCGCAGTCCACCGCCGACAAAGATCTGCTGGAAGCGCACTCCAAGCTGAATATCGAGCACACCAGTTGGCTGGTGCCCAGTGCTGAGAGCGAGTATCGCGATGCTATCAAGCTATTGAAGGTTTACCGGGCGCGGATGATGGATCCCAATAACCCGGATGCCCAGTTTTATGCCCGCGCCGACAACCTCAATGAATGGTTGAAAGAGGTGCAGAAGCGTTTGGGCAGCATGTCGCAGCGTCTGGCCGCCAGTGTTGGTCAGGAGAGGCTGAATACCGATCTGGCCGGCGACAGTGCCGCCCGTCAGTCGACCCCCAACCTGGCGAGTCAGCAGATAAAGACCAGCTGGTGGCAAATAGACGATGTCTTCTATGAATCCAGAGGCTCTGCCTGGGCCTTGCTGAATTTCATGAAGGCGGTAGAGGTCGATTTTGCTGACGTACTGAAGAAAAAGAATGCCGAAGTGAGTCTCAAACAGATCATCCGTGAACTGGAAGCGACTCAGCAAACAGTCTGGAGCCCAATGATCCTCAACGGTTCCGGATTCGGTTTGGTGGCCAACCATTCTTTGGTGATGGCCAACTATGTGTCCCGCGCCAATGCCGCGGTGATTGATTTAACCAACTTGCTTTCACAGGGTTAATTTATGAAAAAGACTTTATTGGCGACAGCCTTGCTGGCTTCTTTGATGGCGACTTCCGCCCAGGCAGCAACAGTCGTAGGCTTTAAGGTAGGCGCCGATTACTGGAAAGGAGATGCCAGCGGTACTTTCGCCGAGAAAGGCCAGCCGCAGCAGGAGTTCAACTATGACTCTTCCGCCCAGTACAGCCTTTGGTTCAGCGTTGAGCACCCTGTGCCACTGCTGCCCAACCTGAAGATCCGCGAAAACCGCCTGAAAGAAGATGGCGCTATGAGCAATGCCAACTTCAACTTCAATGGCCACACCTTCAGCGGTGATGTGTATGCTACGGCCGACCTGAGCAACACAGACTTTATCCTCTATTATGAATTACTGGACAATGACCTGGTTGCTCTCGATGTAGGTGGTGCCTACAAGTTGATGGATGGTTCTTTCCGGGTGGCTGACAAGGGGCATCCTGAAGAGCGTGATATCGACAGCGGTGTGGTTATGGGTTATGCCAATGCTGAAGTTGGTCTGCCATTCTTCGGCCTGTACGCCTTTGCCGATGTGTTAGCCGGTATCAATGAGTCCAGTGTTTATGACTACCAAGTAGGTCTGGGCTGGGAGTTTGATGGTGTGGCGCTGGATACCCGGGTGCGTGCCGGCTATCGCGACTTTAAATTTGACGTAAACGGTTTCAATGGCATGAGCAGCAATATGCAGTTTGACGGCTTCTTTGCCGGTGTGGAACTGGTGTTCTAATTCCGTTATCCGTTGATAAGTCCCAATAAAAAACCGCCAGCTGGCGGTTTTTTATTGGTTAAGCTCCAGCTTATTGCTGTGCAGGAGTTGTCAGGCCGTTGTTGATGGAGATGACATCATCTTCATTCAGAGTACCTGTGGCCTGCTTCAGTGCCAATATCGACTTGATATAGCCGTATCGGGCGTTGGACAGCTGGCGTTTGGAATCATACAGATCCCGGGTACGGTTCAGCACGTCAACTATGGTACGGGTACCCACTTCAAAACCGGCTTGAGTGGCTTTCAATGCACTCTCGGAAGAGAGCACTGACTGCTCATAGGCCTTGATGGAGCTGATAGAAGCGCCAACGTTGTTGAAGTTGTTGCGAACATTTTTGACTACCTGGCGGTAGGTCTGCTCCAATCTCTGGCTGGCTTCAACATAGGCATATTGCGCTTGTTTCACCTGAGAGCTGACTTTGAAACCTTCAAAGATAGGCACGCTCAGGTTAACGCCTACGGTACCGTTATCGAAGTCAGGTTGATTCTGACTGCCGATTTCTTGCTCCAGGCCCTTGGTATAACCGGCATTCAGGCTCAGAGACGGCATATGGCCGGCTTTATAGAGGCTGATGGTTTCCTGGGCGATATCTTTACCGATACGCTGGGTCAGCAGATCGACACTGTTGGTCTCGGCCATTTTAAGCCAATCGTTTGGCATGGCTGGAGTTGGGCTGGCCGCAGAGAAACGGTCTGTATCCAGAATGTCGATGCTCTTGTGATCTATGCCGGTGATTTCACGCAGGGCTTCATAGCTGTTGATCAACTCGTTCTCGGCCAGGATTTCGGCTGCGGTCGCCAGGTCATACTGAGCCTGTGCTTCATGGACATCGGTAATGGCTGTTAGACCAACAGCAAAGCGCTGTTTGGTTTGCTCCAACTGCCGCTCAATGGCACGCTTCTCGGCGCCTTTGAACTCGTAATTATCCTTGGCGGCCAACACGTCAAAGTAAGCGGTTGTTACCCGGGTGATCAGTGTTTGCAGAGCTGAAGCATAGACGGCGTCGGCCTGTGATGCGGCTTTCTCCGCCAGGCTTAAACCGACCCAGGCAGAATGATTATAGATGACCTGGTTAAGCTTGATTGCACCTGTCAGGCCACTGGTGTCATCAGAAGGATCGTTCCAGGCTTTGTCATAACCAACATTGGCACTGATAGTCGGCAGCAGAGGCGCACGACTTTCTTCAATTTTTTCATACAACTGGTCTCTTTGGGCCTTGGCCTGGAGCACCACTGGATCATTGGTTAATGCCTGCTGATATATCTGAAGTAAATCGTCGGCTTGAACGGCCGGGGCAGAAACTGCGAGCGTTAACGCCGCGCATAAAGTGCGGATCTTGAATTTCATTGGCTGTCCTTATAGACAAACACCCTGTGACGGGCGGTTTCAACTTCGTTAGACTGTTAATGCCTTTGATAAAGGCGGTTTGCGCTTCCCGACGCTTCCCGATACAGCAAAACTTAATGGTTTTGATACTAAAAAATCAACCGTTTTCAAGTCAATTCGGAAGTGTAACAGATTTTATTGGTAAATGGTGCCGGGTGGGTTGAAATTGCATCTTTTATAGCTAAAGCGGAGTGAAAATGGCAGTAGAAAAATTCACCAAAGAGGATGTTCAGGTGCTGGGGCAGCGCACGCTATACCGTGGCTTTTTCCGGATGGAGGAATATCGTTTCCGTCATCGGCTGTTTGCCGGGGGCTGGAGTGAGGAAGTGAGTCGCGAGGTATTTGAGCGGGGTCACGCCGTAGTGGTTTTGCCCTACGATCCGCAAGAAGACAAAGTGGTGCTGATAGAGCAGGTGCGATTCCCTGCATTGGAAACCAGTGAATCCCCTTGGCTGCTGGAGTTGGTGGCGGGTATGATTGCCCCCGGCGAAGTGGCCGAGGATGTCGCCAAACGGGAACTTTTGGAAGAAACCGGACTCAACTCCAGTGCAATTTCGGCCGTAAGCAGCTATCTTTCCAGCCCCGGAGGTTGTAGTGAGCGTTTCTACTTCTATTGGGCTGAGGTAGATTCATCCAAAGCAAACGGGCTGCACGGCTTGGCCGAAGAGCATGAAGATATTCGGCTGCATGTGCTTTCCCGCGTTGATGCTTATGCCAAAGTGCTCAGTGGCGAAATCGACAACGCTTCAACCGTACTCGGGCTGCAATGGTTGCAGCTCAATTATCAAGATTTACTGCAGGCCGATGAACAAGAGAGATAGTGACAAGAAATACCAGCCGGATGTCAGCCGCTTTTTAGCTTTGTGTGGTCGCAACTACGGTCATATTCAACGCTGGTTGCCGGAGCAAGGTGAAGTGGGTGAAAGCTGGCAGGTAGAAGGTGATTTCGGTTGCCTGGATGTCGAGCTGCTGGAGAATACCCGCTATACCCAGCTGGTGAGTATTTCCCGTCATGTGGGGAAGGGCGGATTGGTGCCTGTCCCCAAAGTTACCGTGCGGATTTATCATGATGCTAAATTAGCAGAAGTGTTAAGCAGCCGACAGATTTACCAATTGCGGCCGGTGTATGATTATCCGAACTTACGCATGTATCACCGCGATGAAAAGTACCAGGTAAACGCCTTCCTGGAGGAGTTATTGAAAATAGACTGTCAGGCGCGCCTCGTTTGTCAGTCCTGAGATTGGGTAATCAAAGTGCTGAAAGAGGCAATCACATACGGTATTCCTGAGGACAAGAGTGTTCGTTTGGTGCAGATCACAGATCCTCACCTGTTTGCCGAACCTGAAGGACAGCTTCTTGGCGTCAATACCGCCAACAGTCTCAACGCCGTTATCAATACTATCCAGGCCGTCAAGTATCCCGCCGACATGCTGCTGGCCAGTGGTGACATCAGTCAGGATTATTCCGGTGAGTCTTACCGCAACTTTGTTGAAGCCATCAAACCGCTGAATTTGCCTTGCCATTATTTGCCTGGCAACCATGATGACCCCAGGATCATGTATCTGCATATGCAGGGTGAGCGTGTCTATGGCCACAGGCGGGTGTTGGCCGGGAATTGGCAGATTATCTTGCTCGACTCCACAGTGCGGGGAAAACCGGGTGGTCATATGGCCGAAAGCGAACTTGAGATCATCCGCAGTGCCATAGCCGCCGAACCTGACAAGCACGTGCTGTTGGTGATGCACCATAACCCAGTATTGGTGGACTGCACCTGGTTGGATCAACATTGCATGGACAACGGCGCCCAGTTCCTCAAAGAAATGGGGCGTTACCCTCAGATAAAGGGGATGCTCTGGGGTCATGTTCATCAGCAATTGGATACTGAATATCAGGGGGAAGGTCACAAGCTTTCTTTGATGGCGACACCATCGACTTGTATTCAATTCAAACCCTTGTCTTCCTACTTTGCGCTGGATGCACTGCAGCCAGGCTACCGTTTGCTGGAGCTCAAGCCCGATGGTAGCATGCTCACCAATGTTTATCGGATCCCGGGCGAGCGTTTCGCACCGGATGCTGAGGCCAGCGGCTACTGAGTTTGCTTTGGAGCAGTGGCCCCTTGTGAGGAACTATGCTGCTCTATATTCACGGTTTCAACAGTTCTCCCTTGTCTGACAAGGCTGTGCTTACCCGTACCTATATTGAACAACACTTTCCCGGTGTGCGACTGGAGCAGCCACAACTACCCACTTCGCCCAAGGCGGCGATGGAGTTGCTGATTCAGTTGACTGAAGCGGCCAAGGCCAGGGGCGAGCCACTGGCGTTTATCGGTTCATCCCTCGGCGGGTATTTTGCTTCTTGGTTGGTAGAGCAATATGGCGGCAAGGCGGTACTTATTAACCCGGCGGTGCGCCCCTTTGAGCTCTTTGGTGATTATTTGGGGGCACAGTACAACCCCTATACCGATGAGCACTACCAATTATTGCCGCAACATCAACTACAGCTGATTGAATTTGATACGCCGGTCATTCTCAATCCGGATCGTTTTTTTGTATTATTACAGACTGCCGATGAGGTACTGGATTATCGCCAGGCTCTGGGCAAATATCACTGCTGTGAGATGCTGCTGGAAAGCGGTGGAAACCATAGTTTTGTGGGTTACGGCGACAAGCTGGGCTCAATCTGCCGTTTTTTACACTTATCTTGACAATCAGATCCTCGCGGCCCACCATGGCCTGAACATAAAAGACAGTGTGCGCTATGACCAATCAATACACCTCCGATGCCATTGAAGTACTGAACGGACTGGATCCGGTAAAACGTCGTCCCGGCATGTATACCGATACCACTCGGCCCAACCATATGGGTCAGGAAGTCATAGATAACAGTGTCGATGAGGCCTTGGCCGGGTTTGCAACTCGAATCGATGTGGTGTTGCATACAGACAACTCCCTTGAAGTCACTGACGATGGCCGTGGTATGCCGGTGGATATTCACCCGGAGGAGGGGATCCCCGGGGTCGAACTTATCCTGACCAAGCTGCATGCCGGTGGTAAGTTTTCCAACAAAAATTATCAATTTTCCGGTGGTTTGCACGGGGTAGGGATCTCTGTGGTCAACGCCCTATCTCGAAGAGTTGAAATCACGGTTCGCCGTGATGCCAAAGTCTATGAAATGGCTTTCGAGCATGGCGATAAGGTTGAGAGTCTCAGGGAAACTGGTACTTGTGGGCGCCGAAATACCGGCACCCGGGTACAGTTTTGGCCGGATCCCAGCTATTTTGACTCACCGAACTTTTCGGTTACCAAGTTGACTTATCTGCTGCGGGCCAAGGCGGTACTTTGCCCCGGGCTCAGAATTCGTTTCGCCAACAAACAAAACGGTGAGGTCCATGAATGGTTTTATGAAGAGGGCCTGACCGACTATCTGAAAGACTCCCTTAAAGAGGCTCCGGCTCTGCCACAAGAGCCTTTTGTCGGCAGTATTAAAACCAATCTGGAAGCCGCCGACTGGGCCATTACCTGGTTGCCTGAGGGCGGCGACAGTATCAGCGAAAGTTATGTTAACCTAATCCCAACGCCGCTTGGTGGTACCCATGTGAACGGTTTCCGTCAGGGACTGCTCGAGTCGATGCGTGAGTTCTGTGAGTTTCGCAACTTGATCCCAAGGGGGATTAAGCTCAGTCCGGAAGATATCTGGGACAAGGCCAGTTTTATTCTGTCGGTGAAGATGCAAGATCCGCAATTTGCCGGCCAGACCAAGGAGAAACTCTCCAGCCGCCAGTGTTCGGCATTTGTGTCGGGTGTGGTGCGTGATGCCTTCAGCCTCTGGCTCAACAGCAACACAGATCAGGCCGAACTGCTGGCCGAGATGTGCATCAATAACGCCCAGAAGCGTCTCAGGGCGGCGAAGAAAGTTGCTCGCAAGAAGGTCACTTCCGGCCCGGCGCTGCCCGGCAAACTGACCGACTGTACCGGTCAGGACCCGGCGCGTTCCGAATTATTTCTGGTGGAAGGGGACTCGGCCGGTGGCAGTGCCAAACAGGCCAGAGACAGAGAATTTCAGGCGATCATGCCGCTTCGGGGTAAGATCCTCAACACCTGGGAAGTGGAAGCGAGCCAGGTGTTGGCCTCCCAGGAAGTGCACGATATTTCAGTGGCCATAGGCTGCGATCCCGACAGCGACGATATTTCCGAACTCAGATACGGCAAGATCTGTATTCTCGCCGATGCCGACTCGGATGGTTTGCACATAGCAACCTTGCTGTGCGCGCTGTTTCTAAAGCACTATCGCACCTTGGTTGAAAAGGGGCATGTGTATATCGCCATGCCGCCACTGTTCCGTATCGATATCGGCAAAGAAGTGTTTTACGCTTTGGATGAGCCTGAAAAGCAAGGCATTCTGGACAGGATTGCCGCAGACAACAAGAAAGGTAAAGTGCAGGTCACCCGCTTTAAAGGTCTGGGTGAGATGAATCCACTGCAACTGAGGGAAACGACCATGGATCCCAACACCCGTAGATTGGTGCAACTGACCATAGACGATGTCGATGAGACTGTGGCATTGATGGACATGTTGCTGGCCAAGAAGCGCTCAGGTGATCGCAAGTCGTGGCTGGAAACCAAGGGAGACCTTGCTCAGCTGTAATCGCCCTTGATGTGCCAATAACTATAAAACTTAAAGGCAAGGATATGATGAACCTGAATAACAGAGTCGGTATCGCGACCGGCGGAGGCTTGCTCCTGCTGGGAGCGGCGTTGCTGAGTGCGGCGGCCAATGCATCTCAGTCGATGATCATTACCGTGACCAAAGGCTTTGGTGTTTCTCTCTATGCCACAGATGTTGGCGATGCCAAGCAGATGGCAGTAGGAGATGAAGGTACCCTGTTTGTTGGTTCTCACAAGAGCGGCACGATTCACGCTTTGGTCGACAGTAACAGTGATGGCCGGGTCGATAAGCGTTACCTGATAGCCAAGGGCCTGGATTACCCGGAGGCGCTGGCCTTCCATAAGGGCGATCTCTATGTCGCTTTGGAAGACAGAGTCGTGGTGTACCAGGATATAGAGCCCAGGCTCAGACGTCCTCCGCGGGCACGGGAAGTGTATGATCAACTTCCGGGCAACGGCAGAAAGAGTGCCAGAGCCATGCGCTTTGGTCCGGATGGCAGGCTCTATATTGCTATCAGCGCTCCCTGCAATGTGTGTGAGCCCAGCGCTCCTTTTGGCAGCATCATTGCCGTGGATGTGAACTCCGGCAGTAGTCAGCAGATAGCGCTCGGAATACGTAATGTCATAGGTTTTGACTGGTCGCCACTGGATAGCCGTCTTTGGTTTGCCGATATGAGCCGCGACTGGATGGGGGATAATCTGCCACCGGATGAAATCAACCGGGTCGATGTTGCCGGGGCGCATTATGGTTTCCCTTATGTGCATGGCAAAGATGTGCAGGAACCTGCCTATGAAGAGCCCAAGAGCCTGAATATTACCAAGCCAGTCTATGAACTGCCGGCGCATGTGTCTCCTATGGGGATGCTGTTTTATCGGGGAAGCCAGTTTCCCGCCGAATATCACAACCAGATTTTATTGGCAGAGAACGGCTCCTGGAACCGTTCCAGTAAGGTGGGATACCAGATAGTGGTGTTGGAAACTGATGGCCGCAAGGTGAGCAATCGCCGCACCCTGGTGAGTTTTCTCGATGGTGAGTTTCCGGTGGCCAGGCCCCATTCACTGGCGATGGCCCCGGATGGCGCCGTCTATATTTCGGATGATCTGAAGGGAAACATCTACCGCCTGTACTACAAAGACACTGGTGCAGAAGATGCTGAATCTGAGTCGGACTATGCGCCGAAACCTGAACAGGAAAATGAATAATGAGTGATGCGATAGCCTTGAGCCTGGATGGCGTGGAGCAGATGCCGCTCAGGCGCTTCACTGAAGAGGCATATCTCAACTATTCCATGTATGTGATCATGGATCGGGCCTTGCCTCATATTGGCGATGGCCTCAAGCCGGTGCAACGGCGAATTGTTTACGCCATGAGCGAGCTGGGATTATCGGCGGCGGCCAAATACAAGAAGTCGGCCCGTACCGTGGGTGACGTGCTGGGTAAGTATCACCCGCACGGTGACAGCGCCTGTTACGAAGCCATGGTACTGATGGCGCAGCCCTTTACCTATCGCTATCCCTTGGTGGATGGTCAGGGTAACTGGGGGGCTCCGGACGATCCCAAGTCGTTTGCGGCCATGCGTTATACCGAAGCCAGGCTATCCAAGTTTTCCGAGGTACTGCTCAGCGAGCTAGGTCAAGGAACAGTGGACTGGGGAGTCAACTTCGATGGCACCCTGAAAGAGCCCTTGGTGCTGCCGGCCAGACTGCCGCATATTTTGCTCAACGGTATTACCGGTATCGCAGTGGGTATGGCCACGGATATTCCGCCCCATAATGCCCGCGAGTTGGCCAGCGCCTGTATCGAGCTGCTGGATAATCCCAAGGCCGATTTGCCGCGGCTGATGGAATTCGTGCCCGGGCCTGATTATCCGACAGCTGCCGAGATCATTACCCCGCGCGCCGAAATCGCCAAGGTCTATGAATCGGGCCGCGGCTCAATCAAGGCCCGTGCGGTTTACACAGTGGAAAACGGTGAAGTGGTGATAACGGCTTTGCCGCACCAGGCCAGCTCCAGCAAGATCCTCGAGCAGTTGGCGGCGCAGATGCAGGCCAAGAAGCTGCCCATGGTGACAGACTTGCGCGATGAATCGGACCATGAAAGTCCGGTGCGCTTGGTGATAGTGCCGAGATCCAACCGGGTCGATATCGAACAGATGATGGCGCACCTGTTTGCCACTACAGATCTGGAGAAGAGTTACAGGGTCAACCTCAATGTGCTCGGCCTCGATGGCAGGCCTCAGGTCAAGGGGCTCAAGCAACTCTTGAGTGAGTGGCTGGAGTTTCGAATTCATACTGTGCGCCGCCGTCTGGAATTCCGTCTGGATAAAGTCCTGGCCAGGTTGCATATTCTTGAAGCCTTGATGATCGCCTTCCTCAATATCGATGAAGTGATAGAGATCATCCGCTTTCACGATGAACCCAAGGCCGAACTGATGCGCCGCTTTGGGCTGACAGACAAGCAAGCCGAAGCGATTCTGGAGCTCAAGCTGCGCCATCTGGCCAAGCTGGAAGAGATGAAGATCCGTGGTGAGCAGGATGAGCTCGAAGCCGAGCGGGAAAAGCTGCAACTGCTGCTCAGTTCGGAACGCCGCTTGAAGACCTTGATCAAGAAAGAACTGCAGGCAGATGCGGAAACCTATGGTGATGACCGCCGCTCGCCACTGGTGGTGAGAAGCGAATCCAGAGCGTTGTCGGAGCAGGAGTTGGTGCCAACCGAGCCCGTGACTGTGGTGTTGTCTGAAAAGGGTTGGGTGCGCTGTGCCAAGGGCCATGATATAGACGCCGCCGGGTTGTCCTACAAGGCTGGTGACAGTTTCCTCTGCGCCGCGGCCGGCCGCAGCAATCAGCAATCTGTGTTTATTGACAGCGCCGGGCGCGCCTTCGCCACGGATACCCATACTCTGCCTTCGGCCCGTAGCCAAGGGGAACCTATTACCACCAGATTCAATCTGGCCCCAGGGGAGAGCATGGAGCACGTATTGCTCGGGGATGATGATAACTGCTTCCTGCTGGCGAGTGATGCCGGTTACGGCTTTATCTGCGCCTTTAAGGACATGGTGTCGCGCAACAAGGCGGGTAAGGCTTTGCTGACGCTGCCGGCCAATGCCAAGGCTTTAACGCCACGTAAACTGGACAAGTCCAGACCCAGTTCGATTCTGGCCATTACCAATGAAGGGCGGATGCTGATGTTCTCCATGGAGGCGCTGCCGCAGTTGGCCAAGGGCAAGGGCAATAAGATTATCGGCATCCCATCGGAGCGGGCGAAAAACCGTGAAGAGTTGGTGACTCACCTTTACCTGGTGCCGGAAGGCGCCAATGTCACCCTCTGGGCCGGTAAGCGTAAGCTGACACTAAAGAGCAGCGATCTGGAGCATTATCGTGGTGAGCGTGGCCGTCGTGGCGCCAAGCTGCCAAGAGGGCTGCAAAGGGTCGACAGTGTCGAAGTCAGTGTGGAGGAGCCGGCGCTGTAGCCCGGCCCAAAAGTAGTCCGGCTCAAAAGTAATCCGGCCCAAAAATCACAAAAGCCGCATCATGATGCGGCTTTTGTTTTTTACCTGATATATCAGGCGACTTCGTAATAATTGGGCTCAAGATCCAGCTGGTTTTGGATGATTTGCGTCGCCATCCGTACACACTTACCGCATTGATCACCCACCCCGAGGCGTTTTTTCACCTCGCTGAGGCTAACATCTCCCTGGCTGACTGCCTGCTTTATCTGGGTATCCGTAATTGCATGACACAGACAAACGTACATTTATCGGGCTCCGGTTACTGCTGGTAAGTGGACGTTATTTTTCAATACGCAATTCTAAATGAAAACTGTTATCAATACTAATAACGCTTGGATATATTTTAGAGTAGATCACCCTTGAGTTGGTTATTAGGGATGGTGCGAACAAGTCTCATGTGTGCTCTGCGTCGGCTTACGGGCTTGGATCCAAGGCGTGGTTCTTGCAAATGACTCTAGTCCTTTGCAAGAACTTCCTTAGGTCTTTAGTTAGCAAATAGCACCGCGCCCGGAGGAGTGGGCGCGCTAGAGGAAGGATTAGTAACCGCGGTCGAAGTACACCAGATTCTCCAGTGATTCGGCATTGAGATAGTGGTGATAGTTGCGGGCGAAGATATCGACCACCTGAGACGGGAAGCTGGGCGCCGAAATATGGGGAGTGATTACCGCATTGGGGCAATCCCAGATGGGGTGCAGCGGTGACAGCGGCTCCTGGGCAAACACATCCAACACGGCTTTGAGCCGGTTTCTGCGGCCGAGTTCGACCACCAGGGCATCGAGATCTAGGGCGTCGCCGCGGCCTATATTGAACAGTATCGCGCTGTCTTTGAGTTGTGCCAGCTTCTCTTGGCTCAGCAAGCCTCGGCTCTCCTGAGTGCTCGGCAGAGTGTTGACGACCACATCGGCCTGGGGCAAAAGCTCATCGAGCTGGGCCGGGCTGATGATGCAATCAAAGCCCGCGACGGCCCTTTGGCTGCGGTTCATGCCCCAGACCTGCATTTTGAAGTGCTTGGCGCTGGTGGCCAGGTGCTCGCCGATGGAACCCGTGCCCAGGATCAGCATCTTCATCCCCTGCAGGGTGGCCAGGGGACCTGGGTGCCAGTATTTCTCCTGTTGCTGGTGATGATACAGCGTATGTTGGCGAACTTCGGCGAGCAGATAACCAAACACATATTCACTCATCAAGGGGCCGAAGATACCCTTCACATTGGTCAGCAGGTAGTCTTTCCTAGTTTTAGCGCCAAGCAGTTTATCGACACCGGCGAAAGTTGATTGTAGCCAACTGAGACTCTTGCCGTGACTCAGCAGCGGTTGGGCCAGAGCCGGTTCAGCCAGCCAGATATCGGCACTGGCGATATTGGCCGGGTCATCGCCCAGGATAGTAAGGCCAGGAAGTGATTTTTCTGACAACAACTGTCGATATTCAGCATTTTCCCGGGTGAGTAACAGCAGCTTGTATGCCATAGTATCAGTCCTTGTTGTTTTCGTTATTTTTATGGATTTTATATTTTAATGGATTCAGTTACGCAACTGCTGACCCAGCTGGGCAGTCAGCTCTATCCCTGGCTCAATGAGATAGCTACCGCCATGGTTGCCTGCGTCATTTTGGTGTTCGGTGCCGACTTCAACCGTTTTCTGCGCCGTAAGCTCGGGGCACGCAACTTTGTACTGCGCACGCTGATCTTTATTTTGGTCAACGCCTTTGGTTACGGCATGCTGATAGTGGCTCTTAGCCCCTGGCTCGCCAGGCAGTTGGCGCACCTACCGGCGCTGTGGACTTTACTCTTGGTCAGCGCCACTTTTATCTTTGTCGGCGGCTGGGCCCAGCGCAATAACCAGAGTTGAACACGCTAATCAGAGAGCATTCAAACGAATGATCATTCACTCAAACCAGTGGCGGTAGTCAGTTTGTGACTCCTGAGTCAATGCGGCGGCGGCTTTGTCTGGATAGTTGGCAAAAATACCATCTACCCCCAGCGCTGCCAGCGCCCTGATATCATCGGCATCATCTACGGTATAGACATACACTTTGGCGCCGCGCTGATGAGCATCGGCTACCAGTTCACGGTTGATAAAGCTGATATCCAGATGCAGTGACCAGGCTTTGAGCTCACTGACCACGGCGGCTTGGTTGAGCGCTATCCCCTCGAGCAGTGGCGCTACCGGTACGTCGGGCAACTGCTGTTTTACCTGTTTGAGCCAGAGATGATTGAATGAAGACACCAGCAGCTGCTCTGGCTGGTAGCCGAGTTGCAGTAGCTGCGGGTATTGCTGGATGAAAGGCTCGACGCAACCCACTCCCTTGAGCTCTATGTTGACCGTCATGCGCCCCTCGATAAGCTCAAGTACCTGGCGCAGGGTAGGGATAGGTTCTCCCTCGACCCTAAGCTGCCGTAGATAGCTGCTGCTTTGCTGCGCGAGCAGCCCTTTGCCGTTGCTCTTGGGGCTCAGGCGGCGGTCATGAAACACCCAGAGCTCACCATCGGCATGATGTACATCCAGCTCAACTGCCTCACATCCAAGCTCTAGTGCCAGCGCCATCGCCTTAAGGGTGTTTTCCGGCGCATAACCACTGGCGCCACGGTGCGCGAAAATCAACATCTGCGATTAACCTCTGATAATACCGCTGGTGTCTTTGTTGTGCGTGTTGCTGATATGCACTTCGAGCTGAGGATAAGCCAGCTCCAGCTGGTTCTCCTTGAGCTTCTTGCTGATCCGCTTGTGCAGATCGTGGCGCAGCGGCCAGCGGGAAGACATATCTTTGGCATAAGCCCTGACTTCATAGTCCTGAGTGTGCTTGCCGAAACCGGCAAACCAGACTTCCGGCTCAGGGGTTTCCAGCGCGTTTTCACACTCTTTCACTGCTTGGTAGAGCGCGGCCTCCACCCGGGCTGGATCTGAATCCCTGGCGACCGAAACATAGATGATCACCCGGGTAATGGGATCTGACAGCGACCAGTTAATTAACTGCTCTGTGATAAAGGCCTTGTTGGGGATGATAATTTCTTTTCTGTCCCAATCTATGATGGTGGTCGCGCGGATTTTGATCTTGGAAACCGTGCCTGTGAGCTCGCGAATAGTGACGGTATCGCCGATACGCACCGGCTTTTCAAACAGTATGATAAGGCCCGAGATAAAGTTGGCGAAAATCTCCTGCAGACCAAAACCCAGACCCAGAGTCAGCGCTGCAATCAACCATTGCAGCTTGGACCACTCCATCCCCAGGGTGGCGAAGCCGATGACGATACCGATAAAGACCACCAGGTAACGGGTCACTGTGGTGATGGCAAAGCCGGTTCCCGGGGAGAGATCCAGTTTTTGCAGTATCGTCAGCTCCAACAAGCCGGGCAGGTTGGTGGCTATCATCATGGAAAAACCGACCACAATGGCACCAAATACCAGTGATTTCATGGTGATAGGCAGTGGCTGCTCGACTCCGCCTACCCCGGTAGTTGTTGTCGTCCAAAGAGTAATGCCATCGAGGAAGCTGAATAGGGCGGTGTGGGTTTGGGTCCACAGGCCGACCAAACAGGCAAGAAACGCCAGCAGCAGCAGGGATCTCACCAACCCCAGTGATTGGCTGGACATGGTTTCCAAATCGACTACCGGCTCTTCATAGGTGTCCTGATGATCGTTGTTGCTTGATGAGGTATCACCTTTTTCCCGCTGCGCCAGACGCTCGGCCCGGCGGGCCTTGGCGCGATCGAAGGCGATGCGGCGCCTTTCAATCAACATCCAGCGTTTCAGCAACTGGTACAGCAACAGAAAGCCGAGTCCCAGCAGTAAAGAAAGCTGCAGCTGCAGCAGCATCTGGAAGGCGGTGAAGTAGTAGCCTCTGAATGCCAACACGGCACTCAGGGGGGGCACCAGCAACAGCAGTAGCCACAATAGCTTTTGCAGCAGACGCTTATTCTTGTCGTCCAGATGGCTTTCACGATAGCGACGGGACAGAGTCAGTACGTCTCGATAGAGCATAAACAGCATGATACAGAACAGAATAAAGGCGCCACGGCCTATGCTGTTGCGCACCAGAGAAGAGTCGAGAATT
The DNA here is from genome assembly GCF_002836945.1 of Shewanella chilikensis. Taxonomy (GTDB): domain Bacteria; phylum Pseudomonadota; class Gammaproteobacteria; order Enterobacterales; family Shewanellaceae; genus Shewanella; species Shewanella chilikensis. The sequence continues at coordinate 90,155 of NZ_NIJM01000012.1, forward strand.
TCGGTAAAGCCCATGACGCCCACCAAGGGCATGGTCATGATAACAAAGCGGCGAAAACGCTGCTGGCCCTCGCGGATCACCTCTTGTGGCCGTTTGAAATGGCCTATAAGCAGGCCTTTGTCCAGTGCCAGCAGATAGATGAAGCGATAGAGCTGATACAGGCTGCCTATAGCCAGCACGCCCATACCTATGGCTTGAATGAGGTTACTGTCGGACTGCAGCATAATCAAGCCAGCAGCCACTATGGGAAAGGGTTTGAACAAGCTGTAACCGGCGCTGATTAGCAGCGCTTGGATGGTGTAGATGAACTTATCCTGGGTCACCTTGCCGACCGGCGCCTCACATTCGCGCATCATGGTCTTGAATCTGGGGGTGAGAATATCCTGTGCTACCAGACACAACACCGCCAGGATGATCCACCAGGACCAGTATGGACTCAGTTCGGTCAGCCCCTGCTTTATTTCCGGTAGGTCGGTTTGTTGCCAGAGCCAGAGACTGGAGCGTTGCAGATCCGTCAACCACAGCTTGCTGATGCTGTAGGCATTGGGTACCCAGAACAGGTGTTCATTGAGGGTGGATTTGAGCCGCTGATAACTGTCGGTGAGCAGCTCATACTTGCTCTTGAGCTTGGCCAGTTCACTGAGATAAGTGTCATAGCCTTTCAATAGTTGATTCAGCAAAGCCTGTTGTGATTCAAGCAGCCGCAACTGAGATTCATTGCTGTAGGCCTGGGTCGTTAGCAGTTGCTCATTGGCGGCAAACTGCTGCTCAATCTGATAGCGATTGAGTCTGGCATCGGCTATCTGGGTCTGCAGGTGCTCTTGGTTGGGGGGCTTTGGCAGTGACTGCAGTATTTGCAAAAAGCGCTCACCGAAAACCGGGTTCATCTTGACCCAGCTTATTTGCTCCTTGATGTTGTCCAGTTGCTTGCTGTGGGACTGATCCTGCTTCTCTGCCTGTTCCTGTAGGGCTATGGTCTGCGCGGTTTGCTCAGTCAATTGCTGCAATTGCTGGCCATATCTCTGGTTGGCCAGACTCAGCTCTGTGGTCAGGCGATCGCGGCCATTAGCTTCGGCATTGAGGGTTTCGGCCAGTGTGGCATTGACCTGCTGCTGCCTGGCATCGGTAATGGCGCGGTTAAGCTGTTCGATAAGCAGCTCTTGTTGCTGCAACTGCTTGCGTACCAGTTGCAGTTGTAACTGATGCAGTTCGCGCTTTTGTTGGCTGATTGCCAGTTCGCTTTCCAGCGTGGTGAGCTGTTGCTCCAGCAATAACAGCTGCGCCTGTTGCAGCGCTTTGGCGGCATTGTCAGTGGCCACTGCCTGGGCCTTTTGCTGTTGCAGCAGCGCCTGTCTGATTTTGACTATTTCAGCAGGTAATTCGCTGTGGCGTTTGAGCATGGCGCTGTTGGCCTGGCTTAGGCTGGTTTCACTCTCTTTCAGTTCGGAAAGGCGCAGGTAGGCCATGGAGGCCTGCTGATCCAGATCCTGATGGCGTTCGGGCTTAAGTGGTGCGGCGGCTTCCTGCAGCAGATCATAAAGATGTTGGCGCCGGCTTTCGAAATTAAGTTGCAGTTCCTGATAACTGCGGTTGGTGTCGGCAAGCTGCTGAATGCTCTTTTCCAGCTGCGCCAGTTGTTGCTCCTGCGACAGGGTTTCAGTGTTTTGTTGGTTAAGACCCAGACGTTTATCCAACCCCAGTGGCGAGTTGGCTTGGGCGGAGGCGATAAAAAGACAAAACAGCAGAAGGCAGGCTCGAACCATAGTTAAATTCAAAGAGTTAAATTCAAAGAGTTAATCGACAGCTCATCTTAGCTAAGTTAAGCGGGTTTTGATATGTCAGCCAAGGTTCTTTTTCGGGGCTTGTGATTTGTGACTCTGTGATGTTTCAAACAAGGCGGTAGCTACCACCAGAGTGCCACCGATAGCGGTTGTTAGCATCAGCGATTCATCCAGTAGCAACCAGGCGAGCATGGCGCCATAGAAGGGTTGTAAGCAGGAGACTAAACCGACAGTTTTGGCGCTCAAGTATCTGAGTGCCGAAGTAAACAAGGCATGGGGCGCCGCGGTAAAGACGACTCCCAAAAGCAGCAGCAATCCCCAGGTTTGGTTGCTGATGTCTCCGGCATCAAGACTGTGCCAGGGGGCCAACACCAGCACGGCCACCGCAGTTTGGTAAAACATCGCCTGCTGGCCGCTGTAGGCGGTGAAGTAGCGTTTGTGCAACAGGTTGCGGGCGGTGAACAAGATGGCGGAAATAATCCCAACCAGGATCCCAAGGGTAACGTCGTTGCCCAATGACGGCTCGGGGATCAGCAGAATCACCCCCAGCAGTACTGCCAAACCGCTGACAAGATCTCTGAGGTGCAAGCGACTGCCGGTAAACCAGGGTTCGACCAGCACTGTCATCACGGGATAGGTGAAAAAGGCTATCATGCCGATGGCGACAGAGGAGAGTTGCATCGCCGCAAAGTAGGTCACCCAATGGAGGCTGACAATCACCCCAAGTAACAGGGCAATAAGGTAATCTTTGCCGCGCAGCAAGCGCAGGCGCTGACGGCTGAGTTTAACCAGCAGCGCCAGAACGATGGCGGCGATAACGCAGCGCAGCAGAGTGATATTGAGGGCGCTCAAGGGAATAAGCCGGGAGAACAGGGCGGTCCCCCCGAACAGGAGTACCGCCAGATGCAGTTCTGTCAGGCCTGTACGTGCTTGCCCCTTGGCAGACAAGTTCAGTCCTCTATTTTGGCAAAAGGTGCACCCATACGGGTTACGGCACCTGGCTCAACACCATCGGCAAATTCATCCAGGGCGTCCTTGGCAAACAGCATGACTACAGTGCTGCCCAATTTGAAGCGGCCCATCTCGGCACCTTTCTCCAATGTGATGGCATCCGGCCCTGTGGTGGGGTATTCCCAGGTAAACACGCGTTTGCCTGTCGGCGGCGTGACAGTACCGGCCCAAACGGTTTCTATGCTGGCCACTATGGTTGCGCCGACCAATACCATGGCCAGGGGGCCAATCTCGGTTTCGAATATGGCGACCACTCGCTCGTTACGGGCAAACAGTCCAGGTACATTGCGGGCGGTCAACGGGTTAACCGAGAAGAGTTCGCCGGGCACATAAGTCATTTTCGACAGCGTGCCTTTGATGGGCATATGGATTCTGTGATAGTCCTTGGGCGCCAAATAAATGGTAGCAAAGTCACCATCTTCGAAGCGTTCGGCGTCTTTGGCTTGATTCCCCAGCAGGGTCAGAGCCGAATAGTGGTGGCCTTTGGCCTGAAAAATACGGCCGTCTTCAATGGGACCACACTGACTCACGGCGCCATCGACCGGGTGCACTATATATTCTGAGTCCTGATACAGAGGGCGTGCGCCGTCTTTAAGGGCGCGGGTGAAAAAAGCGTTGAAGCTCTTGTAAGCTTCAGGCTCGCTTTGGGCCGCTTCTGACATATCTATCTTGTACTGTTTGATAAACCAGCGAATAGCCCAGGTGGTCAGCTTGCCGGCTTCGGCCGCTGCCAGTTTCCCGACCAGGCGGGACAACAGGTGTTTGGGCAGCATGTACTGCAGTGCAATCTTCACTTTATCCAATTTTTGCTTCCTTCAAATGGGCTTTGCCAGCTTAAATGTCGTCCATGCCGGCGCGGAAGTGGCGGGCGTGACGCTGTTCATCCAGACTGGAGATAATTCTGTGATAATTGTTGAATCTGTCTTCGGCAATTTTGCCTTCCTCTACCGCTTTACGCAATGCACAGCCGGGATCGTCCAGATGTTTGCAGTCGCGGAATTTACAGCCGCCGAGAAAATCCCGGAACTCCACGAAGCACCAGCCGACACGGTCGGCAGGTAAGTGCCAGAGGGCAAATTCGCGAACCCCGGGTGAGTCAATCAGATCGCCGCCGCTGGGCAGGTGAAGCAGTTTGGCCGTGGTGGTGGTGTGCTGACCTAGGCCTGAGTTTTCCGAGACTTCTCCGGTTTGTAACTGCGCCTGTGGTAGCAGGGCATTGATAAGAGATGATTTACCTACCCCGGATTGCCCGGCGAATACACTGGTTTTGCCTTGCAACAGGGTTTTCAGTTGCTCTATCCCTTCAGCGGTTTTACTGCTGACTTTATAGACCGGGTAGCCAATGGCGCGGTACCGGGCAAGGGCGGTTTCCACTTCAATGGCCTGAGTCTCGTCCAGCAAGTCGACCTTGTTGAGAATGATCACCGGCGGGATTTCTGTGTCTTCAGCCGCCACCAGATAGCGGTCAATAATCTGGGTGGTAAAGCTGGGCAGCACAGATGAAACTATAAAAATTTGATCTATATTGGCGGCAATGACTTTAACGCCATCATAGAGGTCGGGCCGAGTCAGTGACGAGCTACGCGGGTGGACGGCTTCAACCACACCGGCGACGGTAGTTTGCGGATCGGTCGCCAGACGTACCACCACTTTATCGCCGGTAACCAAGCTGCCTATGGTGCGGCGAAGATTACAACGAACCAGTTGGCCATCATGGGTTTCAATATCGGCATGCTGGCCGAAACGGGAAATAACCGTGGCCTCCAGCTCGGGGCCGAGTGAGCTATCTTGTATTTCAGGAGCAGCCTCAGCAGCGTTTTTCCCACGTTGCAGACGCTTCTGATGATTGGCTTTCATACGGCGCAGTTGGCCATGGCTCAATGGTTTCTTTTTACTCACAGGCAGCTCTTCGCGGTATAAGGTGATTTTGTGTCTTGGCAAAAAGCAGTATGATACACGCTCTTAAATAAAAAAGCCTGAATTTAGGCGAACTGGAACGGTGGGCTGAGCTATGGTTGCGGATGCAAATAACCTGATTTGGATCGATCTCGAGATGTCCGGGCTGGAGCCTGAAACCGATAGGGTATTGGAAATAGCCACCTTGGTTACAGACAAAGAGCTTAACATTATCGGCGAAGGGCCTGTGATAGCAATTCATCAGAGTGACGAAGTGTTGGCTGCCATGGATGATTGGAATCAACAGCATCACGGCGCTTCCGGACTAATTGAGCGGGTAAAGGCCTCCAAACACACAGAGGCTGACGCCATAGCCGAGACCATAGCTTTTTTGAGCCAGTACGTGCCTAAAGGTGTGTCTCCCATGTGTGGCAACAGTGTTGGCCAGGACAGACGCTTTCTGAACAAGTATATGCGTGAGCTGGAAGATTACTTCCACTACCGCAATATCGATGTCAGTACGGTTAAGGAACTGACCAAGCGTTGGCAGCCGGAAATCATGAAGGATTTCAAAAAGCAAAATACTCACCAAGCGTTGATGGATATTCAAGAGTCGATCGCCGAGCTGAAGTTCTATCGTGAGCGAGTATTTAAAATTTGAGCGATCGGACGATAAATCTGTTTCAGGGGGTTGCAGCAGATGGAAATTTCCATATAATGCGGCCTCACCTTTCCGCTGGCGGTAACCAGTGTGAATAGGTAAAGTGGTAAGAGTTTACAGTTTGATGCGACATTAGCTCAGTTGATAAAACAGAAGGTCGGTACCTTTGTTGATTGTCAATTTAGATGATGAAGCTGATAAGTGATGCGACATTAGCTCAGTTGGTAGAGCGGTACCTTGCCAAGGTACAGGTCATCGGTTCGAACCCGATATGTCGCTCCAAATTCCAGACACCCACTGTCTTTAAATGTGGATGCATTATTGCAATGCGACATTAGCTCAGTTGGTAGAGCGGTACCTTGCCAAGGTACAGGTCATCGG
>NZ_NIJM01000013.1 GCF_002836945.1 Shewanella chilikensis
CCCCAGCAAGATCTGGTTTTGCTGCTGGGTTATGGCCGGGTTGGGCAGACCATAGGGAGGTTTCTCAAGGCCGAAGCTATCCCTTTTATTGCCCTCGACCGGGATCCCTCCCGGGTTGCCGAGGCGCGCCGGGCCGGAGAGCCTGTGTATTTCGGCGATGCTTGTAAACGCAGTTTGCTCAAACAAGCCAACGTGCGCCACGCCAAGAGTATAGTGCTGACCTTTTGCGAGCAGCCGCAGTTGGAAGAGGCCTTGGTGCTGTGTCGGCAACTGGCGCCCGAAGCGCGGATCATGGTGCGAACCCGGGATGACAGCGAGCTTGAGCAACTGGAGCAGGCCGGTGCCAGTCAGGTTATTCCAGAAACTCTGGAAGGCAGCTTGATGCTGGTATCTCAGGTGTTGTATCAGTCAGGGGTCCCTTTGTCGCGGATCCTCAAACGGCTGGAGTCGGAGCGGCGCAATCACTATCAGTATCTGCACGGTTTCTTTTCCGGTGAGGAAGCCGACTTCTCTCTCGAATTACTACATGCAGTGGCTCTGCCAAGAGGCGCCAATGCCGTGGGAAAATTCAGTGCCGAGATCCCCTGGCAACAGCTCAGAGTGGAACTGAGAGCCGTGCGCCGCGGCGGCAGGGAATACGAGCCACCGGATGAAGATTGGCAGTTTCGCGCCGGTGATACCTTGCTTATTCGCGGCAAGCCCAGAAGGGTGGAGAAAGCCGAAGTTATTTTGCTTCAAGGCTGATTACCCGGCCGCTGGCGTTGGTTTTATTTGCACTTTAAATGGGGTACTCTGCGACCTTTGTGGAGCTGAATGCCGGGAAGGACAGCTTGGCTGCATGTTGCAGCGACTTTTCCTGAATAAGCGCAAACCCGAGTGACTTACAAGGAGTTGGCAACCGTGACCCATGACAGTAATCATGGCCTCGATATCTCGTTCGAGGAACTGTTTGAGATTTTGACTTCTACCCAGCAGCTGCTGTTTTGCCGTGATGGCGATGTGCCGCTGATCCTGCCGGTGAATATCGATGGCAATGAACAGGCCAGTCATTGTTATGCCTACCTTCCCATGATGGATGAGCCTGAGGCGAGTCGGGTGCTTGCAGAGAATCTTAAACAACCGGATGATTACTATCTCAAACCCATTCATTGGCAACGGCTTATTCTGACCGCTCATATCAATGAAGTGCTGTTGCTGGATCTGGCGGGCAAACTCGTGCTGCCGCTGGAAGATCAGCAAGCCTACCTGAGCTATATGGCGGCGCGCCTCAATGGTGAAGACTGCGTGCTGCGGGTCAACAATGTGGAAATCAGCCCTTGGCTCACCGGAGAGGCCGACGCCTGGGAACTGGTGGAAGCACTGTTTGCCCGTCACGCCTCACTCAAGGGGATCTGGCTGGCCGACTGTCTGTGGCAACACGCCGAAGGCAAACCCGGTAAGCTAATCATTCTCGATGCCGAGCTGGCCAGCTACGAGATGTCGACCGCCTTGCAGGATCAGGCCAAGGCGCTGGGTTATACACTTGTCCAACTGAGAGATTTGACCCTGGATTATCAGTTGGATGCGCTGACCATACTGCCGCCGCTGGTGAGCCGAAGTGATGCGGGGGAAGTGCGTCTCTATGTCGGCGACCCGAACCAGCCCTTTATTCCGTTTCAGCGCCACCAGATAGTGCAAACCATAGTCGACAACCAAGAGAGCGGTTCCCATGGTTTACAGCAGGGGGCTGAGAATATAACCGTGACCGCCAATGAGCGGCAGCAAGGTTCTACACCAACCTTTGCTGTGACTCTGGTCTCAGTGTTGCTGGTGGTGGCCTTACTTATCTTTTTCGCCTGATCCATGCTCAACTGATATCGAAAAAAGCTTTCAATTCATCAATCTGACACATGGCGTCCTGATAACCCAAATCTATCAGGGCGCCTGTGTAGGCGTTCTCAAACAGCAGATAAGACACAATACTGGTGTCCGACTGACTGTCTATACCAATCAAAGCCAGCAGCCGGCGAATGGCGAAGGGCATCTCTTGATAGTAACGCTTGGCCAGCTCACTGAGATCTTCACTGGGTTTAATCACCAAGGTATCAATCGGCCTCAAATCCAACTGTTGGCGGCTCGATTCCGGCACCAGCGCCAGAGTGCTGTTGATGCGTCTGAGCCGCTCCAGATCTGAGTTCAGGGTATCGGAAAATATGGTATCCAGCAGATGACCGGCAATGGTGGCCGTCTTGGGATGATAATCCAACTCAACGGGGGTGTTCTTATGCGGGCTGTCTAAGTTGATCACCATGATCCGCTTGGCGCCCAGATGTATTGGGCTGGACAGCGGCGCCAGTTGATGCACTGAACCATCACCATAGTAGGACTGAGATAGCTTAATCGATGGGAACACCAAAGGAATGGCGGAGCTGGCCATCAGGTGCTCTGTGTGTAGCCTGGTGCGCTCGCCGCTGCGTCTGGCTCTTTGCCAGTTCTCCAGTTCCTTATTCGCCTGGAAGAAGGTCACGGAGCGGGAGCTGTTGTAACAGGAGGTATCAATGCTCAGTGCCATCAGGGAGCCACCGCGGATGTTGCGATCGATTCGCTCGAAGTTAATCAGCTCATTGAGCAGTTGCCGCAAGGGTTCATTGTCCAGCAAACTGCCGGCATCGGTATTGACCAGATCCCCCTGCATGCCACGAAGGGCCATCTTGGCCAGGTGTGCCAGCACGCCGGTATTGGAGGCGCGGTAGACTCTCTCTGTGTGGATATTACGCCAGATCCACTCCAGCTTTCTCAGCCCCAGATGAAAACAGGATGCATGGGTGGCGATAGCGGTGCCATTGATGGCTCCGGCCGAAGTGCCGCAAACAATCTTGAATGGAATGGCGTGATTGCGGGGATAAAACTGCACCAGTGCCTTGAGCACCCCAACCTGATAGGCCGCCCTGGCACCACCGCCCCCCAACACCAAAGCCCTGCTTTCCGGCACAGTGCCTCCTTTGCTAAAGCCCAAAACCATAAGAGAATGCCAAGGTATTATTTTGCAGACACTGCTTGGCTATCTCAGTTTAACTCTAGTTGGCTTTACTGTGGTCGGAGAAGCAAAAACCGCCCTGAGGCGGTTTTTTATAATGATAGCGGATGCTTATCTTATGCGAACCGGTTTTGGATCTGCTCGAGAATGCCACTGGCATCCAGCTTGAGCTCAGTCAGTATCTCTTCCGGTGAGCCGTGCTTGATAAATTCATCCGGCAGGCCAATTTGCAGCACAGGCTTACAGATCCCCTGGCTGGCCAGATACTCGAGCACGCCACTGCCGGCGCCGCCTATGATGGCGTTCTCTTCCACAGTTACCAGCAAGTCATGATTGGCGGCCAGTTCCTTGATCAAATCTTCATCCAAGGGTTTAACAAAGCGCATATCGGCGACTGTGGCATCCAGGCTTTCGGCGGCTTCCAGGCTGGCAGCCAGGGTAGTGCCGAAGTTGAGAATGGCAATCTGTTTGCCTTGACGTCTGACAAGGCCTTTACCTATCGCCATGGCCGTCATCTCTTCAACCTGCTCGGCGCCGGTTGCATTGCCGCGAGGGTAGCGCACTGCGCTTGGGCCCTTGTCGTAGCAGTAGCCGGTGTAAAGCATCTGCCGACACTCGTTTTCATCGGATGGCGCCATTATCACCATGTTGGGTACGCAGCGCAGATAGCTGAGATCGAAGGCACCCTGATGGGTTGGGCCATCGGCGCCCACAATGCCGCCACGGTCAATGGCAAACAGCACAGGCAGGCGCTGCAGTGCCACATCGTGGATCAACTGATCATAGCCGCGCTGCAGGAAGGTGGAGTAAATGGCCACTACCGGCTTATAGCCTTCACAGGCAAAGCCTGCGCCTAAGGTCACAGCATGTTGCTCGGCGATGGCGGCATCGAAGTATTGCTCGGGGAATTTCTGGGAGAACTCCACCATGCCGGAGCCTTCACGCATGGCCGGGGTGATCCCCAGTACCTTGTCATCCTTGGCGGCGATGTCGCACAACCATTTGCCGAACACCTGGGAAAAACTGGGTTTCCCGGGTTTGGTGACCGGTTTGCAAAATTGTGAAGGGTCAAACTTGGGCACCGCATGCCAGCCGATGGGATCTTTCTCTGCAGGCTCATAACCTTTGCCTTTCTTGGTCATGATATGCAGTACCTGCGGCCCCTTGAGGCTGCGCATGTTACGCAGGGTTTCCACCAGCGCATCCACATCGTGGCCATCGATAGGGCCTATGTAGTTGAATCCCAGCTCTTCAAAAAGGGTTCCCGGAACCACCATGCCTTTAAGGTGTTCCTCGGTGCGGCGCGCCATCTCTTTGATGACGGGCATGCCCTTGAGTACCTTCTTGCCGCCCTCACGTATTGTGGTGTAGAAGCGACCGGACATCAGTTGTGCCAGGTGGTTGTTGAGGGCGCCAACGTTTTCCGAGATAGACATCTCGTTGTCGTTGAGCACCATCAGCATGTCTTTGTGCAGATCGCCGGCGTGATTCATGGCTTCAAATACCATGCCGCCCGTCATGGCGCCATCGCCTATCACGGCCACCACTTTACGGCCGGCTTGCTCTTTATCGGCGGCGACGGCCATTGCCAGCGCGGCGGAAATTGAGGTGCCTGAGTGGCCGACACTGAAGGTGTCGTATTCACTCTCTTCCCGCCAAGGGAAAGGATGCAGACCGCCTTTTTGGCGTATGGTAGGCATGCGATCGCGACGACCGGTAAGGATCTTGTGCGGATAGGCTTGATGACCCACATCCCAGACCAGGCGGTCGAAAGGGGTGTTGTAGACATAATGCAGCGCCACGGTCAGTTCGACCGTACCTAAGCCAGAGGCAAAGTGACCGCTCGACATGCCCACAGATTTTAATAAAAACTCCCTGAGCTCGTCGGCCAGCTGAGGGAGCAGGCTTTGTGGAAGTTGACGTAACTCTTCCGGGGTATTGGCCTGTGCCAGCACAGGAAACTGAGTGATATCCAGACTCATAACGAGATACTTTGTCTCTTTTTATACTCTTCGCTCAACGATATAGCGGGCGAATTCGGCAATTAACTGGCTATTGTATGGCAATTTTGCCAGCGCTGATAGTGCATCTTCCAGCAGTTTTTGAGCTGTGGTCTTGGCGCCCTCCAGCCCCAAGAGTTTCGGGTAGGTACTCTTGTTGGCATCGAGATCCGACCCTTGGGGTTTGCCAAGCTCTTCTGTGCTGCCGGTAATATCGAGAATGTCATCCTGTACCTGGAACGCCAGGCCCACGGCATCGGCGTATTCCAGCAGTGCCAGTTCTTCTTTGGCGTCAATATCGGCGGCAATTACCGCAAACTCGACGGCGCAGCGGATAAGGGCCCCTGTCTTCAATCTGTGCAGGGCGGTGAGCTGCGCAAGGGAGATCTCTTTGTCTGTGGCATTGAGATCCTGCGCCTGGCCGCCACACATACCGCGGTAGCCGGAGGCTTTTGCCAGCGCCTGTACCAGACGCAGGTGTTGGCGGTCGCTGAGGCCTTCAATGTCGCTGCTGATAAGTTCAAAGGCCAAGGTTTGCAAGGCATCACCGGCCAGAATGGCGGTGGCTTCGTCAAAGGCGATATGCACGGTTGGCTGACCGCGGCGCAGGGCATCGTCGTCCATGGCCGGCAGATCGTCATGGATCAGCGAATAAGCATGGATACACTCTATGGCGGCGGCGCAATCATCGAGACGTTCAAGGGGAACGCCGAGCATCTCGCCTACAGAGTAGACCAGAAACGGCCGAATACGCTTTCCACCCAGCAGGGCTCCATGGCGCATGGCGGCCTTGAGTCTGGGCTCGGTATCATCCAGGGTGTCCAGTATGGTGCCAATCCTTTGATTGACTCTCTGTTGGTATTGGCTAATAGCTTGGGTTAACACTCACTCACCCTCGACTGTAAATGGGCTCAATGGCGCCTGGGGATCCTGGGCCAGCAGTATGGCTACTTTCTGCTGTGCTTGTTCCAGCTTGGCCTGGCTGCTGCGTACCAAGCCTATGCCACGTTCGAACTGTTTTAGCGCGTCGTCCAGCGATACTTCACCGCGTTCCAGTTCGGCGACTATGCGTTCCAGTTCGTTGAGAGATTCTTCAAAACTCAGATTTTCGGGTTTTTTGGCCACAATCGGTTTCCTTGATGCACCTTGGTTGCCGGCCCATTCCTGCGACCTGATTGGCACGGTGCAAAGGTAAAAGGAGAGAGGGAGGGCTGCAGGTGTCTTGGCGTTATGTTCAGCGTGACACAAGGTATATCAGGGCGCGATAAGGGTCAAATTGAAGCGTCCGTTATTTGCTCAATAGCACGCTTTGTCGCGGATTTTTTTTGGAGAAAATTAAAATCTTCCTAAACTTGCTTAAGCCCTGTCCGATAACTCAAAATAGAAACTATTGAAAATTATCATATTCATCTCCTGTGAAAAGCCAAGATCCTATATCACCCTTTGGGGCGGATCGGCTTGTATGGGATAGAGATCCCGGCCACACTGTGTCGGGTCTGCTTTAGAGGTGAGGAGCCACTGTGGATTTAGCAACCCTGATAGGACTGGTCGGTGCTTTTGCTTTTATTATCATGGCAATGGTCAGCAGTGGCGGCATTGCCATCTTTATCGATGTACCCTCTGTATTGATTGTGCTTGTCGGCTCGCTGTTTGTGGTGATGATGAAATTTAACCTCAAGCAGTTTTTAGGCGCCGTCAAGATTGCCGCCAAGGCGTTTATGTTCAAACTGGACAAACCCGAAGAGTTGATTGAACAGTCGGTTACCATGGCAGACGCCGCCCGAAAAGGGGGCTTCCTGGCGCTGGAAGAGGCGCAAATTTCCAACAGTTTTATGCAAAAAGCGATTGATATGCTGGTGGACGGCCACGACGGCGATGTGGTGCGTGAAGCACTGGAGAAAGACATTCAGCTGACCGAAGATCGCCATAAGGCGGGGATCAGTATTTTCAAAGCACTGGGTGATGTGGCGCCGGCTATGGGGATGATAGGTACTTTGATTGGTCTGGTGGCCATGTTGTCCAACATGGATGACCCAAAATCCATCGGTCCGGCAATGGCGGTGGCCTTGTTGACTACCTTGTACGGCGCCATTATTGCCAACATGGTGGCGATCCCGATTGCCGATAAGCTGGCGCTGCGGATGAACGAAGAGATGCTCAACCGCAACCTGATTATGGACGCTGTACTGGCGATTCAGGATGGCCAGAACCCCAGGGTGATTGAGGGCTTCCTCAAAAATTACCTGTCTGAGAAGCAGCGTAAAATAGATACAACGGACGGAGAGTAACACTATGGCCAAGCCCAAGTGTGATTGTCCGCCACCCGGCGCACCCATGTGGCTGGCAACCTTTGCCGACCTGATGTCGCTGCTGATGTGTTTCTTCGTGTTGCTGCTGGCCTTCTCCGAAATGGACGTAATGAAGTTCAAACAGATAGCCGGCTCGATGAAATACGCCTTCGGGGTGCAGAACAAGGTGGAAGTGAAAGATATTCCCAAAGGCACCTCTGTGATTGCGCTGGAGTTTCGCCCCGGACGCCCGGATCCCACCCCGATTGAAATAATCAACCAGCAAACCAACGAGATGACCCAGCAGATCCTTGAGTATCAGGAAGGGGATGACGACAGTGCTGGTGGTGTGCAGCAGCAAAGGGGCGAACAACGTGGCGGCGAGGCTTCGGCCACGGCGCAGGAGCAGGCCGAAGACAAGAAGACCCAGGAACAGCAGGCGGCTCAGGATCAGATTAACGAGCAGGTCAAGAAGATGGCCGAGGCGCTCAACAAAGAGATAGTGGACGGCGCGATTGAAATCGAGTCTCTTGGGCAGCAGATTATCATCCGTATCCGGGAGAAGGGCGCCTTTGCCTCAGGTTCGGGGTTCCTGCAACCCAGATTCAAGCCTGTGGTGCAGGCGGTTGGTGAGCTACTCAAAGATGTACCCGGGATCATCACAGTCTCCGGCCACACGGATGACATGCAGATAAGCAATGAGCTGTACAGCTCCAACTGGGATCTGTCCAGCCAGCGGGCGGTGGCGGTGGCCCACGAATTGGTCAAGGTGTCCGGCTTTGATGCCAGCAGAATGAAAGTGGTGGGCATGGCTTCCACTGCGCCTTTGGTGGCCAACGATTCGCCGGAGAATCGCGCCCGTAACCGTAGGGTGGAAATCTCCATTGAGCAGGGCAAGGCCAAAGAGTCTGACGAGATTGAGGTCGATCCCAATCTTTGATGGCGCAGTATCATCAGAATCAGAGCAGCCTGAAAACGGCTGCTTTTTTTATGCTTCTGCAATCCGGGCACGGCTTTGGAGTGGCAAATCTCTGTGCCAGTTAGCGGGTCTTTGTTATAATCCCACGATTGCTGTTTGAAATTTTTTTCCTCGGGATCCCCATGAAGTTTATCGTAAAGCTGTATCCAGAAATCATGATGAAGAGCAAACCGGTAAGAATGCGTTTTACCAAGATGCTCGAGTCCAATATCCGCAATGTACTCAAAAAAGTGGATGAAGACGCTGCCGTTACCCGCCAGTGGGATCGGATTATGGTGCAGGTTCCCAAAGACAAACCCCAGCTAAAACAAGTTTTTGCCGAGCGTCTGGCTTGTATTCCGGGAATTTCTACCATCAGCCAGGTCAATGAATATAGCTTTGAAACCGTTGATGATATTTACCAGCATGCTCTCAAGGTGTATGCCGACGAGCTGGCGGGTAAGACCTTCTGTGTCCGCGCCAAGCGCAGCGGCAAGCACGACTTCAGTTCGCAGGATGTGGAGCGTTACGTAGGTGGTGGCCTGAACCAGTTTACCGAAGCGGCCGGTGTGCGCCTCAAAGATCCGGATATGACCATTCATCTGGAGATCAACAACGACAAACTCTACCTGGTGGAGAGAAAGATCCCCGGGCTTGGTGGATTTCCGATCGCGACCCAGGAAGATGTGCTGTCCCTGATCTCCGGCGGTTTTGACTCAGGGGTGTCCAGTTTCCAATTTATCAAGAAGGGTTCCCGTACCCACTACTGCTTCTTCAACCTGGGCGGTGCCCAGCACGAAATCGGGGTCAAGCAGGTGGCGCACCATTTGTGGAAGACCTATGGCGAGTCGCATAAAGTGAAGTTTGTGACCGTTCCCTTTGAGCCCGTGGTGGCCGAAATCCTCGAGCGCATAGACAATGGCTTGATGGGCGTCATACTCAAGCGGATGATGATGCGTGCCGCCGCCAGAGTGGCAGAACGTATGGGGGTTCAAGCACTGGTCACAGGTGAGAGCCTGGGGCAGGTATCCAGCCAAACCTTGACCAACCTCAATGTGATTGACCGCTGTGTCGATACCCTGATCCTCAGACCTTTGATCACCATGGACAAGCAGGACATCATCAACGAGAGCCGCAAGATAGGTACGGAAGACTTTGCCAAGTCCATGCCTGAATACTGCGGCGTGATTTCACAAAAACCCACGGTCAAGGCGGTATTGTCCAAGGTTGAAGCCGAGGAAACCAAGTTTTCCGAAGATCTGCTGGACCGGATCATCGCCGATGCCGTGGTTATGGATATTCGGGAGATAGCAACCGACATGGATACCAAAGTAACGGAAACCGAAACCGTCGCCAGTGTCGGTCAGGGGGAAGTGGTGCTGGATATCAGGGCGCCGGAAGAGGAAGAGAGCAAGCCGCTGCAACTGGAAGGAGCAGAGATAGTTCATATTCCTTTCTTTAAACTGGCCAGCGCCTTTGCCGAGCTTGATAGCAGCAAGACCTATCTGCTCTATTGCGACCGCGGCGTGATGAGTAAATTGCAGGCGCTCTACCTTCAGGAGCAAGGGCACGGTAACGTCAAGGTTTACCGCCCTTGATAAACAAAAAGCCGCCTCTCTCGAAGCGGCTTTTTTGCTGCTGACGCTCAGCTAAATCCAATGGGGCTCAGTTAAGCTGAACCTTTGAGGGACTGGCTGCAGCGTCTTCGGCCAACAGCAGTGTCGGTTCGTCCAGCGCTTGGGTTCTGAGCTCTTCGCCGCTGGCGGCAATATCACGGCTCAGCTCCTGCTCAAGCATTTTGAAGTCTATCTGCACCGCAGGGACTTCGACAGTGACTCTGGGCAGAGGGCGAGCTTGGGTTGGCGCAGAAAGGTTTTCCGCGGCCACGGCGATACTGCTCATGCCAAGCAGCAGGAGCACAAAAGCGGATTTAAAGTTCAACATGGATGCCTCCGGGTAAGAACGGGCACTGAGTGCCAGTGTCAGACCTTCCCTTCGACTGCTCAGAGATTGTCTGAATATTCAACTTTTCGGCGTGAAATTTAATCAAAAGCGCTGGCTTTAACAAACGATAAAATGTAACAATCTGGATTAGAAAAACTAATTAAAAAATGAGAAGTGGATCACTATGTCAAAACGACTCCCGCCGCTGAATGCGGTCAAGGCATTCGAGGCAGCAGCAAGGCATTTGAGCTTTACCCGCGCCGCCGAAGAACTGTTCGTTACCCAGGCCGCAGTGAGTCATCAGATCAAGGCGCTGGAAGACTTTCTGGGATTAAAATTATTTCGCCGAAAGAACCGCTCGTTGCTACTGACCGAAGAGGGGCAAAGCTACTTCCTCGATATCAAAGATATTTTTACCCAACTGTCGGATGCCACCGACAGACTGTTGGCCCGCAGCGCCGTGGGTTCCTTGACCGTCAGCATGTCGCCCAGCTTTGCCATTCAGTGGCTGGTGCCGCGTCTGGCGAAATTCAGTGAGAAGAATCCCGATATCGATGTGCGGATCAAAGCGGTGGATGCCGAGTTCAGTGCTCTGTCCGATGATGTGGATGTGGCAATTTACTATGGTCAGGGTAACTGGCCCGGGCTCAGGGCCGACAAACTGCGCAACGAAGTGCTGATCCCTGTGTGTTCGCCAATGCTGCTCAACGGCCCCAAACCTCTGGAAAAGCCTGCCGATCTCAAGTATCACACCCTGCTGCATGATATGAGCCGTCATGACTGGCAGGCCTGGTTCCGCCAATGTGGCGTAACAGATGTCAATGTCAATCAGGGGCCAATTTTCAGCCACTCATCTCTGGTACTGCAGGCCGCGGCCCATGGCCAGGGGGTAGCTCTGGGCTACAGCGTGCTCGCCCGCCCCGACATCAAGGCCGGGCGTTTGGTCTGTCCGTTCCAGGAGGTTCTGGTCAGCAAAGATGCCTATTATCTGGTGTGCCAGCAAAAGCATGCCGAGTTAGGTAAAATCGTCGCGTTCCGCGAATGGATGCTGGATATGTTTGCCGAGGAGTCACGTAGTGAATTGTTGCCGGGATAAGTCGGTAACACGTTTCTCTGCATATACAGGAAGGCACTACAAAGAAGTGAAAGCTTGCAGTTTATAGGGAACTTTGATGGAACTGGCTTACATAAACGAAAACACGGAAGAGAGTGATGCCATGTTTAGTTGCTCTGATAACAGAGGGCACCTGTACGAAGACATGGACTACATTCCAGTGAGCGCATTGAGTGCGGTTATTTGGGAGGATGAAGACAGTTATTCAGAAGCTGTTTTCGATATCACAAATTCAGGGGATTTAAGCGTTACCAAACCTATAGCAGACGTTTTTATGAGCTTTGACCCATATGGCGTCGCTTTTTTGCCCAATAAATTACAGTGCATGGATGGTCTGTCGACTCAGCAGCGATATATTATCGCGATAAATAACGAGTTGGATGTATTGGATGAAGAAAAGTCAAATATTGAATCTTTTGTTGAACATTACGATCCCAAAGAACATGGTTATGATGTGCCTCTTGAAGAGAGAGAGTCGTTTCATTCCGTTCTAGTTCAAAAATTATATCTGGACCGGGAAAAACTCGAAACCTACCCTATGAACCGCAGGCATATTTTTAGGGTTAAAGGCACCAACAGCTTTTTCTTTTCTTCAGAAATATATGATGAATTGTATATTATCGCTCGACAGGGGTTAGCTTGTGGACTGACCGCTTTTAAGTTTGATGTCGATGATGAAGCACCAAGGAGATAATAGTAAGTGAAAGATGAATACTCGATACTCACTAAACAAAATATGGATACTTTCCCATTCCAACAAACACCTGCACCAGTAGGTGCTGCAGCACCGGATCTGTTATTGGAAATGACCTTTTCTCCAAAGCTGTTCATTATTGGTGATATAGCATCCAAACTGGAGCCATTGGTGCAGCATGGTGTTGAATGGCTGGATGCTCGTGTTGACAATTCGCCAAGTCAACCTTCGGATGAACAACTCGAGGTATATGACAACTATCGAATGCCTTATATCCAGCAGACGTACAGATTGACGGATAAAGAAAAGCAATTTGGTAAGTTGAATTGGTTAGATACTGATTCGACAGAGTTCGATTTTTCTAAACTGGAAAATATTCCTGTGGAACAAAGGTTAATATTTAAACTGGAAGAGGACTTTGGCTTGGTGTTTATTCATCAAAGTGTGATTGATTTATTGAAAGAACATGTAAAAACGGTATGGGTAAGAGATATATAATTACCGCTTGGTCGTTTTTTAACGCTATTTTTTAATAAATTGATTTGTCAGGAAAGTACGGTATTTAATATTGTGGTTTATTCGAATCCAAGCATGAAAATTATTGTATCTTCGAACAGGGCTAATGATGGACTTGAACACTAACTGGCTGCTAGATCAAGGTAAGGACAATGACACTCTGGTGTTGTTTGCCCATGGAGCCGGTGCCGATATGCACAGCGACTTTATGGCGGATTATGCCGCGCTGTTGGCCGCCAGCGGCCCGAGCGTGCTGAGGTTTAACTTTCCTTACATGGTCAAGCGCGGCGAGGATGGCAAGCGGCGTCCGCCGGACCGGGCACCTGCGCTGCTGCAGTCTTTCGAGCAGACCTTGGCGGCAGCGGTTGCCGCGTTTGCGCCCAAGCGACTATTTTTGATGGGCAAATCCATGGGCGGGCGGATGGCGGCCATGCTGGCGGCCAATGATAAGTTGGCAATGACCCCCAGCGGCGTTATCTGCCTTGGTTATCCGTTTTTGCCGCCGAAGAAGACCGAGCCCAGACTTGAACCCCTGTGGGAATGTGCCTCGCCTCTGCTTATTCTGCAGGGCGAGCGCGACAGCTTTGGCAAGCGCGAGCAGTTGGCCTCCTGGGCGCTGCCCGAGCAGGCCAAAGTACGCTTTATTACCGACGGAGATCATAGTTTTGTGCCGCGCAAGTCGTCGGGAAAGGATCTTAAGGCTAACCTGCAGGATGCAGTGAAAGAATCACTTTTATTTATCGGGAGTTAGTTATGCGTAAGGGGTTATTGTTACTGGCGGCCATCAGTGGTTTCTTTGCCGTTGCTCTGGGAGCTTTTGGCGCCCATGGACTCAAGACCATTGCACCTGCCGAGTTGATTGCAATATTCAACCTGGGGGTTGAGTATCAGTTCTATCATACCTTTGGTTTGATAACCTTGGCCTTTGCCGGTCACTGGTTTAAGTCGCGTCTGATTGACTGGGCTGCCGGGCTGTTTATCGCCGGGATCTTTATGTTCTCCGGCTCGCTGTATCTGTATGCCCTGACCGGCACCAAGTGGCTGGGCATGGTAACCCCCCTCGGTGGCAGCTGCTTCCTGGTGGGTTGGCTATTGTTGGCGGCAGCGGTATGGCGTCATCGCATGGATGAAACCGGGCTCTGAGTTTATGACTTCCGCAAGCGATGTTTTTTAATTGGCCTCCTGAGGTTACGGCAACTGGATTGCTAGCCAGATAAGCGTGAGGCTTTTAGGAAAAGAATAAAAAAGCACCTTAGGTAATAACAACCAAGGTGCTTTTTGTTGTTTAAGCCACAGATGAGTCTCTATGGCTTAGATTGCAGGCTTATTAGAGCAGACCGCGACGCTTGAGCAGGGCATCGGTTGTCGGCTCCTGGCCACGGAAGTTTTTGTAGGCTTCCATAGGTGGCACGCTGTTACCCACTTCTCGGATAGTCTTGCGATACTTCATGCCGATATCGCGCTTGAGGCCGCCTTGGCTCTGCACATAGGCAAAGGCGTCGGCCGCCAGGATTTCGCTCCACATATAGGCGTAGTAGCTGGCGCTGTAGCCACCCGGGAAGGCGTGGGCAAAGTAGGTCGACTTGTAACGTGGTGGCACGGCTTCAATGTTCAGGCCGTGTTTTTCAAGTGCCTTGGCTTCAAATTCGGCCACATTTTGCAGTGGTGCGTCTTTGCCCAGCGAATGCCATTCCATGTCTACCAGGGCGGCTGCCATATATTCCAGGGTGTCGAAGCCCTGGTTGAAGCTGCGGGACTTCAGCAACTTGTCCAGCATCGCCTTGGGTAAAGGCTCACCGGTTTGGTAGTGCTTGGCATAGTTGGCCAACACTTGTGGATGACCGGCCCAGTCCTCTTCGAAGGTAGATGGGAACTCGACAAAGTCACGGGATACCGCAGTACCTGACAGGCTGGGATAGGTTACTTTGGAGAACATGCCATGTGTGCCATGGCCCAGCTCGTGGAACATGGTGGTTACTTCATCATAGCTGACGAAGGTGGCTTCGCCTTCCGGTGCCTTCTTGATGTTCATCACATTGACCACCACAGGCTTTTCACCCTTGAGCAGGTTCTGACTGACGAAAGAGCTCATCCAGGCACCGCCGCGCTTGCCTTCACGGGCGAAATAGTCGCCGTAGAAGATGGCCATGCTGCTGCCATCGGCATCAAACATTTCCCAGGCTTTGACATCAGGGTGATAAACCGGCAGATCCGGCCGTGGCTTGAAGGTCACCCCATAGAGTTGGTTGAGAGTAAAGAAGACGCCGTCTTCCAACACTCGATTGAATTCGAAGTAAGGCTTGAGGCTGGCCTCATCCAGATCATACTTCTCCTGGCGCACCAGCTCGGCATAGAAGGCCCAGTCCCAAGGTTTGAGCTGGAACTTGCCACCTGTCTTGTCGATCATCGCCTGGATATCGGCGGCTTCTTTCTGGGTGTTGGCGATAACGGCAGGCACCATGGAGCCGAACATCTCATAGACGGCCTCGGGCGTCTTGGCCATTTGTGGGCTCAGACGGTAACTGGCCCAGTTATCAAAGCCCAGCAGGGCGGCACGCTCGGCACGTAGTTGTGCCAGACGAGCGACCAGAGAGGCGGTTTCATTCTCTCCTTCAAGGCCGCGGTAGGCAGAGGCTTCCCAAATCTGCTTTCTCAGCTCTCGGTTTTTCAGCTGAGTCAGCACAGGCTGGCGAGTGGTGTTGGTGATGCTGATAAGGTATTGGCCATCAAGACCGGCGGCCTTGGCATCGGCCACGGCATTGCGAATGGCCGAGTCGGACAGGCCGTCCAATTGAGCGACGTCAGCCACAGTTACGGCAATCTCTTTGTTCATCCGCATCAGTCGTTGCTGGAATTCGTTCACCAGCTTGGACTGTTCTTCGTTCAGAGCGCGGATCTGGACTTTCTCGTTCTCGGTCAGCTTGGCGCCGGCGAGCACAAAGCGTTGGTGGTACACCTCAATAAGGCGCACTTCTTCGCTGCTCAGGTTCAGTTGCTGACGCTGGGAGTAGAGGCTGTCGATACGGGCAAACAGCTCCGGGTTGAGATTGACGTTGTCTGAATGGGCCGCCATCTTTGGTGCCATTTCACCCTGAATTTTACGCAGTTCAGGGTTGGAGTTGGAGCTGGTCAGGTTATAGAAAACGCTTGAGGCGCGGCTCAGTAGTTCACCGGACTTTTCCAACGCCACGATAGTGTTGGCAAAAGTGGGTTTCTCTGGATTGTTGGCAATGGCCAGCACTTCCTGGTAGTGCTCGGCAATACCGGCTTCCAGCGCGGGCTTGAAGTGTTCATCTTTGATCAGGCGAAAATCCGGAGCCTGATATTGCAAGGTGCTCTTGGCAAAAAGTGGGTTGTTTTGGGTGGCTTCAGCTCTTGCCAGATTGGTGTCTTGAGACGTGTGGGTGCTGCAGCCAGAAATAGCCAGAGTGGCGCCAACGGCCAGCGCCAGAAGAGATTTTCGCATTGATATGACTTCCATCTTTAGTTATGAGTTTTTTAGCGCAATTTAGCACTTGTTGCTTAAAAGTGGCTGAATTTGATGATTATAGCCTACATAATCCTGATGTTTATATGCCAGAGGCTTATTGAGGTAGAAGTGTAACAAATTGATTTTAATGACTAGATTCAGTGAATGCTGAATCAATGCCCAAGTTTGATGGCATGGGGCATGCGTCCTGTATTTATGTGGTAAAAAGTGTAAAATTGCGGCCGGAATTTTTCTCAGGGGAGAGCCGTTTTGGCGCAACTTTATTTCTACTATTCGGCGATGAATGCCGGAAAATCCACCTCTTTACTGCAGTCATCTTATAACTATCGCGAACGTGGCATGCACACCCTGGTGATGACCCCGGCGATAGATGACCGTTTTGGAGTGGGAAAGGTCGCCTCCAGGATCGGTATTGAATGTGATGCACGTATTTTTGCCCATGACGATAATCTGCTTGAGATGATCCGCGCTGAACACGAACGCCAGCCTCTGCACTGCGTGCTGTTTGATGAATCCCAGTTCCTCAGTAAAGAGCAGGTCAAGCAACTGGCCTATGTGGTCGACATCCTGGATATTCCCGTGCTCTGTTACGGTTTGCGTACCGATTTCCAGGGCGAGCTGTTTGTTGGCAGTCAGTACCTCTTGGCCTGGGCCGACAAGCTGGTAGAACTGAAAACCATCTGTCACTGTGGTCGTAAGGCCAATATGGTGATCCGTCGTGATGGGGTGGGTAACCCGGTGCGCGAAGGTGAGCAGGTGGCGATAGGCGGCAATGAGAGTTATGAGTCTGTCTGTCGTAAGCACTACCGCGAACTGATTTGGGACTGATGCGAGGCGCAGTATTTAAAATACTCAAAAGATAAAAATTCAATCGCGAAAAGCCAAAGATATAAAGAAAGGAAGCTTATGTCGTTCAGTTCTCCCATCGGATATTGCCTGTTATGGCGGGTGTTACCGGTTTTATTGTTGAGTTTGTCACTGGGCTTAAGCCAGTTGCAACATGCTGTCGCCGGGCAGAAGGTGCCAAATTCAGAAGTTAAAGTGATTCAAAAGCTTATTTTTGAAAGGAAGATGGCAGAGGCGGCGCCCAGGCTGGATACGGCCATGGCAAACTACCCGGATTCGGGGCGGCTGGCATTTTTGCTTGGTCAGCTTTATTACTTCAGTAATCTCCCTAATTATCCCAAGGCGGTGGCAGCCTATGATAAGGCCGAGCTCATGCTGTCCAAGGACCCTGAGCTGTATTTTTTCCGCGCCGCGGCCAAGGCTCAGGTGCTGTCCGCTTATTCCCAGCGCCAGAGTCCGGACTATGTCGGCGCACTGGCCGATTACCGCAAAGCCGAGGCTTTGGGATCGGAGCGGGATCTCAGGTTGGATATTGCCAGGGCAATCTATGAAACCCGGAACTATTCGGCGGCGCTGGAACAGATAAACCGCTATCTCAATAACAAGCCTCAGCTTTGGGCCGATGGCCAGATGCTCAAAGGTAATATCCTGGCACAAATGGGCCAGCATGAGGCGGCGCTCAAGAGTTATCAACGCGCTGCGAGGCAGTATGACTATCTGGATAAGCTGCAGTTCTATCAGGCTGTCAGCTTGCGGGCGTTGGGACAATCCGATGAGGCTCTAGCGCAGCTCGACAAGGGGTTAAAGCGTCAGGGCCGTGCTTACTTGCAGCTTGTCTATCTCAAAGCCATGCTGAGCTATGAGCAGAAACAATACCAAGAGGCGGCCCTGTTGTACCAGCAGCTGATTGAAAGGCGCCGCGACTGGGCCTTACCCTTACTCGGCTATTACAACAGCTTAAGCCAGATGGGCGAGGGACCCATCAGCATCAGCCATATACTGGATCTGGCACTCAAGCTCGACCCCGAGGTTGTGGTTCACTTTCATCAGCAGGATCTGTTGCGACTGTAACGCCCGGCAATTGGCTGATTACTCGGCCAATTACTCGGGAATATCCAACTGGCGCTGGGCAGATGCTTTGCGCTTATAGGCCAGATCCAGACTGGCCAGCTCGCCATGAATGGCCAACAGTGCCTGGGCAAGTTGATAGATAAGCCAGCTGTAACCGCTGAGCGCAAAGTCTTGATGCGCCGCTTCCGGCGAGTCGTCGCTCGATTCAGATGGCAGTTGCTTAAGCAGCTGTTGCTGCAATTGATAACCAAGTCCCAAGGGGAGTTTAGGACAGTCGGGCGTGTTGCCGGCCACATAGTCCGCCAGATAGGCGAACTCTCGCTGCAGCCCACTGGCCACCTGCTTAACTCTGGCGTAAGCCGCATCTTCTTCGGCCTTCCAGCGGGTGAGCAGCAGTAGTTCCAAAAGCGTGATCACCCTTATCTGTTTGTTGGCCAGCTCGGTTAGAGTCTGGGCCTCTTTCTTTAATGTTTGGCTTTCCCATTCCAGCGAAAACAGCAGCTTTTTCTGCGCCAGCACCGCCTTCATTGCCGTCTCCAGCGACTTACGGGCATTTTCCGGTTCTTCCTGGCCGGCATTGAGATGCTGCTCCAACACTTGGGTCATGATTTTCAGTGAACTTGCCAGTTGTGCCCGCCAGTCCTGTTTGGCCTTGATTGGCAGCACAAACAGGGAGACCAGCACGGCAATCACGCAGCCGATGAGAATATTGGCGGTACGCCACAGAGCTTCTGAGGTGTCGTGGTTGGCGTCACCTATCACTATGATCATGGTGAACCCAGCTACCAGATAGGCATAGCTGTAACGGCCGGCGTTGAGATAACAGACTATGCTGACCCCGAGGATCAGCAACCCCATCAGATCCCAATAGCCGTTCATCAAGATCACCAAAGAGACCCCATAAGCCGAGCCCAGGCAGGTGCCTACAGCCCGCTGCAGCGATTTTTCGATAGCGCCGCCCACCTGTGGCAGGCCCATCATGATGATCACTATGGTGACCATACTCCAGACAAAATGAGGCAAAGACCAGATGGCGTTGATGGCGGCGGCAATAAACAGCGCCAAGGCCAGTTTTACCGTGTGTACGGCACGGGAATGGCGGTAGATAAAATCGGCGAAGGCGGAGGCTCTGGCAAACAGGGGCATGGCAGTGTCTCAAAAATGTGGTTGACCGTCAGCGGCAATTATGCCAGAGATGCGCGGCGATAGCGTCTCGGGGATGAGCTAAAGATGCAAACTGGGAAGCTGAATTAGCGGCGGATAATATGGTTGTGAGCTGGGTCACGGCTATAGTGCTCTGGGAGCAAGCATCTTTGGCTCCGTCATGCTTTTTCTTCGCTAGATAAGCAGCTAAATCCAGCGTCTGACTTTTTGACAATACAAGCGGTAGCTGTCACCAAAGAGTTGCTGCATTGCCCGTTCTTCCGGAAGGATTTGAAAGCGTTGCAAATAAGCAACAAAAAGGGCGATTAAAAACAGTAACCAGAGACAGTTGAGAAAGACGGCCTGTGCCAGCAGCAAGAGTACAAACCCCAGGTACATGGGGTTGCGTGAGCAGCGGTAAATACCTGAGGTCACCAAGGCCGAACTCTGTTCCGGCACCCTGGGATCCGGCGTGGTTCCATGGCGTTTGAAGCTCAGTACTCCTGCCAAAGGAATAACCAGCCCAGCAGTCAACAGAGAAACAGCGAGCCCCAAACTAAAGGTCGGATGCAGGTTTGAAGAGGGTAAGTAATAGGATGTCAGTTGCAACAGTAGCGCAAACAGCAGCAAGAGCGCCAGGGGTGGCAGTTTCTTTTCCAGTCCGGACATGAATTACACGGTTTTGAGTATTAGGTATCGGTTAAGATGACATGGACAAGGTATTGAATACAAGGGCATACCATTGGCTATTCCCATTTTGGCGCAGCCGCGTTCTGTGCTTTGCGCCAACACCAGTCAGTTTGCCAGTCGATTTGATTGTGGCGATAAAAGACCCGGCCAGGTGACCGGGTCTTTATCGAACTAAATATGCTTCAAGCGCGATCAGAAGGGGGCGTTGATATCCACCACGTTGATCAGCTTGTGGTTGACGAACTCTTTCAGGCCTAAGTCGATCAGTTCACGACCATAGCCGGAGCGGCGGATGCCGCCAAAGGGCAAATCAGCCTTAACCATGGTGGGGTGGTTGACAAACATCATCCCGGTAGAGACTTGCTTGGCTACCGCCAGACCGCGCTGTTCATCGGCGGTGAACACAGAGCCACCGAGGCCGAAGGGCGAATCGTTGGCAATGGCAATCGCTTCCTGTTCATCCTTTGCCTTGAGGATCATGGAGACAGGGCCGAAGAACTCCCAATAGTAAGCCGGGTTGTCCGGGGTCACATTGGTAAGTATGGTCGGCTGTACAAAAGCGCCTTGCTCCGGCACTTTGGGACCAACTTCGGTAGCTGTGGCACCATGCTCAACCGCTTCACGAATTTTCTGCTTCACTTCATCGGCAGCACCCTGGGAAGACAGGGGCGCCAGAGTCGTGTTCGGATCCATAGGGTCACCGGCTTTAAGCGCGGCTACGCCTTTGGTATAGCCTTCCATAAACTTGTCATAAATGGCTTCCACCAGGATCATCCGTTTGGATGAAACACATACCTGACCGGCATTCCAGTGACGGCCGAATACCGCCCAATCTATGGTTTTCTCGAGTTCGGCATCTTCCAGCACGATAAAGGCGTCAGAGCCGCCCAGCTCCAGAGTGGATTTTTTCAGCGCCTTACCGGCCTGAGAGGCAATAACGGCGCCTGCACCTTCAGAGCCGGTCAGAGCCACGCCATGTACCTTGGGTGAGTTGATGATCTGCTCGACTTGATCCCGGGTAGCATACAGGTTCTGGAAGGCGCCCTGTGGCAGTCCGGCATCCCGCATCAGGCTCTCAAAAGCGGCGGCGCACTGAGGCACATTGGAAGCGTGTTTCAGCAGCAGGGTGTTGCCGGCAGAAAGTTGCGGAGCCAAGATCCTGGCTATCTGGTAATAGGGGAAGTTCCAGGGTTCAATGGCCAGCAAGACCCCAAGAGGTTCATTGACCAGCAGCGCTTCCCCTTCGGCGGGATCGGCCACAGGCAGTTTCTGCGGTGCCAGCAGTCTCTCGGCATGCTCGGCATAGTATTCGAGGATCTGCGCCGACAGTTCTACTTCGGCCTCGGCCTCTCCAATGACTTTACCCATCTCTAGGGTCAGCAGCTCTGCATAGCGGCGCTTGCTGTCTCTGAGCAGGGCTGCAGCCCGATTGAGTATTTCAGCCTTGTTGGCAAAAGAGGTATTGCGCCAACTCAAAAAGGCCTGGTGGGCCGATTCAATTGCCTCTGTGACTTCGGCATCAGTGGCATTGGGAAATTCTTTGATGAGCTCTCCCGTGAAGGGATTGATCGTTGCATATGCCATGTGTTCCTCCCAGCGTTGCAAGTAATAGGGTATTGATGCCAACTCCTGGCATCGGGTGAAAATGTTTGAAGTTATCGTGGGTTTTGCCCCTCAGAGGCGAGTGGCAAGAAAAAGCTCAAACCTTTCTACGCTTTAAATGGCGACATTTGTGTGATCTTGATCGCATCAGTCGCCTGATGTCTACCGGTCGGTGATTTTTAATCCTTTTTTGTTAATTCTTTGTTTTTAAAAAAACTTAAAAACAGCATTGACCAACAAAAATGCAACTTATCGTTTTGATCTTGCGCAAGGGAAGATGCAACCCCTCGCTTTCGGGAGAGAGGTTGCATCCTTTGCATCTTGTCAGTTCTGGTGGCTATAGCGTTCGGTCATGGCATTGGCTGCGATCATTGCCTGATAGACATCATCGGCACTGACCGCCATAGGCATATTGCCCATGGTATCGCCTTCGGCGCAGGCGATTTCGGCAACTTTACGCCACTCCTCCTCACGGAATTGTTTCAGCCCCATATCTGCCAGAGTCAGCGGCAAACCCGCGGTTTTAATGATGCGGACAACATTGTCGATTTCGCTCTGTGGGGCGTTTTCCAGCACCAGTTGGGTCAAGAGGCCAAAGACTACCTTTTCGCCATGTTGGGCACCATGCAACTCGGCAACTGCCGACATGCCGTTATTGACTGCGTGCGCTGCCGCCAGGCCACCGGCTTCGGCACCAACACCGCTTAAATAGATGGTTGCTTCTATGGTTTGCTCCAGCGCCGGGGTGACTATCTTATTGTTTACCGCATCCATGGCGGCGGCCACATTTTCACTGAGCAATTGATAGCACAGTTGTGCCAGACCAAGGCCGGTACGGGAAGGCTTTTTCAGCACCAGGTTGACACCGTCGGCTTGATAACAGGCCCTGGCTTCAAAGTAGGTGGCCAGGGCATCGCCTATACCTGCAGCGAAGAAACGCGCCGGCGCGGCAGCGATTATGCTGGTGTCGGCAATCACGGCATCCGGATTTTGTGGCAGGAACAGATAGCGTTCAAACTCACCCGCTTCGGTATAAATCACTGATAAAGCCGTACAGGGAGCATCGGTTGACGCTATGGTGGGGTAGAGAACGACAGGGTGCTTAAGGTAGAAGGCAACGGCCTTGGCGACATCCAGTGTCTTACCGCCGCCGACACCGACAATTACGTTGGCATGAGCCTGCTCAGCCAGGGCGACAAGACGCTGGATCTCGACTTCGCTGCACTCGTAGTTGAATTTTTCCAGTTGGTTGTTGATGCCGTTTTGCTCAAGCCCCGTCAGGGCTTCGTCCTCAAGCCTGCTGAGAATAAACTCATCGGCGATAATAAAAGCATTGTCGCCGAAGTCATGCACATATTCGTGCATTTGTGACAATAAGCCTTTGCCAATAATGAACTTTTTGGGAGATGTGACGGTACGTGGAACTGCTGTGCTCATATGGCCTCCATTACATTCAGACTCGGATCCTTGTTCAAAGAGACTCTATCACAGCCAAGATTTAATGCTATGGCGTAATCATCTGGTTTTTATTGGATTAACAGTAAAATAAACTGCAATGAGGTTTTGGTCCCTGGTCGGGGAACTGCCACTGGCCTTTTATTTGGAGAGGTTGCAGTGATGGATATTAAAACCTAACCGGGCAAGGACTGGGGAGAGCGGCGGCAAGATAGCAACAGTTATTGAGCTTTGCTTAAGGTGGTGGCAACTGGATAGTCGCCACCTTTTTTAGCGGAACGATGTTCGGCCGCTATCCATTCCCTTTAGGAGGGGATTGGCGGCATTGGTTCAGCAGGGTTTGCAAGTGGCCACCGAGCTGCTGATCTTTAATATCAGTGCCGTTTTTCAGTAGCTGTTCGACATCCGCCAAAGCCTTGTCTATTCCCTGGGATTCGATAAGTGTGCTGACATAGGCGGCGAGATCCGCGCCCTTATTCAGCAGTGCGGCTGCGTTTTCAAAGCTGAAGCCTTGCTCCAATAGCTGTTGAATTTGGCCGAGTAGCTCGCTGACCCTGGCGGGCTCTGCCAATACGCCATCGACCTGGATCAGTTCACCAAGCGGATCCTGGCTGAGCTTTTCAGCGACGCAGGCGGTCACTGAGCTGACCTCGGCGCTGCGATTGATGGCATCCAGACCTTGAGAGCGGATCTGCTCAATGGCTTGTTGTAATTGCTGATCCCTGGCGAGCCACTGCTGCTCCAGTTGTGCCTTTTCATCTGTGGCAAACCAGCCGCAGCCGGAGAGAGTGCCAAGGGCAAGCGCCGAAAACATCCAGAGAGCTGCTTTTCTGGCGGGGAAATGCTTTTTGCCTAGGGTGTTGGACTGCTTCATCCACAGGACTCCTGCAAAGGTTCTTAGAAGTCACAGTATCGGCTATCAGCCTTAAGCCGGGCTGAACAGCTTGAGTCCTTTAGTTGGTATGCGCATTTAACAGCAGGTTGGGCAAGGTAGACGGGAGCCTAGGCTCCCAGCCTGTTTAGAGATTAAAGCCCGGCGAACGTAAAGGGCTTGGCCGTGACAAAGTCCGGTAGTGCGTTACCTGAGTAGAGGCTGCTGTTGTTAATGGTCAGCTTTTTCACCTTTTGCAGCTTGTCAAAGTTGATGCCCTTCATATCGACCCAGAAGGTGTTGGGGGTCAAGGCGGTTTCAAAGTAATACACCCGATTTTTATGATCCGAGACCGAGCGCCACCGGGTTGAAGAGATATTCGGCTCAGTCTCGGAAGCTATGCCGAAGGGCACAGAGGCGTTACGAATGACGCTGAAGGCGCCGGCAACCGCTACTCGGGTATTGGCTGTCTTGGGAATGGCATCCATATAGAAAGAGGCCCTGACAAACCTGTCAGCGGCGCGGTTGGTTCCCGGTAACATGGTGAAGCCGCCAATCTGCTGCCAATACTGGTTCAGTGCCAGTTGCTGCTCGAAGATGGGGGAGTTGGTCATGACCCGGTACTTTGGGTCGTGATGGATTACCAGCTTGCCGTCTATGTACTCGAATATGGCGCTGTCACCTGTGGCATCGGAAATCGACAGATGCAGGGTGGCAAAGCGTTGGGTGCCGGGAATATTGGCGGAAACCACCACAAAAGGCTCGGCTCTCAAAGCATCGACAGTTTCGGCGACTGTGGCAAAGTTATCCAGTACATATTGCACCCAGGCGGCTACCGACAAGCCTTTTCGTTTACCCTGGTATTCGGGATAACTCGACTCTGCCAGCCAGAGCAGATTGGCCACCAGGCCCTTCTCATTCATGCCGTCGGTGCTTGAGATATCAAAGGCGCTGGTGATCAGGCTGCCGTAGCGTGAGGTCCAGGTGACTGAGTTGTCGCCGACTGCCCCATGACGCTGCATGCCGCGGGGAAACAGCCACAGACTCGCTGGGATTTCGTCGCGCCAGTCCATGGAGCGGGCGGTGATCACCAACTGGTCTTCGCCGTGATAGACGGCGCGGGTACAGGCCTGCGCAGTAGTGCCAATAACCAGCATTAACGCGCTGCTGATTAAAGCGATGAGTTTACGATTCATAGTGACTTCCCTGTTTGATTGCCAAAGAGAATGAATAAGTTAAAGGTGTTGAATACCTGATGGCAAGCCTGGTTTGTTTATTCTGCCCATCAGTGCTGCCTCAAGTGAAACAGTGCCTCCAGACCTGGGTTTTCTGTGTCTTCCCCCGGATGATACAGGTAACAGCTGATGCGGGCATAGTTATCCAAATCGCCGCGCCACAGGCAGCTGGCTTCAATATCCCGCTCTTGTTGCTGAAAGCGGATCCTAAGCACCTTGGCATCGCCGTTCAGCACCGGCTCTATGGTCGCGGTCCCTTGAATGCTTACACCTTCTATCTCCCGATGCACCTTAAGTTCGCCGCCCTGTTCATAAATGCTCATTTTGCCCGTGTAGCTGGCATCTGAGTCAATGGCTTTGCCAACCAACTGATAATGGCCCTGCAGATACTGCTTGAAAAGCTCATCTACTTCGGCCATTGCCGTAGGCGCCAGGCAGAGGGAAATTAAGGGCAAACATAATATTGCCAAACGGCGAATAAACAGTTTATTCATTGACCTTCCTTAGATTTGTACATCTATAGCTTGGTGCATCTTTGCTGCTGCTCTGGCAGCCTACTTACCGCTTTGATTGTTTCAGGGCCTTGTTGTGGTTGAAGTCGGCAGCGGCGCTTATCAGTGCCTTGAAAGCCGCTTCATCCAAGGGTTGGCCCTGGGTAATATCTATGGCTCTACGCTGTTTGCCCTCAAGACCTGCATTAAACAGCTGGTGGGGATCCGCCAGCGAAGCGCCATTGGCAAATGTCAGTTTCAATTTGGCTTTGTATGACTCGCCGGTACAGAGTATGCCTTGGCTTGACCATACAGGTACACCGGACGGGTTGGTTGGCTTTACCCATTTGCACTCTTCAACTACCTCGGGAATCGCCGCCTTGATAAGTTCGCGGATATGGCCAAGCATCTCGGCGCGCCAGCCGCCCAGGGCGGCAATCTTGTGGTCGATAGAAACGCTACCGTCAGTTTGCTGCAATTTTTTGTCCATCTGTGTTCTCCCTGGCTCGCTTGCGAGTGCGAGCCTGACTCTGTGTTATCTGGCTGCAGGATAGACCAAGTTGGACAAAGGTGCTCCGGCGAACGTCGATTCAATGGTCGCTGCCAAGCAATTTTACGATTGCCTGCTGGGCCGCCGGTGCGCATTTTGCCATATCTGCTATGCCTATCCAGTCCAGGCTTTCTATCTCGGCTGCGGTATTGATGTCGCCACTAAAGCCCGCGCTGAAACAGTGCATGGTCAGCTCAGTGTCCTCAAGGCCAAAGGCCTTATCCGTGATGCTGAACCTGTGGCAAATGGTGTCTTGCTGCAGTTCTATGCTGAGCTCTTCCTGCAGTTCCCGTGTCAGGGCTTGTTCAAGGGTTTCACCTGGTTCAGGTTTGCCGCCGGGAATAAAGAATGTATCTTTGCCCTTGGATTTGACACACAAGACTTCAGCGTTTTTTTTATGTAGCCAGGCGACACTATGTAATTGTTTCATGGGGTTCCTTGTTTACAACTAAAACCAGCTATTGGCTCTTCAGCGGTTGTCATGTGGACTTTGGGGGGCAGTAAAATACTGCTGCGGCTGGATCAGTTTAACCCCTAACATATTGGCCAAATACTGCTCCAGAAACACCTTGTGGCTGGCTCCGACTATCACCAGCACTCGACCTCCAGGGTTAGCTGCCACCACGCGCATGATGTGCGAGCTCATGTTGAGATTGCGTATCTCCCAAAGGGCAACCCGGGAGAGCGCCGCATCCGGGGGTAAATCTTTATCGATAAACAGGCTCCACTCCTTGTCAATGACGGCCGTCTGGTACTCCTGGCTGTTTAGCCAGGAAAAGAGCGGCAACCAGTTGCCTGTCTCGAGCGCCTCAGTCTTTAGCCTTTGTGGCTTGTTGATATAGTCGCTTTTGGCCAGAGCGGCGGCATGAGGCGACTGATTGTAAGACTCCAGCAGTCGCGCTTCGATGGGGCGGTAGAGATCTTTATCCAGATGATCATCTATCGGATAAATGCGCTTGAGCTTCAGTGCCATGGCCAGGTTGTTGCCAAGGGTGTTTTTCTCGTTATTGCTCGCGGCAAGTTGCTCCAGGTAGTGCTGTAACTCGGTGGAAATCGCTGTGCTCGCTGCAGTTTTGTCCAAATAATGCCAGTGCAGCAGGGCTAGCTCTTTGTGATAGGCGGCAACGGCTAACTTGATGAGTCTTGCTCGCTGCACAGGTTCAAGGCTGGCCTTATCCAATAAGGGCTCCAGACTCTCAAGCGCCTTTTGCGCCGAGAGCTGCAACTCCTGCTGCTCCTTTATCGCCAGCGCCAGAAATCTTTGTCCTACAAAATGATCCAACACAGTTTGATACTCGCCTGAGCCGTTGATCATGGTGGCAATATCCTCTGGCCGCAGTGACTCTACCGCTATGGCCGTAGGCTGGTAACGGGAGAGTGGCTCAAGGATCGAGGATAGAGAGCGGCTGTCCAATTGCTGTTTGATATTGCTCAGGTGCAGGCTGCCAAGCACCATCACCTGAGTCTTGGGTTGGCTTTTGCTACTGAGCCTTTGCAGTGCATGCTCAGCCCCTGGCGCTTGAGCGGCGACAGGGTCTGCTTTGGCCGTTGTTATATGGACAATACCCGCTGCCGACAGGCAGATAAGAAAAAGCAGCGCTTTAATGGTCAAGTTGAGTCTCCCAAAAGTGATTGTTTTTGGCTAATACCATGAGATGGCAGAGGTATAACAATACTGGCCGTAGAAAAACTTCTGGTTAACTTTTCACATAGAGACTGTTGGATGATGCTGATGATTAAAGCATCTTGAATTCCACCAGACGGTATGTTGAGTTGATTTATTGCAACTGGGAGAGATGACAAACTTCCCTGTTACTTGGTGGATGATCCTGAGGTCATCCCATCAAGTCTTCACGTCCCGGCCTAAAGCGGTTGCTTTCCATTAAGACTTATGTCGCTTCCTGGGTTTGGACCTTTGGGCTGAAGCTAAGCTATCCATTGCCAATATGGTTTCAGAGTAATTGATAGTCAGGAGGGAGACAAGAATGATTTGATTAAATTCAAGGCCCTGGAGAGCCAATTCTTCAAAGCACCTAAACCCTAAGCCGGACTATTTGCCCGTCCGGCCTTGTGGGTTGATACTTTTGCGGAAATGCTTCTTTGGGGAGAGCTGTTTATTTCTTGTCTTCCCTTGTGGAGCCGATG
This sequence comes from Shewanella chilikensis, assembly GCF_002836945.1. Classification (GTDB taxonomy): domain Bacteria; phylum Pseudomonadota; class Gammaproteobacteria; order Enterobacterales; family Shewanellaceae; genus Shewanella; species Shewanella chilikensis. The sequence continues at coordinate 28,120 of NZ_NIJM01000013.1, forward strand.
AATTGCCTTTGACTTGCTGGTCAGTCATTTTGGGCTGTGGCAATATCCCCAACTCTTCAAAGAAGTTGATTTGTCTTCTTAGTTCGAACAAAGAACCGGTGCGGCTGGTCTGGCCTATGGTTAGGGTCCAGCTGTCGGTGAGTCCATCGGTATTGCTGAGGATATAACCGCGATAAACAAGCTTACGCATCTTGTTGAACGCTTATTCCTATGTTGGACACGCCGTTCATGACGATTTCTTTGCGTAGTGCTTTGACAAAATCCGCAGTTATCTGCGGGTTTTCCTCGATAATTTCCAGCAAGGATGCCTGCAACTCGCGCTCTTCCTGCATTACTTCGTGGCTGAAGACAAACTCGTCCAATGCCTCACCATCCAATTCGGGATCGGCTATGGCTTCAATATAGTTGGCGACAGTACCGGATGACAACTTGGAGATATTGGTGATGTCGTCTTCCACCTTGCTTTCCAGCGCACCAAGCAGTGAACTGAGTGCCACAGCCGCATCCATCGCCGGGTAGACTCCATAGGCGTCGAATTGGGCTGGTTCAGGGGTGTTTTCCTCCAATTTGGCCATCTGCAGTTCAAGGTTCAACTTGAGTTTGCGGTCATATAAAGACTGCCACAGCAGGTTGAGCACAGTATCCAGTACTTGGGGATCGCCGAATTCACACACCTCGGAAAACAGTTGGTAGTTGGGGTACATACGCTGGCACAATGCCACGGCAAAGAGTTTCTTTTGCGGCAGTTCCAGCGCCTTCAGGCGTTTAAAGAAGCCAGGTTTAGTTGTCATCGGTTAAATCCATCGAAAGTTGGGATATCACTTGTTTTGCCGCGGATTCTACCTTAGTTAGCTCATCAAGTAACTCCAGTATTTCCGGCTCCAGCTCGGTAATGTTATTGCCTTGCTTGAGACCGCCTTCCACGGTTTGACAGAGTTTTTGCAGCGTCGGTACGCCGCAGTAGCAACAGGCGCCGTGCAGTTTGTGAACACAGGCCTTCATTTCGTCTATGTCATTTTGTTCCAGCGATTCCTGTATGGTGGTTCTGGTTTGTGGCATGGAATCGATCAACATTCTGAGCATATCCAGTGCCAGATCCTGCTTCTGGTTGGCCTGGGTCAAACAGAGTTCCCAGTTGAGGGTATGTTGATCAAAATGAGTAAACTTGGGCCGGGTAATCCAGCGACTGATCACTCCTTTCAGTGCCGCTTCATCGATTGGCTTGGGTAGATAGCCGTCCATGCCACTGTTGAGGATCCGCTCGCGCTCCTCATTGATGGCATGGGCCGTGACCGCAACTATCGGTGTATTACGATTCAGCGAGTCCTGACGGATGAGGCGAGTGGCGGTAATACCATCTGTCCCCGGCATCTGAATATCCATAAAGATCAAATCAAAACTGCGTTTTTTGGCCAGGTTGACCGCCTGCTCGCCATTACTGGCCGTGGTTACTCCTGTGACCAGTTCATCGAGCAGGGTGTCAATCAGCTTGAGGTTGGCCGGGTTATCATCCACCGCCAGCACATTGAGTTTGTGGCGCTGCTGCGGCTCTACCAATTGGGGACGGGCGGTTTTGAGTTCCGACTCCTGCGGCAGATAAATCATATTGCGTGCCATCAGGTATTCGCTGGCGGGGATACTCAACACCAGATCCACCGCGGGACGGATATAACGCTCCAGCGCTTCCTGGTCATGGCAGTCAAATAGGGCGATAAGGGCCTCGGTGACTTGTCTGGCGCTCTTGAGTATTGACTGCAATTGGGGTGGACCATCGAAGCCGTGACAGCCGAGCAGTACATAGTCGAAATGTGCCTTGTCCTGAGCGAGCTCGGCTTCCAGCTGCGGCACAGTGTGAACACTGTTGACCTGCATCTGCCAATGTTGCAGACGGCGGTTGAGTACAGAACGGGTTAAGGGTCTGGGTTCAAACAGTAATACCGTCTTGCCTCTGAGCTGCTCCAGTGGCAGTGGTTCACCTATGGAGAATTGGCTGGTCATCAGCGGCAGGGTAAACCAGAAGGTAGAGCCTTTGCCCATTCTGGAACTGAAGCCTATCTGGCCGCCCATCTGATTAATGAGGCGCTTGGTTATCACCAATCCAAGACCTGTACCGCCAAAGCGGCGGGAGATGGATGAATCGGCCTGGCCGAATGCCTGGAACAGCAACTCCTGCTGACTCTCCTCTATGCCGATACCTGTATCCGATACCTCACAGTGCAACAGCAATTTGTCTTCTTTGATGTTGCTGATATCCACCTTCAGCAGCACACTGCCCTGATCGGTAAACTTGATGGCATTGCCCACCAGATTGGTGATGATCTGACCCACCCGCATGGCGTCTCCGCTGACGGCATCCGGCACTTCCGGGGCCACATCCACGACAAGTTCCAACCCTTTCTCGTGGGCAGAGCCGGACAGCAGCATCAGGGTATCATCCAGGGTTTCCCTGAGGGCGAATGGCATGGTTTCCAATACCATCTTACCGGCTTCCAGCTTGGAGAAGTCGAGGATGTCGTTGATGATCCCCAGTAGGTTGGTGGCACTGCGTTCAATGGTGCGAATATATTCCATCTGGCTGGCGTGCAGCGGCGTTTTCAATAGTTGACGGGCAAAACCTATCACGCCATTGAGTGGCGTTCTCAGCTCGTGGGACATGTTGGCCAAGAATTCGGATTTTATCCGGCTGGCTTCCAGCGCCCGTTTCTTGGCCAAGTCCAGTTCGACGTTCTGAATTTCAATCTGCTCCAGGGTTTCCCTGAGATCCGAGGTCGCCTGATCTATGTTCTGCTGCATCTCATCATGGTATTCCGACAAGGAGCCCGCCATGGCGTTAATCCCCCGTTTGAGCAGATCCAGCTCACCGATGAGATTGCCCTCCAGCCGGGTATCCAGCTTGCCCTCACGGATTTTGGCCACCACCCGTACCATGTCGGTGATAGGCTGAGTGACATTCTTTACCAGGCGGAAGGTGAATAGCAGATTCAGCTGCACCCCGATAAGCACTATGATAAAAGCCGCCACCGCGGCTCTGTGCTGTTCCAGCAGCGCCTTTTCCTTGTTGAGCAGCAAAGAGATATAGCCCAGGGGTTTCTCATTGAAGCCGGGAGCATCGTCTATCGCCAGCAGACTACCGGCAGCGAAAATCGGTGCCCTGAGCACCAGGCTGTCGCCTAGCTGATCATATTCGGTGCGGGCCAGATCCGAGATGGCGCCCTTGTAGCGCATAATCTCAAAGTCTTTGTGATAATGGGAGGTGACAAACAGCTGGTTGTCGGCATCGAAGATGGCGATGGATTTCACCAAGGTCGACTTGTTGAGCTGAGCCGCGGCGAGCAGGCGTTTGGTGGCTTCGCGGTTGTTGGCGGCCAGGCCTATCTCGCTGGCGATGGCCAGCGGCTCTATGATATTACTGCCCTGTTCTATGAGCGTATCTTCAAGCTCATAAAAGCGATTTATGGTAAAGTAACTGCCCAGAAGAATACCGACCAAAATGGTAGGAGCCAGGGCCAATACCAGCACCCAGGATCTGAGGCTGTACTTGGTCATGTTATTCGCACTGTTCATGGGCGGTATAGGTATTCCAGATAGTTTGTTTTACGGCTATAGATAGACTGCCAGATATCCCGGCGTCTTTGCCAGTTTTTTATTGTTTCAGGGGCCTAGATGGCACAATTTTTTAGAGAAAAACCAAACAGATCCAAGAAAGTCTCCGCAAAACTGTCACTCACGGCTTCCGGATTGGATCATCAGGGTGCCGGGATCGGTCAATATCAGGGCAAAGTGGTGTTCATTCCCGGCTTATTGCCTGGTGAGAGCGCCGAGGTGCAGCTCACCGAACAAAAAAAGAACTATGCCAGGGGCAAACTCATCCGCATCAGCCAAACATCGCCGGAGCGGGTTGAACCCCAATGCCCCCATTATGCGCTTTGCGGCGGCTGCGATCTGCAACACTTGTCAGATTTGAGCCAGCGGCAGCACAAGCGCCGGGCCTTGGCCGAGTTGTTTGCCAAGCTCTCGGGCCTATCTGAACTGCCGGAGATCGGCGAGTTGGCTTCCACCCCTTGGCATTATAGACGCAAGGCCAGACTGGCGACCTGGTATGACAAACAAAGTCGCGAATTCACCCTGGGGTTCAGGGCCAAGTCCAGCAGCAAGGTAGTTGCCATTGGCGAATGTCCTGTATTGGCGGTTTCGTTGTCGGAACTGATAAAGCCGTTGGCGGCGCAACTGGCACACCTGCAGGGCGTGGCTCAGCTTGGTCATGTGGAGCTGATTGAAACCGAAGCCGGTCGTTTTGTGGTGCTGAGAATTACCCGGCCACTGGTGAATAAAGACAAGGAAAAGCTCAAGATCTTTGCCGGGCAGCAAGAAGTGCAGTTGGTGCTGCAGGACAATCAGGGCGAGTGTGATTACCTCACGGGCAATCAGCCAAGCTACCGCTTGCCTGGCGTCGATGGCGATGAGCTGACGCTTAAGTTTAATCCGGGGAATTTTATTCAGGTTAATGGTGAAGTAAACCGTGCCATGGTGGCCAAGGCCATAGATTGGCTGCAACCCAAGGTCGGCGAGCACATACTGGATCTCTTCTGCGGCATGGGTAACTTCAGCCTACCGCTGGCGGCCACCGGCGCCCGGGTCACAGGTGTCGAGGGCGTGCCCGCCATGGTTGAGCAGGCCAGACAAAATGCCAAACAGGCCGGGCTTGAAGGGTTGCAGTTCTTTTGCGCCGATCTCAGCGCCGATCTTTCGGCCGAGCCCTGGCTTGGCAAGGTGGATAAGCTGCTGCTGGATCCCGCCCGTGCCGGTGCCTATGAGACGCTTTCTTATCTGAAAAATATCGCGCCTGAGCGGGTGGTGTATGTTTCCTGCAATCCGGCAAGCCTGGCGCGGGACAGCGTCTTGCTGCTCGAGCAAGGCTATCGCCTGGAGCGCCTCAGTGTGTTGGACATGTTCCCCCAGACCCATCACACCGAAGCCATGGCCTTGTTTGTGCGGAATTGATGCTTTTATTGTCTATCGAGTCAATTTTATCAATAAAGGTACTCACGGGGGTTTGACATCCCATCGGGTATGCTCAAGATAGGGAGTCTTGTTGAGTCTGTTAATCGGACACTAAAGGAAGGTGAGATGGTATCTGTTCGCGAAGCACACTTTAAGGATCCTGATTTCAATCTGGATGAGTGGGTTAATCGTTATGTGGCCGACTCCGCCGATGCCGGGCGTTTGTTGGAGCTGATAGCCAAGGTGGAAGCGCTGCCTATGGGTAAGTGCAAGCGTCCCAAAGCCGAGCTGCAGGCCAAGGCGCGGGAGATGATAGAGATCCTCGCGCCGCTCAACATGGATATCGAAACCCTGCAGGCCGCCATCTTATTTGTGTTTTTCGAGGTGGGCATAGTCGATGAAGCCAAGCTCACCGAAGATTTTGGCCCCGAGTTGGCTACCTTGGTCAACAGCGTCAAGACCATGGATGCCATAGGCGCACTCAAGGTGGGCAATGACAGCCGCAGCAGCGAACCGCAAATCGACAATATCCGCAAGATGTTGCTGGCCATGGTGGAAGATGTACGCGCCGTGGTGATCAAACTGGCCGAGCGGGTATGCTTGCTTAGGGCCGTGAAAAATGACGATGAAGAAACCCGGGTCTTACTGGCCCGGGAAATTGCCGACATCTACGCGCCGCTGGCTAACCGTTTGGGTATAGGTCAGCTCAAGTGGGAGCTGGAGGATATCTCGTTTCGTTATCTGCATCCCGAGACCTATAAAGAGATTGCCAAGCAGCTGGATGGCAAGCGCCTGGACCGTGAAGTCTTTATCGACAACTTTGTCAATCAGTTGCAAACGCGGCTGGATGAAGAAGGCATTCGTGCCAAGGTCTATGGCCGCCCCAAACATATCTACTCCATCTGGCGCAAGATGCGCGGCAAGCAGCTTAAATTTGACGAGCTGTTTGACGTGCGTGCGGTGCGAATCGTCACCGACCGGTTGCAGGACTGCTACGGCGCGCTCGGTGTAGTGCATACCCTTTGGCACCATATTCCCAGAGAGTTTGACGACTATATTGCCAACCCCAAACCTAACGGCTACCAGTCGATTCACACTGTGGTGGTGGGGCCGGAGGGCAAAACAGTCGAAATCCAAATTCGTACCCAGCAGATGCATGAAGATGCCGAGCTCGGGGTGGCGGCTCACTGGAAATATAAAGAGGGCAATCACTCCGGCAAACAGAGTGGCTACGAAGAGAAGATCAACTGGCTGCGCAAGATTTTGCAGTGGCAGGAAGATGTGGTTGAGAGCGGCAACCTAGTGGAGGAGATCCGTGCCCAGGTCTTCGAAGACAGGGTCTATGTGTTTACCCCGTCCGGAGAAGTGGTGGACTTGCCAGCCGGCTCGACCGTGCTGGACTTTGCCTACTATATCCACTCCCAGGTGGGCCACAAGTGTATTGGCGCCAAGGTCGATGGCCGCATAGTGCCGTTCACCTACCAGGTGGAAACCGGTGAGCGCATCGAGATCATCACCTCCAAGCATCCCAATCCGAAGCGGGATTGGCTTAACCCCAACCTGGGTTATATCAAGACCTCCAGAGCCCGCAGCAAGATCCAACACTGGTTCAAGCAGCAGGACAGGGACAAGAACCTGGTGGCCGGACGCGAGATGCTGGAAGCCGAACTGGCGCGGGTGGGGCTGACACTCAAGGATGTCGGCAGCGCAATTGAGCGCTTCAACATGACCAACATGGACGACCTGTTGGCGGCCATAGGTGGCGGCGATGTGCGCCTCAACCAAGTGGTTAATCATGTACAGAGCCGACTCAGAACTCAGGAGCCTTCCGACGAAGAGGCGGTGGAAGAGCTGGTCAAGAAAGGTCAGCAGAAACCCATAGGTGCCAATCGCGGCCAGATTGAGGTCAATGGTGTCGGTAATCTGATGAGCCATCTGGCGCGCTGCTGTCAGCCGGTGCCCGGTGATGAGATTTTCGGTTTTATCACCAAGGGGCGTGGTATTTCGGTGCACAGAGCCGATTGTGAGCAGGTCAAGGAATTGATGCGTGCCCATCCCGAGCGGGTAGTGGATGTGGTCTGGGGCGAAAACTACTCCGGCGGCTACAAGATCCGTATTCGAGTGGTGGCCAATGACAGAACCGGTTTGCTGCGGGATCTCACCTCTGTGCTGGCGGCGGAAAAGTCCAATGTGCTGGCGATGAGTTCCTCATCGGATCTCAAGAACCAGACGGCGGCCATTGAACTTGAGATGGAGCTTTATAACCTCGACGGTTTATCCCGGGTTATCTCCAAGCTGACCCAGATAGACGGGGTAATAGAAGCCCGCAGGCTCTGAGGCCAGTTCGGTATTCGACCGGTATTTAAAACAGGACGCCTAGGTTGCGTCCTGCTGTTTTTTAAGACTTATCAAAGAGTCGTTGGATTGGTAAGCGTATTAGCAACAAAGGAGTAACGGCGGTGGCGGCAGATATCAATGCATTGCTTGAGATTATGGCAAAGCTCAGGGACCCTGAGCTGGGTTGCCCCTGGGACAGGGCACAGGATTTTGACTCCATAGTGCCCTACACCCTGGAAGAAGCTTATGAAGTGGCCGACGCCATAGAAAGCCGCGACTGGCAGGAGTTACCTTCTGAGCTTGGCGATCTGCTGTTTCAGGTGGTGTTCTATTGCCAGCTTGGCAAGGAAAAGGGCTGGTTTGATTTCGCCACTGTGCTTGAGCGGATATGTAATAAGCTTATCAATCGTCATCCCCATGTGTTTGCCGCCGATACCGACTTGAGTTTTGACTCGGCGCCGGATGCCAAGAACAACTGGGAGCGCATTAAAGCAGCAGAGCGCGCCGGGCGCGAACTGCACTCAGTGCTGGATGATATTCCCAAGGCGCTGCCGGCGTTGGCGCGGGCGGGTAAGATTCAAAAGCGGGTCGCCAGAGTAGGGTTTGATTGGCCCGAGCTTGAACCTGTAGTCGACAAGGTACAGGAAGAGATTGAAGAGGTGTTGCACGAAGCGCGTCAAGCCACGCCGGATAAGGCCAGGGTTGAGGATGAAGTGGGCGATTTGCTGTTTGCTGCGGTGAATCTGGCGCGCCACTTGGGGGTGGATCCCGAGCAGGCTCTCAGAGGGGCCAACAACAAGTTTGAGCGGCGTTTTCGCGCCGTCGAGCAAAAAGCCAATGCCAGCGGCAAGCCGTTTGCAGAACATGATCTGCAGGCACTGGATGCTTATTGGGATCAGGTCAAGCGTGAAGAGCGCGGTGAAATCCAGTAGCAGGCGAAGCCTGGATTAAAAATGCGCGAATGAGATCAGCGCGTAAAAATTATCGTCATTCCTGTTTGGTAAATGGCGGGGGCTTTGATATACTGTCGCCCCGTCCTGGTGCTTTCATTCGAGCACCTATTTATCATTCTTTTTTCTCAGGTTCAGCATGACTACAAGGTATATCTTCGTTACTGGTGGCGTTGTTTCATCACTAGGTAAAGGCATTGCAGCAGCATCGCTCGCGGCAATTTTAGAGGCCAGAGGCCTGAATGTAACCATCATGAAGCTGGATCCTTACATCAACGTTGATCCGGGAACCATGAGCCCAACCCAACACGGGGAAGTGTTTGTCACTGAGGACGGCGCAGAGACAGATCTGGACTTGGGCCACTATGAGCGTTTCATCCGTACCAAGATGAACCGCCGCAACAACTTCACTACGGGTCGTATCTACGAGGAAGTGCTGCGCAAGGAGCGTCGTGGTGACTACCTGGGTGCCACCATTCAGGTTATTCCGCACATCACCAACGCCATCAAGGAAAAAGTCCTCGAAGGCGGTGAAGGCCATGATGTCGCCATCGTTGAAATCGGTGGTACTGTGGGTGATATCGAATCTCTGCCTTTCCTCGAGTCTATCCGTCAGCTGGGTGTTGAATTGGGCCGCGAACGCAGCCTGTTTATGCATCTGACTCTGGTGCCTTTTATCGGCCCGGCTCAGGAAGTGAAAACCAAACCGACTCAGCACTCGGTAAAAGAGCTGCGTTCTATCGGTATTGCGCCGGATATCCTGGTTTGCCGTGGCGACCGCGCCATCCCGGCTACAGAGAGAGCCAAAATCTCCCTGTTCTGTAACGTTGAAGAGCGGGCGGTTATCTCCCTTAAAGACGTGGACTCTATCTACAAGATCCCGGCGCTGCTGCGCTCACAAGGTCTGGATGAGCTGGTCGTCAAGCGCTTTGGTCTGAGCTGTCCTGAAGCCGACCTGTCCGAATGGGAAAACGTGGTTTATCAGGAAGCCAATCCAAACAATGAAGTGACCATAGGTATGGTCGGCAAGTACATCGAACTGCCGGATGCCTACAAGTCAGTCAACGAAGCACTCAAGCATGCCGGCCTCAAAAACCGGGTTTCGGTGAACATCAAGTATATCGATTCCCAGACGGTTGAAGTCAAAGGCGTTGAAGTGCTGGAAGGCCTGGACGGCATTCTGGTTCCCGGCGGCTTTGGTGAGCGTGGTGTTGAAGGTAAGATCCTTGCCGCTCAATATGCCCGTGAAAACCAACTGCCATACTTTGGTATCTGTCTGGGTATGCAGGTTGCCCTGATTGAATTCGCTCGCCATGTCGCCGGTATGGAAGGTGCCCACTCTACCGAGTTCAACAAGGAAACCCCTTTCCCTGTTGTGGGCCTGATCACTGAATGGGTGGATGAAGAAGGCAATTTGGAGCAGCGTGACGAGGCCTCAGATCTTGGCGGTACTATGCGTCTTGGCGCTCAGCTGTGCCATCTGATTGAAGGCACCAAGGCCGCTGCGGCTTATAAGAGCAACACTTGTATCGAGCGTCACCGCCATCGTTACGAAGTGAACAACGCCTTCCGTGAGCGTCTGGAAAAAGCAGGCCTGGTGTTCAGTGGCTTGTCTTCGGATCGCAAGCTGGTGGAGATGATCGAAATACCGGCGCACCCTTGGTTTGTTGCCGGTCAGTTCCATCCGGAATTCACCTCCACACCTCGCGATGGTCATCCTCTGTTTGAAGGTTTTGTCGCCGCCGCCAGTACTTACCAAAAGCGTAATCTGGGTTAAACTATTAGAGCCGGACTGCTATGGCAGTCCGGCTTTTTCATCCCCGGCCGAGCCGGGAAGTGTGAAGTGAAAGTCCAATACCCATATGAGAGACGCTGAACGCTCAGATGGGTATGGGTTTTTTCTTTAACTTTTAATCGAGGACATTATGGCTAAGATCATTAACGTCATTGGACGCGAAATCATGGATTCTCGCGGTAACCCCACAGTAGAAGCTGAAGTGCATCTGGAAGGTGGTTTCATCGGTATGGCTGCAGCTCCATCAGGCGCTTCTACCGGTAGCCGTGAAGCGCTGGAACTGCGTGATGGCGACAAGGCCCGCTATCTGGGTAAAGGCGTGCTCAAGGCTGTTGACAATGTCAACGGTCCTATCCGTGAAGCCCTGCTGGGTAAAGATGCCACGGCTCAAGCCGAGCTGGATGGCATTATGATTGCGCTGGACGGCACCGAAAACAAAGACAAGCTGGGCGCTAACGCCATTCTGGCGGTGTCTTTGGCTGCTGCCAAGGCCGCAGCTGCATTCAAAGGTATGCCACTTTACGCTCACATCGCCGAACTGAACGGGACTCCTGGTCAGTACAGCATGCCGGTTCCTATGATGAACATCTTGAACGGTGGTGAGCATGCCGACAACAACGTCGACATTCAGGAATTCATGGTACAGCCAGTCGGTGCCAAGAGCTTCCGCGAAGCCCTGCGTATGGGCGCTGAAATCTTCCACAACCTGAAGAAAGTGCTCCAGTCCAAGGGCCTGAACACTGCCGTGGGCGACGAAGGTGGTTTTGCGCCTAACCTGTCATCCAACGCCGATGCCCTGGCGGTTATCAAAGAAGCCGTTGAAGCTGCTGGCTACAAATTGGGCACAGATGTGACTCTGGCGCTGGATTGTGCCGCTTCCGAGTTCTACAAAGACGGTAAGTATGACCTGGCCGGTGAAGGCAAGGTATTCGATTCCAACGGTTTCTCTGACTTCCTCAAGTCATTGACCGAGCAGTATCCTATCGTTTCTATCGAAGATGGCCTGGATGAGTCTGACTGGGACGGATGGGCTTACCAGACCAAGATCCTCGGCGACAAGATCCAACTGGTGGGTGATGATTTGTTCGTGACCAACACCAAGATCCTGTCTCGTGGTATTGAGCAGGGCGTTGCCAACTCGATTCTGATCAAGTTCAACCAGATAGGTTCTCTGACCGAGACTCTGGCCGCTATTCGTATGGCCAAAGAAGCCGGTTACACTGCCGTTATCTCTCACCGCTCAGGTGAAACTGAAGATGCGACCATTGCCGACTTGGCAGTAGGTACCGCAGCCGGCCAGATCAAGACAGGTTCTCTGTGCCGCTCTGACCGTGTTGCCAAGTACAACCAGTTGCTGCGTATTGAAGAGCAACTGGGCGCCAAGGCAGCCTACCACGGCCTGAGTGAGATCAAAGGTCAGGCGTAATTTTCGCCCCCAGTTTCAAAAGGCCGCCACTTGGTGGCCTTTTTTGTTGTACTATCAACACTAATCGTATTTTTAGGACATGAGCTGAATTTATCACCATGAAACGACTGCTTTTTGTCATCGTCTTGCTGCTGGGGCTACTGCAATATCGTCTTTGGCTGGGAGAAAACAGTCTGCCGGAGTACTTCCATCTTGAACAGCAGATAGCGGCTCAAAATGACAGCAATGCCAGGCTCGAAGAACGTAACCAGGTACTGAAAGAGGAGATCCGCGATCTACGCAGCGGTACCGAAGCCCTGGAAGAGCGTGCCCGCAATGAGCTGGGGTTAATCAAGAAGGGTGAAACCTTTTATCGGGTTGTTGGTGGTGAGCAGCGTTCCATGTCTTTGGCCAATCAATAACGGCCTAATTTCAACATAACGGATATCCATGAGCGAAGCTATTTCTTCCCGAGCCATAGCGGCCGGGCTCCTCAGTGATGAACAAGTGATTGCCATAGTGCCTGCGGCGGGGATAGGCAGTCGCATGGGCGCTGATTGTCCCAAGCAGTATCTGCCGCTTGCCGGCTCCTGTATTTTGGAGCAAACCCTCAAGGGTTTGCTGAGCCACAATGGCATCTCAAAGGTGATAGTAGCGCTGAACCCAGAAGATAGCTTTTTTGGCAAACTGACGGTGGCCAGTCATCCCAAGTTGGAGACTGTCACTGGCGGTAAAGAGCGGGCCGATTCTGTGTTGGCGGCGCTTGAGAGCCTGGTAGCCGACAAGCAATTGCCCGCTAATACCTGGGCTTTGGTACACGACGCTGCCAGACCCTGCCTTACCCATGGCGATATTGATAAGCTGCTTGCTTCACGGAAACAATATCCACAAGGGGCGATACTGGCAGCACCGGTGCGCGACACCATGAAACGCAGTGGCGTCGATGGCTGCATCAGTGAAACGGTTGCCAGAGAAGCACTCTGGCATGCGCTAACGCCGCAGCTGTTTCCACTGCTTACTTTGACCGAGGCGCTGAAAGCGGCGTTGGCCGCCGGTGTGCTGGTGACAGACGAAGCCTCGGCGATGGAGTGGCGCGGAATACACCCGGCGCTTATCAGCGGCCGCAGTGACAATATCAAGGTAACCCATCCGGACGACTTGCCGCTGGCAGCGCTTTATCTGGCGCATCAGCGGGGCAACTGAATACAGGAACAAGCAATGAATATACGTATTGGACACGGTTTTGATGTACATAAATTTGGTGGTGAGCCGCCCTTGATCCTGGGAGGGGTGGAAGTGCCGCACCACACAGGCTTGTTGGCGCACTCGGATGGTGATGTGGTATTGCACGCGATTTCAGATGCGATACTCGGCGCCATGGCACTTGGTGACATAGGTAAACACTTCCCCGATTCAGATGCCGAATTCAAGGGAGCCGACAGCCGGGTGCTGCTGCGTCATTGTTATCGCCTGGCACTGGACAAAGGCTTTCGTCTCGGCAACCTGGATGTGACCATTATTGCCCAGGCGCCCAAGATGGCGCCGCATATTGAAGCCATTCGGCAGATGTTGGCTGAAGATCTGCACACAGATCTCGATTCCATCAACGTCAAGGCGACCACGACAGAAAAACTCGGCTTTACCGGCCGCGGTGAAGGCATTGCGGTAGAAGCCGTGGTGCTGATGTTCGGTATGTAATACCGACTCATTTACAGGAAAAGATTTCAAATAAGATGAATTCATTACACTTTCTCTATGGCAAGCCTCTCTCCAAAGGCGATATGCGCACCAGCAACAGCGATTTTCAGGTGCAGGAAATACTGCCTTTTCTACCCTCGGGCGAGGGTGAGCACCATCTGCTGCATATTCGTAAAGATGGCCTGAATACGGTTCAGGTGGCTGAGATGCTGGCCAAATTGGCCAAGGTGCATCCCAAAGAGGTGACCTTTGCCGGTCAGAAGGACAAGAATGCCATCACAGAGCAGTGGTTCGGCGTACGAATTCCGGGTAAGGAAACACCGGATTGGTTGAGCCTCAACAGTGAGTCGATCACGGTATTGAGTGCGGCGCGTCATAACAAGAAGCTGCGCATTGGCGCGCTTTCCGGGAACCGTTTCAAGCTGGTTCTGCGCCAGATAACCCAGCCGGAAGATGTATTGCAGCGGCTGGAGTCGATTGCCGGGAGCGGCGTACCCAACTATTTCGGTGAACAGCGCTTTGGTCACAACGGCCGTAACATAGAAATGGCGCGGCAGATGCTGCAGGGGCGCAAGGTGAAAGACAGAAACAAGCGCTCTATCTACCTGTCGGCGCTGCGCTCATTATTGTTTAATCAACTGGTCTCTCAGCGCCTGGCGACCCATGGGCTTGAGTGTCTGGATGGTGACTGTGTCATGCTGGCCGGCAGCCGCAGTTTCTTTGTTGCCGAGCGCTGGGATGAGGTATTGCAACAAAGGCTGGCAGAGAAAGATATTTTGCTGTCGGCGCCCATGTGGGGTAGGGGCCAGCCACTTAGCAGTGCCGATGCGTTAGCCTTTGAGACTCAGGTGCTGGCCGAATACCGCGCCGATTGTGAAGGCCTGGAAAAAGCTGGGCTCGAGCAGGAAAGGCGACCACTGTTGCTGCGTCCCGAAGGGATGAAGTACCAGTTTATCGAGCCGGACACTTTGGAGCTGGAGTTCAGCCTTCCAGCCGGCAGCTTTGCAACTTCAGTACTGCGGGAACTGCTCGATTATGATGATGTGACCGAACGTTTGTGGCGTGAGCGCCAGGCGGCTCAGGAAGGAAATCCCGCATGAAAATCTTGGTCAGCAACGATGATGGGGTAACGGCACCAGGGATCCGCGCCCTATCGGAAGCCTTGTCAGCCGTTGCCGAAGTGCTCACTGTGGCACCGGATCGCAACTGCTCTGGAGCCAGTAACTCTTTAACCTTGACGAACCCCTTAAGGATTAATAAGTTAGACAATGGCTACATCTCGGTAAACGGTACACCAACCGATTGTGTTCATCTGGCGATTCGCGAACTCTATGAAGGCGAACCCGACATGGTGGTCTCGGGGATCAATGCCGGTGCCAATATGGGAGACGATACCCTCTATTCAGGCACAGTGGCAGCAGCGATGGAAGGGCGTTTTCTGGGGTTACCGGCTGTGGCCGTATCCCTTGTGGGACGTGAGTTTACGCATTATGACACTGCGGCGGCCTATGCGGTGAAGATCATCATGGGGCTTAAGAAGCATCCTATTGCCTCTGATCAGATCCTCAATATCAATGTGCCGGATCTGCCTCTCGATGAAATCAAGGGGATACGGGTTACTCGGCTCGGCGCCCGTCATAAGGCTGAGGGTATGGTCAGAGCCAGAGATCCTCACGGCCGTGAGGTATTTTGGTTGGGGCCACCCGGGATTGAACTGGATGTGGGTGAAGATACCGACTTTTATGCTGTGTCTCAGGGATATGTGTCCATCACCCCATTAACTGTAGATTTAACCGCCTATCGGCAGCTGTCTCAATTGCAACACTGGATAGAAAAACTATGACCCGGGTAGCCTCCACATCGGCATTGAATTTAACCAAAAAACTGCAGGAAGCAGGGATCCGTCATCCGGGTCTGTTGCAGGTGGTGGCCAAAACCCCCAGAGAGTTGTTTCTTGATGGCGCATTGGCGCATAAGGCTTATGAAAACACTGCTCTCCCTATAGGCTCAGGCCAGACCATATCCCAGCCTTATATTGTGGCGAGAATGACTGAGTTATTGTTGGAGCATAATCCTGCCAAGGTGTTGGAAATTGGTACCGGCTCAGGGTATCAGGCGGCGGTATTGGCGCAGTTGGTGCCTGAACTTTTCACCGTTGAGCGGATCAAAAGCCTGCAAATCCAAGCTCGTCAACGTCTCAAACGCCTGGATCTACATAATGTCCATTTCAAATACGGTGATGGTTGGCAAGGCTGGCCCAACAGGGCACCCTTCGATGCCATCATGGTGACTGCGGCGGCCTCTGATATCCCTGCCGCCTTGCTGGAACAGTTGGCTGAGGGGGGAGTATTGGTGATCCCTGTCGGTGATGAGAGTCAGCAGTTGTTGAAGATCCGTCGGGAAAAGGGACAGTTTATTTCTCAGGTGATCGAGGCGGTGAAATTTGTGCCTTTAATCAGTGGCGGCTTAGCCTGATACTTATTACAGCGTGCAGGAGTATTCTTGAATCCATTGCATTTCAGCCAGTTATTGCAACGAAAGACGTCATTGTTTTGGCGTCTTGGCTCAGTGCTGTTGGTCACTCTGGTTTCTGGATGTAGTTTTCAGGCTCACAGGCCGGCTCCGGTCGAATCTATTTATGGTGTAAAACGGCCGGCAATAGAAAGAGGCTCAATCCAATCTGATACTTACAAGGTGAGAAAAGGCGATACCCTTTATTCCATTGCCTGGGGAGCCGGTAAAGACTATGCGCAAATAGCCAAGTTAAATCAGCTAGATAAGTCTTATACCATCTACCCTGGACAGGTACTCATTCTTGAAAGTAAAAAAAATGTTAAACACTCATCACGGCTGAACTCGAGTAAAAACTCCAAACCTCAATCTCAAAAACCAAAAGATAAGGTATATAAAAAACAAACGGTTAAGCAGAAACAGGCCGTTGCTCAAGCTAAGCAAAATAAGCCGAAAAAAACACTTGATCCCAAACCAAAGTCTGCTTACCCTGTATCCAATGGTAAACAGAATGTTAACCATGTTGTCCACAAGCCGAGTTCGACTCTGCCGGACAAAGTCAGTCGCTGGATATGGCCGGTCAATGGCCGGGTGATTGGCGCTTTCTCTGCCAAAGAGCAGGGAAATAAAGGAATCAAGATAGCCGGTAACCGAGGCGATATTATTAAAGCCACTGCCGATGGTCGGGTGGTCTATGCGGGTAATGCTTTGCGGGGTTATGGAAACCTCGTCATTATCAAACATAGTGATGACTATCTCAGCGCTTACGCCCACGCCGATAAGATCTTGGTCAAGGAAAAGCAGCATGTGTCTGCCGGGCAGACGGTTGCGAAGATGGGAAGCACAGGCACCAACCAGGTCATGCTGCACTTTGAGATCCGCTACCATGGCCAGTCTGTCAATCCACTCAATTATTTACCCAAACGCTGATTGTTTGGGAGCCAAAATTGGCATATGGAGGATAAAAAACGATGTAAATTAGTTTGTTAAGGTTTGGGAGAGAATATTATGAGCCGCAAAAATGCTAGCGCACCCGTGGAAGAGCTTGTAGATTTATCCGTAAACGACACGGAAGTGGCGTCGAAGAAGGAAGAAGCTCTGGCCGAAATGGTTCAGGATGACCTGCAAAAAAACTTAGACGCGACCCAACTTTATCTGAGTGAAATCGGATTTTCCCCTTTGCTGAGTGCAGAAGAAGAAGTTTTTTTCTCGCGCAAGGCCCTCAAAGGTTGTGAAAAATCACGCAACCGCATGATCGAAAGTAATTTACGCCTCGTGGTCAAAATAGCCCGCCGTTACAACAACCGTGGCTTGGCACTCTTGGATCTGATTGAAGAAGGCAATCTTGGTCTGATCCGTGCCGTAGAGAAGTTTGACCCCGAGCGCGGCTTCCGTTTCTCCACTTATGCCACCTGGTGGATCCGCCAGACCATAGAGCGAGCCATAATGAATCAGACCCGCACCATACGTCTGCCTATTCATGTGGTGAAAGAGCTCAATGTGTATCTGCGTACAGCCCGGGAGTTGGCCCATAAGCTGGATCACGAACCCACAGCCGAAGAGATAGCCGAAAAGCTGGAACTGCCGAGCAGTGATGTCAGCAAGATGCTGAAGCTGAATGAGAGGATCACCTCGGTCGACACCCCGATAGGCGGTGACAACGACAAGGCTCTGCTCGATGTGTTGGCAGACGATGATGAGATGACGCCGGATGCCCAGGTGCAGGAAGAAGACATTTCCAACTCAGTGGTTAAGTGGCTCAATGAGCTTAATACCAAGCAAAGAGAAGTGCTTGCCAGACGCTTTGGCCTACTGGGATATGAGCCTTCCACTCTGGAAGATGTGGGCTCGGAAATTGGCCTGACCCGTGAAAGAGTGCGGCAAATTCAGGTGGAGGCATTGAAACGCCTGCGCGACATACTCTCTTCTCAGGGATTGTCGGTAGAGGCTTTGTTCAAGGCCTAGATAAGTTTGCAATAGCGCCCAAAGAATCTAATCCCGAACAGATGTATCTGGCGACTTGAAGGGGTTCATGCAAAAGATAAAAATCCGATGCTCATATGTCATCGGATTTTTTGTCATTCAGCTTCGTTGCTTCCCAGCCTCATCCAGCGTCTTGGCAAACAAAACTCGTTAGCATGGCGTCGCCAGCCTCAGGTTCGTACTCGAAGGCCATGAGTTGCTTTTCGTTTTCGGGCCGGTATCAGGTATTAACCTGGTGGCGCTTCATTGAACTCCTGTGGTTGTTTATCGCCAAAAATCGCCGGTAATCACACTATTTGACTTGATTTCAGACCGGCAAGTTGGACCGGACATGCGATCACTTTAAGCATCGGCAGATTATGTGTCAGCGCCTTGACAGATTATGTGTCAGCGCCTTGAGCTGTGTCATATGTTCCGAGCCTGGTTCAACTTGATTATTATCTTTTGGGAAATGTGGGATTTATTTCCAGGTAAGATATTGTTTGGTATATGTTTTTGTTATGGATTTACACGCATTAGGATTGTTGCCGATAGCGGCTAATGGAGAGGTTTTAAAGATATTTTTATCAGGGTTTCAAGTGTTTAATCCGGAAAATTATGACAAAATGGTAGCGTTAATAGAGCTTAAACGAGTCTTTTTCATAATTTTGTAATAAAACTGTCCAATAATGGCCACGTGGAAATTCACTGACAGAAACCGTTATGACTGCAAGGATTTTAATAGTAGAAGATGAGTTGGCTATCCGTGAGATGCTGACTTTTGTTATGGAACAACACGGGTACACCACCAGTGCCGCCGAGGACTTTGACTCTGCGCTAGCACTGCTCAAGGAACCTTATCCGGATCTTATTCTGCTGGACTGGATGTTTCCGGGTGGTAGCGGTATCCAGTTTGCCAAGCGATTGAAGCAAGATGAGTTTACCCGCCAGATCCCCATTATCATGCTCACCGCCCGCGGTGAGGAAGAGGACAAGGTCAAAGGCCTGGAAGTGGGCGCCGATGACTATATTACCAAGCCGTTTTCCCCCAAGGAGCTTGTGGCTCGCATCAAGGCGGTTCTCAGACGCGCCGCGCCAACCCGCCTGGAAGAAACCATAGATGTGCAGGGCCTGACCCTGGATCCTGTCAGCCACAGGGTCACTGTGGGAGATTCCGTGCTGGAGATGGGGCCGACCGAGTTTCGTTTGCTGCACTTTTTTATGACTCACCCGGAACGGGTCTACAGCCGTGAGCAGCTGCTGGACAATGTTTGGGGCACCAATGTCTATGTCGAAGACAGAACCGTGGATGTGCATATTCGTCGCTTAAGGAAAGCTGTGGAGCTGTCCGGGCACGATAAACTGATCCAAACGGTTCGCGGCGCAGGTTACCGCTTCTCTACCCGTATCTAGCGGGGTAACAATGGGCACGGGCCGGGTTTTGCGTTATCTTGTGCAACCATCGGCCTTTTGCCTGGGCATTTTCTATGTTTGATTCCTATTCGGGTTATCGGCTGTTTTCCCGTCTGATGCTGTACCTGGCGGCTTGTCTGCTTCTTGGGTTGCTGCTTGGTCAGTTGCTCTTGGTACTGTGTCTGGGAGCTTTTCTATTATTGGGTTGGCATTATCGCCAGCTTATTCGGCTCAATTACTGGTTGTGGCGCGATCGCCGCTTAACGCCGCCTCAGGGCAGCGGCAGCTGGGAAGGGGTGTTCAATGGCATCTATCGCCTACAGGGGAAAAACCGCAAGCGGGTGAGTCAGTTGGCCGGCTTATTGGGACGGTTTCGTCAGGGGGCTGAAGCGCTTCCTGATGCGGCTGTGGTACTTGATTCAGAGCACAATATCCTCTGGTGTAACAAATTGGCGCAGTTGCTGCTCGGCTTTGTTTGGCCGCAGGATAATGGTCAGCGAATAGATAACCTTATCCGGCATCCCGACTTTTCGACCTATTTGAAAAAGGGCCATTACAAGGAGCCGCTGGAGCTGCCGTCCCCGGTTTCGGATAGACGTTTGCTGGAAGTGCGTTTGATGGCTTACGGCGACAGGCAGCTGTTGCTGATTGCTCGGGATATCACCCGGGTTAGGCAACTCGAGGGAATGCGTAAAGAGTTTGTTGCCAACGTCTCCCATGAGCTGAAGACGCCGCTCACTGTGCTGCAGGGATACCTTGAGATGATGCAGAGCATGGCCGAACCTGATTCCCCCAATGTCAAGGCGCTGGAGTTGATGCAACAGCAGACCGGCCGGATGCAATCCATGGTAGAGCAGCTGTTGGCGTTGTCGCGGATTGAAGATGCCGCCGATATCAACCTGGAACACACAGTGGATATGCAGCAGTTGATGACCACCTTAAAAGAGGAGGGCGAAGCGCTCTCCCGTGGCCGCTACCAACTGAGCTTCTATGCCGAACCAGGGCTCAATACCCATGGCAATGAGTTGCAGCTGCGCAGTGCCTGCTCCAATCTATTGTCTAACGCCATACGTTACACAGAGCCGGGCGGCAGTATTGAGGTGCGCTGGCAACGGGTGGCAACCGGCGCCATGTTCAGTGTTAAAGACAGCGGTGAAGGGATTGCACCGCAGCATATCAGTCGTCTGACCGAACGCTTCTATCGGGTCGACAGTGCACGCTCGCGGCAAACTGGTGGCAGTGGTTTGGGGTTGGCGATAGTGAAACACGCCCTCAGTCATCACCACAGCGAACTTAAGGTGGCCAGTGAGCTGGGTAAGGGCAGTACTTTCAGCTTTGTGATCCCGCAGCATCTGCTGGAGCAGCAAGATTCTTGAAGCGCTAGAATGGACGAATGTTATTAAGGAGCCGCTGGCTCCTTTTTGTTATATGGTGCGAAGGGGAATTACTTTGGTGCTTGTGTCACCGGCAGTAAGCTTCAGATTTTGATTATACAAACTCTTCGCCACAAAAAGTGAGCGGCTTAAACAGTACCTTTAGTCGAAGGCCCTTTATGTCGAAACTATTGAAACTGTGCTACCGGCTAATTTCAATCCCTTATTGGTTTCGAATTTATTTTGGGCTGTCATGCAACTGTCATTTTAAAGTCATAGACTTGTCATTGTGGCAATTGATACTGGCTGCGTTTTAGAAACCAATTTCGGTAAACACTGGAGCAAATAATGAAATTGAAACAGCTTGTCGGTGCGGTGACTCTTACAGCCGCTGGTGTATTCTCAGCAGCATCTATGGCTGCTATCGATCAGTCACTGCCAACCTACGAGAAAACAAGTGGCGTATCCGGTAACTTGTCTTCTGTCGGTTCTGACACTCTGGCCAACATGATGACTCTGTGGGCAGAAGAATTCAAACAGATGTACCCTAACGTCAACATCCAGATCCAGGCTGCCGGTTCTTCAACTGCGCCTCCAGCTCTGACTGAAGGGACTTCTCAGTTCGGCCCTATGAGCCGCAAGATGAAGCCAAACGAAGAGGAAGCGTTTGAAAAGCACTTTGGTTACAAGCCAACTGCGATTCGTGTTGCCATTGATGCTCTGGCAGTATTTGTTCACAAGGACAACCCAATCAAGGGGCTGAGCATAGAGCAGGTTGATGCCATCTTCTCCTCTACCCATAAGTGTGGTGGCAGCGATATCACTCGCTGGGGTGATGCCGGTCTGGACGGAAGCTGGTCTGCCAAGGACATTCAGCTGTATGGCCGTAACTCAGTATCCGGTACTTACGGTTACTTCAAGAAGAAAGCCCTGTGTAAGGGTGACTTCAAAGCCAATGTGAACGAGCAGCCAGGCAGCGCCTCAGTGGTTCAGTCCGTATCTCAGTCGCTGAACGCTATCGGTTACTCAGGCATAGGTTACAAGACAGCCGGTGTTAAAGCCGTGGCTCTGTCGAAGAAGGGCGACGACTATATCGCTGCAACGCCAGAGAACGCTGCCAGCGGTACTTATCCACTGTCACGCTACCTCTACGTCTACATCAACAAGCATCCAAACAAAGAGCTGTCACCCATGCAGCGCGAGTTTGTCCGCTATGTCCTGTCCAAGCAGGGTCAGCAGGTTGTTGAGAAAGACGGTTATGTTGCACTGCCAAGAAGTGTGATTGCCAAAGACCTGGAGAAGGCTGGTATCCGTCTGTAAGACTTACCCCTTCGAACAAAAGCCCGCATCGCGGGCTTTTTTGCGTCTGCGTTTCAGTCCATGGAAAACAGTGCAGGGGCGCGCTGTTGCATGAACTCGATAAAGAGTTTTACCTTGAGTGGTTGCTGGCTGCGTTGATGATAGAGCAGGGAGATACGGCGTTTTTCTCCTTTCCACTCCGGCAGCAATACCTGTAGCCGGCCATCTTTCAACTCCTGTTTGCAAAAGAGCTCAGGGCCGTAAAGAATACCGCCGTCATTCAAAGTTGCGCGGATGGCACCGTGGAGATCCGTCAGGGTCAGGTTGGCCGGGCCGTCATAATAGAAGGCGTCGCCATCGGGATGGCGCAGCGACCAGTTGAACAGAGGCCAGACCTTGATAACCTTGTGCTGGCTGAGCTGCTGCGGATGATTGAATACCGGCGCCTTTCGAAGATACCCGGGGGAAGCCACCAGGCGATAATCCAAGACCCCGAGAGAGCAGGAGACCCAGGAGGAGTCCGGCTGGGTGCCGCCGACTATGGCAACATCTATGCCTTTGTCGATAAGGTCCACCACCTCATTGCTTTGGGCGATATGCAGTTTGATATCCGGATAGCACTCGCAAAATTCGTTCAGTGTCTCGATGAATATCATAGAGATAATCGAGATGGGGGCGGCAATTCTCAAGGTGCCTTCGGGCTTGTCGGCGCAGGTGCCGCTGGCCAGGGCATCAAACTGGGCTATCAGTTGCTGATAGCGTTGGAACAACTCCAGTCCCTCTTCGGTCAACCTCAGTTTGCGGGTGGTGCGCATCAGCAGTTGTTTATCCAGCACAGATTCCAGCTTGGCTAGTTTGCGGCTGACGGTGGCCACCGGCATATTCAGTACTTTGGCGGCCTGGGAGAAACTACCGGCATTGACCAGATGTACAAACAAGTAGAGCAGTTGCAGTTCGGGAGCCTGATTGTCACTCATTGCTGTTCCTCAATGTGCCAAGGATATGTTTAAAACGCTTGTCTGCCGATGTCTACGACCATAGCGCAATGGCTGGCAGAAAACGGCTGTGGTAACTTGTCGGCAATCTCTGCCGAACTTAACTTAGCTGTACTGATAAGGGCAGGCAAGATACAGAATTCCCCGCCATTTTCGCAGATCCTCGGCGGGAGTACGACAGTCAAAGTCAGCAAAATGGAAGAAGTATGACTGGAATCATTACTCCGCTGATCTCTGTGTTTGGCATTATGCTCGCAGGTTCACTGGTACAGAAAAGCAAAATCCTGCCGGATGGTACGGACGCCGCCCTCAATCAATATGTTTACTACATAGCTTTTCCGGCCATTATGATGATAGTGCTGGCAAGAACCTCTTTCGAGGAGATCTTCCAGTGGCATTTCATCTTCGGTTTCAGCTTGGCAATGATGCTGACCTACCTTCTGGTGTTGCTGATTTCCGGCTGTTTCAGGGCCGGCCAGGGGGTAGGGGCAATTCGCGCTTTGAATGCCACCTTTGGCAATACCGCCTTTATTGGCATCCCCATGATGATGATAGTCTACCCGGGAAACCAGTTGGCGCTGGCCGCGGCGGCCATTGCCAGCCTGTTGTCTGTGGTGATGTTTGCCATCGCCCTGGTGTCGCTGGAGCTCGCTAGAGATACAGAAAATAAGGCCCATCCTTTGCTGATTATTGTTGAAGCGCTGGCGAAAAACCCGATTGTTATCGGCAGCGCCCTGGGCGTTGCCGTCTCGGCATCCGGTATGGCTCTGCCGGATGGGATAGAGATGATGATAAGCCAGATAGGCGCCACCTCCAGCCCCTGTGCCCTGTTTGCCATCGGCATGGTGTTGGCCAAGGCGACCCGGGTTCGCGGCGCCACCCGTGTACCTGGGCCTTGGCAGTTGGCCGAGCTTTTTGGTATCAACGCCTGCAAGCTACTGCTGCAACCTCTGCTGGCTTATCTGTTATTGAAAGCCATGGGGATCAGCGGCACCAATCTGCAGATGGGCGTTATCCTTGCGGCCCTGCCTACGGCCGCGAGTGTATACTTACTGGCGCAGCGTTATGACACCAAGGCCGGGGTCAGTGCTCAGGGGATACTACTGGGCACGCTGATCACCTTTATCAGTTTGCCTTTGATAGCGGCATGGGCTGTTTAGGGAAGAACACAGGGAATAATTAATCGACAGATATTTACTGTATAAAAAATCAGTATATACTGTTTATCAATACAGTGTTTTGGGAATTCATTATGCTTTGCCAACTCAGCATCAATAACTTTGCCATAGTGCGTTTTCTGGAGCTGGACTTCCGTCCGGGAATGACCAGCATTACCGGCGAGACCGGGGCGGGTAAATCCATTGCCATCGATGCCCTGGGGCTTTGTCTCGGCAACCGGGCTGATGCCGCCAGTGTGCGTCCCGGTGCCAGCAAGACGGAAGTCAGTGCCCGTTTCTCTCTGGCGGATGTCCCTCTGGCCAAGCGTTGGCTGGAAGATAATGACCTCGAACTCGAAGATGAATGTATTCTCCGGCGCACCATTGGCAGCGATGGCCGCTCCCGCGCCTATATCAATGGTAACCCTGTGCCGCTGACTCAGCTCAAGGCGTTGGGGCCCTTGCTGGTGGGGATCCACGGCCAGCATGCCCATCACGCCATGCTCAAGACAGAGCAGCAACTTTACCTGCTGGACAGCTATGCCAATCATAAGCTGTTGCTCGATGGTGTCAGCAGTGCCTATCAGCGTTATCGCCAAATCGAGCAGGAACTGCGGCAACTGGTGCTGTCGCAGCAGGAGAGAATTGCCCGCAAGCAGTTGCTCAGTTATCAGGTGGAAGAACTCAACGACTTTGCCCTCGGGGAGCATGAATTTGCCGAGATAGAGCAGGAGCACAAGCGTCTGGCCAACAGCACGGCGCTGATCGAGTCCTGTCAGTTGGCCCTGATGCTGCTTAGCGAGGGCGAAGAGGCCAACATAGAGTCATTGCTGAACCGGGCCGTGCATATCAGTGCCGAGCTGGAGAGTGTCGATGCTGAGCTGGCCAATGTCGGCGGTATGCTCAACGATGCCCTGATCCAGGTGCAGGAAAGCAGCAGCGAGCTGCAGCGCTATCTGGACAAACTCGAGTTGGATCCCGAACACTTTGCCATGCTGGAGGCGCGACTTTCCAAGGCGATGCAATTGGCGCGCAAGCATCAGGTGATGCCCTCAGAGTTGTATCAACACCATCAGCAGTTGCTGGCCGAACTGGGTAGCCTCGACTCAGATGAGCAGAAGCTCGAAGAGATAGAGCAGCAATTGGAAGCCAGCAAACAGAATTATCTGACCCAGGCGCAAAAACTCAGTCAGAGCCGCAGCCGCTATGCCAAAGAGTTGGACAAGTTGGTCACGGCTTCCATCCATGAACTCAATATGCCCAAGGGCAAGTTCAGCATAGCGGTGGAGTTTAATCCTGAGCAGATGTCGGTCAATGGCAGTGACAGGGTGGAGTTTCTGGTGACCACCAACCCGGGACAACCCCTGCAGAGCCTGGCCAAGGTGGCCTCGGGGGGCGAGCTTTCCCGTATCGGCTTGGGTATTCAGGTGATAACTGCCCGTAAGGTAGCTACCCCGACACTGATTTTTGACGAGGTGGATGTGGGGATTTCCGGGCCAACGGCGGCCGTGGTGGGCCGCATGTTGCGCACCTTGGGAGAATCGACCCAGGTATTGTGTGTAACTCATCTGCCGCAGGTGGCAGGTAACGGCCATCAGCATATGTTTGTTGCTAAACATGCCAAGGGCAGTGGTACCGAAACCTCTATGGTGGCGCTAGATAAAGAGCAGCGGGTACAGGAGTTGGCCAGGTTGCTTGGTGGCGATACCATTACCAGCAATACTCTGGCCAATGCCCGAGAGTTGCTGAGCAGTTAAAAGCGACGTTTTGCAAGTTTTGAGATAAAACAGCCACAACCAATATTATCCGCGGGATTTTTGAGTCGCGATGGCGACTCAAAAACTATGGTCCGCTGAAAATCGGCCCGGTCAATGTCGGCCTATTGAGAGTCACAATAGGCCTCAGAGACTTAATTTCTTACAAGATCATCTCTGGCACATGTTCGGGGACGATAAGCTTGCCGGCGGTTTTGGCAACTATCTCCTCGACACTCACACCTGGTGCCCGCTCCAGCAGGTGGAAGGCGCCATCCTTGATTTCGATAAAGGCCAGGTCTGTCAGTACTCGCTTGATGCAGCCGTAACCCGTGAGCGGCAACTCGCATTTGCTCAGCAGTTTGGAATTGCCGTGTTTGTCGGCGTGCATCATGGTGACTATGATATTGTCGGCGCCGGCCACCAAGTCCATGGCGCCGCCCATGCCTTTAACCAGCTTTCCGGGGATCATCCATGAGGCGATAGAGCCTTCGACATCCACCTCGAACGCGCCCAGCACAGTGAGATCCACATGCCCGCCACGGATCATGGCGAAGCTCTCGGCGCTGGAGAAGAAAGACGCGCCCTTGACGGCGGTAACGGTTTGCTTGCCGGCGTTGATCAGATCCGGATCTATAGTGTCTTCGGTGGGGAATTCACCCATCCCCAAGAGGCCGTTTTCCGATTGCAGCATCACCTGCATGCCCTCGGGGATATAGTTGGCCACCAGAGTGGGGATACCTATCCCCAAGTTGACGTAGTAACCGTCTTTGAGTTCCTTGGCGACGCGTTGGGCCAGTTGTTCTCTTGAAAGTGCCATTTTGCTCTCCTGCCCTTATGCCTGTTTGACTGTGCGCTGTTCGATACGCTTCTCGAACGCACCCTTGATGACGCGATCCACATAGATGCCCGGGGTGTGGATATGATCCGGGTCCAGCTCACCCGGCTCGACTATCTCTTCCACTTCCACCACAGTTATCTTGCCGGCGGTGGCCATCATGGGGTTGAAGTTGGCGGCTGTTTTGCGAAATACCAGGTTACCCATGGTATCGGCCTTCCAGGCGCGGATCAGCGCGAAGTCGGCGGTCAGTGCCTCTTCCAGCACATAGTGGCGGCCATTGATTTCGCGGGTCTCTTTGCCATCGGCCACAGGGGTGCCGTAGCCGGTGGCGGTAAAGAAGGCGGGGATCCCGGCGCCGCCAGCGCGGATCTTCTCCGCCAGAGTGCCTTGCGGAGTGAGGATCACATTGAGCTCGCCGCTGAGCATCTGCCGCTCAAAGGTGGCGTTTTCACCCACATAGGAGGCGATCATTGTGCTTATCTGCTTATGTCGCAGCAGCAGCCCCAGTCCGAAGTCGTCCACCCCGGCGTTATTGGAGATGGCGGTCAGGCCGCTAACGCCCAGCTTGACCATTTGATTGATAAGACCTTCGGGAATGCCGCAAAGGCCAAAACCGCCCACCATGACTGTCATATCATTGGTGAGACCTGCGAGCGCTTCGTCGTAGCTGCCGACGAGTTTATTGAGTCCTGCCATAGTGATGTCCTTGCTGTTTATTATCTGTCGTTATACTGCTTATCTGTTGTGCCACCTGGAGGCCTTAAACTCCCAGGGCTCTGGCTACTTTTGAACCGGTTTTCCGGCCAAGCTGCTGGCTTATCTGCCGTCCGGCCCGGGCCAGTTTGTTGAGATCTATGCCTGTGTCTATACCCATACCATGCAGCATGTAGACAAGATCTTCACTGGCCAGATTACCGGATGCGCCTTTGGCATAGGGGCAGCCACCGAGTCCGGCGACCGAGGTATCTATTACACTGACGCCGGTTTCCAGGCAGGCGAGAATGTTGGCCAGCGCCTGACCGTAGGTATCATGGAAGTGTAGCGCCAAGCGCTCTATCGGTACGCGCTCGGCCACGGTTTCCAGCATTTTGCGGGCCTTGAGCGGTGTACCTACGCCTATGGTGTCGCCGAGGGATATCTCATAGCAGCCCAATTGATGCAGAATGTCGGCGACCCGAGCCACTTCTGCCGGGGCGATTTCACCATCATAGGGGCAACCCAGTACGCAGGAAACATAGCCGCGAACCCGAATGCCTTGCTCCTTGGCCCGGCTCAGCAGGGGCTCGAAGCGGGCGATGGACTCTTCGATGGAGCAGTTGATGTTCTTCTGGCTGAAGCCTTCGGAGGCGGCGGCAAATACCGCCACTTCATCGGCGTCGGCATCCAGCGCCAACTCCAGGCCCTTGAGATTGGGAGTCAGGGCGCTGTAGCAGACGCCGGCGCGGCGTGAAATGCCGCGTAGCACCTCGCCCGAGTCTGCCATTTGCGGCACCCACTTGGGCGACACAAAGCTGGCGGCTTCGATGCGCTTCACCCCGGCATCGGCCAGCGCTTCAATCAGGGCTATCTTGGCTTGAGTGCTGACCGAGGTTTCATTTTGCAGGCCGTCTCTTGGGCCCACTTCAAACAGGCTTACCTTGGGAGGCAGCATTTTTAAGCCTCCTTGAGTTGTTCGCTGAGCTCCAACAACTGGGCGCCATCGCTGACCAGTTCGCCGGGCTGGAAGAAAAACTCACTCACAGTGCCATCGAAAGGCGCGGCTATGGTGTATTCCATCTTCATCGCTTCCATCACCATCAGCCCTTGGCCGGCCTTAACGTTATCGCCTACAGCCACCAGGTGGGTGACTATGGTGCCGTTCATCGGCGCCTTGAGCAGATCGGCATGGTTGGCCTGCTCCTCTTCCAGCTCATTCTGAATGGCGCGGAAATGGCAGGCGCTAAGCTCGCCGGAGCGGCCAAGCAGGGTAAAGTCCATGCCCTGGCGGCTGATTCGCTGGCTGCTGATATGCCCATCGACCACACAGCGAAGCGTGTCACCACCGGCCTCATCTGTGCTCAACTCGCCTTCGATAACCAGGGTTTGGCCATCCAGTGTCAGTTGCCAGCTATCGGCCTTGGCCAGCTCAGTCAGTTGCAGGTGATGAATATGGTGTTCATCGTCCATCAGGGCAATATCGTGGCGCTTGGCGCTGTTGAGTCTAAAGCCACTGGCGCTGCCCCAGGGCGAGGAAGGGTCCTGACTTTTTGCCTGTTTGGCCCGGGAGTCGCGTTTGCGCCACAGCATTTCATACAGGGCGGCTTTGGCCAGCAGCGGCAAGGGCTGGGCGCTGTCTTTCGCTTGAGGCAGCAGCTGTGCTTGATAGCGCTCAATAAAATCTGTGCTGAAGTCGGCGCTGGCAAAGGCCGGGTGAGCGGCGATTTTACCCAGGAAACCGATATTGTGTTTCAGGCCGGTGAGCTGGAAGTCATCCAGAGCCCTCTGCAGGCGCTGCAGCGCTCTTGGGCGTGATTCATCCCAGACAATCAGCTTGGCTATCATGGGGTCGTAGAAGTTGGAGATTTCATCGCCTTCACGGACACCCGAGTCGATACGCACATGGCGCGATGGCTTGGGCTCGCGCAGGAAGTTGAGCTTGCCGCTGGCAGGCAGGAAGTCGTTATCCGGATCTTCGGCATAAATTCGCACTTCAAAGGCATGGCCCTTAATGGCAACTTGCTCCTGAGTCAGGGGCAGAGGCTCTCCGGCGGCGACCAGCAGCTGCCAGTGCACCAGATCTGTCTCGGTCACCAGCTCGGTAACCGGATGCTCTACCTGCAAACGGGTATTCATCTCCATAAAGAAGAAGCTGCCGTCTTCCTCTGTGGCATGGGTGTCCAGCAGAAACTCGACCGTGCCTGCGCCCACATAATCGATGGCGCGGGCGGCGGCCACGGCGGCTTCACCCATGCGGCGGCGCAGGGCGTCGCTGAGGCCGGGGGCCGGCGCTTCTTCCACCACTTTCTGGTGGCGGCGCTGAATCGAGCAGTCCCTGTCTGACAGATAGATGGCATTGCCTTGGGTGTCGGCAAATACCTGCACTTCCACATGGCGCGGCTGCTCCAGGTAACGCTCCATCAACAGCTTGTCATTGCCAAAACTGGAGGCGGCTTCACGGCGGGCCGAGTCGATGGCCGACTTGACTTCCGTCAGGCTGCGGACAATCCGCATTCCCTTGCCGCCGCCACCGAAGGCGGCCTTGATCAGCAGCGGGAAACCGATTTTTTCGGCTTCACTGAGCAGCACTTCATCGCTCTGGTCATCACCATGATAGCCGGGCACCAGTGGTACTCCGGCGCGGCCCATGATGAGTTTGGCGGCGCTCTTGCTGCCCATGGCTTCTATGGAATCGGCCTTGGGACCGATAAAGGCGATATTGGCCCGTTCACAGGCAGCGGCAAAAGCGGCGTTTTCCGACAGAAAACCATAACCCGGGTGGATCGCCTCGGCGCCACAGGTCTTGGCGATATCGATGATGGCATCGCCCCTGAGGTAGGAGTCGGCCGGCGCCGAGCCCCCCAGATAAAAGGCTTCATCGGCCATGGCCACATGGGCGGCATGGCGATCGGCATCCGAGAACAGTGCGACAGTGCGTACACCCAATGACCTGGCGGTACGTATGATGCGACAGGCAATTTCGCCGCGGTTGGCAATCAGAATCTTGTTGAACATCTTACATCCTTCCTTAGTCACGGCGCTGTGGCGGGTTTGAGCTATTGCCTGGATTGCAACTGGAGTTGTTGGCCGGGTTGTTACTTGAACCTTGCCAGTTCGGCGGGCGTTTTTCGAAAAAGGCGTTCAGCCCTTCCTGGCCTTCAGCAGACACCCGGATCCGGGCGATGGCCTCGCCGGTGAGCGCCAGCGTCTGTTCATCTATCAGTCCGTGGCGGATATCGCTTATCAGCTGTTTGCACCTGTTGAGCGCCTGCGGACTGTTGCCCAGCAGCGACTCGATAAGGGGCGCTGCGGCGGCCTCGAGATCGTCTGCTACCTGATGCACCAGTTGTAAAGTCTTGGCGACTTCGGCATCGAAACGCTCTGCGGTCAACATATAGCGTCTCGCCTGACGCTCGCCCATGGCGCGGCGCACATAGGGGCTGATAACCGCCGGGATCAGGCCAAGTTTCACCTCTGACAGGCAAAAGCTGGCCTTGGGCGTCGCAATGGCGATATCGCAGCAACACACCAGCCCCAGCGCCCCACCAAAGGCTGCGCCCTGTACCAGTGCCAACGACGGCTTGGGGAATTGATCCAGAGTGGCCATCAACCGTGCCAGCTCGGCGGCGTCTTTGAGGTTGTCATCAAAGTCCATCGCCGCTTGTTTGCGCATCCAGTTCAGGTCGGCGCCGGCGCTGAAATGTTTGCCGTTGGCTTTCAGCAGCAGCACCCGGCAGGCGGGATCCCGGGCCAGGGACTCCAGCGCATCAATGAGCTCGGCAATCATCACTTCATCGAAGGCGTTGGCCAGCTGCGGGCGATTCATCACCAGGGATGAAACGCCGCGGGAGTCGGTGGTTAATGTCAGATATTGATAATCCATACCGGCCTCCATTACATGCGGAACACGCCGAAACGTGTGTCCTCTATGGGCGCATTCAGCGCCGCCGACAATGCCAGGCCAACCACATCCCGGGTCTGGGCCGGGTCGATAATGCCGTCGTCCCACAAACGGGCGCTGGCATGGTAGGGGTGCCCCTCTTTATCGTATTGGGCTATCACCGGAGCCTTGAAGGCGGCTTCTTCCTCGGCGCTCATGGTCTGCCCCTTGCGGGCCAGGCCGTCTTTACGCACTGTGGCCAGCACTCCAGCGGCTTGTTCGCCCCCCATGACTGAGATGCGGGCGTTGGGCCACATCCACATCATGGTGGGTTCAAAGGCGCGGCCGCACATGCCGTAGTTACCGGCGCCGTAGGAACCGCCGATGATCACGGTAAACTTGGGCACAGTGGCGCAGGATACAGCGGTCACCATCTTGGCGCCGTGTTTGGCTATGCCTTCATGCTCATATTTCTTGCCGACCATAAAGCCGGTGATGTTTTGCAAAAACAGCAGCGGGATCTTGCGCTGGCAGCAAAGCTCGATGAAGTGCGCGCCTTTTTGCGCCGACTCGGAAAACAGAATGCCGTTGTTGGCCACTATGCCTACCGGGTAGCCATGAATACGGGCAAAACCGCACACCAGAGTGGCACCGTAACCGGCCTTGAACTCGTCGAAGTCCGAGTCATCGACGATGCGGGCAATCACTTCTTTGACATCGAAGGGCTTTTTCAAGTCGGTGCCGACTATGCCGTAGAGCTCATGAATATCGTACTTGGGTGGCTTTACCTGGCTCAGAGTCTGGGCAATCTGCTTTTGGTGATTGAGGCGGGAGACGGCATTGCGGGCCAACTCCAGCGCGTGGTCGTCGTTTTGCGCCAGATGATCGGCCACACCGCTTATCTTGGTGTGTACCTCGGCGCCGCCGAGCTCTTCGGCACTGACCTCTTCACCTGTGGCAGCTTTCACCAGCGGCGGGCCGGCCAAAAAGATGGTGCCCTGTTCACGGACAATAATCGATTCATCGGCCATCGCCGGCACATAGGCGCCACCTGCGGTACACAGGCCCATGACCACGGCGATTTGCGGGATCCCTTTGGAGGACATGCGGGCCTGATTGAAGAAGATACGGCCGAAGTGATCCCTGTCCGGAAATACTTCATCCTGGCGCGGCAGGTTGGCACCGCCCGAGTCCACCAGATAGATGCAGGGCAGGTGACAGCGCTCGGCTATTTCCTGAGCCCGCAGGTGTTTTTTCACCGTTAGCGGGTAGTAAGTGCCGCCTTTGACCGTGGCGTCGTTGGCGATAATCATGCACTCGACTCCGCTGACCCGGCCGATCCCGGCTATGATGCCTGCGGCGGGCACTTCTTCGTCATAGACTTCGAAGGCGGCAAACTGGCTCAGTTCCAGAAATGGCGAGCCGGGATCCAGAAGTTTCTCTACCCGGGTGCGCGGCGCCAGTTTACCGCGGGACAGATGGCGCTCCATGGCCACAGGGCCACCGCCTTCGACTATCTTGTTGAGCTTTTGTTGGACATCGGCCACCAGGTGGGACATGGCGGCTTGTTTTTCCCTGAATTCATCGCTGCGGGCGTTGATTCTACTGCTGATTTGAGGCACGGCTTGTCATCCTTTTCGACTGAATGGGGGAGCGTGAAGGGCCGCTTGAACGGCCCCGGCATTCGCCATTACTTGGTTTCGTTGAACAGCTCGCGACCAATGAGCATGCGGCGGATTTCCGAAGTGCCGGCGCCGATTTCATAGAGCTTGGCATCGCGCAGCAGACGGCCGGTGGCGTATTCATTGATATAGCCGTTGCCGCCCAGCAACTGAATGGCGTCCAGTGCCATCTTGGTGGCGAGCTCGGCGCTGTAGAGAATGGCACCGGCGGCATCTTTACGTGTGGTTTCGCCGCGATCGCAGGACTTGGCGACGTTATAGATATAGGACTTGGCGGCATTCATGCCTGTGTACATGTCGGCCAGTTTGCCCTGCACCAGTTGGAATTCGCCGATGGATTTGCCGAACTGCACCCGCTCGTGCATATAGGGCATCACTATGTCCATGCAGGCGGTCATTATCCCAAGAGGGCCGCCGCTGAGTACCACCCGCTCGTAATCCAGGCCACTCATCAGTACCTTCACCCCCTGGTTGAGGCCGCCGAGAATATTTTCTTCCGGGACTTCGCAGTCTTCGAATACCAGTTCACAGGTGTTGGAGCCGCGCATTCCCAGCTTGTCGAGCTTCTGCGCCTGAGAGAAGCCTTTGAAGCCGCGCTCGACGATAAAGGCGGTAATCCCGTGCGGGCCCTTGTCCAAGTCGGTTTTGGCGTAAATCACATAGGTGTGGGCATCCGGGCCATTGGTGATCCACATTTTATTGCCGTTGAGAATGTAACGGTCGCCTTCCTTGCGGGCGTGTAGCTTCATGGAAACCACGTCCGAACCTGCGTTGGGTTCACTCATCGCCAGTGCGCCTATATGCTCGCCGCTGACCAGCTTGGGCAGGTATTTTTCCTTCTGGGCCTGATTGCCGTTGCGGTTGATCTGGTTGACGCACAGGTTGGAGTGGGCGCCGTAGGACAAACCTATAGACGCCGACGCGCGGGAGATCTCTTCCATGGCCACTACGTGCGCCAGATACCCCATGTTGGCACCGCCGAACTCTTCTGGGACTGTTATCCCAAGCAGCCCCATGTCGCCGAACTGAGGCCAAAGCTCGTTGGGGAAGGCGTTGTCCTGATCCACCTTGGCGGCAATGGGGGCGATTTCATTGGCGGCGAAACCGTTGACTGCATCCCGCAGCATATCGATTTCTTCACCGAGTCCAAAGTTGAGGCTTGAGTAGAGAGAGTTCATTGGCTTGATGTCCTGTAAGTTAATATTTTTTATTTATTATTATGGTGTTTGGTCAATGGCTCAGGCTTTTTCCTGCTCCATGTCATCCAGCGCCTGACGGCACTGAAGTTCGGCAGAATTGAGTTCCATCAACACCACCTTGATATCGTCCATCTGTTGTTGCAGTGAAGTTTTCTTCTCTTCGATCAGGGCCAACATGGTATTGAGCTGAGCATGGCTGCTCTTGTCGGCATCGTAGAGTTCAAACAGTCGGCGGGTTTCCGCCAAGGAAAAGCCCAGACGCTTGCCGCGCAGAATAAGTTTCAGTCTGACTCTGTCCTTGAGACTGTAGATACGGGTCTGGCCACGGCGCCTGGGTTTGAGCAGCCCCTGATCTTCATAGAAGCGGATGCTACGGGTGGTGATATCAAATTCCTTTGATAGATCACTGATGGAGTAAGTGGTTTGTGGATTGTGGTTTGCGCTCATCGATAACACCATAAAATTGAACCTGTTTGGCAAGATATATGAAGTTTACGTAAAGGTAAAGTTTGTTGTGTGTTTTTGCGACTGTGTGGGTGTCCACCGCCGCTGCCATCAGCCTTTGCCCGTATTGAAACACTTGCTTCATTAACCTGTTTATTTGTCTTCCAATCTGGGTAACGGTGCATGGCACCCTTCACTATGCATGTTTGCATTCCAATGGTTGTGATCGCCGGAGCGGATGAGCAGCAAAATACCCGCAAGTCAAAAGGCGCAGTTCGAGCGGGGTTTTAGGCTAACGTCTAATTGGGTACAAGGCCAAAAAGGACTTTAATTGTCCCAGGAAGGAAGGGAACGCAGTGCCGTCGCAGAACGGCGTCCTTTGGGAGGACAGATAATGATAGATCCGGGTTTAGCCCTGCATAAGGCGTCACTCGAGGACAAGACACAGTTTTGGGGCGAGTGTGCCCGTGCCATAGATTGGCAACAGCCCTGGGAGCAGGTGCTGGATGAGAGTGAGGCGCCATTTTACCGCTGGTTTAGCGGTGGCATGCTCAACACCTGCTATAACGCGGTGGACCGGCATGTGGCCGCAGGGCGTGGCGAACAGACCGCCATTCAATATGTCAGTCCGGTAACAGATACCGAGTACGGCATCAGCTATAACGAATTACAGCAGCAGGTGAGCCGTCTGGCGGGCTGGATGCAATCTGTCGGGATCAATAAGGGCGACAGAGTCGTTATCTATATGCCTATGGTGCCGGAAACCCTGTTTGCCATGCTGGCCTGTGCCCGCATAGGGGCAATACATTCGGTGGTGTTCGGCGGCTTTGCCGCCAATGAACTGGCAACCCGGATCAACGATGCCAAACCCCGGCTGGTATTGTCCGCCTCCTGCGGCATTGAACCCTCAGGTGTTGTGCCTTATAAGCCCCTGCTGGACAAGGCGCTGGATCAGTCTGAGCATAAGGTGGAAAACTGCCTTATTCTCGGCCGCAGTCAGTATCAGGCCGAGTTGCAGCCAGGGCGGGATCATGACTGGCAGAGTGCCATCTGTCAGGCGACTCCTGTCGATTGTGTGGCGGTCGAAGCCACTCATCCCCTGTACATTCTCTATACCTCAGGCACCACAGGCCAGCCAAAGGGGGTGGTGCGTGATAACGGTGGCCATGCCGTAGCGCTGGCCTGGTCGATGAAGGCCATCTATGACATAGAACCTGGTGATGTCTTCTGGGCCGCCTCTGATGTGGGTTGGGTGGTGGGTCACTCCTATATTGTCTATGCACCGCTGCTGGTAGGTGCCACCACCTTGCTGTTTGAAGGCAAACCTGTGGGCACCCCGGATCCCGGCACTTTTTGGCGCACCATAGCCAAGTACAAGGTCAAGAGTTTCTTTACTGCACCGACGGCGATTCGTGCCATCAAACGTGAGGACCCTGAGGCAAGCTATGTGGCTCAAAGCGATCTCTCTTGCCTGAAGAACGTGTTTCTGGCCGGCGAGCGTTGTGACCCGGATACCTTGAAGTGGGCGTCAGAGAAGCTGGCCAAGCCAGTGATAGATCACTGGTGGCAAACCGAAACAGGATGGGCCATTGCCGCCAACTTGATGGGAGTGGCGCCTATTCCGGTCAAAGCCGGGTCACCGGCCAGAGCCGTGCCCGGTTATCAGGTGGAAGTATTGGACGAAATGGGGGAGCAGGTGGCTCCCGGGCAATCGGGCAATGTGGTGATTAAGCTGCCTCTGCCGCCCGGAACCCTGACTACCTTGTGGCAAAACGATAAGCGTTACCATGACAGCTATCTGGCCATGTATCCCGGTTACTATCTTACCGGGGATGCCGGCTATATGGATGAAGAGGGCTATCTCTACATCATGAGTCGTATTGATGACATCATTAATGTGGCCGGTCACAGATTATCGACCGGGCGTTTTGAAGAGGTACTTTGTCAGCATCCGGCGGTGGCTGAAGCGGCGGTTATCGGTGTGGAAGATAAGCTCAAGGGGCAGGTGCCGCTGGGGTTGGTGGTGCTCAAGATGGGGAATACCCTGAGCGAAGAACAGCTGCACAAGGAGCTGGTGGCCCTGGTGCGCCAGGAAATTGGCCCGGTGGCGGCGTTCCGTTTGGTGAGCGCTGTGCCCAAGTTGCCCAAGACCCGCTCCGGCAAGATACTGCGTGGCACCATGCGTAAAATTGCCGACAACCAGGAGTTCAAGGCGCCGGCAACCATAGAGGATCCCGGCACTCTGGATCTGGTACGCACCGCACTGACCCGCATGGGCTATGCCGATTCTCTGGTGAAAGAGCACGCCTGAGGTTGACTTTCTCCTTTTGCGCCTGCCGCTGGCAGGCGTTTTTTTAGCTGTTTTTCATGTTGTAAAGGCGCGCCTCTTACACTTTGCCCTTTTAGTCGGCCTTTGCTAAGATGCCGCTGCTCCGTTCGGGGCAACAACAAGTAGTTACATATAAAGTAGTAGCATCCAAGTTTTACATTCAGGCTTGCAACTTAAGCTACACTATGTAGCCTTATCATTCCGGCCGCAGGGACGACCCTGCAAGCGCCTTTTCCACTATCGGGGACGACCCCTCTTTAAAAAGGGATGGGTTCATGAACTGGTTACTCTTAATCCTCGCAGGTTTGTTTGAAATCGGTTGGGCCATAGGCCTTAAATATACCCAGGGTTTTACCAAGTTAATTCCGAGTCTGTTGACCTTGGGCGCTATGGCCATCAGTGTCGGTTTGCTTGGGCTGGCGACCAAGTCATTGCCTATAGGCACGGCTTACGGTGTTTGGGTAGGCATTGGCGCTATGGGCACGGCATTGGTGGGTATCTGGCTATTCGGCGAGAGTGCCAGTCTGATGAAAATCGGCAGTTTGCTGTTGATTTTTATCGGTGTTTTGGGACTGAAACTGGCTAATTGAACCCGGATGTTTGTCTGTTAATCGTGTTTTTCAAACAAGGTTATCGTCAAGGGCGGCTGGTAATTAACTTTCGTTAATCAGTATAATTAATCCACTCAAGGCCGGTTGTTGGCTCACAAAATGGCCGGCTCCTCTGCTACCCGTGGAATTAATAACAATGCAAACCCACAAGCATCTTTCTGACATCGGGGTCATAGGCCTGGGTGTTATGGGCAAGAATCTCGCTCTCAATATCATAGATAACGGCTATCGGGTCGCGGCGTTCGATCTGGACAGTCGCAAAGTGACAGCTGCCGAAAACCAGGCCAAGACGGAAGTGACCGAGAGGGAACAATTGCTGTTTGGCTGTAATAATCTTACTGATTTGATGGCAAATTTAGCAACACCGCGCATCTTGCTGCTGTCCATTCCGGCCGGTGCGGCGGTCGATGCCGTATGCCAATCCCTGCTCGATGCCGGGATTGAGCGCGAGGATATAGTCATAGACACGGGCAATAGCCTGTGGACAGACACTATAGCGCGGGAACAGCGCTATCGCGATCAGTTTATCTTCTTCAGCTCAGCTGTGTCCGGCGGTGAGGTGGGGGCTAGATTCGGGCCTTCTCTGATGCCAAGTGGTGATATCAAGGCCTGGAAGCGGGTTGCTCCCATTTGGCGGGCGATAGCTGCCAAGGTGGATGGTGACACCGGATTGCCGCTGGAACGATTTGAGCCCGGCAACCCGGTTACCCAAGGGGAGCCCTGCACGGCTTACATAGGCCCGGCCGGTAGCGGTCACTATGTGAAGATGGTGCACAACGGCATTGAATATGCCGACATGCAGTTGATTTGCGAGGCTTATCATTTGCTAAGCCAAGTGCTGTGCCTTGATGCCTATGCCATTGCCCAGGTGTTCGAGCGCTGGAATACAGGTGTGCTCTCCAGTTATCTGATGGAAATCAGCGCCGAGGTCTTGCGGCAACAGGACCCATTAAGCGGCAAGCCTCTGGTTGAGATGATCCTTGATAAGGCAGGGCAGAAGGGCACAGGTCTGTGGACGGCTGTCAGCAGCCTGCAGATAGGTTGCCCGGCGCCCACTATCGCCGAAGCGGTTTATGCCCGCGCCATCAGCACTCAAAAGGTTCTGCGCCAGAGCTTGGCCACCAAGTTGGTCGGTCCCGAAGCGAGAGGCACTCAACCGGCAGGCTCGGACGAGCAACAAAGCTTTATTGATGGCCTGGAGAGCGCTCTCTATTGCGCCAAGGTGAGCTGTTATGCCCAGGGGTTCCAGTTGATGGCGATGCAGGCTCAGGAGCTGGGATGGCAGTTGGATTTTGCCGCCATCGCCAGGATCTGGCGCGCCGGCTGTATTATTCGCGCCAGATTCCTGCAATCCATAGCCGCAGCCTACGACAGTGAGCCTGAATTGGCCAATTTACTGTTGGCCGATGGCTTTGCTTCAACGCTTTCGGCGCGCCAGCAGGCATGGCGGCAAACAGTTGCCAAGGCGGTACTTGCAGGTGTGCCTGTGCCCTGCATCTCATCGGCGCTTTCTTACTACGACAGTTATCGCACTGAGACGCTGCCGGCCAATCTGTTGCAGGGACAACGGGACTTTTTCGGAGCGCACAGTTTTGAGCGTATAGACCAAGCTGCCAACGAGCGTTATCACCTGGATTGGAGTGACCCCAAGCGGCCGCTGATTAAACTGGATTGAGGGAAAACGGGCCGGGCAGAACACTATCACCGGCCAACGAAAAAGGCTTCCAACTGCGTGGCAGTGGAAGCCTTTGTTATTTCTATCCCTTTTTTATAGCTATACCTGGGTTAAAGGGTAAACACTAAACCTAAGCTGAATAGGGCGCTGAATATCATAGTCAGTTTGGCGGTGCGCCCCAGTAATGGATTCAATGCTGCGCCTGACTCCTGAATAAAATCGCTGGACAGCTTGCGGGCCATTAGCAGCGCAAGCCCCGTCAGCAGCACAGGTAGCCCAGGTAGCAAACCCAGCAGGAAGCCGGCGATAATCAGGCCGAAGGGTAAGTAAACCAGCGCCTGGTACAGCACCTTGGATTGGGCCTCACCTATGCGTACCGCCAACGTGCGCTTGCCGGCTTTTTCGTCGGTATAGATATCACGGGTGTTGTTAACCAGGCAGATGGCGGCATTGAGCAGGCCTACGGCGCTCCCCAAAATCCAGGCTGCAGTGCTGGTATCACCGGCCTGTAGATAGTAACTGCCGACTACGGCTACCAAGCCAAAGAAGATAAAGGCCGCCACTTCACCCAGGCC
This sequence comes from Shewanella chilikensis, assembly GCF_002836945.1. GTDB lineage: Bacteria > Pseudomonadota > Gammaproteobacteria > Enterobacterales > Shewanellaceae > Shewanella > Shewanella chilikensis. The sequence continues at coordinate 67,702 of NZ_NIJM01000013.1, forward strand.
GTGTGAGGCCAGCGGGTATGGGCCGCCGCTGTAACCCAGGGCGCCCATAATGGAAGCCGCCGCCAGGATGGCAATCGGCCAGCCACCGTGCCAGATCAGGAAAGATCCCACAGCTAATGCCAGCAAAAGGCAAAAAATCATTGCATTACGCACTTTCAGCGGGTCGAGTAAGCCGCTCTGGGTGACCCTTATCGGCCCAAGTCGCTCCTCGGTATCTATACCATTTTTGAAATCAAAGTAGTCGTTGGCCAGGTTAACGGCAATCTGCAGCAACAGGGCACAGACCATGGATGCCACTGCAATGGTCCAACTAAAACTCTCCAGTTGCAGAGCCAGAATGTTGCCTATCAGCAAGGGGCCTATCGCCGCAGGCAAGGTGCGCGGCCGTGAGGCTAAAATCCAGGGATTCATTTTGTCAATTCTTCAGAGTTAAAGATGGGAAAACATGCTAAGGATACCAATTTTCCACTTGAAAGTTAGCACAATCGGATAAATGCATTTAACAGAGTTTGAGTCAGCGCACATTTGTACCCGTGCGGATTAAAAAAATGCAGCCATAATCAAATAACCTTAGGGGATTATGTGTTCTTATTGTTAAAGAATACCCGGTATTTCATGAGCTTATTACTAAAGCAGAGGTTAATATGATGGGGTTTGGGGGCAGGACAGCCCTTGTCAGCGGTGCCGCCTCGGGGTTGGGGCGCGCCTTTGCCATAGGTTTGGCTCAGCGTGGCGCCAGTCTGGCACTGCTGGACATAGACAGCTGCAAAGATACCTTGAATGCGATTTCTGCTTTGGGGGCCGATGCCAAAGCCTGGCACTGTGATGTTGCCGATGAGCAAGATGTTGCTTTGGTGCTGCAGGAAGCCTGTGACCACTTTGGCACTATAGAGTTGTTGGTGGCCTGTGCCGGGATCCATACCCCCTGCTCATTTGAAAAACTGACACCACAGCAGTGGCGACGGCAGTTGCAGGTGGATCTGGATGGCAGCTTCTTTCTCTGTCACGGACTCTGGTCGCGAATGAAGGCACAGGAGTATGGCCGGATCCTTTTGTTGGGTGGTGTTAGTGGACTGTTCGGAGATCTTTTCGAAAGTGCCTGGGCCAGTGCCAAGATGGCATTGTTTGGATTAACCAATAGTCTCAGTCGAGAAGGTGGCAATCATAACATCCGTGTCAACAGTCTCTATCCTTTGGCTACCACCCCAATGACGGAGCAACACCTGGCACTGCCGGTACAACCTTTATTTGGTTTGAACGCGCCATTGGCAGCCGGATTGTTTCTGCTCAGCGAGCAGGCGCCCAATGGGCAACATTTGTTGGCTGCAGCCGGCAGTATCAGTCGGGTGAGAATAGCGCAGACAGAGCCGGGTTACTTTAATGCAGATGCTTGTACTCCTGAACTTTTGGCCAGAGCTTGGCCAGAGTTAAGCGTGGCTACGCCACTGGGGTTCAGCGACAGCGGCGAGGCGCAAATTGTTAACTGGGCCAGACAAGCTGCCGCCGAGCATGATATAGAGATAGAGTAAAGTCATCTGGTCACGAAGGGCGGTTCTGGGTTAATCTTTGCGGTATATGTCAGCCAGTTAATAGAGTTTTATGAGCCAGGTTTTAGATGATCTCTTGTCACTGCTCGCGCTTGAACAGATAGAAATCGGACTTTATCGTGGCCAGAGCCAGGATCTGGGTTTTGGTCATGTGTTTGGTGGTCAGGTCATGGGCCAGGCCCTCAGCGCTGCCCGTCGTACTGTGCCGCAAGAGCGCCAGGTGCATTCACTGCATTCCTATTTTTTACGGGCAGGCGATGAAAAGTTGCCGATAGTCTACGAAGTCGAAAACATGCGTGATGGCGGCAGTTTCAGCGCCCGTCAGGTGAAGGCGATTCAGAAAGGGCGGCCGATTTTCTACATGACCTGTTCCTTCCAGGAGCCGGAAGTTGGGTTCAGCCATCAGGCCGAAATGCCAGAGGTTCCCGGCCCTGATGGGATACTCAATCAGCAGGAGTTGGCGATGACCATGAGGGATAAGGTGCCCTCCAGGATGCTGGAAAAGTTTATGGCCGATGCCCCCATCGAGATGCGTCTGGTCAATCCGCTTAACCCTGTAGCTCCAGCGGCCACTGAACCCGTTCGACATGTATGGATGCGGGCAAATGGTGCCTTGCCGCCCGAACATGAAATGCACGACTATCTATTGGCATACGCTTCGGATTTCAACTTTTTGGTGACGGCGGCTCAGCCTCATGGAGTGTCATTTTTGACCCCGGGGATGCGGATGGCCACTATAGATCATTCACTCTGGTTCCACAGACCTGTCAATATGGGGGAGTGGCTGCTGTATGCCATAGAGAGTCCCAATGCCAGTGGTGGTCGGGGATATGTGAGAGGGCAATTCTTTAATCAACAGGGCGAGCTGGTGGCTTCGGCCACTCAGGAAGGCTTGATGAGAATGACCGCCAAATAAGGGAAAGCAAGATGATTAAGTATGTGAAAGGACTGGTAATTGCTGCCGGGATAGCGTTTCTCGGCGCTTGTGTCACTGTTGACCCCAAAGCACCTATTATCGTTAACGGGGCTGCTGGTTACTTGGAAAGAGTGGCTTTGCCTCAAGGGTCCAGTATCACAATCGCCATCATAGATTTGGACACCCCCGGGGTAATAGTGGCGCAAAAGAGCTTTGATATCGCCAGGGCGCCGGTGCCGTTTAAGTTCATTTTACCGGCTGAAACCCTTGAGTCTGATGTCAACTATGGTGTAGTCGCCATGATCCAGTATCAAGGACGGGTGATTTTCCAAACCTACGACAGATACCCGGTGATCAACAATGACAAGTTCACCACCGAAGTGTTGATGAAGGCGGTGCCAATACCTCAGTTGGAACAACAACCTTGATTATTTGATATTGGTGCTAGGATCCCTGTTCGCGTGATGCCGTTTACTTTTGTAAACGGCATTTTTATGGTTACTGATGAGGCGGGCTGCGAAGGGGGGCTGTTTATTTCGGTAACCTGATATTAGCCGATTCTGCCAGGCTGGCTTACGACTCTAGCCTTGGCGACTTGTCTATTGAAACCATTTTCTCGCCAATAGATGTGCCAAAATTCACTATTCCCAACTAAAGCCACGAAACCAAGGGGAAAATTAACCATGGTGTTCAGTCTTTATCAGCTTGCCGAACTGGTCATAGAAGTTCCAGTCGCCTGACTCGCGATTGCTGATATAGCTGCCTTCGATACGCTTCTCACCATTGCTCCAGAAGGTCTGCCACAGTCCCTCTTTTCTATCCCTGAGGAAGCTACCTTTCTCGGCCAACTTGCCGTTGTTGTGGAAGTAACTGGCTTTACCCTCTTTCTGGCCTTTGAGCCACTGCTCATGGCTCTGTGGCTTGCCATTTTGGAAGTACTGGCTCAGTTTGCCATCGAGTTTTCCCTGCCAGTAGTTGGCTTGCTGCTTTAACTGACCGTTGCTGTAGTACTGCTCAGACTTGCCGTGCAGTACATCGTCCTTGAACTCCTGACAGGCGGCGAGCATGCCATCTTCAAACCAGCTTTGCCACTGGCCGGTTTTAGCTCCTTTTAGCAACTCGCCGGCCAGTTTCTGCTGCCCATTATCGACATAGTACTCGCTGTAGCTGCCGGTCTTGTCGCCATTGGCATAGGTTTCCTTGCGATAAAGGACGCCCTTGAAGCTGTAGTGCTCGCGTGTACCGTGCAACTTGCCGAGTAACCACTGGCTCTTGATCCTGACATTGCCCTCGGGGATGGTGCCAAAGGTGGGATCCTCCTCTTCGTAGCGGTAGTCTATCCAGCTACCTGTCTTCTTGTTGTTCAGGTACTCCCCCGTGACGCGACGGCGGCCATGATAATACTCGGCATATTGGCCATTGAGTTTGCCTTTGACAAAGGTCTGCTCCCGGCTCTTGACCCCTTCGCGATACTGAATCCAGAGCCCGTCCTTGTCGCCGTTGAGATATATGCCTTCCTCATTGGGATCGCCGTTGGCGTACCAGCGCTTGAAGACGCCATTAAGCGGATAGCGATAATCCTTGGCGGCCTTGTCTTTGGCATAGTGGGCCAACTCCCTGGGGTTGCCATTGTCATAGAAGCTTTCATATTTGCCGACCCACTTACCGTCTATGACTTCGCCCTGTTCCTGCACTGTGCCATCTTCAAAGTAGCGGATGGACTTTCCGGTTTGCTTATCGTGCTGGTATTGCACCAGGCTGCGTTTTTTACCGTTCGGGAAATAGCGGACAAAGTCGCCGTGACGCTCCCCCTGTTGCCATTGGCTGGACTCTTGTAAAACACCGGCGCTGAAACGCTGATACAAGCCGTCACGCAGGCCCATGGCAAACTGGGACTTTTCCAGGGGCTTGCCGTCGATATCGAAACGCTCATACTTGCCATGGCGGGGATACTGACCGTTGTCGCTCACTCGGCTATCGTGAAAGGTTTCCAGCTCAGCTAACTGGCCATTGGGGTGAAAACGCTTCTGTACGCCAGTTTGCAGGCCGTTTTTGTAGTGCTGCTCTATGACCAGCTTGCCTTCACTGTTGAAATACTCTTGGATGCCATCTTTTTCGCCGTCATTGAAATGTTCATTGCCCAGTAGCACGCCTTTATCGTCGAAGGTTTGACATTGGCCCTGACGCTTGCCTGCGCGGTAAGCACATTTGACCGCCAGTTCGCCGCCGGGGTGATATTTCAGACTTTCGCCGTCACGTTCTCCGGCGCTGAAACGGGTTTCGCTCTCTTTACTGCCATTATCAAAAAAGCTCTGCCAGACGCCCTGACGTTGGCCATTGGCATCGAATTTACCTTTGACCCTGATGACTCCCTGGGCGTTTTGTTCCAGGTACTCGCCAAAGAGTTGGTTGTTGGCATATTGCTGACTTTGGGCCTGGGTGCCGTTTTCATAGAAGCTCTGCCATTGGCCATGGCGCAGGTTATTGGTATAGGTTTCACTGGCCTTGAGTTTACCGCTGGCGTAGAAGCGTTTGACCTGCTCTTTGTTACCGTTGCGGTAGAATACGCTTTCATCGAGGCGGCCATTGCTGTCAAAGGTTTGCCATTCCCCTTCGGGAACGCCTTTATTGAACACCTGTAATTCGGTCATCTGGCCGCTGAGGTCATACATGCGCCAACTGCCATTTTGATAGCCCTGGTAATACTGGCCTTCAACTAATTTGGTATTGTTGGGGTGAAATACTTGCCAGCGGCCATTGGGTAATCCTTGAGAGAAAGTCGCTTGGGTATAACCTTGGTTATCGCGAACGATGGTGACCTCGCCATTGAGGGGCATGCCACTGGCCAGATTGTAATAATGGGGGATACCGTCCTGCTGCCGGACTTCCACCATTAAGGAAGAGAGGTTTTGTGCCGCCTGCGCCTGTTGCAGCAAAGTCGATGTGCCCACTACCAACATTGTCATGATGGTGAGATGTTTATGCATAGCTTCTCCTTGTTACCGACCACTACAATCCCGTCATTGGGATCCGGTTCTTTCCTTATTTGAGTTCACTCTTGCGGGCTTTTTTATATTGGTACATCTGGTTGTCTGCCAACCTGAGACTCTGTTCCACATTGCCATTGAAAGGTGCGATGCCGGCGCTGAAATACACGGTAACCTTATCGGCGGTCAGCTTGGACTCGACTTGCCGTAAGCGTTCTCTGAGCCAAGTTTCACTGCCGTAACAGAGTAGCACAAACTCATCGCCGCCAAAGCGGCTCACCAGCGACGGTGTGGGGAAACCAAGTTTTAGCTCGGTTGCCAAACGTTTGAGCGCAAAGTCACCGGCACCATGACCCAGACTATCATTGATTTTTTTCAGGTTATCCATATCCAGCAGCACCAGCATGCTTTCTATGTTGTTCTTGGGCTGCCACTTCAGGGCTTGCTCTTCAAAATATTTGCGATTGGTGAGCCCCGTCAGGCTGTCAAAGTTGGCTAATCGGTGGATCTGACGGGACTTTTGGTACAGGGCGATGGCATTGGCGGCTTCATGGGTCAAAATAGCCACCAGATCCCTGTCATAGTTGCTGAAGCTGGCAACCAATGAACTGTCGAGGTTGAGCATGGCATAGAGCTTGCCATCAATATGGAGTGGGCTCGAAAGCGTTGCTCTAATAGGAGGGGTGGCGGCGTTTAACAATAATGCTTGAGCTTCAGGACTTAGGCCACTTTGGGCGTTGAGTTTACGCATATCGTTGACGACCACTACCCGGTTGCAACGGCCACTGGTCAACCTATATGCGAAAGACTGCTCCAGAGTCATATTCAACTGCTGCAGTTTAGTCATATCCAGCCCTACAGCCGCTTCAAAATGTAACTTGTTGCTGCCGGGCTCCACCAGGATGATGGAGCCCATTTCGGCGCCATCTATCATGGCAACGGCTTTACTCAACAGGGCATTGAGAAAGGCGTGTTCGGTTTCATATTGACTTGAAAGATGCACTAATTCGAAGGTGGCTTCGTTGATACCCAGTACCTGCTCCAGGTGTTGCCACAGTCGGCCCAGCCGCCCTTGATGGACAAAGTAGCCCAGACTGTAGGCCATGAAATAGATAACAGAAACCCCGCCCCACTGCAGCCAGGGAAGTTCTCCTGCTGGACTGGTAACCCAAAATAATAAGGCTATCAGTAGCAGCGGCAGTAACATAAGCAGCAGATGATAACGCAGATCCAATGTGTCTATCTTCTGCTTTTTGAGTCCGTTCTGATCCAACAAATCCTGAAAGCCCTAAAGTTATACCTTGAATTGAACTAAAAGGCGGGCAACCCTTGCCCGCCCGTTTTTCAGCCAAACTCTGCCTGTATCCATGAGAGTGGTGCCTGATACTGAGTCGGCATCCACTGCTTAAGCTGGTTGATACTGTCTGTCAGCGCGTTTTTATCCAGTACCGATAGGTTCAGGTGGCCAACCTTACGGCCGGGGCGCACCTCTTTGTCGTACCAGAACAGCTCGGCATTGGCCAGGCTCAGCCAACGGTCGTCCTTATCTATGCCTATCAGGTTGACCATCACACATTGGAAGTTAACCTGAGGCGTCATCAGTGGCAATTCGCACAAGGCCCGCAGGTGCAACTGGAACTGATCCATATGAGTGCCTGCTTGAGTCCAGTGCCCTGAGTTGTGCACTCTGGGAGCCAGCTCATTGACCAGCAGGTGATTGCCCACCCGGAAACACTCCATCGCCATCACCCCCACATACTCAAGCTCATGCATTATGCTGCTGAGCATAGTCTCGGCCTCGGCCTGCAATGGTTGCAATCGCGCCAAGGGGGCTATCGATGCCATCAGAATGCCATCCTGATGCAGATTGAGTGTCAAGGGATAAAAGAAGCACTCGCCGCTGCGGCTGCGAACCCCAACCAGAGATACCTCTTCATCGAAGGGGATCGCCTGTTCGGCAATCGCCTCATTGCGCCAATCGGCTGGGATAGTGCTCGACTCGGCTTGCTTCAACCAGTGCTGCCCCTTGCCATCATAGCCGCCGGTGCGGCGTTTCAATAGAACTCTTTCACCATATTTGTGATAAAGATCATTGGCTTGGGTGTTATCATCCAGCAGTTCCCAAGGCGCAGTAGCCACCTTGAGCTGATCCAGCAGGGATTTTTGGGTGTATCTGTCGGCGAGGCGGCCAAATACCGGGCCATTGATGAAATGGCAGTGCTGCGACAACTGCAGGCTCAGGGGCGATTCCGGCCACTGCTCACGCTCGGCGGTAATAATATCTGTGTCTGTCAGCGGCAACTTTTCATCGCTTGGCGCCATGATATCCACGGGGCGGACATCTATCGCCAGTGGTTGGCCGGCATGACGCAACATGGCACCCAGTTGGCCATCGCCCAGTACCCAAACTCTCTTGTCAGCCATCTCAGTCTTCCCTCGGATCCGGATTATCCAGTACCGCGCGGGTTTGAGCTTCGCGGAAGGCTTCGAGGCGCTCGGCCAGTTGCGAGTCCTGAGTTGCCAGCATTTGGCAGGCCAGCAGGCCGGCATTGAATGCTCCGGCTGTCCCTATGGCCAGCGTTCCCACGGCAATCCCCTTGGGCATCTGCACTATCGATAACAGGCTGTCCATGCCGCTGAGGGCCTTGCTTTGTACCGGCACGCCCAGTACAGGCAAGCGGGTCTTGGAAGCTATCATACCCGGCAGGTGAGCAGCGCCGCCGGCACCGCCTATGATGACCTTGTATCCTTTGTCTGCTGCTGATGCGGCAAATTCCATCAATTTGTCTGGGGTTCTATGGGCCGAAACCACTTCGACATGGTAGGGCACCTTGAGAGAATCCATGATCTCTGCGGCCGCTTCCATGGTGGGCCAATCACTCTTGGAACCCATTACAACAGCAACGAGGGCTTGCATGATAACTCCTTAACTACTGATTTTATTTATAATATTTTGCCTGTTTCCAGGTCGGGTACAGTAACGGAAGGTGCAAACCAGTCCCATGCGTGCTCTGCGTGGGCTTACAGGACTGGATACAAGGCGTGGTTCGCAGCTTCCTTATCCCGGCGTTGTTCCCAAGGCCGGGCGATAATGGCTGCAGATAATATCATGACAGGACGGCGCGCGCTGCCCTTGAACACTGTGTTTCGGACAAAAATCAGCCCGAATAAAAGATGCGATAGAGGCGGCCTTGGGCATCGTCGGCTATCAGCAAGGAACCATCCGGTAACTGCAGTACATCGGCGGGGCGTCCGGATACGGTTTCGCCCTTGAGCCAGCCTTCGGCAAACACCTGAGGTTCACCGGCCTTGCCCTGTTTTATCGGCACGAAACGCACTCGATATCCTACCTTGCTGGACCGGTTCCAGGAGCCGTGCTCGGCAATAAAAATGCCGCCGTGATAGGCCTTGGGGAAGCTGTCGCCGCGATAGAAGGTCATCCCCAGCGCCGCTACATGAGCACCCAGCTTGACTTCAGGAGAGCTGAAATCGGCAGGCTGCTTACCTTTGCCGAATTCAGGATCCAGGGTATCCCCTTGATGAACGTAGGGATAACCAAAATGTTGGCCGCGCTGACTCAAATGATTGAGCTCATCGGCTGGCATATCGTCTCCCATCATGTCGCGGCCATTATCGGTAAACCACAGCTGGCCACTGATAGGGTCGAAGTCGAAACCGACACTGTTGCGCACACCGGCGGCTTCGAGCCTTGGTTGTTTGCTTTGGAGATCCAGGCTGATTATTTTGCTGTAGTCGCTGCCGGCATCACAGATATTGCAAGGCGCACCTATGGGTATATACAGGCGGCCGTCGGCGGCAAACTTGAGGTATTTCCAGCCGTGATGCTTATCTGTGGGTAAGTCATCATAAAAGATTCGATAACTCGGGGAAGCACTCTGACTCAGTTGCTGCTCGATATTGTCAAAGGCGAGAATTTGGCTCACGGCGCCCACATAGAGAGTCTGGTCCCGAAAGGCCAGCCCGGAAGGCATATTGAGCCCGGAGGCGATCACTTTAACCCTGTCGTGGCGGCCATCGGCATCTGTATCTATTGCGGCATAGACTTTACCTTCGCCGCGACTGCCGATAAAGAGTGTGCCTTGGCTGCCAAGCGCCATCTGGCGGGCATTGGCGACATTATCCAGATAGACTTCTATCTCAAAGCCCTGGGGCAGGCGGATATCCTTCAGTACCGATGGCGCTGAATTTTCAGCCAGTGCAGAGCCACTCACGGTAGCTGTCAGCAAAGCCGCCGTCGAGAGAGCCGCTGCAAGCGAGATAGCGCGGCGTAGCGGGCGCAGTGAAACGGATGAATGCATAGACATAAGGCCTCCTTGCGGTTGGGCATATCAGTATGACCTGAAATGAAGGCAAATAAAAAGGGAGGCCGAGCCTCCCTAAAATTGACTTTCTAACCAGTCCGTTATTTAACGGATGCTTTGCTGCCAAGGGCGGTGCTTTTTTCCATCAGTCCCAACGCCGACAAGCCGGTGATCACGTCCAGATTGGAGGTCATGCCGTTGCCGCCACTGCCGTTGATATAGTTCTTCGGCATATCCACCTTGAAGTTGGGCAGGTTCTGATACAGGGCGTTGGCCACATCCCGGTTCAGCTCGGCCAGATACACCTTCTCATGAGCACCCAATGCCTTGTATTTCGCCGCCAGTACGTCGGCTTCGGCTATCCCTTTTTCACGGATCGCCTTGGCCTCAAACATGGCCGAGGCCGAGTTGGCTTTCTGGATCTCCAGGTTGGCCTGGGCGATTTCCAGCTCCTTGGCCTTGCTCAGAGTGGCGATATCTTTCTTCTTGCGTTCTTCCACTAGTTCACGCTCGGCGATTTGCCGCGCCACTTCAACCTCTTTTTGCTGGGCAATAACCGCCAGCTCCTTGGCACGCTGGGCATCCTGTACTTCGCGGGTCCGCTGGATCTCTTTGCGCAGCTGCTCCGTCTTGGCCTGAGCCTTGGATGTTTCCTGCTCCTGAATGGTGCGGATCCGCTCGGCAACCAGTTTTTTCTTGTCGGTCAATAGCTTGTCCAGCTGATCTTCCGGCTTGGGATCGCCAATGGTGACCTGGGTGACCGTGATGCCATAGTGTTTAAGCGGGTTGTCCTGACGTACAGGATTACCGCTCTTGTCGGTAATAGGCACTGTCTTCCACACCAATTGTTTGGTGGCTTGCAGCTTGTTGGAATCTTCCTGATCGAAGCCAACCGGCACCAGATCCACTTGCTCGACTTCAACCTGGCGCCGCTCAGTGGTGTAGATACCGTTGCTGAGCTGATCCGACAATTGTGCCTTGAACTGATTGAGGCCGCCCTGGAAAAACTCTTCGCCGGTATATTGGGTCGAGGTGATCACAGTGACGTTGCGGGCGTTCTTGATCAACATGGTGTCAATCAGGTTGTCGTTGGAGCGAAACTCCCGATGCATCGTCTTGAGCTGCTCGGGATCATAAGACAGCTTGAAACGGAAAGTGGCCGGTACCTGGCCTGTGTAGGTATCGGCAAAACGTACCTGCAGCGCCGGCAGACGTTGGTAGAATACCTCGCCCTGGTTGTTGCCAAAGGAGACGGTAACGACCTGATCATAGCGGGTTATTTTCGACAGAAACGGCATGCGAAAGTGAATGCCGGGCTCGGTGAACACATCCAAAGAGCCGGTAACATTGTTTTGATGCACATAGGTGTAACCGGCATCTGTCATCAATACTGAGCTTTGGGCAATACCCAGGGCCGCCAAAACGCCCACCCCAATCAGAATGCGCTTGGGGGTAAAATAGGATTTAAAACCTGAGGTACTTTTCAGTTCCATCTAATCTTCCTTAATTGAGTTCCAATACGAAATTGACATAATCCGGGTATTTCTGCTGCCAGGCATCATCAAAGAAATGTCCGCCCTGATGCGGTTTGACCTGCAGTTGATTACCCGGGCTAAAAAATTGTTCCAGCTGTTTATCCAGCGCCAGATTACTGCTGTGCTCCTGTTCGCCGTATGAGATAACCAGTCGCTTACCGGCGGGCGCCGAAGCCTGGATTTCGGTTTGCATACCGCCTGCAGACAATAGCAGGGCGCCGACATAATCATTCGGGTGTTTGGCCAGCAGGTGAGCGCTGTGAAGGGCACCCTGGGAAAAGCCCATCAATGCCACTTTCTGCCTGTTGACAGGGCTGTTCTTTGCCGCCTTGGCTAAAGCCTGCTGCACTGCCTGGTGACTGGATTCGGTTTCGGTTCTGGCCCAGCGGAAGCTGTGCTCATTGAGCTTTTCCGTGCCGTTGATGCCGATAAATATTGCCCGTTCAGTTGTCAGCAGTTTGGCCATATGGGCACTGTTACTGCCTTCGGTGCCATAGCCGGATAACCAGACCAGCACGGGCCAGCCATCTTTGGGGGCAGGCCCCTTGGGTTGGTAGATATAAGCCTTACCCGTATCCTTGGCGTGCTGAAGATAACGGCTCTGACTGTTTTTAAGTACAGTGCGGTACTCATCCGTGTCTCTGATGGCGTTAAGTTCGTCGTCTTCCTCGAGCATGATATATTGCCACAGGCCACGGTTGTCGGCTTGCAACAGCATTTCGATGGCTTGCTCTTTAAGTTCCAGCATTGCCAGAGTACCGGCGGCTTGATAGGGCGCCCAGATATTACTGCTATCGCGCTCAGTAGCCATCAGGTAATAGGCGAGGGCGCCGGCGTAGTTGTTGTAGCGGCTTTTTTCATTATCCCCCTGGGCGATAAAGTCTTCCGCATTGGCCTGACTCAGATACAGGTTGGCTATCGGGCTCATCGCCTGCCAGCGGATCTCTGCCTCCGTTTTTTCTTCATCTGCCAGCGCCAGTTGGCTTAGGCAGAGCAGTCCCAGTCCGGCTCCCCATTTCAACAGGTGGTAGCGCTTAGTGTGTTTGGTTTCCATCCCCAGTCCTTTGTCTTGTGGCGGCGATTCGCATTGCACTTTTTCGAGTGCTTTTTTAGTCAGCGCGCATACTAGCAGATTAGCTTTAGTGGGGGGATAGCCAATTTCTTACAATTGTGTCAGTAGTTTGCGATGATTATTGCTTTGGCTGGATAAGCGAGCGCCCGGGTAAAACCGGGCGCGGGAAGATACAAGCAACGGCAAGTTAACGCTATTGTGCCGGTTTGCTCTGGGTGGCTTTTGCAGGAGTTTGGCCATCCGTACTGAGCGGCACCTGTTCTTCAATCAGCTCTCTCAAAGTGGGATAGAACTTGAGTACACCTTCGATAGGCTGAACCTTGGCCTTGGCCAGGGTCCGGATCGGCTGGAACTGCAGATCGGCAACCAGCAGACGGGTATCGTTACTTTGGCATTTGCGTATCAATTTATTCAACGCCGCCATGCCACCGGCATCGAGAATCGACACCCCATCCATATAGAGCACGATTGTTTGTTTATTCTGGGTCATTTGCGCGATTTCAGCAAAGATGCGCTCTGCCGCGGCAAAAAACAGCGGGCCGTTGATCTTCAGTACTACCCAATCGTTCGGTAACGGCCGGTCAATATAACGTTTATTGTGGCTGATATCGTAGAGCCGGGTCATCTCGGCGATCTCTTTCATAAACAGCAGGGCTGCCAGCATGATCCCGAAGGAGATGGCGATCACCATGTCGAACGCTACAGTCAGGAAAAAGCAGCTTAAGAACACCCAGATATCGCTGCGCGGCGCGGTTTTCAGCAGTTGCCAGGCTTTGGGAGCTTCGCTCATGTTCCAGGCCACTACCAGCAGCAAGGCCGCCATGGCAGCCATTGGCAGGAAGGAAAGTAAGCCTGCCAGCGCCACCAGCCCCAGGAGTACCACCAGGGAGTGGATAATTGCCGATATCGGGCTGAAAGCACCGGCCTTGACGTTGGCCGCGCTGCGGGCGATTGCGGCTGTGGCTGTGATACCGCCAAAGAAAGGGGCCACTATATTACCTATCCCCTGGCCAAGCAGCTCACTGTTGGCGCTGTGACGCTTACCTGTCATGCCATCGAGCACGACGGCGCACAGCAGGGATTCGATGGCGCCCAACATGGCGATGGCAAAGGCAGCCGGAGCCAGCGCTTTTACCATCTGCCAGGAAAGCCCCAGAGGTTCCCCATCCGGCCCAGGTTGCAGCCAAGGCCACTCAAAGCTTGGCAGGAAGGGCGGAATGCCATTGCCTTGGCTACCATCGGGCAGTAGATAATGGAAGCGGCTGCCTATGGTTTCTACCTCTTGCCCAAAACTGCCAAGCAGCAGTGCAAGTAGACTGCCGACTATGATAGCCGGTAGATGCGCCGGCACAGGCAACTTCAGTTTTGGCCATAACAACATTACAGCCAGAGTGACCAATGCCACCACTAAGCTGGGAAAATCGGTTTGTGGCAGTGCCAGCGCCAGTACCTGCAGCTTTTCACCGAACTGCTCCGGCATGCTGTCTATGGGGAGGCCGAAGAAGTCTTTCAGCTGCAGAACGGCAATGACCACGCCTATCCCGGCGGTAAAGCCCAGCGTTACCGATTGGGGAATATATTGGATAAGGCGACCAAGGCGCAGCAGCGCCATGGCTATCAGAATCCCCCCTGACATCATCCCCGCCATTAGCAGACCGGCGAGACCAAACTCCTGGGCTATGGGATAAAGCAGCACCACAAAGGCGGCGGTTGGGCCAGAGATGGAATAGCGTGAGCCGCCGGTAAGGGCGATGATAAAGCCGCCTATGATAGCGGTATAGAGACCATATTGAGGGGCAACACCACTGGCGATAGCCAATGCCATGGCCAATGGAATGGCGATGATCCCCACTGTGACCCCGGCCATCAGATCTTGACCAAAGTGCTTACCACTATAGCCTTCCTTGGCGATGACTTCACGCAGGGCATGGCCCAGGCGCAAAGAAAAGAGTTGGGTTCTGAAATTGCTTATGTGAGGCACGTCGACAGGGCTCCAGAAAATCGAACACGGCTTGTGGCCGGAAAAAAAGAGCCGTTATTTTAGGCTTCTGCAAACCCATCTTGTGTGATGTATGGCTCAAAAGCTAAATTTTAAGCTTTTTTTTGGGTTGAAAGTGTGTTTGGTCGGAGGTGGTTGTGCTTCTCAGGTTTGCCCATCTTTTTTCTCTGCCTTGGTCGCTTGGTGTTTCTCAGCCATCATCCAACAGCGCTTTGGTTTATTGGCAAGATTTATTGTGAGTTCAATAACCCTTTTGCTTCTGCTGTCCGTTTGCAATAACAACAGCCAAATAAGGAGAAATGTTATGAAGGCGACAATGTTAGCAGGCACGTGCAAGGTGAGTAGCAAAGGGAAGATGGGGATAAATCAAAGCGCGGCCATTGCCGGGCGTCGGTATCATCTTAGCCTGTTGGCCATTTTAGTTGGCAGTTTGGGGTTGGCCGCTTGCCAGCCACAGCAGTCCCATGAGCCACCCAAGGTCGCCAATCAAGCGAGTGAGCCTCAGTCCTCTGAGGTTGAAACTACTGTGCTGCCAAGCAAAGACCCCGGGCAGGATATTGTGAATGCTATAACCCAAGCGCAAGCCCAGAAATTAGCCGTCAGCGCCGCCGCATCGCCGCGGACTTTGTATCAGCCCAATGTCCAGCCAAGAAGCTTGAGCGTGCCATCTGAATTGACTCTGGCGGATGTGAATTATCCCAGCGCCACAGTGCTCGCCAATGGCTCGGAGGTGTATATCGCCAACGGCATCATGGTGGCGGGCGAGACGCCGCTATCGACCTTTTCCGTTGACGTGGACAGCGGCAGTTACAGCCTGATGCGGCGCAGTATCAACCTGGGAGCATTGCCCCCCAAGGGTACAGTGAGAGTCGAGGAGTTGATTAACTATTTCTACTACAACTACCCACAGCCGGACAAAGGCGAGCCTTTCTCCATCAGTACTGAGCTGGCGCCGTCGCCTTACAATGAAGGCAAGATGCTGCTGCGTATCGGGCTTAAGGGCTATGAAGTGCCGGCCAGTCAGATAGGTGCCGCCAACCTGGTGTTCTTGCTGGATGTTTCCGGCTCCATGTCATCGCAGGACAAGTTGCCGCTGCTGAAATCGGCCATCAAAATGCTCAGCGACACGCTCACCTCACAGGATAAGGTGTCGATAGTCGTCTACGCCGGTGAGGCCGGCGTAGTACTGGACGGTATCAATGGCGCCGATAGCGAGAGCTTAGACGCCGCTTTGGCTGAGCTTAAGGCCGCCGGTGGCACCAACGGCGGTGAAGGCATCCAAACAGCTTACCGTTTGGCCCGCAAGCACTTTATCAGTGGCGGGGTAAATCGGGTTCTGCTGGCCACCGACGGCGACTTCAATGTAGGCCTGACCAGCAGGCAGGAGCTGCTGGCGCTGGTTGAACAACAAAAGCAGCAGGGGATAGGCCTGACAACTCTGGGGTTTGGCCTAGGCAACTACCGCGACAGCATGTTGGAGCAGTTGGCGGATAAGGGTAATGGCCAATACGCTTATATCGATACCTTGAGCGAGGCTCGTAAAATCCTGGTGGAGCAGCGTAGCGGCACCCTGCTGACCATAGCGTCGGATGTCAAAGTGCAGCTTGAGTTCAACCCGGCGCTGGTGGCCGAGTATCGCCTCATCGGCTATGAGAACCGCGCCCTCAAGCGGGAGGATTTCAACAACGATAAGGTCGACGCCGCCGAAATGGGCGCCGGACATGCGGTGACGGCCCTGTATGAGCTCAGCCTTACGGATTCAAATCATCTGGCCAACGATGCATTGCGCTATGGTCGCGACCCTGTCAGCGGCAAGGAAAAATACAGCCGTGAAGAGCTTGGCTATCTGAAACTGCGAGCCAAACCGCCCTTGAGTGACAGCAGCAAAGACAGCAAGAGTCGGCTTTATACTCACGCCATTCGCCTGGACTCGGCCCAAAAGTCGCTTGCGCTCGCCAGTGATGATCTGCGTTTCGCCGCGGCGGTAGCCGGGCTTGGGCAACTGCTTAACGGCTCAGTGTATCTGCACGACTTTGACTGGCGCCAGGTCGCCGAGCTTGCCGATTCGGCCAAGGGCGAAGACCCATACGGTTATCGACATGAGTTTGTCAGCCTGGCTCGCAGCGCCGCACTGTTGGCCGAGCAACCCGGGATTAAGAAAGCCATGATTAACAAAATCAGCGCCGAACCTATGTCCGAACCCATGCTTGAACTTATGCCGGCCTCCGGATTTAAGCCGCTGGAATAGGGGCATAGGCAAAACTGAGACCCAGAGTCGCGCCATTGGGGTTTACAGTCCAATGGCATGGGGGCAAACTCTCATCCCAATAGCCAACTAAGCTGCCGGTCAGGAGAGAGAATTTGGAACAACAAAGGCAAACGGGATTGCCAAGTGGTGAGGATGAGACCTGGATGCTGGCTTATGCCGCCGGAGATGCCCAGGCCTTTGAGCGCCTCTATCTTAAACATAAGGGCGGACTCTACCGGTATTTTGTCCGCCAGTTAAGTGACATGGCCTTGGCTGAAGACTTGTATCAGGAAACCTGGAGCCGGGTGATCAAGGCGGCGCAGAGCTATCAAGCCAGTGCCAAGTTTACCACCTGGTTGTACCGGATAGCCCACAACCTGCTGATTGACCATGTGCGGGCGGTTAAACCGGTCGACAGTCTCAGCATAGATGAGGACGAGCCGGATGCGCAGGCCAATCTGGTGGGCCCACAAACCGCCGAGCCGGATAGCGAGTTGCTGCGAAGTCGTCAGGTCGCCTGGCTCAAGGAGTGCATCGGTCTCTTGCCCCAGGTGCAGAAGGAAGCCTTCTTGCTGAATCAGGAGTCCGGGCTGACGGCGCAACTGATCAGCGAAGTGGCCGGGGCGACGCTGGAGGCCACCAAGAGCCGGATACGTTATGCCTATCAGAGCCTGCGTGACTGTTTGGGGCGCAAGACCCAGGAGAGCATTGAATGACAGAGAACAAACGCGATGATGCTGCCACGCCAGAGTCGCAGATAGATGCGCTCTATCGTGAAGGTGCTGTCGAGCAGCCGCCCCAGACCTTGGATCAGCAAATTCTGCAGCAGGCGAGGGACAACTGCCGCCAAGCGCCAGAGGTGATCCGTCCGGCGCCCGGTTTCTGGCAAAAGCACAGATATGGCCTATCTGCCGCGGCTTCTGTGATGCTGGTGGCAGGACTGTTTATTCTGAATCCCGAACTGCGAAATTCATCGGCGCCGCAGCTTAGTGCCCCGGCCAGTCTGGAAATGAGCCCGCAGGCAGATAGCGCTGAAGATGCGGCGCAGCCCGCCAGGCTGCAACCCATGACCGCCAAGCGAGCGGCACCTCAGGAACAAGCTGTTCAGCAACAGGATATGCCTCCTCAAGAAAGTGCTGCAAAGAATCGCGCCGTGGCAGAGGATACTGTGCAGCAAAGAGCGAGAATGGCCCCCAGGCAGCAACAAGCTCTGGCCGCGTTGCCAAGGGATATCGACGGCCGTTTGGATCGGCTGACAAGTGCCATCGAAGTCGGTGAACTTGAGCAGGCGGCAGTGCTGGTACGAGGCATAGCCGCAGATTATCAACTGACGCTGCCGGATACCTTGGCCAAGGCCTTGAATCCAAATGAATCGGCCCAGGTGGAAGAAGCGGCACTGCAGCAACTGAAGCAGCAGTCCTTTATCCATCAGGATACGGCGCCCGAGAATGCGCAAGTGCTTAACCGGGAGCAGAGCGAGCGCTGGCAAGCCTTGCTTGAGCGTCTCAAGCAGAGTCTCGAAGTCAAAGAGAATCACTGAGACTAAGGACTGAGCTTAACTTAAAAAGAGTTATCGGGAAGTCCGTCAGTTTTAATCCATTACGGGGCAGGGAGCCTGCCCTCATTTTAATAACAGGAGTTTTTATGTTGACCGCCGATGATGTTATCCAGGCACTCGAGCTTGAGCCCCATGTTGAGGGCGGGTATTTCGGTCGTTCATTCGTCTCGGACAGCCGGTTTGATGACAGCCGTAACCTGTGGACCAGCATCTACTTTATGCTCAAGACGGGTGAAAAGTCCCACCTGCATCAACTGACGGCCGATGAGATGTGGTACTTCCACAGTGGTGAGTCGCTGACAATCTATATGATCTCCGAGCAGGGTGAGCTGACCGAGGCTCAACTCGGGATGGACTTGGCCAAAGGTGAGCGGCCACAGGTCTTGGTGCCCAAAGGCACTATCTTTGGTTCGGCAATGAATAACCCGGGCTATTCGCTGGTAGGTTGTATGGTGGCACCTGGCTTTACCTTCGATGACTTCAAGCTGTTCGGCCGTGATGAACTGCTCGAGCGTTTCCCTCAGCATCAGGCGTTGATAAACCGCCTGACCCGCGACTAGCGAGCTTTACAAGGTTTACGCTTATTTTGAGCCGTGACTTTTAAACCGTAACTTTTAAACCGCTATTTTTGAACCGTCAAATCCCCGGGGGGGGCAGGTGCTAACCTGCTCCCGATCTTTTAGCCCAAGTTAGTGGATAATTCTCAGTCTTAATACCGCCCAGGCGGTGCAGATATTGGCCTAATACAGGGGATAAGCACCGAAACTGAGTTTTATTTCAGGGATTATTCACCGGCCCTTGAGCTTGGATCTTCCCGGAAAAGACAGCGCAATGGAACCAGGGAGTAACAGCAGGCAACCCAGGCTGTATGCCAGCAGATCCAGCCAATCGAAGTGGCTGCCGATAACGATTCGTGCCAGGCGAATATGGCCCAGCCCCAGCTTATCCACCAAGCCAAAGGCCTGGCCAAACTCTATGGCGAAGGCAAATGCCAACACCAAGGGAAGCAGCAACCGACTTGCCCAGGGGCTCACGGTTTTAAGGGCGCAAAACATCAATATGACTACCAGCAGATCGCATAAACCCGCGGATGAAGCCGGGCGGGGCGTAGCGGGCTATCAATACTTCAATACCGAATAATAAAACAGTGGCCAAGGCAAAATGCCAGCGCTTCAAGCCATCGAACCAGGGCACAGGTTTCATTGGGGCTCTCCCGTCAGCAAGTCGGCGTTTTGCTCGGCAAAAAGGTGCATCTGTTCCAGCAGCGGCAACAGTGCCATTCCAAGCGGACTGAGACGATAGTCGACTCTGGGTGGCACTTCAGGGTAGAGAGTACGGGTGAGTACGCCGTCTTGCTCCAATTCCTTTAGCTGAGCGGTCAGCACTTTTTGACTGACACCGGGCAGATGTCGTTTTAGGTAGCTGAAGCGCTGTGGTTGCTGTTGCAGCAGGAACAGAATGGCGGGTTTCCACTTGCCGCAGATCAGCCGCAGAACCTGATAGGCCGGGCAGAGAGGGGCTTGCTGATTGAGTGTCATAAGGCTGGGCGCAAGTTACTTTAGGGTAACTATGCCACTAATTTGTGCCTCCTTGTAGCGAACGCGCAGCAGTTTTATGATTTTATCAGGAAGGTCCTCACGGCGCTCTCTTGAAAGAGAGCGGCTAAAACAGTGACAGGCGTTCAAGGCCTGTCACTTGTTTGTATCTTCCCTGACATTTATCCGCAAACCAAGGGGAGGGTTGAATGACCACTCTATTGCAAATCGATTTTGAATTTCCCGCCGAAATGATGGGCGATGCCCTGACTGAGCAAGCCAAGCCTCTGGCCGAGTCCATTACCCGGGAGCCGGGTTTCATTGCCAAAATCTGGACTGAAAACCCACGCAGCGGCGAGGCCGGTGGCATCTATCTGTTTGAAGATGAAGCCAGCGCCGAAGCTTACGCCTGCATGCACTCACAACGAGTGGCGGCCATGGGCGCCCACAACATACGCATCAGGCTGTTCGATGTGAATGAATCCTTGAGCAAAATAACCCACGGCTGGCCGCTATCAGTTTGATTTTTCAGTATGCCTGCCGACACATTTGCTAAAACTTCTGTCGTCGGCAACAGCTGAATCCCGCTGCTTTCTCTGTTAACTTGTTGGGCTCGTAAAACCGTACCAACAGACCAATAACAGAGATAGAGGCATTCATGAAACTTCGTCACTCCGTGGCCTGCTGTATGCTGGCATTGGGAACTTTGGGCAGTGCAGCCGCCTACGCCGCAGAAGCGGGCCAGGGCTATTACCGTTCGCCCGCGATTCATGACAACACCCTGGTGTTTACTGCCGAAGGGGATATCTGGACTCAGAAGCTCGGGCAGGACAAGGCCGCCCGGTTGACCAGCCTGCCGGCCGAAGAGTTGAATGCCAAGATCTCTGCCGATGGAAAATCGCTGGCGTTTACCGCCAACTATGACGGTGCCCAGGAAGTCTATGTGATCCCCATGAGCGGCGGGATAGCCAAGCGCGTCAGCTTCGAAAACAGCCAGGTACGGCTGCAGGGCTGGACCGCAAATGGCGAAATTCTCTATGCCACAGACAATGCCCAAGGGCCGGCGAATTACTGGGTGCTGCGTTCGGTAAACCCGGATACCCTGACAACCCGCGATCTGCCGCTGGCCGATGCCATAGAAGGCGTGGTTGACCCACAAGGCGAGTATGTCTACTTCACCCGCTTTGGGCTGCAAACCACAGGGGATAATGCCAAGGTGTACCGCGGCGGCGCCATGGGCGAACTGTGGCGTTATCAACTGGGGCAGGACAAAGAGGCCGTGCGGCTGGCCAAAGAGCATCAGGGCTCGCTGCGTCATCCCATGCTGTGGCAGGGACGGGTCTATTTTGTCTCGGATGCCGATGGCAACGCCAACATCTGGTCTATGGCCAGCGATGGCTCAGATCTTCAACAGTTGACTCAATATCGTGATTTCGAAGTGCGCAGCCCCTATCTGGATGGCGGCCGCATAGTGTTCCAGCTGGGCGCCGATATTCACCTGTGGGACCTGGCTTCCGGGAAGGAGCAGAAGCTGGATCTGCGTCTGGCCTCCGACTTCCCCGAGCGGCGTGAACATTGGGTTAACGATCCGCTCGATTTTGCCACCAGTGCCAGGCTGGCCCCGGCAGGAGACAAGGTGGTCATCACTGCCCGCAGCCATGTGGCGCTGGCGACTACAGATGGTTCCCGTCTGGTAGAGCTGGACTCGGACGGCAAGCATAGAATGCGCAACGCACTGATGAGTCATGACGGCCGTTGGGTCTATGCCATCTCGGATGCTTCCGGTGAGCAAGAGATCTGGCGTTATCCCGCCGATGGCAGCGCTGGCGCCAAGCAGCTGACCCAAGATGGCAACACATTGAGAATGAGCCTGGAGCTGTCGCCCAATGGTCGTTATTTGGCCCATGATGATTATGCCGGTAATTTGTGGCTGCTGGATCTCAAAGACGGCAGTAATAAGAAGATAGTGACCAACAACGAAGGTCTTGGCCCCTATGCCGATATCCGTTGGTCGCCGGATAGCCGCTTCCTGGCTTTGACTCGCTCGGAAGTCGGTGCCCAGCGCAGCCAAGTGATGCTTTACTCACTGGAATCCGCCAAGGGCGAGATGCTGACCAGCGACAAGTACGAGTCTTTTTCGCCCAGCTTCAGCCCGGATGGTCAGTGGCTCTATTTCCTGTCAAACCGTGAGTTCCAGGCCACTCCAGCTTCGCCCTGGGGCGATCGCAACATGGGCCCCGTATTTGACAAGCGTAGCCAAATATTTGCCCTGGCATTGAGTCAGGATGCCCGTTTCCCATTCCAACGTCCCAACGAACTGCAAGGCGTTGCTGCCGGTGATGAAAAGGCCGCCGACGATAAGCTGAAAGTGGATTGGCAAGGCCTGAAGTCGCGGCTGTGGCAAGTCCCCATCGAGGCGGGTAATTACCAGAAACTGCAGGTGTTGGGCCCGGGCCTCTATCTGCTCGATAGCGATATCACAGGCAAACAGTCGGCGCTCAAGCTGGTGAAGTTTGACCCTTTGAGTCCCAAGTTGGAAACATTCGCAGATGATGTGCGCGATTATCAACTCTCGGCCGATCAGAGCAAGGTATTGCTGCGGAAGCAGAGCAATCCCAAAGAGATGGTGATAGTGCCAGTGGGTGACCAACTGCCGGGCGATCTCAGCAATGCCGTGGTGCAAACATCCCAGTGGCAACTCGCCATTCAACCGCGTCAGGAGTGGCAGCAGATCTTTGAAGATGCCTGGCTGATGCACAGAGACTCTTTTTTCGACAACAAGATGCGCGGGGTCGATTGGCAAGCCGCCAAGG
This sequence comes from Shewanella chilikensis, assembly GCF_002836945.1. Taxonomy (GTDB): domain Bacteria; phylum Pseudomonadota; class Gammaproteobacteria; order Enterobacterales; family Shewanellaceae; genus Shewanella; species Shewanella chilikensis. The sequence goes on from NZ_NIJM01000013.1 coordinate 90,234, forward strand.
CCAAATATCAGCCATTGCTGGACCGGCTCACCGACAGACATGAGCTGAATGATATCTTCACTCAGATGATGGGTGAACTGGATGCGCTGCATTCGCAAGTGCGCGGCGGTGACTTTGCCAAGGATCCCGATATGCCCAAGGCCGCCGAGCTGGGAGCACGTCTGAGTCAGGTGAAAGATGGTGTCAAGGTCAGCCATATCTATCGCACCGACCCTGAACTGCCGATGCAGGCCTCACCGCTGGCGCGCCCCGGGGTCGATGTCCGTGATGGCGACATCATCACCCATATCAATGGCCGGAAATTGGCTACCCTGGCGCAGCTCACCTCTATGCTGCGTAATCAGGCCGACAAACAGGTGCTTTTGGGACTCAAGCGCGGCAGCAAACAGCACAAGGTAATAGTGCAGGCGATCAGCAACCGTGACAACGCCAAACTCAGGTATCTCGATTGGGTCAATGCCAATGCCGATAAGGTGGCCAAGGCCAGCGACGGCAAGATAGGTTATCTGCATCTGTATGCCATGGGCAGTGGTGATATTGAGAGCTTTGCCCGCGAGTTTTACGCCAACTACGACAAGGATGGTCTGGTTATCGATGTGCGCCGCAATCGTGGCGGTAATATCGACAGCTGGATTATCGAAAAGCTGCTGCGTAAGGCCTGGGCCTTCTGGCAACCTACAACAGGCGCGCCTTATGTCAACATGCAGCAGACGTTCCGCGGCCACCTGGTGGTGCTGACAGATCAGTTGACCTACTCCGATGGTGAAACTTTCTCCGCCGGCATAAAGGCACTGGGATTGGCGCCCTTGGTGGGTAAACAGACGGCGGGCGCCGGGGTGTGGCTTTCGGGCCGCAACAGCCTCACCGACCGGGGCATGGCGCGGGTTGCTGAATATCCTCAGTATGCTATCGATGGCCGCTGGGTGCTTGAAGGCCGCGGTGTCAGCCCGGATATCGAGGTCGACAATCTGCCTCTGGCAACCTTCAAAGGCAAAGATGCTCAGCTTGAGCGGGCTATCAGTTATCTCAAGGATGAACTGGTTCGCGAGCCGATACCGGCATTGAATGCTCGCCCCATGCCCCCCAAGGGCGAAGCGGACGATATTAAGTAAGCATGCAGCGATAAAAAACAGGGGATGCATTTGGCATCCCCTGTTCAGGTGTTAGGGTGTTATCGGCCAAGTGGTTCCCGGGCCGGTGACACCCGTTTTTATTGCTCAGAAATTGATTTCCACTTCGGTATCTGCCGCCAGTGAGTTGGCGATAAAGCAGTTAGCATGTGCCTTTTCGTGGATCTTTTCCAGTGTTTCCCTATCTATCTCAGCGCCTTCGGCAAAAGTGACTTCAGGGTTGAGGCTCATACGGGTCACGGCAATTTTGCCAGACTCCTTCTTGCCGATTTCTGCGGTGGCGTTATCCCGGTAGCTCTCGACCGGTAAGCGCTTCAAGTGAGCTATGGTCAGGAAGGTCAGCATATGGCAGGACGACAATGCCGCCAGCAGACTCTCTTCCGGGTTGACCTTGGCCTCATTGCCTTTGTATTCGGGGGCTGCTGACGCCAGCAGCTGTTGGCCAGTACCAAAGTCTATTTGATGATCTCGATTGAACTCTCCCTCGGGCGCCGGGCTGGTTTGCCAGGATACGGTCAGATGAAAACTCAATTGGATGCTCCTTGAGACGGTTTGCAAAGTAGCGGCCACTATAGCCTATTTGCCAAACCCTTGTCTGCCACAGGTCATCACGATTCCATTTGGCTTATTTGTTTTGGGTGTTTTCAATAATTTTGTTGTTTTATTTGGTTGATTTAATTTGTTATTTTTAATTTTTTACTTCTAATTCTTTAGTCTGATCTCTTTGGTCATTCCACCTACTTTAGTCTTGCATCTGAAGTCTTGCAGCGCTATAACAACATAGTGTGTAAACACTTTGTTTCAGTTGTTAATAAAAATAATATTTCGAGATGAATCGAAATGCAGACCAAAAACAAATTGCAGGAGAACATTATGCAGGCATTTTACAAGCCCCTCGCAGCAGCGGTGACTTTGGCGCTGTGCGTCGGTGCACAGGCTGCAGATAACGAGCGCTACATAGTCAAGTTCAAGGAGGGGAAAGGCCCCAGCACTATGGCTCAGATGAAGGCCATGGGTGCCAAAATGGAGCTGGATCTGTCGGCCCACAACGCCGCCGCTTTTTCTATCCCGGCTCAGGCTCTCAAGGGCCTTGCCAACAATCCCAATGTGGAATATGTCGAAGCGGATGTGAAGCGTTTCCCGCTTTCACAGATAGTCCCTTACGGTATTCCCATGGTGCAGGCCGACCAACTCAGTGACGCCCAGACCGGCAATATGAAGGTCTGTATCATAGATTCGGGTTACCAGTTGGCTCATGAAGACCTATCGGGCAACAATGTTGATGGCACCAATGATCCGGGTACCGGCAACTGGTACACAGATGAAAATCATCATGGTACCCATGTGGCCGGGACGATTGCCGCGCTCAACAATGGGGTTGGTGTGGTAGGCGTAAACCCCAACGGCAATCTTAACTTGCACATTATCAAGGTATTCAATGCCGATGGTTGGGGCTATTCATCCAGCCTGGTTGCCGCACTGGACAAGTGTGAACAGGCCGGCGCCAAGGTAATCAACATGAGTCTGGGTGGCAGCATGAAGAGCCGCACCGAGGACAGCGCCTTTGCTGCCGCCGACAGTCGCGGCATTCTGAGTATTGCTGCAGCCGGTAACGACGGTAATACCCGTCACTCTTATCCGGCATCTTATAACTCTGTGGTGTCGGTTGCCGCAGTGGATGCCAACAAGCAGCATGCGGATTTCTCACAGCGTACCAGTCAGGTTGAGCTCTCCGGCCCGGGGATCGGCGTACTTTCCTCTGTGCCTATGGGCACTGCATTGGTAGCTGCTGCCGCTGTTGCCGGCAATGGTTATGAGGCCATAGGTATGGAAGGCTCACCTACAGGTAGCGCCGCCGGTACTCTGGCTGACTGCGGCACAGGTGAGAGCCAGTGTGATGCCGCCGGCAAGGTGTGTTTAATTCAGCGCGGTAATATCGCCTTCTCCGACAAGGTGCTCGCCTGTGAAAACGGCGGTGGTGTTGCGGCCATTATCTACAACAATGAGCCGGGTGCCTTGAACGGGACTCTGGGTGAGGTGGTTACCGCCATTCCGTCTGTGGGTGTGAGTGATACCGATGGTGCGGCCATGTTGGCGGCCGTGGGCAGCAATGCCAGCGTTGATATCGGCGCGGGTAACTATGCATACTTCGACGGCACTTCGATGGCGACACCTCATGTGGCCGGGGTTGCGGCCTTGGTGTGGAGTCATTTCCCTCAGTGCAGCAACAGTGACATTCGTGCGGCATTGCGTGCCACCGCCGAAGATCTTGGCGCTTCCGGCCGTGATGATGAGACAGGTTATGGTCTGGTACAGGCCAAGGATGCTGTGGATTATCTGACCGCCAATGGTTGCTCCGGCAGTGGCACCGGCGGTGGCGGTGACACAGGTGGATGTAAGGGTAAAGGCTGTAAAAATCCGAAAAATCCTCGCTGATTGCTGGATCTCTTTTGAGATACACACTAAAAAGCGCTGCAGTTGCAGTAATGCCGTTCACTTAGTGTGAACGGCATTTTTCTTAGGCTTAATGGGATACTTGTTTTTACTCATTTTTAACGCACGTGGATAGGCTCTATCCCGTTTCCCATCA
>NZ_NIJM01000014.1 GCF_002836945.1 Shewanella chilikensis
TGAATATCCTTTTGGGTGTATATTACTCAAATGACACAGATTTATGAACACTACCGACAAGGATGTGCGTTATCACCCCAGATAGTATTTCACAACTTATTTCACTTTTTGAATCCTATTGCATTATTGTTCGCTTGCTACAATTAACAAAAGAAATAACTGTCTTCCGCTATCGGTTTCACTTTCCAACCGAATACCACAAATAATCCCATGAAAAATATGAGCCTTTTATAGCACGCCCTTCCGTTTGCACTACACTTAAGAAAGTTGAAATCATCTGGATTGAACAAAACACGGGCTTCAGACTATGACTAATGGAGGACAGCAATAACCATGGGAAAGATGCTAGTGCCTTTGGCTCTATTGCTATTCTTGTTTATCTGGCTCAGCATGCCCAGACAGCCAAACTCCCCAGTTTTGCTCAACCAGACGCCGGTTCGCATCGCCGTATCCACCTCACTGCTTTCGGCCCCTGTCATTATTGCCGACAAGCTCGAACTCTTTGCCCGCGAAGGCGTCTATGTAGTGCTGCAACCACTTCAAGGAGGTGATCTTTGCTTCGAGGCTATGCTCAATAACAGGGCTGATCTGGCCACCAGCTCTGAATCCGTAGTGATGTTTAATAGCTTCAAGCGAACCGACTTCACCGTACTGGCAAGCTTTGCCGAATCGGATAACGACATCAAACTGTTAACCCTACATCAGAGCGGTATCACCACTCCGGCCCAACTGGAAGGTAAGCGCGTTGGCGTCGTCGCCGGCAGCGCCAGCGAGTATTTTCTTGATACCATACTCAACATAGCCGGACACCCGTCCTTAGCGCCGGTTCGGGTGGATATCCGCCCGTCCGCTTTAGCACCGGCGCTGCTTGCAGGCGATGTGGATGCAATTTCGGTTTGGGAACCATACGGATTTCAGCTATCGCAACATCAACCTGGCAAGATAAACGAATTTCCCAGCCGCGGTTTGTATAGCCTATCTTTTAATCTCATCAGTCGTAAGGGCGACAATCAGGCGTACTACGAACACCATGTGCGGATCCTCAAGGCGTTGAAACTCGCCAGTGAATTTATTGTTCTGCACCCGCAGGAAGCCCGTCAGTTGGTTGCCGAATATCTGCACCTGCCCACTGAAGAAGTCGTCGCCCTATGGCCAGACTATCTGTTTCGTTTGTCATTGGGTAATAGCTTGCTCAGCAATCTGCAATCACAGGCACGCTGGGCCATGACCAGCGGCACCATAGAAGCCCAGCAGTTGCCCGACTTCAGAAATGTTATCGCACCCGAAGCACTGGATCAGATACAACATATGTCATTGGTAGAACAGAGATGAAATTATCCAGCCGCCTCAATATCCTGGTCATTCTCTGTGTTACTCTGACACTGGTACTAGCGCTGTCATTGCTGCAGCAACGTCATTTCTCCCAGCAGACGTTCCAACAGATGCACAAACTGGTGGAACTGCAACTACACCTGGATCTGCTGAGATCCAACTTATGGCTGCTGCAACAATACAGGGACACCCAAGCGGTGGAAAACACCCAAAGGGATCTGCTGCGCCTGAACGCCCTCTTGACTACCACTCAGGTCGATGATGAGCAGCAACAACAGCTGTTGGCTAACCTCAAACGCCAAAGCAACAACATCAGCACCCTGTTGGAGCATTCTCTGCCCAAGCTGTCTCTGATAGCAGATGATCAATTGGTCAGTAGTATGTTGCTGTCAAGATATAATATGAGCATTCAATCCATGAGCGAAGACCTGTTTCGCTTTCAACATCACACCATGGACAGAGCCCGTGTGCTGCAGCTCAGTCATCTCTATCTCAACGGTGCCCTGCTGTTGGCCATAGCCCTGCTGGTGACCGGCTTTACTCTGCATACTCTGAGGCGTTTTCGCCGCCATTTGGGCAGTTTAAAACGCGGCATTCGCGATCTGGCCAAGGGCGATCTTCATAGCCGTATCAGACTGGAACAACAAGATGAACTCTCGGAGCTGGCCCATGAGTTCAACAATATGAAGCAGGCATTGATGGAAGCGACAAAGCGAAAAGATCAATTACAGCAGGAAGTAGAGGAACAAACCCAGCAATTGCAACTACAGCAAGATAGATTGCGCTATCTGGCAGATCATGACGATCTCACCGGCGCACTCAATCGCGGCGCCGCCACCACCGAGTTGGAACACGCCATTGTGCGTTGCCAGCGTCAACAGCTTAAGGCGGCGCTGCTATTCATTGATCTGGATAAATTCAAACCCATCAACGACAATTTTGGTCACAACGCCGGTGACGCAGTGCTGGTGGAAATAGCCAAAAGGCTGAAGGAGACATTAAGACGCTCTGATCTGGTGGCCCGCATCGGCGGTGATGAATTTATCATCTGGCTGGAGCCAATAACCGACCGTAAAGAAGTCTGCACTGTGCTGGAAAAAATCAATACCCTCGGCCGCGATATCCCCTGGCAAGGACAACAACTTCAGGTTGGCCTGAGTACCGGCATCAGCCTTTATCCCGAGCATGGCGATACCCTGGCCGAGCTTATCAACGCTGCCGACAGCGCCATGTATCAGGCTAAGCAGGCACCCCTGCAAACTTCCAAGGAGTTTGCAGCAAAGAAGCAATACAGCTTTGCCTCGCCCTTGGCCGACGCCTGACAAAGCCTACCGTCTCATGCTCAGTCTCTGCGTCTTTCTTCAAGCAAACGGCCACAGGCGCCGAAACCAGTTAAATCTCGGTAATCTTATCGCCAACAACAGCAACATGGCAGCAAGATAAAGACCGGGTTCGATGATTTCAGACTTCACCGACCAGTAATAATGCACAGGTACCAACAGGGCTATGGCATAAATACTGTAGTGCAGTTGCTGCCAACGCCTTCCCATCCGGCGTTGCAATGCCTTGAACGAGGTCAGCGCCAGCGCAGCAAGCAACAACCAGGCGCTGGCCCCCACCAAAATATAGGGACGCTTGATAATTTCACTGAGTAGCAGCTCCCAGGCAAACAGCAGATCCAGGCTGAAATAGCTGAGAATATGCAAGCAGGCCCAGGCAAATACCCAGAGTCCGAGCAAACGCCGGGTCTGCATCAACAACCCCAGTTTGAATTTTCTGGCCACAGGCGATACCAACAAGGTTGCCACCAAGGCGTTGAGTGCCCCTTTGCCGGTGAAATGGATAATATATTGCACAGGATCACCACCGGCGCTATCTGTCACCACTTGCAGAACCAAATAAAGCAGTGGCAAACCGGCGGCCAAATGCAACAACGCCTTTAACCAAGGCAGTTGCTTGGGAGCTAGACGCATCAATAATATTTCCTTAAATCCAGATCCCGGTACAGATGAGCAACCTGCTCGCCATAGCCGTTGAACATCTGGGTCGGGATCCGTTTGGCAGAGAAGATCCCGCCTTCGGCAATCCGCCGCTCTGTCGCCTGTGACCAACGCGGGTGATCCACCTTGGGGTTCACGTTGGCATAAAAACCATATTCATTGGGTGCCAATTGATTCCAACTGGTCGGCGGCTGTTTGTCCAAAAGCCTAATTTTCACGATAGATTTAATGCTCTTGAAACCGTATTTCCAGGGCACCACCAAACGCACGGGAGCACCATTTTGCGGCGGCAGCGTCTTGCCATAGAGGCCCACCGACAGGAAGCTCAACTCGTTCATCGCCTCATCGAGCCTTAATCCCTCCACATAGGGATAATGAATGCCGCCGCCCATCAGGCGATTGCGTTGCCCAGGCATCTGCTCGGGATCAAACAGGGTTTCAAAGGCCACATGAGTCGCAGAGGATTTGACTCCGGCCTTGGCCAGCAAAGCCGCCAGCGGAAAGCCGACCCAGGGGATCACCATGGACCAGGCCTCGACACAGCGCAAACGATAGTGACGCTCCTCCAGAGGAAGCAACTTGAGCAAATCGTCATAATCCAGCGTCAAAGGGCGCTCGACCTCGCCTTCGACTTTCAGCATCCAGGGATTAACCTTGAGGCCCTGACTGTTTTCGAAGGGATCTTGTTTACCTGTACCAAACTCGTAAAAATTGTTATGGTGGATCACCTTATCAAGGGGGGTCAGGCTCCCCGGTAATTGAAACTCAGGGTTGCTGCGATAGTTGAGATTTGAGGTCACAAATGCCTCGTTCTCGCGCTTTTCACCAAAAAGGTCAAACAGGCCAGCCTGAACATGGCCGGGAATACTGGCACCTATAGCGCCGAGCCCCAACGCCTTGACTATGTTGCGCCGATCGCGAAACACAGATTCCGGCGTGACTTCAGTTGCCGGCAACTCCCAGGGCATTTGCCTACCAATCCCTAGTTTAAATTTTTTATTGCTCACAGTGACCTCTCAATAGCTGCAGTCAATTCAGTTTATAAGACCCAGGCAGGCAAAGAAAAATTTCCTGCTGGAATAATTCCAGCAACTCCATTGGCTGAACATTGGCTGACAAGGGGTACAAAATGGGCAACTCTTGGCCATTTATCCTGAGTCTGCATGCCCTGGCCCTTGAAGGCCCTGACTCATTCTGCGACTCTATCCGGGTTTTCCGCTCCTCTTTTTGCACTCAAGGGACATGATATGGACTTGGCCACCACAATTTCCGCGCCTCAACTCATTGCCGCCGCAGCCGTATTACTGCTGGGTATCTTGCTTGGCGCCCTCTTTAATCAACGCATGACCCGTAGCCGCTGGCAACAGATTAAAGACCAGTTAATACTGCAACATGAACAAAGATGCAGCGAGCTCAGCGAACAACTCAGCAGCAGTCAGGAAAAAGCCGAATGGCTGGTGTCACAACTCGGTAAAGCAGAGGCTATTGCCGAGCGGGTGCCTGACCTGGAACAGCAACTCAAAGATGCTCAGCGCAAACAGTTGGAAACCCAGCTTAACCTGTCAAAATCCAATGCGATGCAGCAGACAATCAGCGCCCGCTTCGACGCCGAGCAACAGGCGCTCAACGATAAGATTGAACTGCTTGAACGCAGTGAAGCCCGCTTAAAAGAACAGTTTGAAAATCTCGCCAACAAAATTTTTGAAGACAGAAGCGAAAGGCTAAAATCCCAGAATTTATCGCAACTCGATGGCGTACTTGGGCCACTAAAGCAACAGCTCGAAGGCTTCAGAAGACAAATTCATGAATCCTATTCACAAGAACAGAGTGAACGTTCCTCACTGAAACACCAGTTGGAAGATCTCAAACAACTCAACCTGCGCATGAGCCAAGATGCGGTCAATCTCACCAAGGCGCTCAAGGGTGACAACAAGCAGCAAGGCAATTGGGGCGAAGTGATCCTGGAGCGTGTGCTGCAGGAAAGTGGCCTCAGACAAGGGCACGAGTATGATGTGCAACAGGATCTGAAAAATGATGCCGGCAAGCGCTTTAAACCCGATGTCATCGTCCACCTGCCGGCCAATAAGGATGTGGTAATAGATGCCAAGATGTCACTGCTCGCCTATGAACGCTACTACAACGCCGAAACCGATGAAGAGCGTTCCCTGGCGCTGCGTGAACATATCAACTCTATCCGCGGTCATATCAAAGGCCTGAGCCAGAAGGACTACCAGCAACTGCACGGCATCAAGAGCCTCGATTATGTATTAATGTTTATTCCGGTGGAACCCGCCTTCCTGCTGGCACTGGAACAAGAGCCGCAGTTGGTGAATTTCGCGCTCGAAAACAACATCATGCTCGTCAGCCCAACCAATCTTTTGGTAGCACTGCGCACCATCAATAACATCTGGCGCTACGAATACCAAAACCAACACGCACAAAGGATCGCCAGGCAAGCCGGTAAAATTTACGATAAACTCTGTGGCTATCTGGAAGATATGGACAAACTCGGGCGCGCGCTGGACAATGCAGAGAAGTGTTTCAACGGCGCCATGAATAAACTGGCTACCGGCAGGGGTAACCTTGTCCGCCAGGCTCACCAGATGCAACAGTTGGGCGTTGAAACCAGTAAACAATTGGATAAACAACTACTTGAAAAGGCGATGACAGAAACGCCCTTGCCAGTAGGCAAGGAGGTTGATGCCATAGAAAATACAGAGAAGGACGGCGAACTCACCTCCTGAATTCAGCCTCTCAAGTGAAACTGGCCATCAACAAGGAGTTTTAGATGCGCAGAGCCTTGACCCGAATCGCCCTCGCCGGCAGCGTTGCCTTGAGTGCATTGACAGTATCCATCCCTTGGATGCTGTTTCCCGGGATAGGCCATGCGGCCAAGGCACCTGCCGCTTTGGAGCAACAACGCCAAAGCTACCTAAAGGCCAGAGAAGCGCTGGACAAGGGCCAACTTGCCGATTATCGCAAGCTCAGGGCCCAACTCAAGGATTACCCGCTCAATATCTATCTGGATTTTCACGCCGAGCTCGATGACATAATGGCGCTTGCAGGCCCAGAAGCACAAAAGGCGATAGACAAATTTGAGCATTCGCCCCTGCATGGCAGCGCCCGTCACAGGTACCTGCTGCGAGCCGGCGCCGACAAACGCTGGCAGGACTTTCTGGCCATTTCCCCGGAACTGCCCCGAGCCACTGAGCTGCAATGTTACTTTTACCGGGCCCAGCTTGGGCAAGGGAATAAACAGGTCGCCTGGGATGGTGCCCGTCAACTCTGGCTCTATGGTCGCTCCCGTCCCAAGGAGTGCGATCCCCTGTTCAATGCCTGGAGCAAAGCCGGGCTTCGCTCACAGGAGTTGATCTGGTCGCGAATGTTGCTGGCCTTTGACGCCGGCCAAAGCGGTCTGCTGCAGTATCTGGGACGCAAAGTCACCCAACATCAGAATCAGGCCAAACTGCTGCAGGCGGTATACAAAGATCCCAATCGCCTTAGACACATGAACCAGTTTGATGGCGCGGCCCCCATCTACAGCGATATCGTTTCTGCCGGACTCAAGCGCCTGGCCCGTAAAGATCTTCGTCAGGCGGTGCGTTTGTACGTTAAGTATGAAAAGGCCGGTAGATTCAGCGACTTCCAGGGGCGACAACTGAACCGTTATCTGGTCAGGCGAGCGCTTATCGTCGAGGACGAAGGGCTTAGGGATCATATCGACACTATGTTGCCGCTGCTCGAAGCCGACGATCTGACCGAGCGCCGTTTGCGCTGGGCCATTGCCGAGCAAAATGACGCCGATATCCGCCGTTTTCTCCCCTTACTCAGCGACCAAGGCCGCAACGATGCCCGCTGGCGCTACTGGCATCTGAGAGTCAATGGCCGGGACGATGCTGTGCTCGAAGCGCTCAGCAAAGAACGTAATTTCTATGGTTTCTGGGCCGCCGCCGAACTCGGTATCGCCCCCAATCTGGCGCATGTGCCGACTCAACCACAGGCACAGATGCAGGCAAGGCTTGCCGATGACAAGGCGCTTGCCCGGGTATCTGAGCTGCTGGCGCTGGATAAGTTGGTCGATGCCAGAATCGAATGGAGCCAAATGCTCGCCCGCCACAACAAACAGATGCGTGCCCAGTATGGGGTCTATGCTCAACAGCAAGGATGGGATGCATTGGCGGTTGAAGCCAGTATTCAGGCCAAGCTCTGGAATGATATGGAGATGCGCTTTCCCTATGCCGCCGATCCTTTCTTTACCCAGGCAGGTAAAGACTTCAAGGTCAATGTCAATGAAATTCGCGCAATCTCCCGCCGCGAAAGCGCCTTCTACCCCTACGCGACTTCGTCAGTGGGTGCCAGAGGCCTTATGCAATTGATGCCAGCCACCGCCAAGCAAACCGCGAAACAGTTTAAACTGGCGTTCAACGGCAATCGCAGTTTGTACGACCCGGCCATCAATGTGCCACTCGGCAGTGCCTACTACACCAAGCTGCTGGAACAGTTCGACAACAATCGGGTACTGGCCGTTGCCGCATACAATGCCGGTCCACATAGGGTAAAACGCTGGTTGAAGCAGAGCGATGGCAAACTGGATGTGATGAGCTTTATTGAAACTATCCCTTTCAGCGAAACCCGCGCCTATGTGCAGGCGGTGTTCACCTACCGGCAAATTTATGAACTGCGTCAACAGCAAACTCGGCCACAGTTCAGCGAAGCAGAACTAGACCGCCGCTATTGAGGCGGCGGTGAATTGGCACTGAGTCAAATTCCCAACACTTTGATATTAAAGAGCTTGTTCCTAGACGTATTTTTCAGCGCTCAACGCTTTAGTGGGGTAAATTGACTTGTTATCTTGGCCCCATAATGGGAATAATTAGCATTCATTTAGCTAACTCCGTTGATAACTACATGGATCTTTCCCCTCCGCGGCACATTGCCTGTGAATATCAGCCGCTTGTCTGTCCCCGAACTCTGGCCATTCAAGGCTATGAAGCCCTGGCCCGCTTTTACGATCACCAAGGAGCCTCCTTGGCACCTAATCTGGTATTCGACTGGCTGCATAGAGACAGCCGTGCTCTGGCGGCGGTAGAACTGCAAGCCAAGCTGTTGCAACTCAGTCAGGCGCCCAAGACTCCCAGACTCAACCTCAACCTGGATCCTCACGCACTCGATAGCAGCAACTGTCAGTACATGATGCAGGCACTGGATAAGTATCAGCAGCAAACCGGAGGCTTGACGGTGGAGCTGATAGAAAACACCTGCGTCAACGATGCCGACAAGGCACAAACATTACTCAAGGAGCTGCACCGGCGCGGGATCACCGTAGCGCTCGATGACGTCGGCGCACCCCATGCCATGGTGTCGCTACAACTGTTGACCGCCGTAGACTGCATCAAGCTCGACCGTCACTGGCTCAGTGCCATCCAGATACCACTCATGGCTAAGCTTCTGGAAAACTTGCTTAATTTTGCCAAGTCCTGCCAAAAAATAACTATACTCGAAGGAATAGAAACCGAGCAGCACCTGTCTCAGGCTCTGGCTTTGGATGTGGATTTGGTGCAAGGTTTCTACTTCAGACCTCAGTTCATCCAAACCGAGCCGGAACTGATTTCAGTGACCATCTAACAAGGAAGCCAATGTGTCCAGGAGCCAGATAACCCAGGTACTGCAGCAGCTCGAGCAAGTTTTGATAGGCAAGCCCAGGGTAATACGGCTGGCACTGGCCTGCATTCTGGCTCGCGGTCACCTGCTGATTGAAGATCTGCCGGGCATGGGCAAAACCAGTTTATCCCACGCGCTGGCGCAAACCTTAGGCCTGAGTTATCAGCGGGTACAGTTTACCAGCGACATGCTGCCGGCAGATATTCTCGGGGTTTCCATCTTTGATAAGCAGCAATCTGAGTTTGTATTCCACCCTGGCCCCATCTTCAAACAGATGGTGCTGGCCGACGAAATCAACCGCGCCAGCCCCAAAACCCAGAGCGCCTTGCTCGAGGCGATGGCAGAGCGGCAGATCACTGTCGACGGTGTGACCCACAGGCTGCCGCATCCTTTTTTTGTGGTCGCCACCCAAAACCCCACAGACCAATCAGGCACCTTTCCACTGCCGGAATCCCAGCTGGACCGCTTTATGATGCGCCTCTCCATTGGTTATCCCAACCAGGACGCCGAGTTGGCCATGCTCAAAGGACAGGAGCGCAACCAGCCCCTGCCCCAGTGTCTGAGTGCGCTCGAGCTGGATCAACTGCAGCAGGAGTGCGAACAGGTGGCCGCTTCCGACGCCCTGCTTAACTATATTCTGGCGCTGGTGGAGGCTTCCCGCAACCAAAACGAAGGCTATGGCCTTTCCCCCAGAGCCACCAAGGCGCTGCTGGCGGCTGCCAAGGCCTGGGCCTATATCCAGGGGCGTCAATATCTGGTGCCCGAAGATGTGCAAGCTGTGTTTGGCGCCGTTGCCGAGCACCGCCTGCGGCATTCGAGCCAACTTCAGGGCGAGCAGTTATCGGCCAAGTTACTCGGCACCATTAATCCCATTCGGTAACAACGAGATGGCCTCTGTGACCTCCCTCTTCTCTGCGCGGCTCAACCGCTGGTTGTCACGGCGTATTCCCGCCGCCAAAGAGCAACGTTTGAGCCACAGAAGCATCTTTATTCTTCCCAGCGGCTTTGGCGTTATCTGGCTGGCGCTGGTACTGCTGCTGTTTCTGTTCGGCACCAACTATCAAAACAACCTGGTGATCGGTCTGGCCATAGTATTGGCCAGCGTGTTTCACACCTGCATCATTCACAGTTACCGCAACCTGGCGGGATTGAGACTCAGTGCCCGTAAGCCTCCCCAAGCCTACGCCGGTGACACCCTCTCCTTCCCTGTCACCGTCAGCGCCGACAGAAGCCTGTTTCGGCTCGGTTTCAGCTACCCAGGAGAGCGGCAAGTCTTTATCTCCTGTGTCGATAACCAGGAGCAGACGGCTTTGGTGCCCATGCAGCCAAGGCCCAGAGGCCTTTGGCATCCAGGTAGACTCAAGGTGGAGTCCTGCTATCCTCTGGGGCTCTGCCGCGCCTGGTCTCATCTGGATCTCGACACCAGTCAATGGGTGTTTCCAGCGCCTGTGGTCAGCACAGCTAAACTGGGCCGCTGTGAACACGTCCCCGAATCCCAAGACAGTGGCGAGTGGCTCAGCGGCGTCGATGAATACGCCGGGCTTAAGAGCTATGTTCCGGGTGAATCGCTCAAACAGGTGGCCTGGAAACAGTGGGCTCAGGGCCGAGGCATGCTCAGCAAGGAGTTTGCCGAGCCTCAGGGGGCGCCCTTGTGGCTGGAGCTTAATAGCAAGTTAACCGGCGATGAGTTGGAAAAGCGCCTGGGTGAGCTGAGTTATCAGGTCAATCAATTGGCCCATTCAGGCCAAACCTGGGGGCTTAAGTTAGCGGGCAGGATTATAGCGCCTTCTCAAGGCGAACCTCGGCGTCAGGAATGCCTCAAAGCCCTGGCGCTCTATCCGGCAAAGGCTGAAGGTACCGGCCGATGAAAGCCGCTCGCTTGCAAACCGCGCTCAAGGAGACCTCGGAGGAGATCATCGCCCGCCGCACCTTGCTTTGGCTGCTGATCACCAATCTGGCAGTGCTGGCGCCGCTTGCAAGCAAAATCACCCTGGGAACCCTGGGGATCTGCGCCATCTGTTTTGTCTGGCGCTTGGGGATCTATCTTGGCAAGGTCGCCAGGCCCCCCAGAGTGCTGGTGACTGTGCTGGCCATTGCTGCGGCGCTGACGTTGGCGCTGGTGAGTCGCGAACTTGGCCTGCTAAATGCCCTGGTCAACTTGTTGATCCTCGGCTATTCCCTCAAATATATCGAAATGCGCAGTCGCCGCGATGTCAAAGCCGTGGTACTGGTGGGCTACTTTCTTATCGCCCTCACCTTTATCGACCATCAACAGATGCTCGACGCCCTGCAACTCTCGCTGGTGGCTGCGCTCAACACCTGTGTGTTGGCAAGCCTCTACCACGAACAGGCCTCGTTCAATCGCCAACTGAAACTAACCCTGATGCTGCTGGCACAGAGTCTGCCGCTGGCGCTGCTGCTTTTTGTGGTGCTGCCGCGTTTCAGTCCGCTTTGGATGGTGCCGCAGATGAAAAGCAGTACCACAGGGCTGTCCGATGAGCTTAGCTTTGGTGATATCTCGCGCCTGACCAAATCCAACGAGCTGGCATTTCGCGCCAGTTTCAAGGGCCAGATACCGGCTCCCGAAGACAGGTATTGGCGCGCACTGGTATTGGAAGAATATGACGGCAAACGCTGGCAGCAGTCACGGGGAATAAAGGCGCTGCAGCAAGACAGCTTTATCATGAATAGCCGCCCCGAACCCGGCGTCCCCAAAGGGCCTTTTATCGATTACAGCATCATAGCCGAGCCGAGCGGCCAGCATTGGCTGTTCGGCTTGGATCTCGCCTACAGCATGGATCCACGCCTGGTGAATCTACCGGACTTTCGCCTCTATGCCATAAGGCCGGTAGAACAAAAGTTGCAATACCGGGTGATGAGCTATCCTGATGCCCCGCTGGATAACCGCTTGAAAGCGCCGCTGCGGCAGCTCAATCTGAGCCTCCCCGATGAAATCAACCCCCGCAGCCGCAAACTTGCCGCCGATTTTGCCCATCGTTACCCGCAAGCCGAGCAGCGCTTGACGGCCATGATGCAGTATTTCAACAGTCAGCCGTTTTTCTACACCCTGACGCCCCCGCCGGTGGGGCCGCAGCAACTGGACGACTTTTTGTTTGAAAATCGTGCCGGTTTCTGCGTTCACTACGCCTCAGCATTCACCTTCATGGCCAGAGCCACCGGCTTGCCCGCCCGCATCGTCACCGGCTATCAGGGCGGCGAATACAACCCGCAGGCCGGTTATCTCAGCGTGTATCAATATATGGCCCACGCCTGGAGTGAGGTCTATCTCGAAGGCAAAGGTTGGGTACGTTACGATCCCACCGCCATGATAGCGCCCGAACGAATTGAGCAGGGTTTCGACTCCCTGTTCAGCCCTGAAGAAAGCTATCTTTCCGACCGTTCTTTCGCCGGGGTTAGGGCCAGCGACTGGTACAACAGCCTGAGACTCAGACTCGCCAGCCTGGACTACTACTGGAGCGTCTGGGTGCTGGGTTTTGACAACGAGCGCCAGCAACAAGTGCTCTCCAAGCTGCTGGGAGAAGTGAGTATCGGCCGTCTGGCAGCCTTGGTCCTCGGGGTGATGACCCTTACCTTTATCGCCATTATGTTCAACACTGGCCTGCTGCGGCTTAAAAGAGGCCCGGACAGCATCAACCGTCACTATCTCAAGGTATGCCGCCAGGCAGCCAGACTGGGGCTGCCAAAGCCAGCTTCCTTGGGGCCTGTGGATTACGCCGCGGCGCTTGTTGCGCGCTGGCCGGCGCTGACAGAGGAGATAGAAAGCTGGACCTCACTCTATATTCAGCTCAAGTATCAAGGCGCTTCCAAGGAGTCGGCAATATATAAACGCCGCTTTATCCGTCAGTCCCGCACTTTGTGGTTCAAACTGCTGAAACAAGATTTGCAACCCGATAAATCAAGCACCTAGAATAGAGCACCAAAGCAATAAACGGCCCAAAGCCAGGTAACCCTGCTGCCTATGTTTACTCTTATCCAGTCCAACAAGATGGAATTGCTGTCGGCCACCCTGGCAGACCGGCTTCGCGATGGCGTGCCCGGCATGTCGCCGCTTAGCTGCGAGCAAATTCTGGTGCAAAGCCCCGGCATGTCCACCTGGCTCCGCCTTGAGCTGGCACGCCACAATGGCGTGGCGGCGGCGCAGGAGTTTCCGCTGCCGTCCAGCTTTATCTGGCAGCTCTGTTATCTGCTGCTCGATGACGTGCCCAAGGAAAACCCCTTTACCAAGGCGGCGATGACCTGGAAACTGATGGCGCTGTTGCCCTCCCTTCTGGATAGAGACAATTTTGCACCGCTCAGACATTATCTGGGCGACGATGTCGAGCTCAAACTGTTTCAACTCAGCGGCCGTATCGCCGATATTTTCGATCAATATCTGGTATACCGTCCGGAATGGATCCTCGGCTGGGAGCAAAATGAATCCCCGCTGGAGATAGCGCCGCAGCACGCCTGGCAACCCGAGCTTTGGCGCGAGTTGGTGCGTTACAACAATCAGGAATTGCAGCAGAGCCATTACCACAGGGCCAATCTGCACCAAGCGCTGATAGAAACGCTGACAGGCGGCAGCGATCATGCCTTGGAAGACCTGCCGCCCAGATTATTCGTGTTCGGGATCTCCTCGATGGCGCCGCAAACACTGGATGTACTCTATGCGCTCGCCAGTCGCATCGAAGTAGTGATGCTGAGCCTCAGCCCCTGTCGTCACTATTGGGGCGATATCATAGAGCCCAGGGCGCGAGCGCGAATGGCGCTGGCTTTTGAGGGCAAGAAACAGTTGCCCGAGCTCTGGGAAGACAAGCTGGAAGTGGGCAATCCCATTCTGGCCAATAACGGCCGTCTCGGCCGCGAGCTGCTGGATATGGTGCTGGAGCTGCCACCCGAGCGGCTGGAACTGGAAGAGCTGTTTCACCCAGGCAACACAGATACCCTGCTCGGCGGCATTCAAAATGACATTCTGGAGATGGAAACCTTAGGCGAGCCTCTGGGGCCGGATGTCAGCAAATACCTGAATATCGCCCGGCGCAGGCCCTTGGCCGCCACCGACGACTCCATCACACTGCGAAGCTGTCACAGCCCGCTGCGTGAAGTGGAAACCTTGCACGATCATCTGCTGCATCGCCTGCGCAGCGACCCTTCGCTGGCCGCCAAAGACATCATGGTGATGCTGCCCGATGTGGCCGCCTACGCCCCCTATATTGATGCGGTGTTTTCCGCCAAGAGCGGCGATCATTTCATCCCCTATGCCATAGCCGATCGCGGCGCGGCCCAGGAATCCCCCTTAATTGCCGGTTTTCTCAACCTGCTGGCGCTGGACAAGAGCCGCTTTGGCCTGACAGACATCATCAGTATTCTCGAAGTACCTGCTGTGCTGGCCCGCTTTGGCATAGCCCAGGAGGAGCTGGAGCAGCTCAAGGGCTGGCTCAAGGCCGCCGGTATTCGCTGGGGCCGCGACAGTCACAACCGCGAAGAGCTGGGCTTGCCCGGGTTTGACAAACACTCCTGGGCCTTTGGGATCCGCCGCATGCTGCTGGGCTATGCCCTGGGTGATGATGCCGAGCTGTATCAGGGCGATCTGCCGCTGGCCGGTATTGAAGGCCAGTCGGCGCAAGCGCTCGGCAAGCTGTTGAATTTTATTGAAGCGCTCGATGACTTCAGGGAAGAGCTCAAGCAGCAAACCCCTCCGGATGAGCGGGTGGCGCAGCTTAACGCCCTGCTCGATGCCTTTTATCTGGCCCAGGAAGACGATGCCAGGGAAGAGATCAACGACATTCGCCAGGCCATAGACAGATTCGCCGAAGAGCTGCGACTGTCGGGCTTTAGCGGGGTATTGCCGCTGACAGTGGTTTGGCAATGGTTCAACTCTACCTTGAGTGAGTCCAGGGTCGGTCAGCGTTATCTCGCCGGCAGCGTCAACTTCTGTACCCTGATGCCGATGCGCTCCATTCCCTTCCGCCAGGTGTGTTTGCTGGGAATGAACGATGGCGTCTACCCCAGGGTGCAACATCCTGTGGGGTTCGATCTCACCGCCCATGAAAAGCCAAGACGCGGCGACCGCTCAAGACGCCTGGATGACAGATACCTGTTTCTCGAAGCCTTGCTGTCGGCCCGGGATCAGCTCTATATCAGTTACATAGGCCATAGCGAGCGCGATAACAGTGAACGTATTCCCTCCATGCTGGTATCGGAATTGCTGGAATACATTCAGCTGTGTTACCGCCCGGACGAGGCGCAATTTACGCCGTCATCAGTGCCCACAGATGCCGATGAGATTGCCGCCCTTGGCGATCTGGCGGCCGATGCGCTGATGCAGCGCCTCATCATTCAGCAACCGCTGCAGCCCTTCGACGCCCGGCTCTACAGTGACAGCGAGCTGCCCGGCAGTTTTGCAACCCAGTGGTGCCCCCGGGAGATGTTTGCCGCCCAAAGTCCTGCGCCCTTTATTGAACATGAGCTGGGCGAGGAAACCGGCCTCAAGGAGCCGGAGCTGGAACTCTCGGCGCTGATCCGCTTTTTCCGCAACCCGGCGCAGTATTTCTGCCAGCGGGTGCTGCAGCTGGACTTGAGGCTGGATATCGACAGTCAGGACAATGATGAGCCCTTTGAGCTCAACGCCCTGCAACGCTATCAGCTGCAGCTGCTGATGATGCAGGATGCGCTGGAAGACGAGCGCGGAGAGCTGGATGAAACCCTGCTCGACAAGCTCAAGGCCGAAGGTCTGCTGCCGATGGCGCCGTTTGACGATCTGCTGCTGGATCAATACCGCCGCGATATCGCCCCGGCGGTAGAGCGCACCCGTTTTCTTCGCGCCGAATTGCCCAAGCCGGATGCCGTTGAAATAGCGCTCAAGCTCGAGGTCAATGGCCGCGAGTTGCTGCTCAGTGGCCGCATCGAAGACTGCTACCCCAAGGGGCTGGTCAACTTAAGGCCGGGTACCACCAAGCCCAAGGATCTGTTGAGCCTCTATATTCGCCATCTATGCCTCAATGCCAGCGGCATTCACAGGCACAGCTATCTGCTGGATGCCGGTCACTTCCACGCCATGGCGCCGCTCAAGGCCGAGTCCGCCAAGGCCCTGCTGGGTCAGTTGGCCGCCTTGTTTGAGCTGGGGCAACATAGGCCGCTGCCTTTTATGGCGCAAACCTCCATGGCGTACTTCAGCGCCGAGGTAGAAGATGGCTTGCCCATTGACACTGAACATCAGCTGCGGCTTGCTGAGGCCGAGAGCGCCTGGTTGGATGATGCCGGGTTCGGTGACGGCCAGGATCCCCATAACGCCCGCCTGTTCCGCTTTCCGGAAGACTTCGGTTTAACCCTTGATGACAGTACCTATGCTGCCACGGCGGCGGATTTTGGGCTCAAAGCTGGCGAACCTAAGCTGAATGAAAATGAGCTGAGTGAAAATGAGTTGAGTGAAGATGAGTTTACCCTGAGCGACATGAGTGCGGGGTTGCCAGGCGGTTGGCAACTCAGACTCAAGCGAAGCCTGAGTTTCCCGGGGTTGGCCCAGGGGATTTTGGCGCCGCTTATCAGCCTTTACCACAAAGACAAACTGGCCGCCCTGGCCGATTTTACCCAGATGGGACAGGAATAATATGCAAGCACTGGAGCCATTGAGTTTACCGCTGAGCGGCCGGCGCCTGATTGAGGCCAGTGCCGGAACCGGCAAGACCTACACCATTTCCGGCCTCTATCTGCGCTTATTGCTGGGTGATTTTGAGCGCCCGGGCCTCGGTTGTGAGCAGATCCTGGTGGTCACCTTTACCAACGCCGCCACCGAAGAGCTGCGCGACAGAATACGCAAAAGGATCCGCAGCTGTTATCAGCGCTTTATCGGCTTAAGCGTCAAAGACGATTTTATCGAGCAGCTTTATCAGCGCTGCCCGCCAACGCAGCGTGCAACCGCCCTCAAGCAGCTGGATCTGGCGCTCAAGAGCCTGGATGAAGCCGCCATTTTTACCATTCACGGCTTTTGCCAGCGGATCCTCTCGGATATGGCCTTTGAGTCGGCGCTGCTGTTCGAGTCGGAATTTACCCTGGATGACAGCGAATATCTGCGCCAGAGTGTGCGCGATTTCTGGCGCCATGTCTGCTATCGGCTGCCAACAGCGCTGGCGACCGCGATAGCCGCCCATTACGCCACTCCGGATGCGCTGGGGCGCGAATTGAGACCGCTGCTCGGCGCCAGTCAAGCGAGCGCCAACCGCGACCCGGGGAAATTCGACCAATATGCCGAGCAGTTGCAGACTCAGCTCGCAAGGCTGCGACTGAGCTGGCCAAGAGAAAGGGACACCATCGAGGCCCTGCTCCACAGCCTGCCGCTCAACGGCACCAGCTATGGCAAGCAGGCCGATGGCTACCCCAAGCTCACGGCCATGCTGGAGCAGATGGACAACTGGGCCAAGTATCATCAGGGGCTGCCGACCCCGAAACTCCTGGACAGCCTGGCTCTCGGGTCACTGAAACTGAGAAAAGGCGGCGAAATCCCTACAGCACAACAAGCGCCGCTACTGGCGCAGATAGAAGCGCTCAGAGACAGCGTAGACTCGCTTATTCCGGCATTTCTCTATCAGGCAAGAGCCCAGATAGCCGAGCGTTTTGCCGAGCTCAAGGCCGAGCGCAACTTGCTGAGCCCGGACGATCTGCTGCTGACCCTGGCCAAGGCCATAGGCGGCCTGACCCAGACGGCGCCGGATAGCGGCCTTGCCATAGGTGAGCAGCTCAAGCAGGAGATAGGCAAACGCTTCCCGGTGGCGCTTATCGACGAATTTCAGGATACGGATCCGCTGCAGTTTGCAATTTTCTCCGGCATCTACCCGGCGCAGTTGCCACAGCAGGAAGCGGATGCCGGCGCCCAGTCCGAGCCCGAGCCTGAACCCAAGCCTGAGCCAAGTCGCACGCTGTTGATGATAGGCGATCCCAAGCAGGCGATTTACGCCTTTCGCGGCGCCGATATCTATACCTATATTGAGGCCAGGCGCAATACCGCCGATCACTATAATCTGGACACCAACTACCGCTCGGCCTGCAACATGATTGCAGCAGTCAATCGCCTGTTTGCCAACCGCAGCGATCCTTTTATCAGCGACGCCATCCCGTTCGAGCCGGTCAAGGCCAAGGACGCAGGCAGCAAACAGCTGCTCGCGCCCGGCAGAGACTCGGCGGCGCTGCAGCTCAGGCTGCTCAAGGAAGATCCGGACAAGGGTCTCAACAAGACCCAGGCCCGTAAACTGCTGGCCGAAGATGCTGCTGCCGAAATCGTGCGCCTGCTCAATGCCGCCAACCGCGGCGAGTGCCGCCTCACCGGCAGTGAGCAGCCGCTGCGCGCCCGGGATATCGCCATTTTGGTGCGCGACAGAAATGAAGCCGCCGTCATGCAACAAGCGCTCAATAATCGCCAGATCGGCGCCGTGTTCCTCAGCCGCGACTCGGTAATGGTCACTGAGGAAGCGCGGGAAATCGCCCTTATCCTCAAGGCTCTCGCCAGCCCCAGGGATGAACGGGCGATTCGCTCGGCACTGGCCTGCCGCTTGCTGGGTTTCAGCGCCAATAAGATCCATGAATTCAACCAATCTGAGACACTGCGCGCCGAGGTGCTCGATACCTTCATGTCGCTGCATGAGCTCTGGAGCCGCCGCGGCATCATGCCGGCGCTGCTCAATCTCGCTGATCACTGGCAACTGCTGGAACGGCTCGGCCGAGAGGCCAACGCCGAGCGGCGTCTTACCGATTTTCGCCATCTGGCGGAACTGCTGCAGCAAAAATCCACCGAACTCGAAGGAATGAGCGCCCTGGTCAACTGGTTTGAGCAGGAACTGCTCTCCGGCCAAAGCCGTGAAGAGCAGCAATTGAGGCTCGCCAGCGAACAAAACCTGGTGCAGATAGTCACCATCCACAAGAGTAAGGGGCTGGAATATCCTGTGTGCTTCATCCCCTTTGTCAGCCTGGCCCGCGACGGCAGTCGCCGCCCCTCGCCCATGCTGTACCACAAAGACAATCAATTAGTCTGGGATCTGGACGCCAGTGACGAAGGCTGGGAAGCCTGTAAACGCGAGACGCTGGCCGAAGATCTGCGCCTCTTGTATGTGGCGCTGACCCGGCCCGTATATCGCTGTTATCTGGGGCTGGCCAATCACTGCCGCATGAACAAGACGGGCATCAACAGCTTTTTGAAAGATACCGCCATAGGCTATCTGCTCGGCATTGAAGACAAGGACTGTGACGGCGACAGGTTGCAAAGCGCCGCCGCCTCCCTTGTTTGCGAGGCCATCTCCTTGACCGGGATAGGCGATGCAGATCCAAGTCACCTTCAAGGCACTGAAAACCACTCTCCAAGCCCACTTTGTGCCCAGGTGCCGGCGGCGCGTCAAGGCGCGCCCTGGCGGGTCGGCA
Organism: Shewanella chilikensis; assembly: GCF_002836945.1. Taxonomy (GTDB): domain Bacteria; phylum Pseudomonadota; class Gammaproteobacteria; order Enterobacterales; family Shewanellaceae; genus Shewanella; species Shewanella chilikensis. Next base: position 19,401 of record NZ_NIJM01000014.1, read on the forward strand.
GCTATTCCGGCCTGGTCAAACATCTGCCCCACGAGCGGGTGTTGCCGGGCGCCGGTGATGAGGAGTTTGAAATCGAGCCGGCCTCTGTCTATGAGCCGCAGGATGTCTTGCAGGCCAACCGCTTCAGCTTCGAGCGCGGCGCCAATGCCGGTTCTTTTATGCACCTGGTGCTGGAGAAAATCGACTTTACCCAGGCCGAGGAGGAACTCTTGCTGCATCTGCCCCAGGCGATGCAGCAATACGGCATCGACAGCGATTGGCAAGATGTGCTTTATGACTGGTATCGGGATCTGCTTAACGCCGAAATCGCTCTGCCCCAGGGGCAGAGTCTGCGCCTTGGCGACCTCAGCAAGCGCCAAAAGCTGGTGGAGATGGAGTTTTATCTGCCCCTTGGCGGCGATACCCAGCTTATCGATACCGAGCTCAGTCGCTTGCTGGCCAAGCACGGTTATGGCGGTGAACTGCGCTTCGATGCCTTCAAGGGCATGCTCAAGGGGTTTATCGATCTTACCTTTGAATATCAGGGCCGTTTCTATATTGCCGATTATAAATCCAACCATTTGGGGGACGATTTCAGCGATTACCGCCAGGACAAGATGGCCGCCGCCATCAGCGAGCACAGATACGATCTCCAGTACCTGCTCTACAGCCTGGCGCTGCACAGATATCTGAGCCTCAAACTGCAGGACTATTGTTATCAAAGCCATTTCGGCGGCTGCTGTTATCTGTTTTTACGGGGCATGTCCGCGGCCCATCCCGGCGCCGGGGTGTTTGTGGACAGGCCGGATGAAGCCGTGATCCTGGCCCTGGATGCCTTACTCAAGGGCGAGTCGCCCTCGAGCGCCCCTCAGTTGGAGTTGAGTCTATGACAGATAGCCCATCAATACTGCAAAGCAGCCAAGCTGTTACTGCGCTGCTCAAGCAATGGGAAGAGCAGCGGCTGCTGACGGCACTCGACCGCCACTTTGCGCTGCAGATGGCCGCCATTCACCAAGAGCCATCGCCGCTGTTTCTGCTGCTGTGCGCCCTGCTGAGCCGCCAGTTATCATCGCAGCACGCCTGCCTGCCACTGGGGAGCATAGCTTTTGATAATCCGCTGGCAGAGCCCCACCCCAGTGTGCGCCTCAATACCGACCCGGCAAGCCTTGAGCTGGCGGTGGCCAATTTTGCCGCCGTCGGCGCCCCGGGTGAAGACAAACCCTTGATCCTCGACGCTGGCCGCCTCTACCTCAAACGCTATTATGATTTTGAGTGCCGGGTCGCTCGGCGCCTCACCGCCATGGCCGCCACTGAATACCCCGCCACCGACGAAGTGCGACGCGCGCTCGATTGCCTGTTTTTGCCGCCCGCCAGCCATACTGGCCAAGCGACTATTGATGCATCTCAAGCCGATAGTGAAGCTCAAACTGATGGTGAAACTCTAACTAATAGAGAAAATTCCGGCAAACGCGATTGGCAAAAAGTCGCCACCGCCACCGCCTATTGTCGCCAGTTGGCGGTGATCACCGGCGGCCCGGGCACAGGCAAGACCACCACAGTCACCAAGCTGCTGATGCTCCTGTGTCTCGGCAGTGAGATGAACATACGTCTGGTGGCCCCCACGGGTAAGGCGGCTGCGCGCCTGACCGAATCGATAAAGGCCTCCAAACAGCGCCTGGCCAAAGAACTTCTTCCCTTTGCCGCCGAGCTTGACCTTGGCGCCATAGACAAGATCCCCGAAGAAGCCGCCACTGTGCATCGTCTGCTGGGGGTGATCCCCGGCTCGCACAAATTCCGTCATCACCAGGACAACCCGCTGCATCTGGATCTGCTGATTGTCGATGAAGCCTCCATGGTGGACTTGCCTATGATGGACCGGCTGCTCGATGCCCTGCCCGCCAATGCCAGGTTGATACTGCTCGGGGATCAGGATCAGCTGGCCTCGGTGGAAGCCGGCGCCGTGCTCGCCGATATCTGCGCCGGTCTGCGCCACCAGCAGGACTGGCGCATGCGTTACAGCGCCGAGTTTGCCGCAACACTGACAAGGCTCACCGGCTTTGACCTCAGCGATTGCGTCAATCTCGCCCCCGGCATAGGCAATAATCTTTGTATGCTGCGTCACAGCCACAGATTCCGCGGCGATGCCGGCATAGGCGTGCTGGCCAAGGCGGTCAACCTCAGTGATGGCACCGCGATAACTGATGCCTGGAATGGCGGCTATCAGGAGCTTGAGTGGCTGGAAATCGGTAAACAGCAGCAGGGGCTGGCTCAGCTTCTCAGCCAAGCCTGTGAGCACTACCGCGACTATCTGGAAGTGGTGCACAGGCCGGACATCAGCGCCGAGGAGATCATCGCCCGTTACAACCGCTTTCGACTGCTGTGCGCCACCCGTGGCGGCGATTTCGGTGTCGAGGGGATCAATCGGCAACTGACACAAGTGTTGAAACAGGCCGGACTGATCGCTCCGCAGCAGGAGTTTTATCCGGGCCGGCCGCTGATCATCCAAAGCAACGATTACAACCTGGGGCTGTTTAACGGCGATATCGGCGTTATTCTGCCCGATCGTGACTGCAACAGGCTGCTGGCGCACTTTATTCAGGCCGACGGCAGTGTGCTCAAGGTGTTGCCGGCGCGTCTTCCCGGCCACGAGACCTGTTTTGCCATGACAGTGCACAAGTCCCAGGGCAGTGAATTTGATTCTGTGGCCTTGGTGTTGCCGCCGAGCCCGAGCCCGGCGCAGCTGCAACTGCTCACCAAGGAGCTGATCTACACCGCCATTACCCGCGCCAAACAACATTTTTGCTGCCTGGGCAACAGCTCAGTGTTTGACGGCGCCTGTCGTCGCCTCACGCGCCGGGCCTCGGGGCTGGCAGATAGGCTGTGGCAGTGATTGTGGCAGAGATTATGGCTATGGCAGAAACTATGACTGTGGCCATGACTATAACGAAAACAGCAACCGGGCCAGATGCCATACGGCCCCGTTTCGCTCTGGCGGCAAAATAACCAGATGAGAGCCTGCGTCAGCTGCCGTTATACTCAAGGCCTGTCTAAGCAGGCATAATATCGGCCAAGGTTATTTATCAGGCCGCTCAGTCAGGAGAATTCATGAGCAAAACCCATATCTTGTTACTCTGTGGCGGCGGGGCCGCCGAGCACAGTATCTCTTTGATGTCGGCTGACTATATCGAAAGTTGCCTGGCAAATATTCCCGACATGGAAGTGCTCAGGTTGGAGCTGGACGCCGCCGGCCACTACCACACCAAGCAGGGCCAGGTTTGCGAGCTGACCAATCGCCGTGAAGTGCGCTTCGATGAGGCCGAGCCCAGCTGGCCGGTGGACTATGTGATCCCCTGCATTCACGGCTATCCGGGTGAGACCGGCGATATTCAGTCCTATTTCAATCTGATCAACCTGCCCTATTTCGGCTGCGGCTCCGAACCCAGCAGCAACTGCTTCAACAAGGTCACGGCCAAGATGTGGTTCAGTGCGCTCGGCATCCCCAATACCCCTTATCTGTTTCTCAGTGAAGCCGGTGAAGTGGCCAACACCCGCTGCCGTGAGGCCTTGAATGAATGGGGCTCACTGTTTATCAAGGCGGCATCCCAAGGGTCATCCGTCGGCTGCTACCGGGTGGACAACGGCGATGATATCCCCTCGGTGCTGGAGCAGGCCTTCAGTTACTCCCCCTACGTGGTGGTGGAAAAGACCATCAAAGCCAGGGAGCTGGAAGTGGCCGTATATGAATACCAGGGTGAAGTGATAGCCACAGTGCCGGGTGAAATCATCTGCGCCAACAACACCTTTTACAGCTTCGATGAGAAGTATGATGCCAAGAGCAAGGCGGTAACCAAGGTCGAGGCCGAACTGAGCCAAGCGCAAATCGATACCATACGCGATTATGCCATTCGTGCCTTTAAGGGCATGAAGCTGTCCCACCTGTCGCGTATCGACTTCTTCCTTACCGATGAAGGCGAGATACTGCTCAACGAGATCAATACCTTCCCGGGCATGACGCCCATCTCCATGTTCCCCAAGATGCTCAGCAACAATGGCCATGATGTCAGCGAGTGGCTGGTGAGTAACATAAGACGCCAGCTGAGCGAACCGCTCAAGTAAAGCACCAGTAAAGTTCCAGGTTGAACCAAGCACCAACCGGACTGAAACAAACGCAAAACCACACCCGCCACTCGCGCGGGTGTTCTTTATCCTGCTAAGCTGACAATAGTTGTGACGGCATGCAGGAGAGCTTATGTTCAGTGCGATAGATATAGATCATCTGGTGTTGATCTGCAGCAGTCTGGAAACCAGCCAAGCATTCTATACCCAAGTACTGGGGGCTCATCCCGAGCGGCGGCTCGACTCCCCTCGCCTGCTGCAACTGAGATTCGGCAGTGCCCTTATCGATCTGGTGCCAAGAAGCGATCAACCTTTAGGCCTCAATATGGCGCACTTCTGCCTCAATATTGCCGCCAAGGATGAAGCCTCAGTGCTGCAACACCTGGAGCAACACGGCGTGCACCATGAAGGCTTTTCGGAAAAATATGGCGCCCGGGGTTACAGCCGCTCTATCTATATTTACGATCCTGACGGCAATCAAGTAGAGCTTAAACTCCTGAGTCGGCAACAGCAGAGCGGCCAATAAGGCGTTGCTTAATCATGGTTTTTGACTGGCGATTTAACAGATAAAAAAGCGCGCCGGGAAAGTTCGGCGCGCTTTTTCATGAAGCAATAGGCTATGCCCAGAGCTTTGGGCTCAGAAGCCTTCCACTCCCTGCATATCCGGCAGGTGATGGGCTATCCCCTTGTGGCAGTCGATACAGGTCTTCTCACCGCTTGCCAGCGAGGTGGAGTGCATATTGGCCGCCCGCTGTGACTGACGGGTGAAGTCCATATACTGGAAGTTATGGCAGTTTCGACACTCCAGCGAGTCGTTGGCCTTGAGTCTGGCCCACTCATGCTCGGCCAGTTCGCGCCGCTTGGACTCGAACTTCTCCCGGGTATTGATGGTGCCGAACACCTTGCCCCAAACCTCTTTGGAAGCCTGCATCTTACGGGCTATCTTGTCGGTCCAATTATGGGGAACGTGGCAGTCCGGACAGGTCGCCCGCACCCCGCTGCGGTTAGTGAAATGTATGGTGGTCTTCAACTCCTGATAGACGTTGTTCTCCATCTCGTGGCAACCGATACAAAAGGCCTCCTGGTTGGTGGCTTCCAGGGCAGTGTTGAAACCACCCCAGAAGATGATCCCGGCGACAAAGCCTCCCAGGGTCAAAAAACCCAGACTGAAGTGAACACTGGGCCGGTTCAGCACCCGCCATATCTGTTTCAGTTTCTCAAACATAGCGACTCCTAGTGGCTGGATGGGTTCTCAGCCCCGGACTTGAGCAAGTGATCCATATCGACAAAGTCATTCTCCACCATCAATCTGGCGTCCAGTTGCGGCACATGGCACTGGGTACAGAAATAACGTCTGGGTGACAGCTCGGCCAGGAAGTTATTGTCTCTGTCCATATAGTGAGTCACGCTCACCATAGGCGCCTGCGATTCACCGGTGCGACTGCGGGCATGACAGGACATGCACTTGTTGACCTTAAGATCCAGCTGGTAGCCGTCTATCTTGTGCGGTATAACCGGCGGCTGCATCGGGTAGTTACGGGTCTGTTTGATATCCGTATTTCTCACCTTCTGCATCACAGGTGGCGTCGGCTGGCTATTGAGCGGCGCCTGGCGCAAAGTCGCCACCTTATCCTCGGGAATGCCGGCAGCATTGACAGACAGCGCGGTCATCAGTGCAGCAAAGGCCAACAGGGTATGATTCGATTTCATCTTCTTATCCTCCTCAGGCCTTCATCACTTTCACGGCACACTTCTTGAAATCAGTCTGCTTGGACAGCGGATCCGTGGCATCCAGAGTCACCTTGTTGATCAACTGACTGGCGTCGAACCAGGGGACAAACACCAAACCCACCGGTGGCTTGTTGCGGCCGCGGGTTTCCACCCGGGTCAGTATCTCGCCGCGACGGGACACTACCTTGACCTCATCCCCTCGGCGCAGGCCGCGTTTCTTGGCATCATCCGGATGCATAAAGCACACGGCATCCGGGAAGGCGCGATAGAGCTCGGGTACCCTCTGGGTCATGGAGCCTGAGTGCCAATGTTCCAGCACCCGCCCGGTGGAGAGCCAGAGATCATATTCTGCATCCGGGGATTCTGCCGCCGGCTCGTATGGCAGCGCGAAGATAACCGCCTTGCCGTCTTTTTTGCCGTAAAACTCAAAGCCCTTGCCGGGTTTAACGTAGGGATCCGAGCCCTCACGGTAGCGCCAGAGGGTTTCTTTGCCGTCAACCACAGGCCAGCGCAAACCATGGGCCTGGTGGTACATTTCAAAGGGAGCCAAGTCATGACCGTGACCACGGCCAAAGGTGGCGTATTCCTCAAAAAGCCCTTTTTGCACATAGAAACCAAAGTGCTTGGCCTCGTCGTTCAGATACTTGTTGTCGCTTTCACTGAGAGGGAACTTATTGACATTGCCGTTCTGGTACAGCACTTCATACAAGGTCTTGCCCTTGTATTCGGGATTGGCCGCCAACACAGCCTCGGACCAGACTTCGTCTGTGGTAAAGCGCTTGGAGAACTCCAGCAACTGCCAGAGATCCGAGCGCGATTGTCCGGGCGCTGACACCAACTGATGCCAGAACTGGGTACGGCGCTCGGCGTTACCATAGGCGCCCTCTTTCTCCACCCACATGGCGGTGGGTAGAATGAGATCCGCGGCCTGGGTGGTAACCGTTGGGTAAGCATCGGACACCACAATAAAGTTTTCCGGATTACGGTATCCTGGCAAGCCCTCTTCGTTGATATTGGGGCCGGCCTGCATATTGTTATTCACCTGCACCCAGTAGCAGTTGAGATCGCCATCTTTCAGGCGCCGGTTCTGCTCTACCGCGTGGTAGCCGGGCTTGGGCGGAATGATCCCGGAAGGGATTTTCCAGATGGTCTCGGCAATCTTGCGGTGCTCTGGATTATTCACCACCAGATCCGCCGGTAAGCGATGGGAGAAGGTGCCCACTTCCCGCGCAGTACCGCAGGCTGAAGGTTGACCTGTGAGTGAAAACGGACTGTTGCCCGGGGTGGCTATTTTGCCGGTCAGCAAATGGATATTGTAGATAAGGTTGTTACACCAAACCCCTCGGGTATGCTGGTTAAAGCCCATGGTCCAGAAGGAGGTCACCTTCACCTCGGGATCGGCGTAGAGTTTCGCCAGCTCCAGCAATTTATGCTCGGGTACGCCCGAGAGCTTGCTGACCTTCTCCAGGCTGTAATCGGCGACAAAGGCCTTGAACTGCTCAAAGTCCATCGGGGTAGATTCACCGGCGGTGGCCACGTTCTTGGCTTTTTGCTGCAGCGGATGTGAGGGCCGCAGGCCATAGCCAATATCGGTTGTACCTCTGCGGAAGTTCACATGCTTGTTGACGAAGTCCCAATTAACCTTGTCATTACTGATGATGTAGTTGGCGACATAGTTGAGTATGGCCAGATCGGTTTGCGGCGTGAAGACAATCGGCAAGTCGGCCAAATCAAAGCTTCTGTGCTCGAAAGTGGACATCACAGAGACTTTTACATGGGGCGCGCTGAGGCGTCTGTCTGTGACCCGGCTCCAGAGGATTGGGTGCATCTCGGCCATGTTGGAGCCCCAAAGCACAAAGGCGTCGGCAGCTTCAATATCGTTGTAGCAACCCATGGGCTCGTCCATACCAAAGGTACGCATAAAACCGCCCACGGCCGAGGCCATACAGTGACGGGCGTTGGGATCAATATTGTTGGAGCCGAAACCTGCCTTCATCAGCTTGGAAGCGGCATAACCTTCCCAAACCGTCCACTGGCCTGAACCAAACATGCCCACCGCCGTCGGCCCTTTGGTCTTGATGGTGTGCTTCCACTTCTCGGCCATGATGTCAAAGGCCTGATCCCAACTGATAGGGGTAAATTCACCGTGCTTGTCATATTTGCCGTCTGTCATCCGCAGCATGGGAGTCTGCAGCCTGTCATGGCCATACATGATCTTCGACAGGAAGTAGCCTTTAATGCAGTTTAGGCCGCGGTTGACCTCACTGTTGGCATCGCCGTGAGTCGCCACGACCCGGCCTTCGCGGGTGGCCACCATCACAGAGCAGCCAGTACCGCAAAAGCGGCACGGCGCCTTGTTCCAATCAAGCTTGGTGTGTTCTGAACTGGTGATCAGGTTGCTGGCTGTGGCAGGTAAAGCCAATCCTGCGACCCCGGCTGCCGCCATGGCGGCATTGGCCTTCATGAATTCGCGTCTGTTCATTTTCATTGCTCTTCCTCTTCGAGCTGTTCACACTGGTGATACACCATAGCGGTGGAGATCACGCCCTTGAGGGCATTGATTCTGTCCATGGTGGCGAGGATCGCCTGTTCGGTCGGGCCTTCCAGCACTACAACCAGCTTACTTTCATCGTTAACCGACAACTCGGCATTGCCGAACGACAGAATTTGTTGACGAACGCCGGCCATCTTGGGTGGCATCACCTGAAGGATCAGGCTGCTGACATGCAATTCCCTACTCATCTGGTTCCCCTGTTTTAAGGACTCTCGTTATATTTGCGTTAACCGGCTCCCGGTGGACCGGTTAAAATTTGGCTAAACCAGATGGCAAAGCCCAAACCGCTGACCAGCAAAACCGACAACAGCGGCGCCAAAAAAACCGTCAGGAAGATAAATATCTTCAGCTCCAGACGTTTTTCATCAGTATTCGGTGTCTCGCTCATGGCTCCTCCTAGGCGCTATGAAGATGGCTTGCTGCTGTGCTATTCCAGGGCAACGGCCGCCAAGCCCGGCAGATTAAAGCCGCCTTTTAAATGCGATTTATTTTTCGGTTTCAATCATAAAGGCAAAGTGTTAACAAACTGTATACCCCCAAGTTGGTAAACACCTGATACTGTTGATCTGGATCATATAAATAGCCGGTAAAAGACGGATATCACTTATTTCAACCGCCTCAATCGATTGTAATTTCGACATTTTCCACTTTTAGCTATTCAGGCTCACATGAAATACAGCAAAGAAGTGGCTATTTCGCCAATAACTAACGGTTAAAAAACCAACGAAATAAGCAAAATATCCCTTAGGGAGTAGTGTCCAGGCTGGGCGGGCTTTAAAGCGATAAAACGGCTATATAAGGAGAAACTGAATCCTGTTTCAGGTCACAGAATTCAGTAAAAACAATATCTTGCGGTTGCAACTACAGACAGAGCTCCTTAGCATTATCATGCATTTTAGTTATATCTTTTTTGATTTCAGGGACCAAATTTCAAACGCCTGTTTGTGCGTCGTCCCAACCAAGGAGAGCCTGTCGTGAACCCCTTTACCCACCCTACTACATTGCCCTTAGTGCTCGGTTTGAGTCTGTCATTTTCCGTTGTCGCAGCAGATAAAACATCGAGCCTGCAATATCAGACCTGGGCGCAAACCTCTGAGGAGATGCAACGGGAAGATATGCTTGAGAAAAACCCCGCCAGCGTGATCCTCTGGGCCGGCTCGGCTTATGCCAAGGAGTACCATAGCCCCAGAGGGCACCACTTTGCCGTCGCCGATGTCAGTCACAGTCTACGCAGTGGTGTTAGCCCCAAGGCTGGTGAAACAGGCCTATCGGCCAGCTGTTGGACCTGCAAAACGCCGGATGCGCCCAGGCTGATGAAAGAGCTGGGTGTAGAAGGCTTCTCTGCCAAGAGCTTTGCCGAGCTGGGTCCGGAAATCCAAAATCCTGTGTACTGCTCCGATTGCCATACCCAAGGCTCAGCTGAACTGACACTGCCAAGACCTCATGCCCAGGATGCCATGGCCAAAGTGCACAAACCCTTTGGCGAACAAAATCAGTCTATGCAGCAATCACAGGTTTGCGGCCAGTGCCATGTCACTTACTACTTCCAGCCTGAGCGCCAGGACAAGGTCAATATCCCTTGGATCTTCGGCAACAGCGCCGATGAGATAGAAAAGTACTATGATGCCCGGCAGTTTTTCGAGTGGGTACACCCGATATCGAGAACGCCGCTGGTGAAGGCGCGCCATCCCGAGTTTGAGCACTGGAACCGCAGCGTCCACGCCGAGGCTGGAATCAGTTGTGTCACCTGTCATATGACCCAGGAAACCAGCGCCGACGGCAAATCTTTCACCAACCACAAGATAACCAACCATCTGCCGGACTTTGAAGCGGCCAATTGCAGCAGTTGTCACCAGAGTCAGCAACACATTACCCAACTGATTGCCGACAACAAGGCGCTACTGGAGACCAAGGCGCAACAGTTACAGGAACTGCTTATCAAGGCCCACTATGAAGCCGGTGCCGCCTGGAAGGCCGGTGCCCAATGGCAACAGATAGGAGAGGCCATTATGGGGATACGCCATGCGCAGTGGCGCTGGGACTTTGCCATGTCCTCCCACGGTATTCACGCCCACAACGCCAAAGAGGGTGAAGCCCTGCTGAACAAGGGCTTAGAGCAGATCCGCGCTGCCAGAGAGATATTGAGCAAGCTGAATGCCGACCTTGGCGTAACCCGAGTCGATTATCCGGACTACAGCACCAAGGCCAAGGCGCAGGCAGCCATAGGCGTGGAGCTGGAGAAACTGACCGAGGAGAAGCAGGCCTTTATCAAGACTGAAGTGAAAAAACATTGGCCCAAGGCTGCAAACTTCGGCTATTGAGCGGCAAGGTGAACAATTGCCGGAATGAGAGCCAAGCCTTAATCAAAACATGCAAATTTGATTGGGAATAAGCGGCGTTCGACAATAGCCGCGGTAGGAAATATGGCCGTTTACCAAGCGGGCACCAGCAGGCACTGTGTGTGCTCTGGGCCCGCCTGTTTTTTTATCGCGTCCACTTTAGGAGCCAGCTGCAGCTGTCCAGTTAAAACTGCTGCAACTGGTTAAGGATGCGCTTTTCCGATATCGGATAGGCAGTGCCCAGACTCTGGGCAAAACAGCTAACCCTGTACTCTTCCAGCATCCAGCGCACCTCGGCCAGCGCCTCCGGTACCGCCTGGCTGCGCGGCACCTTGGCAAGCGCGGCCTTGAACTCTGTCTCGGCGTTGTGAATGCTGTGCAGGTGCAAACGGTCACGGTTGGGATCCACCGGCAGCTTGTCCAGGCGCAGCTCAATCGCCTTGAGATAGCGGATCAGATCCCCAAGACGGCGCCAACCGGAAGCTTCAACAAATCCCTTGAACACCAGAGCGTCCAATTGGCTTTGAATATCACTCATGGCAAAAGCGATATCCAGGCTGATTTTACCCTTGAGACGCTTACGGATCTTCTGGTGCAAGGTCAAAATCTGCTCCACCTTAAGGGCGATGGCCGCTGCGGTTTCATTGAGCTCAGCCCTGACGATCTCCTTGGCTTTGGCAAAGTCATCGGCACTGCGGACATTCAACTGCTGCTCATCCAAAAGCTGCTGAATTGCCGCGGCAATAATGTCATCTATCAGTATCTGCACCTGGCCGAACGGATTGAAATACATCGCCAGTTTGGCCTTGTTGGGCAAGGCCTGCTGTAGATGTTTCACCGGCGATGGAATATTGATAAGCAGCAGCTTTCTCAGCCCTTGTCTGTGGTTGGAAAGCGCCTGCTGTTCGTCATCAAATAATTTGATAGAAACTGTATCACCGGCATCCACCAAGGCGGGGAAGGCCTTCACCTCATAGCTGCCTTTGCGGCTTTGATATTCCTTCGGCAGATCGCCAAAGCTCCATTCGGTCAGGGCGTTTTGCTCTATGCCCTTGTCGGCAACCTTGCGTATCGCCTGGTTTACCTGCCCCTGCAATGATGCCTTGAGGCTGTCGAGATCCCGGCTCTGGGCCAAGAGCTTGCCCTTGTCGTCTTCCACCTTGAAGTTCATCTTCAGATGGTCGGCAATGGCGTTAAGATCGAAATCCTCCGGATTGACGCGGGTGCCACTCATTCTCAACAGCTGTTTGCACAGGGAGGGCAACAAAGGCTGGGCAAAAGGTTCCATCGCCTGCACACAGGCGCGGGCATAATCCGGCGCAGGCACAAAATTGCGCCGCAGCGGTTTGGGCAAGGACTTGATCAGGGCAACACACTTCTCCTCCCTAAGCCCCGGCACCTGCCAGTCAAAATCGGTATCATCCAACTGATTGAGCAGCGCCACCGGAATAAGCACAGAGACGCCGTCATCCTCGGCCGCCGGTTCAAAATGGTAACTCAGCTTGAGGCTGAGATTGCCCTGCTGCCAGCTGTCGGGGAAGTCCAATGCCGATACATGGGTGTCATCCCTTTGCATCAAGAGTTCGCGGCTGAAATTGAGCAGCTCAGGGGTCTCTTTCCTGGCCTGTTTCCACCAGGTGTTGAATTTGGGCTGGTTGTATATCCCTTGTGGAATGCGCTCATCGTAGAAGGCGAACAAGGCATCTGTATCCACCAGAATGTCGCGCCGCCGCGACTTATGTTCGAGATCTTCCACCTCTTCGAGCAACGCCTGGTTGGCCTTGAAGAAGGCTTCATTGCAGCGTAGCTCACCCTCGGCCAGAGCCGAGCGAATAAAGATTTCCCGAGCCTTAACCGGCTCCAGCGGGCCAAACTGTACCCGGCGGCGGTTGACTATGGTGAGGCCATAGAGCACCTGATTTTCCAGGGCGATCACACTGCCCTGTTTGGCTTCGAAATGGGGCTCGTTGTGCTGCTTCTTGACCAGATGCGCCGCCAGAGACTCGAGCCATACAGGATCGATACGGGCGCAGGTACGGGCGAACAGGCGTGATGTTTCGGTAAGCTCGGCCGCCATAATCCACTTGGGGCCCTTCTTGGCCAGCGGCGAGCCGGGAAACACAAAGAAGCGCCGGTTGCGGGCCCCCAGATACTCGTTGTCTTTATCCTTGAAGCCGATATGGCTCAGCAGCCCCGAGAGCAGCGCCTGGTGCAGTGGCTCATATTCGGCGGCCTGACTGTTGAGGCGCCACTTGAGGTCGTGCACACTCTGACGCAGCTGGGCATAGAGATCCTGCCATTCGCGAATACGCAAATAGGCCAGATACTCGGCCTTCACCTGCTTGCGGAACTGGCTGGATGACAGGCTCTTCTGCTGCTCTTTGAGGTACTGCCACAGATTGAGCCAGGCAACAAAGTCGGAGTCTTTGTCGGCAAAACGGCGATGGGCCTCATCGGCGGCCTGTTTCTTCTCATGTGGCCGCTCACGGGGATCCTGAATCGATAACCCGGCGACAATCACCATCACCTCATGCAGACAGCCCAGCTTATTGGCCTCAAGCACCATGCGGGCCAGGCGGGGATCGACCGGGATCTTCGCCAGATCGCGCCCGAGCGGGGTCAGTTTCAGCGCCCCTTTGTGCTTGCTCACCGCCTGCAACTCTTCGAGCAGCAAGAAACCGTCGCGTATGTGGCGCGGATCCGGAGGCTGAATAAAAGGGAAACCCTCAATGTCACCCAGGCCTATGGCCAGCATCTGCAGGATCACGGATGCCAGGTTGGTACGCAGAATTTCAGGATCGGTAAACTCTGGCCGATTGATAAAGTCCTGTTCGTCATAAAGGCGAATACAGATCCCCGGCCCAACCCGACCGCAACGTCCCTGGCGTTGATTGGCACTGGCCTGGGAGATGGGCTCAATCGGCAAACGCTGCACCTTGGTGCGATAGCTGTAGCGGCTTATCCTGGCAGTACCAGGGTCAATAACATAGCGGATCCCTGGCACAGTCAGCGAGGTTTCGGCCACGTTGGTGGCCAATACAATACGCCGTCCTGGATGCGACTTGAATACCTTGGACTGCTCGCCGTATGACAAACGGGCATAAAGCGGCAAGATCTCGGTATCGCGCAGGTTACGCTTTTTCAGCTGCTCGGCGGTATCGCGGATTTCGCGCTCGCCGTTCATGAAAATCAGAATGTCCCCCGGGCCTTCGCGACAGAGTTCATCGACGGCGGCAAAGATGCCGTCCATCAGATCCAAGTCGGCGTCGTCATCCTGCAACAGGGGGCGATAGCGGGTTTCCACCGGATAGGTGCGGCCGGACACTTCCACCACGGGCGCATTGTCAAAATGCCTGGAAAAACGCTCCACATCTATGGTGGCCGAGGTGATGATCAACTTGAGATCCGGGCGCTTTTGCAAAATTTGCTTCAGATAACCCAGAATAAAGTCGATGTTGAGACTGCGCTCATGGGCCTCGTCTATGATGAGGCAATCATACTGACTGAGCCATTTATCCGATGCCAGTTCTGCCAGCAGGATACCGTCTGTCATCAGCTTGATATAGGAGTCCTGGGAAACCGCATCGGCGAAACGAACCTTAAAACCCACTGCCTGACCCAGCTCTGTCTTGAGTTCATCGGCAACCCGGCTGGCCACGCTGCGGGCCGCCAGCCGCCTTGGCTGAGTGTGACCAATCAGACCACGACTGCCAAGCCCCAAGTCGAGACAGATTTTGGGCAGCTGAGTGGTCTTGCCCGAACCTGTCTCACCGGCCACTATCACCACCTGATGATTGATGATGGCCGAGGCGATTTCATCGCGCTTTTGTGACACCGGCAGCTCATCCGGATACTCGATGACAGGCCTGTCTGCCAGCCTTTGCTGCGCCCTTTCATAAGCCTGCACCGCGGCTTCACTGAGCTCGGCGAGTTTTTGCTGTTTGGCTTCTGTATCGGGGCTTTTTTTCAAGCGGAATAAGCTGCGGCGAATGCGCGCCGCATCGGCTTGAAAGCAGAGATCCAGATATTCGCGGGAGAGTGGGTGCAGCTTAGCGTTCAAAACCTGTGTCCATTAGGGATCAAAAACGGCGATCCTAACAAGGATACGCCGTCTTGGGTATGCTTACTGACTGATAATGCCCAAATTTCAGTCAAATCAAGCGCAGTTGTCAGGCCGGGGTCAAATAACACTGCTGCATATAGCTGTTCATGGCCTTGAGCACATTGGTACGGTTGATGGTGCCCACCACCCGGCCATCTTCCACCACTGGGTATATTTTCGGCTTCTGCCCCAGCATCTGCTCGGCCAGCTGCAACATGCTGTCATCCGGTCTGACCCAAAGGACATCGGCGCGCATGCAGTCGCGCACCACGGCGGTCAAATCGCAGTGATAGCTGCTCTTGAGCATGGCAGCCATACAGTCTTGCTGTGACAAAAAACCCACCAGGCTTCCTGCTGCATCCACCACGGGCGCCCCGCCCTTGTTGGCCTCAAGCAGTTTTTCCACCGCGGTGGCTATCGACATATCCGCCTTCAGCAGCACGGGCTGACGGTCCATATGATCACGTATTTTTATCGAATCCATAGTTTTCCCCAAGTTCAAAACGGCTTCATTGTTCAGTGTAGCCAATATTTTGCCCTTGGGGTTCAAGCCAACAGCGATTGCCTCAATCCAAAATTTTAGTTATCCCGCCAGATCATCACTTCCGCCGCTTGATTGCTCTTGCGCCAGGCACGGTACATCCCTTCCGTGTTGAACGGCGTTGCCACATTGCCCCTTTGGTCAATGGCGATCACTCCGCCACTGCCGCCGGCAGAGATCAGCCGCTGGTTGATCACTTCATCGGCAGCCTGCAAAATCGACTTTTGCTGATACTTGGCCCTGGCGCAGATATCGCCGGCCACATGGAAACGGATGAAGTACTCACCGTGGCCGGTCGCCGAAACGGCGCAGACACCGTTCTCGGCATAAGTGCCGGCACCTATCACAGGTGAATCACCGATTCGGCCATAACGTTTGGCTGTCATGCCGCCGGTCGAGGTCCCGGCCGCCAGGTTGCCCTGCTTATCCAATGCCACTGCGCCAACTGTGCCGAACTTGTAATCGAGATCCAAAGGACTCAGACGCGCCTGAAAGTCTTTATTGGCTTCGGCGGCGTTGATTTTGGCCCTGGCATCGAGAAGCTGCTGATAGCGCGCTTCGCTGTCAAAGCGATTGCCAGGCACCAGCTCCATTCCCAACGTCAGGGCGAACTCCTCGGCGCCCGCCCCCGAGAGCATCACATGTTCTGACTTGTCTATCACGGCTCTGGCGAGATCGATTGGATGACGTATATGTTTAACCCCGGCAACGGCACCGGCATTCATACTCTTGCCATCCATGATGGAGGCGTCCAGTTCATGACTGCCATCAAAGGTATACACGGCACCGATACCGGCATTGAATAATGGACTGTCTTCCAGCACTCTGATGGCGGCCTGTACCGCTTCCATACTGGCGCCGCCCTTATCCAGTACCTTATAACCGGCATTGACGGCTTCGGTCAGCTTTTCACGATAGGCTTTTTGCTGCTCTTCAGTCAAAGCCGCCTTGGATATGGTGCCGGCGCCGCCGTGAATGGCAATCGCAAAGGGCGCCTCTGCAGCCTGGACCGACATCATACCTCCCAGCAGAAGTCCCAGGCTCAGACTTAAATTTTTTATATTTGTTTTCATTGTATTGCTTCCACATTAACGACTGCTGCCTTTGTAACCATTTTAGGTCCGGATGGCAATCTGTTACTTGCCTGAGCCGAGATCAGAGGCGACAATGCAACAATGTTACATTAAACAAAAGTTCTGATTTCCTTGACCAAAAACAGTCGCTTTCCCGCGTATATCCTGAGTTTTGCGTCGATCATGCTGGCCAGCCCCCGAGCAAATAGCGCCGATGATCCTCTGCTTAATCTCCGCATCGAAGGGGTATCGGGTGAGCTTGAAAAAAATATCCGCGCACACTTGGGCAACTTTCCTGAATCCGAGGTGCAACGCCGTGCCTATCTGTTTAATGTCAGCGACAGTGTCGAGGCCGCGCTGGAATCCATGGGCTATTACCATGGCGAACTGGAACAGGAACTCAAGGAAAACGAACAAGGGCCGTGGGAGCTCAAGCTTACAATTACCCCAGGGGAAGTCACCCGTTTGCAATGGATCGATATCCGCCTCGAAGGCGAAGTGCTAAACGATCCCTGGATCAATCGCTGGCTCAGCCAAATCAAGATCAAACCAGGCGATCCTCTCAACCACGGTGATTATGAGCGGATAAAATCGCAGCTAATCTCGCTGGCGCTGGCTCGAGGCTATTTTGACGGCCATTATCAGAAATCGGAGATCCGCGTGAATCGCGATCTCAACCTGGCACAACTCAACCTGTATTTTGACTCGGGCAAGCGCTACAAGTTTGGCGATGTGAGCTTTGAGGGCCACAGCCTACAACCGCAATTGCTCGAAGATTTACTGCCATTCCAACCCGGCGCCCCCTACAGTACCCGCAAAGTCACACAGCTTAATCAAGAGTTGTTGGATACCGGCTATTTTTCCAATATCAAGGTGTTACCTCAAATTGACAAGTTGACGGAAGACAGCATACCTGTGCGGGTCGAACTGAGCCCAAGACCGGATCATTCTATAGAGCTGGGTCTGGGGGCTGATATCGGCTCCAGTACAGACAGTAATCTGGATCCCAGAGTCAGAGTGACTTGGCGTACTCCGCAGCTCAACAGTTACGGCCACTCTCAGGAAACCAGCATAGAATGGTCGAGAGACAGACCTAAATTCCTCTCGACTTATACCATACCCCTGACTCACCCTTTGGATGATCAGCTCAAGATCCGTGTCGGCCTGCTAAGGGACAAATACGGTGTTACTCAAGACTATGTGCCAGAGGATAGGGACTTTAGCAATACAGGTCAGTTGGAATCGACCAAGAAGCTTTTCGGGGTTGGCCGCAGCAAGCGGCTCAATAACGGTTGGCTTCTCAATTACTCGCTGGAGGCAATTCAGGAAAGCTATACCCAGTCAGGCGTTGATTATGACCCACAATTCCTGCTGTTTGGCACCACCCTCTCCAAGACCAGCCGCGGCGATAACAGTCTGGATCCCAAGTCGGGTTTCAGGCAACTCTATAGCGTTGAATATGCCGACCCTTCACTGGGTTCAGATGTTCGCCTGACCCGGATGCAGGCCAAGTTCAAATGGATTGAGACTTTCTTTGACAAGCACAGATTTGTCTCCCGTCTCGATCTCGGGATCAATCTGGCGGCCGAAGGCGATCTGGCGATCATTCCTCCCTCACTGCGTTATTTTGCCGGCGGTGATCAGAGTATTCGCGGTTACAGCTATCAAGAACTCGGCCCCCACCTGGATTACACCAATGACAAGGGCGGCCTGTCTCGGGAAGTTGTCGGTGGCCGCTATCTGGCTGTCGGTAGCCTGGAGTATCAATATTACCTGACCCCAAGCTGGCGTGTGGGTACCTTTGTCGATGCCGGTAACGCCTTTGATGTCAATCAATTTGATCCTGTGGTTTC
Source organism: Shewanella chilikensis (assembly GCF_002836945.1). Taxonomy (GTDB): domain Bacteria; phylum Pseudomonadota; class Gammaproteobacteria; order Enterobacterales; family Shewanellaceae; genus Shewanella; species Shewanella chilikensis. The sequence continues at coordinate 37,689 of NZ_NIJM01000014.1, forward strand.
CGTAGGCGGTGGTATTCACTGGATATCCCCCATAGGTCCCATCAAACTGGATGTGGGCTTTGGCCTGCACGAATCCGATGCCGAAGACAGGCCCTGGCGTATTCACCTGACCATGGGGACAGAATTATGAGCCAAACCCCAATGCAGCAGGAACCCAACTCAAGCAACAAACAAAGGGCAAAGAAACCGTCTCCCCGCTGGCTCAAGTGGCTGAAGTGGTCTACCCGTACCCTCTTGTACATTCCGCTCGGCTTGTTGGTACTGTTGGCACTCTTGCTGGGCACGGCGCCCGGTAGCCATCTGGCGGTATTTATTGCCAGTGCTTTAGTACCGGATCTGGAGCTGGAATATGCTTCCGGCACCCTGAACCGGGAGCTGCAACTCAAACAGCTTCATTGGCAGATGGACGGTATCAGTGTCGATGTAGATGCCGTTACCCTTGCCTGGCAACCTGCGTGCCTTTTGCAAAAACAGGTATGTGTCGACACCCTGGAATTAACAACAACCCAGGTCGACATAGACACTCAGGCCTTCGCCTCAGATTCAACTGCAGAGGAAGATACGCCCAACTCGGAAGAACTGGTATTACCCTTTGGCATCAGCCTGAAACAAGCAAGCCTCACGGATATTCAAGTGCGGGTCGATGAGATGCACTTTGATGCTGCGGCATTGAATACCGCAGCCAATTGGCAGGAAAGTGGGTTACAAGTCATCCAGCTTGAGAGCCGCGGGCTCAGCGTGCTGCTCCCCGAGGCTAATGCGGCAGAAGCGCAAGCGGCAGACAAAGACAAATCAGCCGCCGCGGCTAAGCAACAAAAAGCGGCGCAAAAAACCGAGACTGAACAATGGGTGCTGGCAAACATGCCAAAGGTTGCCATGCCCTTCCCCATCTATTTAAAACATGCCGAATTGCAGAACTCGCGTCTGCAGATTTTGGGCAGGGATGACAGCTTCCAGGAACTGCGTCTCAGTGCCAGCTACATAGGCACCGAGCTGCGGGTCAACGAGTTTTATGCCAAACACACAGATGCCAGTCTGTCACTGGAAGGTGAACTGACTCTGGATAAGCACTGGCCCATGGCACTGACGGCGCAACTGGAGTTACAGCGTTTATCTGAACTGCCGGGGCTCGAGCAGCAACAACTGGATCTCGCCCTCAAAGGCGATTTCAGCGACTTGCAGCTCAAGGCCAAACTCAGTGGCAAGCAGAGCCTGGCACTCAATGCCAGCATCAACCTTGCCAAGCCGGAACTGCCCTATTCGCTGAATGTCTCGGAAGGAGAGCTTTACTGGCCCTTTGACCAGGCTCAGTACAGTGTCAACGGACTAGAACTTGAAAGCAGCGGCGATCTCAAGCAACAAACCGCCAATCTGGTTGCACAATTAAGTACCCCCTTCTACCCCGAACTACTCCTCAATACCCGCCTGGCACATCAGGACCAAAAGCTCAAGATTGAAGAGTTCAGCAGTGACAGCAGCGCCGGTAAAGTAATGCTTCAGGGGACGCTGGATTATGCCCAAGCCATAGCCTGGGATGCAAAGCTTGAACTATCTCATTTCAACAGCGGCGCGATCAATCTGCCGCCTGCGGAGCAAACTGCCAAAGAAAAAGAAGCAAATAGCCAAGTAGCCAAAAATAAAAGCACCAGCGACGTCGAGGCTGGCAGCGCACAAAGCCAAGCTAACGGGAGCAAATCCGATGAAAGCCAGGTTGAAGATAAGCCAGTGATCCCATCCAGCGATATTAGCGGCCAGCTTGCCACTCGTGGCAGCTGGCAGGAAGGCAAATGGCGAGTAAGTCTCAAGCAAGCCCAACTTCAAGGCTTACTGGACCGCCTGCCATTTGCACTGACAGGCGATTTGGAAATAGATGATTCGCTTGAGCTCAGCAGCCAAGGATTATCGCTGCGGGCACTCAATACCCGCCTGGACCTTTCCGGCAGCGCCAAAGAGCAATGGGATCTCAGCGCCACGTTGGACGTGCCCGACTTCAATCTCTGGCATCCCGAGGCGTTTGGTGCTTTAACTGCCGATATCCAAGTAGTGGGCGATGCCAAACACCCGCAGGTACAGCTCAATGCCGAGACCCAGAGTATCAAATTTGGCGATTTTAATCTCAGCGGCAGTCGCCTCAAGGCGCTCTATGCACCACTGGATCTGCATGAGTTTGCCTTATCGCTGAAAACAGGTGAGTTTGACGGTGCAGGTATTCATCTTGATAGTATCACTCTCAGAGCCAAGGGCAATGAACAGCAGCAGAAGTTGGGGCTGGAAACCGAGGGCGATCTGCAACTGGATACTGCCATCCACAGTAAACTGGATCTCGCCAAACAAAAGGCCAAGGTAGAACTTAGCAGATTCAACGTGGGATCCATTCTGGGACTATGGCAGCTTGAACAAACTGCGTCACTGGACTGGGATCTAAAGCAAAACCGAGGCGAGCTCAGCGCCTTTTGTTTAAGTCATCCATCCAGCCAACTCTGCTTAACCGATAATGTCATCCTCACCGACAAAGGCGAAGCCAAGTTGCACTATCAGGGGCAACCCGGGCAACTGCTGGCCAAGCTGTTACCCGAGCGATTCACTTGGCAGGGTGAAGCCTCAATGGATGCAGCCGTCGCCTGGCAACCCGGCGCGCGTCCACAGGGCAATCTCAGCTTCCAGTTGGCCCCCGGAACGGTAAGCCTTAAACGCAAACAGCAAGCCAGCGCCAGCATCGACTATCAGGCACTGACACTCAAGGCCACCTTGGACGATGATGCGTTAAGAAGCCATATTCTGTTCAATTCTGATGCTCTGGCCCGCTGGGAAAGCCAGTTGGATATCAAGGTAACCCCGGATCGCAGCCTCAGTGGTTACGTCAATATTGACAAGGTCAACCTGCAACTGCTTGGTCAGTTTATGCCGCAGCTCGAAACCGTTGAGGGTCTACTTGCAGCCAACTTGAAGTTGGCTGGTAGCCTCAATAACCCGGAGCTCAGTGGTCAACTCAGCCTACGAGATGGTGAACTGGCCAGTACAGCCAACCCGACTAAACTGGAGCAAATCTCCCTGGATCTGGCTTTTGCCGGCCAAATGGCCGAGCTCCGGGGCCAATGGATGATGGGCAGCGGCCAAGCCAATCTCAGCGGTCAACTGCGCTGGCCACAGGGTCAATTCAGTGGCGATATCCAGCTCAAGGGACAAGAACTCGGTGTTATTCAACCGCCGCTGGCAATTGTCAATATCAGTCCGGATATTCAACTGCATTTCAGCCCGGACGCACTCGATATTTCGGGCGAGATCAAGGTGCCTTCCGGCAACATCAAGGTGGTGCAACTGCCGGCCGGCGGAGTGAGTGTATCATCCGATGTGGTGTTCAGTGACTCCATTTCCGAGCAGGAAGTCAAAGCATCGCCCATGGCCCTGAGTGCCAATCTGAACATAGATGTCGGTGATAAACTGGCTATCGATGGTATGGGCCTCAAAGGGATGTTGGTGGGTACCTTGCGGATGCAACAAGCGCCCCAGAAACCGCCGCAACTCTTTGGTGATATCAAGGTGGTTAACGGCAGCTATAAATTCATGGGTCAGACGCTGAAAATTGCCACAGGTGCGGTACAGTTTGTAGGGCCTATGCAGATCCCCAACCTCAATATCGAAGCCGTTCGGGAGATCCGCGATGAAGATATTACCGCTGGGGTACGTATTACAGGCACTCCCAAAAAACCGATAGTGACGTTATTCTCCAACCCGGCCAAGGAGCAGGCGGAGATCATTTCCTATATCGTTCAGGGGAAAGGTTTTGGCGCAGGTAACGAGCAAAATAACTCATTGATGATGGGCGCCGCGTTATCGCTGAGCTCTCAGGTTGATGGTGGCGCCATTTCTACCTTGGGTGACACAGCCGCTGGGCTGGTGGAGATGTTTGGTTTCTCCAATGTGCAGTTGGATACCAATGATGATGGTAAAGTCGCCATCAGTGGCTATATTGGCAAAGACTTGATGATCAAATACGGTGTCGGTGTATTCAATCCGGGTTATGAAATGACGGTACGCTACTATCTGTTATCGCAGCTCTACCTGGAAAGTGTATCCGGTACTCTGGGCCAATCATTGGATATCTACTACAGCTTTGATCTTTAAGCTGTAAACTCTCATGGTAGCGGATGCCCGCCTTGCGGGTATCCGCTGCTTATCCCTGCTGGCCGGGATATAAAATGCGACTTAAACTGTCCCTGCAGCTCAAAATCCCAAATACAGACATAAAAAAAGCGCCCTGAGGGCGCTTTTCAACATCCAATTATAAATTAAGCGTAAACGAAGTCTACGTGCTCAATCATTGGCTTAAATACGTGACGCTGCATAGCCTGGGCACGTACTTTAACTTCTTTACCGTCCAGAACTATGGTCAGATCGCTGGTATAAAAGTCTTCGTTGGTTTGGATGTTGATGATATCTTTGTGTTCAAACACGATGGCAACGGCTTCTTTGCCGGCGCCATAGATAACACCTGGAACTTTCCCGTCACGACGCAGGCGGCGGCTCGAACCTTTCCCAATCTCAGTGCGGGTTTGTGCTGGAATAGTGTAAGACATAATAATACTCTTTAGATAGTCAATAACTGGCAACTATTTTCGACCAATAGCTGCCTTCATATAAAGCGGGCGAATACTAGCACAAAGGCAGCAAACCAAACAAGTTGATTTGGCCTTTAAAGGTAAAAGAAAAGCCTACTTTTCCCCCTATCATGCTGTTGCTCATCTGTAACATCTGTAATCATTAAGAAAAGCCATTGCTTAGCAGAGGTTTTACCCTGATCGAGATCACAATTTTTCCATCGAGCTGCTGCTACCCTGCTTTCAGTAATCTGGTTTTATTACATGAAGCAGGCCGATGAACGCCAATCTGCAGCAACTGATACGGGATGATAGCCTGTGCTATAAACTAGCAGCGGAACTCCATTACCTGATCGAACATGCTCCCTTTCAACAGGAGAAGCTCGACCTGATTTTATTGGAGTTTCTTGCCTGTAATCAGCAGAAAAGCGGCCATCTGTTACACCTGATGCGTGCCTGCAGCTGCCCGGATCTTATCGAGCAATTGAGCTCAGATGCCCTCTTTTATGACAGACTCAACACCTTGGTCGCCGACTGGCAGCAAACCCGTGAGCTGTTACGTCTCAGATTCCAGTTCAGCGAGTTGATGGTACTGCTGGAAGACAGAAAACCCCGCGAACAGAGCTTTATCCGCAGGGCAGAAACCAACTTTTCTGTGGTAGAAAAACCTACCAACTGCGCACCGGTCCGCAGTCAATGTGGACAAATCCCGACTTCGGATAATAACCGACTCCCCCTAGTTTTAATGACAGGGCAGCCTCACGCAAAGTCTGAAGGTTAACACCGGGGATCGCGATATCCATCGCCATACCCCGCATATGGTAACTCTTCTTGGCGACACCGTTACTCTTACCGGCCAACATGGCATTGGTTTTAGGCGAACGATAACCTGAAATCACGTGGATCTCTTCAGAAATCGACAACGTCTGCTGCAGATTGAACAGGAGATCAAACAAACGTTTATCCATGGGAGCTGCGAGGTTCTGCCGATGATCCCTAAGCAGATGGCTAAACTGAGACAGAGTGCTACTCTGATAATGACCGTCTTTCCAATAAGTCCCATCGCCACGCTCCCCTGTATGGCGATTATAAAAACTCAGGTATCGACTACCTTTGGTAGACCGACTCGCCATCGCTTTTGAAGGAAGCATAGAAACCATTGCCGCGCCACCAAGACCCATCAACAACTGCCTACGGGCAGGACATACTACTGACACTTATTCACCTTGCACAAAAAACAACCACAAGGCGGCAAATTATACGGGATTAACGCCAAGGTCAAGCGCCGATTTGGACCCAGCGCAGGTAAACTTTTCCCGGAGAATAGGTGAAAAATGGGATAATCCCTTGTGCCATATTAAGTTAGTGCAACAGGCTTAACGCTCCGTCAAAACGGCAAAAAATCCGTTGAAGATAATGTCGGTAAACCTCAAGGGCCTAACAAATGCGCTTCCCCGCCCGACCGCGGCTCAGGCTTGTTAGCCCATTCAGTATCCAATCTCATCTGTGCCTGAGTAGCCACCTTAACCCCGGGACTCAACTGATAGATGTCGCTGCGAAATTGCGTTCTTTCCCACTCATCTATCCAGGCTGTCCAATAAACCAGATGAACTGGCAGGCGCTGTTCGAAGGCAAACCATTGAGTGGTTTGATAATCACTCTGCATCCGCTGCCAGCTTCTCTTATCCCGCACCAGATTATTGGCCATCCAAGACGCCAACTCTTCCACCTTGTCGACTCGAATACAACCGGATGACAAGGCGCGATTAGCCTTGGCAAACAGATGCTTGTCCGGTGTGTCATGCAGATAAACATTAAAGCCATTGCTGAAGTGAAATTTGTAACGCCCCAGGGCATTATCGGCACCCGGTTGCTGCACCAACCGATAAGGGAAACGGCCACTCGCCTCTTTTTGCCAGGCTTCGGCACTCTCTTCAACTTTATTGCCCTGATAATCATAGACATTGAAATGCCGCTGCTGCAGATATTCACCGTCTTTACGGATCTGCGGCAGTAAGTCGCGCCTCAATATGCCCCTTGGCACAGTCCAGGTTGGATTCAAAACTATGTTGGTTATCTCACTGCTGAGCAGTGGGGTTTGCCGATAGGGTTTACCGACTATGACCCGGGAGCGCAACTGCACCTGGTTGTCATCCACCAGAGTCAACTCAAACGCCGGGATATTAACCAACAAGTAACGCTTCCCCAGTTGCTGTTTGTAAACGGTGCGAGCGACAAAGTTGCCGGCCAGCATGCGGGCACGTTGCAATGGTTCAGTATTGAGCCAACGCAGTGTATCTGGACCAATGATGGCATCGGTTTTAAGCCCGTGGCGGGACTGAAACGCTTCTACCGCCGAAACCAACTGCGGTGAATAAAGCTTGTCATTTCCCGGAGTCTCTCCAAGATCACCAAGCCAATATAAACGCCTGGCAATCGTCGGGATCAGCAGATGGCTGTCACCTGGGCTCAGCCAACCACCTGGGTCCAACCTGGGCCATTGATGCCGCTCAGCGAGCCAGATCAAATAGCGTATCCGGCTGCTGGTGGCCAGATAGTCATCCCCCTGAGGTTCCAGCGCCAGCGCTCGGCTGAGCGAATCCGCATCAGGAGGTAGCGTGTTGAAGGTCAAAGGAACGCCGTGGCGCTTCCAGAAATAGGCAATATCCTGCTCTATCCCCTCACGCAATTCCAGCTGTAAATTGAGATCTCCACGGCTCATAGAACGTAAATCTTCGGCAAACTCCTGCCCTTCAGGCAGCAGCGCCAGCAACTGCAACTGATTATTCAGGATCCTGAGCGCGGCATCATCGGCTTTCACTGTAAAGACCGCGCTGCAGAGGAGCAGAATGATCAGTAAAGGCATTAACACGCACTTTGTCATATCGGCCTCCCGGGACATAAATTCAATTATGGCAAATATGCGCTGTGATTCGATGATATTTTGCAGACAACTGGCTGAATAGCCGTAGATTAATATAGGACTTTAACTGACAACTTATCATTAGCGATTGATAATCAACCAGTTATCAGCGTAAGACTGTGATTATAGAGATTATTTTGATATAAAATCCTGCCAAAGTAGCAACAGGCAATATAATGAACAGAAAAATGCTCATTCGGCAGATGGCCGAAAGACAACAGATCTCAATGTCTCAGGCCAAAGTACAACTGCAATATATTCTCGCCAGCCTTACCCAGGCTCTCAGAGAAGGCGAAAAGGTTTATCTGCCACAATTCGGCACTTTCGAGCTCAGATACCACCTTCCCCGCAACGGTCGTAACCCACAAACAGGCGAACCCTTGGAGATTGCCGGCGGCAATCAGCCAAGCTTTAAGGCTTCCCCATCACTGAAACAAGCGCTGCTGCAAGATTAATCCGTTCTCGGGGCAGGCTCTCTGCCCCTTCACAAAGGCGATGTTTATTTTCAACGATACTGACGCTTGTATCTGACTTTGGGGCTGGGATTGGATCTGATATAAATCAGCCGCTATTACGGACATAAACTGGTACAGACGTATGCTTGGCATGAGAACAGAGGCTAAGTTTGCTTGGAGTGACTTTAAGGGAATTCAATGAGGAGAATTAAATTTGGAGGCGCGACCCGGAGTCGAACCGAGATCGACGGATTTGCAATCCGCAGCATAGCCATTCTGCCATCGCGCCTTTTTGAGGTCACAGCATCTGAGTGCCGTGTAAGATTGGAGCGACATATCGGGTTCGAACCGATGACCTGTACCTTGGCAAGGTACCGCTCTACCAACTGAGCTAATGTCGCGTCACTTTTCTTGCTTCGTATTCAGAGCCTGCCCTGACTACGGATTGGCATTCTACGCTTTTAACCCTGACTGTCAACGAAGAATTAGTGCTTAACTGTTTGCTTGGACACTAAATAATCTTATCGAAACATTATTGTGCAACCAGGTACAAATTAGCGCCTTTTAACCGGCTATCAGATCCTTCCAGGCCGCTTTGATATAGCTGATCATCGACCAGAAGGTTAAGAAAGCTGCCACATAGAGTAAGGCGTAAGCGGCATATATCATCCAATCACCTTGCTTCCAGATAAGGCCGATAATTGCCACCATCTGGGCAGCAGTCTTGTATTTACCGATCCAGGATACCGCCACAGCACCGCGTTTACCTATCTCTGCCATCCACTCACGCAGTGCTGATATTACCAACTCACGTCCTATCATGAACATCGCCGGCAAGGTCAGCCAGATAGTGTTGTAATCTTCGACCAACAGCACTAAAGCCGTGGTCACCATCAACTTATCGGCTACTGGGTCAAGGAAGGCACCGAAACGAGTGGACTGCTCCAATTTACGGGCCGCATACCCATCCAAGGCGTCGGTAATAGCTGCAAGCCAGAAAACAAATGCAGCAACAAACGGCGCCCAAGTGTACGGAAAGTAAAATACCAGAACAAAAACAGGCAGTAAGAACAACCTAAACCAGGTAAGGGCGATGGGTATATTAAACGGCATGATAAAACCAAATAATCAAAAGCAGCGCCAATCTTGCCTGATTTTTACTACCCCCGCAATGCATCGTGTATCGTTTGAGCCATTTCTGGACTGATCCCTGGCACTTTTGCCAATTCTGCCACACTTGCCCCCTTCACTTGTTGTAATCCGCCCAGATATTGCAGCAAAGCCTTGCGTCTTTTGGGACCAATCCCCGGGATAGACTCCAAGCTTGAGGTGTTGCGGGTCTTTTGACGTTTATTTCTATGACCGGTAATCGCAAACCTGTGGGATTCATCACGAATATGTTGAATAAGATGCAGCGCCGGCGAATCATCCGGCAGTGAAAAGCTCTCTTCGGTATCACCGAAGATAAGGGTTTCCAAGCCGGGTTTGCGGCTTTCGCCTTTGGCGACCCCAATAAGCGTAGGTACGGCCTCTATGCCGACAAACTTCTCGTTAACCACTTCCTGAGCCATTCTGAGTTGCCCAAGGCCGCCATCGATAAAAACGATATCCGGGATCTTGCCTTGGGCACTGACCTTATCAAACCTGCGAGTTAAGGCCTGCTTCATCGCCGCATAATCATCTCCGGGGGTAATACCCTTGATGTTGTAACGCCGATACTCGCTCTTGTCCGGCCCTTCGCGATTGAACACCACGCAGGAAGCCACAGTGCTCTCCCCCATGGTATGACTGATATCGAAGCACTCCATACGTTTAATCGGGGTGCTTTGTTCAAGCGCCTCTTCAAGCAGCAGAAATCTTTGCTCCACCGTATTGCGGTGGGCCAGCTTGGTATTGACCGCATTGGTAGCATTGGTCTTGGCCAGGCGCAAATAACCGGCTCTGTCACCCCTGACTCGGGTGCGGATGGCCACTTTCTTGTTCAGCGCTTCCATCAGCACCTGTTCCAACTCTTCCAACTCCTCGTAGCCGTCACTCAGGAGAATTTCCCGCGGGATAGTACGCTGAATATCAACATTGAGATAAAACTGCAGCATAAAGGCTCTGAGTACTTCAGCCATTTCGGTCTGCGCCGGCACGCTGGGGTAATAACTGCGACTGCCAAAAATCTTACCCTCGCGAATGAACAACAGATGGAAACAGGCCACCCCTGAGGCGTAGTGCACCCCAATCACGTCAAGATCACCATGGCTGGATGACACTTCCTGCTGCTCAGCCACCCGCCTGAGCGCCATGATCTGATCCCGATAGCGTGCCGCCTGTTCATAAGCCATGGACTCGGCCGCCTGTTCCATTTTCTTGACCAAGGCGCTGAGCACCTGCTGATCCTTGCCCTTGAGAAACAGAGTTGCCAGCTTGACCTGCTCCTGATATTCCTCATCAGAGACCTTGCCGACACAAGGAGCGCTACAACGCTTGAGCTGGTATTGCAAACAGGGACGCGAGCGCGCCTTGTAGTAGAGATCGTCACATTGACGAATAGGAAACAGCTTCTGCATCAAATGCAGGCTTTCACGCACCGCACCACCATTGGGATAAGGCCCAAAATACTGCCCCTTCTCCCGCTGCGGTCCCCTGTGGTAGGCGAGCCTGGGGTGCCTGTGCTGGCTCAGCAAAATAAAGGGGTAAGACTTATCATCCCTGAGCAGCACATTGTATTTCGGCAAGTACTGCTTGATGTAATCGTTTTCCAGGATCAGCGCTTCGGTTTCACTGTGAGTCAGTGTCACATCGATATTAGCGATATGAGACACCAGCGCCTGAGTCTTCACATTAGGAAGATTCTTGCGAAAATAAGACGATAGCCGTTTCTTGAGATCTTTGGCCTTGCCCACATAAATCACACTACCGGCACTGTCGTACATACGATAGACGCCCGGTGCCGAGGTCAGATTTTTAAGAAAAAGCTTGGGATTGAATTCCTGCGGCATGAACCCACTCTATGAATAACGGCTGAGGAGATAAAGATTTCAGGGACAGAAAACAACAAAAGAAAGAGGGAGCCATGGCTCCCTGTGTAAATCAGAACTGCCCGGTATCGAGCATTTTATAACGAATCGCCAACCGGGTCAGCTCCACATCACCGCTGATCCCCAGTTTAGCAAACAAGCGATAGCGGTAGCTGTTAACTGTCTTGGGACTGAGGTTCAACTGCTCGGAGATATCATTGACCTTCTCACCATTGGTGATCATCATCATGATCTGCAGTTCCCGCTCAGACAGAGATTTGAAGGGGTTTTCATCCGTCTGATCAAACTGGCTCAAGGCCATCTGCTGGGCAATTTCCGGTGACAGATATCGCTGACCGTGAGCAACCTGTCGAATAGCTTGGATCACCTCCGGCGGCTTGGCTCCCTTGGTCAAATAACCGGAAGCTCCGGCCTGCATCACCTTGGTCGGGAAGGGATCCTCTGAGTGGATTGTCAATACTATGATTCTGGCATGAGGCTGATAACGCAGAATTTTCCGGGTTGCTTCAAGCCCCCCTATTCCGGGCATATTCATATCCATCAAAATCACATCGGCTTCATTCTGCCGGCTCCACTGCACAGCAGCTTCACCATCACCAGCTTCTCCTACAACTTTAATGCCTTTTTCATCTTCAAGGATCCGGCGGATCCCGGTTCTGACCAACTCATGGTCATCCACCAAATATACGGATATCAACTTCAACCCACCTTAATTATTGTCGGCCTTTTTGTGTAGCCCTGTTTCTTCGAAGCCTTTGGGATAATTTAGCCCATCTGCCAACAATAGAAAAGCGCAAGTTAACTTTATGATTATAAAAGAAACTCATTCGTATATCGGTACCATTTGTCATCAGTGTGCAACAATCTTGTTTTTTGTTGCCGAGGAATTTGCTTGCAAATGCAATGAAATACCATCCAAAACAGCGTCATAGCCAGCTTCAATCCTCTTCTATCAACATATGTAAGTTTCGACCAACCCGCTTCAGGTCTCTCAAGGCAGCCGCTTCTGTAGCAATACGCAGCGGTCTTTGCGGAATTTTGATGGTATTGTGCAAAATATCCATGTCATCGCGCTTGGTATGGGTAAATTCGATAGTGCCATAGGGAGTCTTGAATACCCCCTTTCGACCTGTGGTCATCACAGTAAGGTAGCTGATAGGGATCTGCGAAATCGCACCATATTCAGACAGGGCCGATTCCAGCGAAACATAGTTATACTCACCACGCCGCAGCGCACAGGCGATATGCTCCACCGCAAAACAATCTCGTCGGCTCAGCGCAAACAGGTATACACCGCGGCAGGGTCTTTCCAGGATCCCCTGCTTTATCAACCTAGGCAGGCTTTGTTTAAATGCTTCCTGGGTATCATCGAAAAACACCCGCCTAAGATTCCCTTTGGTGTAAACATAGATACCTTGACGGTCAAAACGATGTAGCCGTTGCAAAGCAGTACTGATATCCATAACGCCATCAAGTCAACTTAAAAGTTAATGATAGAATACCTAACTGTCCACTTAAGATCTATTGGTAGCTGACCTTGCCTGACTAAACAGCCCTCTTTATAACGCTGAACGCTGCAATCCTTTGCCCGGAGCAGTCTAAATCAGCCTTTGAATAATGGTGCAGGAATCCCCCAGCGTATACGCGCAGCAAAAACGATAGATATCCCAGCCGACACCCGAAAACAAACAGCTATTTGCTGATCAAGGCTCAGTTGATGATCCTCAAAGCAAGAAAAGGCCAAGGGCTGCACTTGATCAATTCCAAAGATACTGGCTCAGACATTGGTCCACAGATGTTTTGATGCCAAGTCTCAAATATCGTCCCAGGCAGGAAAACCAACACGTTCAAATCTGCTTTCAGGACTCATATCACGACCACTATTACACGCCTTAAAGACACTGATGCCTTGTACATTTACGACTTCAATTCGAAGAAAACCGCAAAACACGGTTGATTCGGCTAAACTCAAAACTGAACTCACCACGGGTTTGATAAACCAGACCAAATCGCTAAAAAAGCGCGATTTCAACCTCCCTGCTTCAGGAGAACCTATCTATGAACTCCCCTTTTACCACCCATGGAGCCTTGAGCTGGCATGAACTAACCGCCAGTGACTCCGAACGGGCAATGCGGTTTTACGGTGAGATTTTTGGATGGAGTTTCAAAAAAATGCAGTTACCACAAGGCCCCTACCACATTATAGAAAATGACGGCATCAGCATAGGCGGTATTACTGACAGTCCGGCGCCAGCCATGCCTAGCAACTGGACCGGCTATATTACCGTGAAGGATATCGACGCCGTCGCTATCAAGGCCAAAGAGTTAGGAGGCGATATTCTTTTTGGTCCGGAAGATATTCCCCAAGTAGGCCGATTTTGCTGGATAAAGGATCCCTGCGGAGCCATTATCGCTGCCATCACTTACAGCAGCCCCAAAGCATAAGTAACGAACAGCAGCTATGGTTTGGGTTTGCTATGTTGACCCGGAACATACCGGACTTTTCCGGCCTGGGGTATCGCCCTCTTACAGATGAAATGTTCAGCAAAAAATTGTTAATTATTGCAACTTGAATTAGCAATATTTTCTTTTTTGTATGACATATGTATCAGGGCCGGATAACAAAGATTATAGGTTCAGAAGTGACTTACAAAGCATGCCGAATACGCGTTAGAATAACGCCAAATTTTTGCTGCAAACCTGCTTCAAGGGATCTCACACCGCTATGCCCAATGTGCTGACTCAGCTCTTTTCCCGCTTTCGCCAGGCGCCGCTCGCCATCAAGACAAGCATCTATCTTCTCCTCGGGTATAGCCTCTACGCCCTGCTGCTTGGTGGGCTTGCTCCATGGGTGATAAAGTCGCAAACCCCCAAGCAACTGCAACAACTGCTCGGCCGTCAGGCCAGCCTGAAGGATATCAGCATCAACCCCTTCCTTCTCAGAGTCCGCCTGGATAATTTCGTCCTGCAGGAGAGCAACCCACAGCAAGTCTTTATGTCTTTCACACAGCTTGAGTTGGAACTGGCATTTTGGCGCTCACTGACCCAAGGGGCCATCGCCATAGATCATATCTATCTCGTTGAACCACAAGTGAATGTGCAAAGGCTTGCGTCAGAGGATGACCAAGCTCAATTCAACTTCAGCGATATGCTTGCCCACCTTGAAGTCAATCAAGCACCGCAAGCCGAGGCAACAGAAGACGCCACCGAACCGCCCAGAGTTATTGCCCGGGACATCCGGGTAACAGAGGGTAAGTTCGCTTATATGGATAAGGTCGCCAATACAGAGCTTAGTTACGACGAGCTTAATTTCAGCCTGCAAGCTTTGGATACCAAGGCTTATAGCCTCAGTTTGCCGGAAGACGAGAACAAACCTGTACTGGCGAAAGATGCCAACCGCTATGCCCTATCCTTGACCGGCAGCGACAACGGACAATTGCAGACTCAGGGACAATTTCAACTGCAGCCACTTGAAATCACCGGCGAGCTGCAACTGGCCAAAATTTCCCTGCTACCCTTCTGGCCGTTTGCCGATGGGCTTATCGCTGCCAAACTCAGTGACGGCGAACTCAGCTTCCAAAGTCAGTACCAGTTGAAACAGCAACAAGAGCAACTGCATTACAGTACCCACAAGGGTCGGTTTATTCTGGAAAATCTGCTGTTCTCCGACCAACAGCGAGCCAGAGTCAAGTTACCGCTGTTGGCGCTGGATAACATTCGGGTGGACGGCGACAACCAAAGTGTCGATATCGACGAACTGGCGCTGCAAGGCCTATGGGCCGATGCCCGCCTGGATAAGCAAGGGCTGGATCTACAGCAGCTCTTTATGCCAGCCACAAATGCCAAGCCAGATAACACCGCGGCCAAGGCTCAAGTGGAACCAGCGGTAGCCCAACCAAAGGCGGCAACTGAAACCGAGGCGCAAAATAAGGCCACAGCGAAAGAAAAAGTCACAGCGAAAGAAAAAGTCACAGCGAAAGAAAAAGCCACAGTAGAAGATAATGCTACAGCGCGAGAGAAAGCCACAGCGCATAAAGCCTCAGAGACAAACAAAGCCCTGGAGCAAGACAAGCAATGGCTGCTGACTATTGGCAAAATCAGTCTCAAAGATACAGATCTCAATCTGTTTGAGCAGCAGCAAAGCAATGGTGTCCACTGGCGTGTCTATCCATTGGATATCACCACAGGTCCAGTGCGTTCCAATTTCGAAGGAAACATAAACTACCAGTTGCAGCTGGCGCTGAGTTCTGATGCCCAAAACCCACCGGAAACCAGCCAAGGCCAGTTCAGCTCCACAGGCGCGATAGATGCCAAGGCATTCACTGTCAATGGCGAGCTGGCGCTGACTGAGTTGGAGCTACAGCAGTTCCAACCCTATCTGGCGCCCTATCTCAATATGCAGCTTGAAAGCGGCAAGTTGAGCACTCAGGGCAAGTTCATTGCCAACGCTGAGGGTAAGGCCCATTTTCAGGGACAAGCCGCAATTGGCAAACTGCTTATCAAGGATGGATTGGCATTTGAGCCTCTGCTGAAATGCCAGAATATGGCCATAGATGAGATGAGCTTTGATTCCGAAGCAAACAGCCTCAAAATCAGTAATATATTGCTGGATAAGCCATATGCCAAGGTGATGATCACCGAAGATAAGCGCACTAATATCGGCGAGCTGATCCGCGCCGAACCTCTTGGTGAAAACTCAGTGGCTCAGTCGCAGACAAAGCAAAGCCAAACAATCGAAGCGCCGCAGCAAACGGCCGCCAAGACAAAAACCAACGCCAAAGCCTCGGCTGATAAGGCATTTAAACTGGATATCGGCAGCATTGCCATCAACAACGGCTCGGCCTATTTCGCCGATAACTCCCTCACTCCTAACTTTGCTTCAGGTATCGAGCGGCTTGAAGGCAAGATAAGCCAGCTGTCCTCTACTCCGGGAACAAAGGCCAGTGTCGATATCAAGGGCAAGATAGACAAGTATGCTCCAGTCACCTTAAGGGGGGAAGTGAACCCGCTGCTGGAAAAACCTTATCTGGATCTGGATTTGGTATTCAAGAGTGTCGAATTGACCTCGGTGAATCCCTATTCGGGCACCTATGCCGGTTACTATATAGACAAGGGACAGCTGTCTTTGGCACTCAACTATCAACTGGAAGACAACCAGCTGAAGGGAGACAATCATCTGGTGATAGATCAACTTAAGCTGGGTAAACCCAGTGATTCCGATCTGGCCACCAGTTTGCCGATTACCTTGGCTATCGCCCTTTTGCAGGACAGACATGGGGTGATAGATCTTGGCTTACAGGTTTCAGGCGATCTCGACAGTCCAAGTTTCAGCTTCGGCAGTATAGTGATGACCGCCATCACCAATGTCATCACCAAGGCGGTCACCGCCCCCTTCTCTTTATTGGCCGGTCTGGTTGGCAGTGATGAAGAGCTGAACCTGGTCGCTTTCCAACCCGGTATAGCCACACTGGACGCTGACGCCGAAGATAAGCTGAGCAAGCTGGCCAAGGCGCTGGATGACAGGCCCAAGCTGCAATTGAGCATTGAAGGCAGCGTGGCGCAGCGGGAAGACAGTGAGGCGCTGGCAGAGCAAAAACTGCAGCTGCAACTACTCAAGGCCAGCAAGCTTACAGCCCTACCGGACAAGCTGAGCGCCAGTCGATTCCCTACCCAAGGTAAGCTGGCAGATACCCTGGTGGAGCTGTTTGAACAGCAGCTCAAACTGGACGCCGATGCAGAAAAAGACAAATTGAAGCAAAGACTTGCCGAAAAGGCCGACGGTGAAAAAGTCGATGAAGATACCCTGCTCACCGTCTGGCATATGGGCCTTTACAACCAACTGCTCAGCGCTCAGGAGATCAGCAATAACGAGCTGGCTAATCTGGCTCAGGCCAGGGCCCAGGCCATTAAAGCCTTCCTGGTGGACAGCGCAGCCGTCGCCCCGGAAAGAGTCTTCCTGCTGGACAGTAAAACAGAGATGAAACAGGATGCTTCTCAGGCAATTTTGTCGCTGAATGCCGAGTAATCAATATCGATATCCCCGGAACCAGGCGCGCATGCGCGCCTTTTTATCCAGATCTGAGATCAGACTTTCTTATCAGGGGATTACTTGTTGCGACACTTTTCCTGACGCGCCATCAAACTGGAAGTATCCCAGCGATTGCCGCCCATAGCCTGCACTTCTGCGTAAAACTGATCAACCATGGCAGTCAGCGGCAGATGCGAACCATTACGTCTGGCTTCATTGAGGGCTATACCTAAATCTTTGCGCATCCAGTCCACCGCAAATCCAAAATCATACTCCCCCTTCAGCATGGTCTTGTGACGATTTTCCATCTGCCAGCTCTGGGCCGCGCCTTTGCTGATCACCTCAACCACCTTTTCGCCATCGAGCCCGGCGCTCTTGGCAAAATGCATGGCTTCGGCCAAACCTTGTACCACCCCAGCGATACAGATTTGATTGACCATCTTGGTCAACTGCCCGGCGCCAACATCTCCCAATAGTTCGGCGCAGCGGGCATAAGCAGCCATCACAGGTTTTACCCGCGCAAATACCGCTTCAGAGCCGCCGGCCATAATGGTCAATACCCCATTCTCGGCACCGGCCTGACCGCCGGAGACAGGTGCGTCCATAAAAGCAATTTCCTTCTCGGCCAGCAAAGCGGCCAACTCCCGCGCCACATCGCATGAGGCTGTAGTGTGATCGACAAAGATACTGCCCGGAGCCATACCATGCACAGCGCCCTCTTCTCCCAGCACAACCTGGCGTAAGTCATCATCATTGCCGACGCAGGCAAAAACAATGTCCTGCCCCTCGGCAGCTTGGGCCGGAGTTGCACAGCAGCGCCCACCAAACTCTACCGCCCAGGCCTCAGCCTTGGAGAAAGTACGGTTGTAAACAGTGACCTGGTGTCCCTGTTTTTGCAGATGCCCAGCCATGGGATACCCCATAACACCTAGACCGAGAAATGCGACATTCGCCATGATATTTCCTTGATTGTTTTAAGTGCGGGAACAGGCTGGCCCGATTGCCGGCCATGCTTCAAAACCTTTGGCGTAAAGCCAAGGTTTTGGTTTAAAGCAAAATTCTTAGTTTAAACCAAAGCCGAGAGTGACAATTCGAGCCGATGTTTAAGCCGCATTTTGCCATGGGGCAGCGTAAAGGAGAAGTTGATACAGGCAAACTCAGCATCCCGCATACAGAAAAGAGCCACGAATGTGGCTCTTGAAATCAAAACTTAAGGATGAACGTGTGCTTCCATTTCCGCACCGATTTTCTTGCGCATCTCCATCAATTTGATTGCCGAATCCCTAAGCTCTATGTCTCTTGCCGATGTCGGCTGCCATTCAGGTACAGGCGTTGGTTTACCTTCATCGTCTACCGCCACCATGATGACGATACAGTGAGTGGTTAACTGGCGCTCTGAATCCTTGGGATCGCCGGCTTTGACATCTAAACCTATATGCATGGAGGTACTGCCGGTATAGATCACCTTGGCACTCACCTCCACTATATTGCCCACATGAATAGGTTTGACAAACCTGATCCCACCGGCGTAAACCGTGATGCAGTATTTACCGCTCCAACCGGCCGCACAGGCATAGGCTGCCAAGTCAATCCACTTCATTACTGCGCCGCCGTGTACCTTGCCACCAAAGTTGACGTCTGCGGGCTCGGCCAAAAACCTCAGGGTTATCTGTCTCTCTGTTCCTGCCATAGGATCCTCTCATCAGGCTTGGCGGTCTGCTGACCGCTCTTGGCTGAAAGTGTACGCGAAAATTTCGCGATCACCCAAACTTAGATACCAGGA
The DNA here is from genome assembly GCF_002836945.1 of Shewanella chilikensis. Taxonomy (GTDB): domain Bacteria; phylum Pseudomonadota; class Gammaproteobacteria; order Enterobacterales; family Shewanellaceae; genus Shewanella; species Shewanella chilikensis. Next base: position 56,505 of record NZ_NIJM01000014.1, read on the forward strand.
AACTTCCGCCAATCACCAGAAGTAAGGCCAGCCGATAGATCCACAGCTGCACTTTGCTATTGATAAAACGGGACAGATGAAACAGTGAGTAAATTCCCATCGCCAGCAGGAAGATACCCAGCACCTCTACCCCGGCCATCACATCGGCATCACCACCGGCATAAACCGCCGCTGTCAGTAAGGCAAACCAGAGCACTGTATAGGCGGCGATGGCCAAACTGAAAGTGCGAACACCAATCTCCATCGCCGGTTGCCAGCGGCTGTTTTCTCCCCGTACCAACTCAGTCAAATTGGCAGCAATCGCCCCGAGCATAGCCATAACAGGAAACATTGCAGGATTGAGCATAGTGAAAACTCCAGAATCATTTGGCGGGATTCTGGCGCTATATTCAAAGAATGCCAATAGAGATGAACAAAGGTTAATTCTGGGTTTACCTTGAGCATATGACTAACTGATTTTAAAGCTAAAAAAAGCGCCATCAGGCGCTTTTTCAAGTCGTTGAATCTTAAACTCGCTTCAGCAACAAGGAACCATTGGTGCCACCAAACCCGAAAGAGTTACATAGCACATGCTCTACCTTGGTCTGACGTGCGGTATGGGCAACAAAGTCCAGATCGCAACCTTCATCCGGATTGTCCAGGTTGATGGTAGGCGGAACTACCTGATCTTTAAGGGCCAATACAGAGAAAATGGTTTCCACTGCCCCGGCAGCACCGAGCAAATGACCCGTCATCGACTTGGTGGAGCTCACCATCAGCTTGTAGGCATGATCGCCAAAGATGGACTTCACTGCCGCCGCTTCGGCCTTATCGCCCGCCGGCGTAGAAGTACCGTGAGCGTTAATATAATCTATGCTTTCGGGTGCCAGGCTTGCATCTCTCAGCGCATTTTTCATGGCTGCCGCAGCGCCGGCGCCATCGGCTGGAGGTGAGGTCATATGGAAGGCATCGCCGCTCATACCGAAACCAACCAGCTCGGCATAAATCTTGGCACCGCGAGCCTTGGCGCGCTCATACTCTTCCAGTACCAGTACCCCGGCGCCGTCGCCGATAACAAAACCGTCTCTGTCTTTATCCCATGGGCGGCTGGCCGCTTGAGGGTCATCATTACGGGTAGACAAAGCCTTGGCTGCAGCAAAGCCCCCAACGCCCAGTGGACAGGTGACATCTTCTGCGCCACCGGCCACCATCACATCGGCATCGCCATAAGCTATGGTTCGGGCTGCAAAACCTATGTTGTGAACCCCTGTGGTACAGGCGGTTGTCACCGCAAAGTTAGGGCCTGTCATGCCGTACATAATCGACAGATGACCAGCAATCATATTGATAATGGTGCTGGGCACAAAGAAGGGGGAAATTTTACGTGGGCCACCGGCCATTAAGGCGCTGTGGTTTTGCTCAATCAACCACATGCCGCCCATACCGGCGCCGATAGCGGTTCCGACTCGACTGGGATCTTCTTTATCCATCTCCAATCCGGAGTCGCGCATGGCCTGAATGCCGGCAGCCATACCATACTGAATAAAGAGATCCATCTTGCGGGCGTCTTTACGGGACAGATACTGCTCTACGTCAAAATCTTTGACTGAGCCTGAAAAACGGGTGCTGAATTCGCTGGCATCAAACTTGGTGATAGGTGCGATACCGCTCTGACCTGCCAGCAAGGCTTGCCAGGTGCTGTCCACTGTGTTGCCGACCGGGGTCACCAGACCCAGGCCAGTGATAACAACTCGACGTTTAGTCACTGTGTCCACCTTTGATTAACGGGTGAATTACCATGATAGGCCAAACTGTTGCAGCCTACCATTGCCTCCGGCCAGCAGCCGAATGGTCACAAGACACGATAATGCATCGGCTGATACTGGTACAACCAGAAACTGACGGGGCGAAAACAAAAACAGGCGGCAATTATGCCGCCTGTTTTCTGGAATTCTGGATTACTGATTCTTGGAAACGTAATCGATCGCTGCCTGAACGGTAGTGATTTTCTCAGCTTCCTCATCAGGGATCTCGGTATCAAACTCTTCTTCCAGAGCCATAACCAACTCAACAGTGTCCAGAGAATCTGCACCCAGATCGTCTACGAAAGAAGCTGCTGGCTTAACGTCTTCTTCTTTAACGCCCAGTTGCTCTACGATGATTTTCTTTACACGTTCTTCGATGTTGCTCATTAGTTTTCTTTCCTATTCAAATTACGCACTTGCGTAAGATTGCGAGTAGTTTATTAGATTTGACCAACATTGCAAGCCTAGAATTTGTGGTCTAACCACGATTTTAAGCCCTCAATTGCTGCAGATCACCACCCAATTGCGACAGTATCCCTGCCATTCGCCCTTAAACCATATACATCCCGCCATTTACATGCAAGGTTTCCCCAGTGATGTAAGCAGCAGCATCCGAGGCCAAAAAGAGCACAGCATTGGCAATTTCCTGTGCCTGACCCAAGCGCTCCATTGGAACCTGGGACATGATGGCCTGTTGCTGATCTTCTGTCAGCTCATCCGTCATATCTGTCTGGATAAAACCAGGAGCAATAGCATTAACTGTAATTTGACGAGATGCAACCTCTCTGGCGAGAGATTTTGTAAATCCGATCAAACCCGCTTTGGCCGCAGAGTAATTTACTTGGCCTGCATTGCCCATGGTACCTACCACAGAACCAATATTGATGATACGGCCATGACGTTTCTTCATCATTGAGCGCATCACTGGCTTGGATAACCTGAAAAGAGACGTCAGGTTGGTGTCCAGGATATCCTGCCACTCATCCTCTTTCATCCGCATCAATAAATTGTCACGGGTGATGCCAGCGTTGTTCACCAGAATATCAACATCGCCGGCTTTTTCTTTGATCGAGGCAAATAAATTTTCAACAGATTGTGGATCTGTGACATTCAGCACCAAACCCTGGCCCTTATCGCCCAAATAAGCCGAGATGGCTTCGGCGCCGCGCTCACTGGTTGCAGTACCGAATACTGTAGCACCGGCTTCGGCCAGAGTCGTTGCAATCGACTTGCCAATACCACGGCTGGCGCCGGTAACCAGGGCAATCTTGCCGGTTAAGTCTAATGTTACGCTCATGAAAAGCTCCTTATTCGATCAATGCAGCCAAAGAAGCGGCATCGTTGACTGCCTTGGCAGTAAGGGATTTGTTAATGCGTTTGCAAAGCCCGGTCAAGACTTTACCCGGCCCCACCTCATAGAGCTCGGTGACGCCCATGGCAGCCATGGCTTCCACGGTTTCGGTCCAGCGCACAGGGCTGTATAGCTGACGAACCAAGGCATCACGGATATCAGCAGCATCTTGAGGCTGGGCGACATCCGCATTGTTGATCACTGGGATTTGCGGCAGACTAAATTCGATATCACCCAGAGCAGTGGCCAATTTATCGGCAGCGGGCTTCATTAAAGCGCAATGGGAAGGCACGCTCACAGGCAAGGCAACCGCCATTTTGGCGCCTGCAGCCTTACAGGCTGCGGCGGCGCGCTCAACTGCGTTTTTTTCACCGGCAATCACCACCTGGCCTGGGCTATTGTAGTTAACCGGGCTAACCACAGCGCCTTCAGCACTGTCTTCACAGGCCTTGGCAATAGCGTCGTTATCCAGGCCTATGATGGCAAACATGGCGCCGGTTCCGGCAGGAACGGCTTGTTGCATCAACTGACCACGCAGCTCAACCAACTTAACGGCATCGGTAAACTTGAGCACCCCGGCACATACCAGCGCCGAGTATTCACCTAGGCTATGACCCGCCATCACGCAGGGCGCGGCTTTGCCGGCTGCTTGCCAGGCGCGATACAGAGCGACACTGGCACTCAGCAAGGCAGGCTGGGTCTTGTCAGTCTCGTTAAGAGTTTCGGCCGGACCTTGCTGGACAAGCTGCCACAAGTCGTAACCCAGCACTTCACTGGCTTCACGAAAAGTCTCGGTCACGACCGGATAGCCTTCGGCAAGATCAGCAAGCATGCCTACAGCCTGAGAACCTTGTCCCGGGAACACGAAAGCGAAATTTTCCATATTCATTTACCTATGATTGCAGGCAGCAAAGCTGATGCCGCTGCCCGAGTCTACTGATCTGCCCGGCAGATCAACTAGTATGCATTGAGACGTCCTACTCACTTGTGCGAAGCAAGTAGGCACTGAGTATCAGAAGCGAACCAAAGCGCTACCCCAGGCAAAACCGGCACCAAAGGCCTCAAGCAGCAGGAGTTGCCCGCGCTTGATGCGGCCATCGCGCACCGCTTCATCCAGTGCAATAGGTACAGAGGCAGCTGAAGTATTGCCATGTTTGGCCAGCGTCAGCACCACTTTATCAAGACTCATGTCCAATTTCTTGGCTGTAGCATTAATAATGCGGAAATTGGCCTGATGTGGCACCAACCAATCTATTTCTGACTTGTCGACGTTATTCAATCTCAGGGTTTCTGTCACCACATGGGACAACTGAGTGACGGCGACCTTGAAGACATCGTTGCCCTTCATGGTCATAAAGCCCACGGCTTCAGAGGTTTCTCCGGCTCTGGGCGGAAAGGCGCATTTGAGCAGTTCACCATGACGACCGTCGGCATAGATGTGGGTAGAGATGATCCCCGGTTCTTCACTGGCGCCCACCACGGCGGCACCGGCACCATCACCAAAGAGAATAATGGTGGTTCTATCTTCCGGCTCACAGAGCCTGGAAAGCACATCGGCGCCTATTACCAGCACTTTCTTGGCCGCACCGGTTTTCACGAACTGATCGGCAACCGACAGCGCATAGACAAAGCCGGAACAAGCGGCCGCGACATCAAATGCGGGGATGGTATGAACCCCCAACATGGCCTGCACTTCACAGGCAGCAGCCGGAAAAGCGTTTGCCGCACTTGTGGTGCCGCAGATAATCATATCGAGTTCGCCGGCTTCGATGCCTGCCATTTCAATGGCCTTCAACGCCGCCTGATAACCCATAGTGGCAACCGTTTCACTGGCATCAGCGATCCGACGCTCAGAAATACCCGTGCGCTCAACAATCCACTGGTCACTGGTTTCCACCATTTTTTCCAGATCCTGATTGCTACGCACCTGCGCCGGCAGATAACTGCCAGTTCCAAGAATTTTTGTATGCATAAGGAGAAATCAGCTGTTTATATCTAAAAGTATCGACTCGAGACGCTGCTTGATCATCTCTGGGAGTCGACGTCTTGCTTCAGTGACTGCCAAGCTAATCGCTTGTAAATAGGCAGTTTCATCCGCATTCCCATGGCTCTTGACGACTATTCCGCGCAATCCTATCAGACTTGCTCCGTTATAGTGGTCGGGGTTCATCTGTTTCAGCACGCTTTGAATACTGGGAGCCAATAATTTGGCCAACATGCGTACAAAAAAGCCTCGGGTCAGCCCTTCCTTAAGCTGATGGATCAACAGTCTGGCAATGCCTTCTGAAGTTTTCAGGGTAATATTACCGACAAAACCGTCGCAGACAATCACATCGACTTTGCCGCGGTAAATCTCATCCCCTTCGATAAAACCTTGATAATTGATTTGAGGAGTATGTTGCAACAACTGGGCAGCCTGCTGCACCTGGTCGTTGCCTTTGATCTCTTCGCTGCCGACATTGAGCAGCGCGACCTTGGGTCTGGGTTGTTTGGTCACGGCTTCGCAGAGTACTGAACCCATGACGGAAAACTGGAACAAAGTATCTGAATCACAAGACACATTGGCCCCGAGATCCAGCAGATAGACTGGCTTATGGTTGATGGTGGGAAGACAACTGACCAACGCGGGTCTGTCTATGCCCGGCAGCGTCTTTAGCACCACCTTGGCCATGGCCATCAAGGCACCGGTATTACCCGCGCTGACACACGCCTGAGCCTCACCTTTATGCACAGCATCCAGCGCCCGACGCATGGAGCTGTCACGCCGACAACGCAAAGCATGCACTGGCCTGTCAGACATACTGACCACTTCAGTGGTATGTCTAAGTTCAATTCTATCGGTAATGTCTTGCCCGCATTGGGCCAGGTATGGTTGTATCTGGTCTTGATCACCAACCAGAATAAACCTGAGATCCGGATATAATTTAAGTGCCTGCAGGGCTGCAGGCACAGTCACGTGGGGGCCATGGTCGCCACCCATCGCATCTAACGCAAGCGTCAGACTCGTCATAAGACAATCAACAACTTACTTGTTGATTACCTTTTTGCCACGGTAGAAACCGTCAGCAGTCACATTGTGACGACGATGCAGTTCACCGCTGGTAGCGTCTACAGACAGCTGAGCAGTGCTCAGTGCATCGTGTGAACGGCGCATACCGCGCTTTGAACGAGATTTTTTATTCTGTTGTACAGCCATTGATCTGTCTCCTGGATTACTTGCTCTTCAGTTTTTCTAACACTGCAAACGGATTTGGACGCTCCTCTTGAGCGGCTTCAATCTCGCCTATGGCCACATCCTTGGAACCTGTATGACATTCATCTTCGTCATGGGTCGGTATCAAGGGCATAGCCAGTATCAATTCATCTTCAATCAATTGATGCAGACGAACTTCGCCAATTTCATTGCACTCAATAGGGTCATACGCATCCGGGAGCTCATCGATTTCAGCTTCATTCCGGCAAGGACTGAAACTAAACTCGACCGTAACCTCTGTGGTAAATAGTGTCATGCAGCGTTGACATAGCAGAGTGAGCTCCGTCACAGCCTTCCCTTTCAGGTAGACTATCCCCTGTAAATCCACACCACACTCAATTGACACTGTCACATCGGAACAGTCGCCGGCACATAATTCATTCAATCGCTTCAGTTGCGTACCAGGAACAACACCTTGATAGCTAAGGCGACTGGTCGCAGCACGAATGGGATCAATTGAAACCGGTATCTTTACTGTTTGCATAAGGCGCGCATATTATAGTTTGAAACCGCCGGAGTCAAAGGAAAAATGATGATGTGGCTCGCAAAGGAAATAAAACCTGTGCAGTCCTCGCCATCATAGGCCTGTTCCAACGGGTTCGAAATTGACGGACGCCGAATTCTACCCAAGCACAGGACTCTTCACAAGCCGTTGCCGCGCAAAATAAAGCCAGTCATCTCATCTCAAAGCCACTCTTGCCAGGCATTGGCAAATTTGGCGACAATATCCGCCCTCACATCGCTTTGGAACCCAAGATATGACCCACCAAGATGACAGCACCAAGGCCGCGGTTTCCCCCACAGAACCTCAGTTGATTTTAGCCTCAACCTCCAGCTATCGAAAGGCACTATTGGCAAAATTGGATTTGGCGTTTGAGTGTGTGGCTCCTGAAGTGGATGAAACGCCCCTGCCTGGAGAAGCCGCCTTTGATTTGGTCAAGCGTCTGGCAGCAGCCAAAGCGCAGGCCGGGGCAAAGCAGCTAAGCAACGCACTGGTGATAGGTTCAGATCAGGTTGCCGTGATTGATGGTCAAATCGTCGGCAAGCCACTGACTGAAGAGAAAGCCTGCCAGCAATTGCAGGCCGCCTCGGGGAAAAGTATTACCTTTTATACCGGGCTGGCACTCTATGACAGCCGCAGCGACCGAACTCAAGTGGAAGTCGAACCTTTCACTGTGCATTTCAGAAACCTGAGCCAAGATGAAATCGTCGATTATGTTCGCCGCGAGCAACCGCTCTGGTGTGCCGGCAGCTTTAAGTGTGAAGGCTTGGGCATTGCCCTGTTTCGGGCCCTTGAAGGACGAGATCCCAACACACTAGTAGGTTTACCCTTAATCCTGCTCATCGAAATGCTCTCCCGTCAGGGTATCAAAGTATTGGGAGATGCTGCGGCGCCAGAAAGCTGAAGACTCAGGCGCAGCCTTTTACCTGTACTCTTCCCCCCTGCAGACTCGCCAAGGTAGATGTGGCACTGTGATGTAAGATGATATAGCTGTCGGATGGGTCGGAATCTTATCTCAACAAGGTAAATTTACGTGCGACCACTAGGCTTTCACCCTACAATAATAACAATTAATCAACATACTTCTTTTGATGATCCCTTGTAGAGTGAAAAGATGACAGATACCGAAGAAGCCTTGGCTCTACTGGCTGCTCCCTGTACGGATAAACGTTTTTTTCAACGGGCACTACGCGCACTCGCTTTGGTGACCCAATGTCGCTGGGCAGGCTTTGGCCGACTTAAAAACGCCTCACAAGGCGAGGTCATCGCCTTTTGTGACAACAAACAGTCCCTGCCTGCTTTTGATTTTGAATTGGCCGGCTCTCCCTGTGAGTCCCTCTATCAACAACAGGAAACCAGCACCCACATACTCCACGCCCGTGATCTGCAGAAACGATTTCCTCATTTTGCCCTGATCCGCGAGATAGGCGCCCAGAGTTATCAGGCCGAGCTGATCCTCGGCATCGATGGCAAACCGGTTGGCCATATTTTTGTGCTAGATACCCTGCCCCAGGCCGAAAGCGCCAAATCAAAAGAGTTTTTCCGGATCTTGGCCCAACGTATCGGGCTCGAATATCACAGAATGTTAGTCAATCGCGAGCTCGCCATGCACAAGCAGATGATAGCCACCACAGATCATCTGCTGGCATTTATCGGTACCGACTATTGCTACCGTATGGTCTCCAAAGGGTATGAGCAGCTTTTCAACCGCGCCAAAGAGGAGATAATAGGTAAGCATATAACTGAGCTGCACGGTGGAAAGACATTTGAGAAGAAGATCCGGCCGCTACTTGAACGGGCCTTTAACGGCGAAACACCTGAAGCCAATCATTGGTTGCATCCACCGCATCTGGCAGCGCCGTTGCTGATGAGTGTACGACACTCCCCCTGCATCAATGATGCCGGCGAAATTTGCGGCGTCATAGTCTCGTCCCACGACATCACCCGCCTGTCGGCGCTGGCATTATCCAGCCTGGGCACTGAAGCATTGAACCTTAACACCGGGAGCCTTGGTACAAAGAACCTGAGCGCAGAAAACCTGAGTCCAGAATTGGGTCCGGAGTTAAAAACCGCCAACTCCTGAAATTGCACACCACTTTTTTTAGCGAAATAGGTAAGCAAAAGGCCTGCAAATGCAGGCCTTTAAAGGATGTGCTTAGGTAAAGGTTCCAATGAAGATCACAGATGGTGCAACAACCCCAATGGACTATCGATAATGGCCTTTGGCGCCGCTTCATGTAAGCGTTCGCGGCTATGGGCGCCATAACTGACCCCAATGGCATCCATACCGGCACCGGTAGCCATATTGAGATCGTGTACCGAATCACCCACCATCAAGGCTCTCTCAGGCGCTATCTTTAATTCAGCCAATAGCTGTTGCAGCATGTCCGGGTGGGGTTTACTTCTCGCCTCATCGGCGCTGCGACTGGCATGAAAAAAATCTCCAAGCCCAGTTTCCCGCAGTACACGTTCAAGACCTGTCCTTGCCTTACCTGTCGCCACCGCCAGCAGATACTTCTCACTGCGAAGCTGTGACAGCAGTGCCGGAGTTTCACTGAAAAGTGGGCTAGGCGTGGTATCAAGCATCAGGAACTGCTGTTTATATTCCTCTCTGAGCGCCTGATATTCGTCAACACTTCCTGCTGGGTAGAGGCATTGCAGAGCCTCTGTCATCGATAGGCCAATAATGTCACGTACGGCCTGCTCAGAGGGTATTGGCAATGCCATGGCCTTTGCCGTATTTTCCATACAGCGGACAATCTTGCCTATCGAATCCATCAGGGTGCCGTCCCAATCGAATATCAGTAACTCGTATGCCTTCATGGGCGGTTTCCTTATTTCTTTCTATACCCGAGTGAGTTTGTCCAACAACTCAAGCAGTACAGGATCCAGGGGGGCCTGCACTGTCATTTCAGTCTCTGTCTCAGGATGAGTGAACTTAAGTTGCGCCGCATGCAGAAACAGGCGATTCAACCCAAGTGCCCGCATACTGTCATCAAACTTTTGCTCACTGTACTTTTCGTCACAGGCGATGGGGTGACCGGCATACTGGCAGTGCACCCGGATCTGATGAGTACGGCCGGTTACCGGACTCGCCTGCACCAGCGTGGCACCGTCATAACGCTGCAAAATTTTGAAACGGGTTTCCGAGGCCTTGCCTTCGGTATTCACCCGTACAATGCGTTCACCCGACTTAAGTGTCAACTTCAGCAATGGTGCCTTAACCACCTTGTCGTGCTTTTGCCACTCACCGCGAACCAGCGCCTGATAGTCTTTTTGCATCTGCTTATGTCTGAGCTGGTCATGCAGGTGCTTTAACGCGCTGCGCTTCTTGGCAACCAAAAGCACTCCTGAGGTGTCTTTATCCAAACGGTGCACCAACTCGAGAAACTTTTGCTGCGGTCGCAGGGACCTCAGCGCTTCAATCACGCCGTAATCCACACCACTGCCACCGTGTACGGCGATGCCGGCAGGTTTGTTCAGTACCAGAATATGCTTGTCTTCAAAAAGAATTCTGTCTTCTAGGCGCGATACCCGCTCAAGATTGGCGGATGGCGCAGTGCGATAGTTTTCTTCACTGACCCGAACCGGCGGAATACGTACCAGGTCCCCTTCGGCCAACTTGTATTCAGGCTTTATCCGTTTCTTGTTGACCCTGACTTCGCCCTTACGCACTATGCGATAGATCATGCTCTTGGGTACACCCTTGAGCTTGCTGAGCAGAAAATTGTCAATGCGCTGGCCAACATTGTCTTCGTCAATGGTCACCAGGCGAACTTGCAGATTGGGTGATGGCGTCTCGGTTTTCATAACACTTATGTTGCGGTTCGGGGCGCGCTATTGTACAACATGTTGAGGCTTTTGATTGCCGATTTTTTTGAATTCAGCTATATTTCAGCGGCGAACCCTGCGTATTGATGAGCCTTTGCTCAATCTATGAACGGTTCGAACAGTGGAAAGCGCTTGAGCGATGTCTGACCTCCGAGGTCGCAAATAATTGATTTGCAAACTGTATATAAAAGAACACTACTGAAAAAATTGTTTTTACGGTTAAACCTGGACGGAAACACGAAATTCAGACCACTTTCAAGCCGCCACTATGCTGTTTTCGAAAGTTAATGTTAACTCGTCATCAAACGACAAGGCTCGACTTCGGCATTACCGGATTATTATTGAAGAATTTATGGGGTTGGTTGATGTTTTACAACGAATTCCTTGTTTTTGTAATCATTGAAAAATAAGCCATAAATAGGATGCGACACGCAGCGAATGCGTCTAACAGCAATGCGCACCTCCCAGCCTGGAGGAACGCCGAGAGGCGTGCCCGAATGAGACCAGGCCCGTAATGCAGCGACCTGTACGTTTGATGACCTCTTATTAAGAAGAATGACGTCATCATGAAACGGATGTTAATCAATGCGACTCAATCCGAGGAGTTGCGCGTTGCCCTGGTTGATGGGCAACAGCTTTATGATCTGGATATCGAAAGCCCAGGCCATGAGCAGAAAAAAGCCAATATTTATAAAGGTAAAATCACCCGCGTAGAACCCTCTCTGGAAGCGGCATTTGTTGACTATGGCGCCGAGCGTCATGGCTTTCTGCCACTGAAAGAGATCGCTCGCGAATACTTCCCCAAAGGATACTCCTTCCAGGGTCGTCCCAGCATCAAAGAAGTGGTCAGTGAAGGCCAGGAAGTCATAGTTCAGATAGATAAAGAAGAACGTGGCAACAAGGGCGCCGCCCTGACCACCTTTATTAGTCTGGCTGGCTCTTACCTGGTACTCATGCCCAACAACCCTCGCGCCGGTGGTATCTCCCGTCGGATTGAAGGTGATGAGCGCACTGAGCTGAAAGCGGCCATGGAGCACCTGGAAGTGCCCAACGGCATGGGGCTGATTGTTCGCACCGCGGGTGTTGGCAAGGCTGCCGCCGATCTGCAGTGGGACTTGAAGGTATTGCTGCACCATTGGACAGCGATTCAGGAAGCGGCCGAGAGTCGCCCTGCTCCTTTCCTGATTCATCAGGAAAGCAATGTTATCGTCCGCGCCATCCGCGATTACCTGCGCCGTGATGTAGGCGAAATTCTAATCGATCACCCACAAATTTATGCTGATGCCAAACAGCATATCGCCTTGGTACGCCCTGATTTTGTCGACAGAGTCAAACCTTACTCTTCTGAAGTGCCACTTTTTACCCACTATCAGATTGAGTCACAGATAGAATCCGCATTCCAGCGCGAAGTTAGACTGCCTTCCGGCGGCTCCATCGTTATCGATCCCACAGAAGCGCTGACCTCTATCGATATCAACTCCGCCAGAGCCACCAAGGGCGGCGATATCGAAGAAACCGCACTGAACACCAACCTCGAAGCCGCCGACGAGATTGCCCGTCAGTTGCGTCTGCGCGACTTGGGCGGCCTGGTGGTTATCGACTTCATCGATATGACTCCGGTCAGACACCAACGCGAAGTGGAAAACCGTCTGCGTGATGCAGTTCACCATGACCGTGCCCGTGTGCAATTGGGCCGTATTTCCCGCTTCGGTCTGATGGAAATGTCCCGTCAGCGTCTGCGTCCGTCTCTGGAAGAGTCCGCCGCTCACATCTGCCCACGCTGTAACGGCCAGGGCACCATTCGTGGTACCGAGTCACTGGCACTGTCGATTCTGCGCCTGATGGAAGAAGAAGCCATCAAGGAAAACACCTCTCAGATTGAGGCCATAGTGCCCGTGGATGTTGCGGCTTACCTGCTGAACGAAAAGCGCAAGGCCATACGCATCACTGAGCAGCGCCATGATGTTGAAGTCTATGTGATCCCTGATCCACACATGATGACCCCGAACTACCGTGTGGTGCGTCATCGCAAGGACGACCAGATCTCTGAAGTCAGCTACCAGCGTGTGGAAGATCCGGAAAACAAACTGTATGAACCACGTAAACTGGAACGTGCAGCCGCACCTAAGCCAGCACTGAGTGGTTTCGCTACACCTCTCAAGCAGGAAACTGCCGAAGCACCGCAGACAGCCAAACCGGCGGCCAAAGCCGCAACGACTGAAGCGGCCAAGCCCGGAATAATTTCCCGTTTATTCGCCGCCCTGGGTGCCATCTTCTCCTCTTCCGAGCCACAAGCCGACAAGAAGCAGGAAAAGAGCACTAAAGACAATCAAGAAGGCAGCGGCCAGAACAACCGCCGTAACCGTCGCAATGACCGCAACGACAGACGTCGCAAGAGTGGTGATGACAAAGACGGTAACCGCGATTCACGCAGCCGCAACCGTAAATCGTCCGCCAATGAGCGCCCTGCCCGTGATAAAGACGAGCAAAGCAACAAGCGTCAGGCAAACGACACCGGCAAGCCAACCCGTGGTGACCGTAACGACAAGGCTCCCAAGTCTGAAGCTGTGGATGAACGCAAGAGCCGCAGCAAGGCCCGTGACGAAAGCGAGCAGGAACCAAAGCAGGAAGCCGCCCGTGAGCGTCGCCAACGTCGCAACCTGCGCCGTAAGGTGCGCATTGAGGCCAGCGATGCACAGGAAGCCGTTGACAATACAGCAGAGACAGCCAGCGCCGAAGTGAAAGCCAGCGCCCAGGCCAAATCTGAAGTAAAGGTTGAGGCAAAAACCGAGGCCAAGCCAGCTCGCGCCAAAGAGAGCGATGCCAAGGATAACGCCGAGCAAGCTGACAAGCCGCGTCGCAACCGTCGTAAGCCTGCCGCAGCTCAGGCTGAGTCCAAGGAAATGGAAGTTCAGACCGAAGTTGAAGCCAAGTCAGAAGCCAAGAGCGAAACGGCTACCGAGCAGAAGGGTGAAGAGTCAACTCAGGTTGCCACTAAAGCCCAAGGTGCAGAGATGTCACCAGACATTCAGGCAAGCGCCGAAGCCAGCCCTGTTGCCAATGCCGAGCAAATCGCTGAAACCAGTGTTCAAGCTAGTGGTGTTCAAAGTGATGCCGAAGCCATTGAGGGTGCTGAAGAAGACGATAAGCCCAAGCGCGAAGGCCAACGCCGTAGCCGCCGCAGCCCTCGTCATCTGCGCGCAGCCGGTCAGCGTCGCCGCCGTACTGAACAGGAAGGCGAAGAGTCTGAAAGTACTGAAAAGGCAAGCACTGAAAAAGCAGCCACTGAAGTAGCAAATAACGCTAAAGAAGCGGTTGTCGCCGAGGCATCAGCGTCAGCCGCTGCCGTTGAAGTCGCCGCTGAGCAAGCAAAGCCTGCCGACAAAGCTCAAGAGCAAGCGCAAGCTGAACCTCAAGTTGTTGCCAAGCCGGCTCCTCAGGTTGAAGCCAAGCCGGCTCCTCAGGTTGAAGCCAAAGCGGAAACCAAAGCCGAAGCTCAGGTTGAGACAAAGCCTCAAGCCGAGGTCGCTGCCAAGGTAGAAGCCATTGCCGATGCAAAAGCCGCCGAAGTAGAGGTAAAGGCTGAGCCCAAAACAGCAGAAGCCGAACCAGCGCCTGAAGCCAAAGCTGAAAAAGCTGAAGTTGCAAAAGCTGAGCCCGTCGAAGCTGCGCCATCAAAGGCGGTAGAGAAAGCGAGCGAAGCACCCAAGGCTAAAACTGTTGAAGTCGCAGCAGCCAAGCCCAAGGCAGAAACTGCATCGGCAAGCGTCGCCGCCTCAGCCCCTATGGCAAAGCCGGCTGCTATCAGCCGCCCTGCGCGTCAGTCAAGCAATGAAGCCAAGGAAAGCTCGGCAGCAACACCTGCAACAACCCAGGCAAGCGCCGCAGCAAGAGTCAGTCGCTTCAGCACTATGGTTGGCTCAGATACAACCAAGCCACAGGTGGATCAACGTGCTCAAGTTGAAGTGCCCAAAGGCCGTGAGTATCAGGCCAATGGCGAAACCGCGCCACGCAAGAGCCATGGTAACAGCGCCGAGTCAGATATGGCCCGTCCCTGAACCTAAGTGTTGCTGAGAAAAAACCATGCCCTCGGGCATGGTTTTTTTATTTTGATCTGCTTCACACTTCTGTCACAACAGAAATTTTGCTAGTATGCGCAACTTTGTTTTTAACCCTCAAGATGGGATCCCAAGCTGAATGTTTGAACTGATACGCCATAAAACCAGCAGTCACAAGGCGGATATACTCTCCGGCCTAACGGTTGCTATGGCGCTGGTGCCCGAAGCGGTAGCCTTTGCCTTCGTTGCTAAAGTAGAACCTATGGTGGGCCTTTATGCCGCCTTTATTATGGGACTGATCACGGCCCTCATCGGCGGCCGTCCCGGCATGATCTCAGGCGCCACCGGCGCGATGGCCGTGGTCATGACCAGCCTGGTGGTGTCTCACGGCGTCAGCTATCTGTTTGCTGCCGTGGTGCTGGCCGGGGTAATTCAAATTACCGCCGGAGCACTGCGTCTTGGCAAGTTCATCCGCATAGTGCCTTATCCTGTGATGATAGGCTTCGTCAACGGCCTAGCCATAGTGATATTCCTGGCGCAACTGGGGCAATTTCAAGTCAAAGTCGGCGAAGAGGAGATGGCCTGGTTGCCCGGTGCAGATATCTGGCTGATGCTGGCGCTGATAGCCATGACGATGGCCATCATACATTTTCTGCCTAAACTGACCACAGCCGTGCCTTCATCCCTGGTGGCCATACTGGCAGTAACCGCTCTGGTGGTAGGCCTGGATTTGGATACCCGCAACGTGCTCGATTATTTGCGCAATATGAGCGGTAATCCTGAGGCAACTATCGCCGGCACACTGCCAAGCTTTGCCATTCCGGCCGTGCCCTTCAACCTGGAAACCCTTTATATCATAGCGCCCTATGCCGTTATCCTGGCTGCTGTTGGCCTGATTGAGTCTCTGCTGACTCTGACTGTGGTCGATGAGATGACCCAGACCCGCGGCCGTGGCAACAAGGAATGTGTCGGCCAAGGCGTGGGTAACGTCACCAGTGGCTTTTTCGGTGCCATGGGTGGCTGCGCCATGATTGGTCAGTCGATGATTAACATCAACTCAGGGGGCCGCGGTCGTCTTTCCGGGATCACCGCCGCTCTCACCTTGCTGTGCTTTATTCTGTTTGCCGCCGCCTTTATCGAGATGATCCCGCTGGCCGCCTTGGTCGGGGTCATGTTTATGGTGGTGCTGGGAACCTTTGAGTGGGCCAGCTTTAAAGTGATGCGTAAGGTGCCCAAGCACGATGCCTTTGTTATTGTGCTGGTGACTGTGGTGACGGTATTTACCGATCTGGCGATTGCGGTATTTGTCGGGGTGATAGTATCTGCGCTGGTATTTGCCTGGGAGCATGCCAAACAAATCAGTGCTCAAAAGAGCATAGATGCCAACGGTTGGGCGGTTTACCGTCTCAATGGCCCACTGTTTTTCGGCTCGGCGGCTTCGTTCCTTGAGTTGTTCGATGCCAACAATGACCCCAAGGATGTCGTGGTCGACTTCCAGTCATCCCGGGTCTGTGACCACTCGGCTCTGGATGCCATAGACACCTTGGCCGAGCGCTATGTGAATCAAGGCAAACGCCTGCATCTTCGTCATCTTTCCAACGACTGCAAACAGTTGCTGCACAAGGCCGGCGATCTGGTGGAAGTCAATCTGATTGAAGATCCCAGATACAAGATTGCCGACGACAAGTTGGACTCGTAAATTAACACTGTCCAGACCATATAAAAACGGCAAGCTGAGGCTTGCCGTTTTTATATTCTACTTCAGCTTGGCACTGAAACGCCGTCGCACCTTATCCAGCTTGGGTTTAATCACCAAGGCACAATAGGGCTGCTCACCATGGAGCGCAAAAT
The DNA here is from genome assembly GCF_002836945.1 of Shewanella chilikensis. Classification (GTDB taxonomy): domain Bacteria; phylum Pseudomonadota; class Gammaproteobacteria; order Enterobacterales; family Shewanellaceae; genus Shewanella; species Shewanella chilikensis. The sequence goes on from NZ_NIJM01000014.1 coordinate 73,135, forward strand.
AGTCGTTATGATAGTCCTCCGCCGGATAGAAACCATCAAAGGCGGTCAACTCTGTCACTATCGGTGCGCCGAATAAGCCTTCCTCATCCAGCGCCTTAATCATGGAGGATGCCGTCTCAATCTGCTTATCCGAGTGCGCGAAAATCACCGAACGATACTGAGGCCCCACATCCTTGCCTTGGCGATTCAAGGTGGTGGGATCATGACTGGCAAAGAACACCTCCAACAGCTCGGCATAGCTGATGACAGTGGGGTCAAAAACTATCTGCACCACTTCGGCATGGCCGGTTGCGCCGCTGCATACCGCCTTGTAGTTGGCATCTTTTGCCGCGCCGCCGGCATAGCCGGAAGTCACTTGCGTAACCCCGGACAAGCTTAAAAATACCGCTTCTGAACACCAAAAACAGCCGCCGCCCAGGGTGGCCGTCTCCAAACACTTTTCAGTTGCCGGCTGCAAAGCCTCGGCATCATCTATGGCCTCAAAGACCATGGAGACAGAATTGACGCAATGTCGCAAGTTCTTGGGCGTTAACCCCTCTCCTTCAAACACATGTCCCAGATGACCACCACATTGACTGCAGACGATTTCGGTTCTGCGACCATCGGCGTCGGGTATCCGGGTGACAGCACCAAAGATTTCATCGTCAAAGGCGGGCCAGCCACAATGGGCATTGAATTTATGCTCGGACAAATACAAGGGGGCGCCGCATTTACGGCACAGATATCGCCCCTTGGCATTGTGTTGATACAGCTCTCCACTGAAAGGGCGCTCTGTGCCTTTTTCCTCTATGACATAACGCTCAAACTCGTTCAGGGGTTTCATTTAACGCTCCTCGATTACTCTGCGTAACCCATAGGACCCGAATTGCAACAGTTACCGTTTACTCAAGTTACACAGAGCCATAAAAGTGACTTGGATCACTTTACGTTGCCCCTATAAAGACATCAAGGTAGACTTGCGCCCGGGTCGCCCGACTGCCAACAAAATGTCCATAGAGACACGAGTATCGGGTCAATAAAAAATAACCAAGAAAGATGATGATGAAACTGGAAACCATAGACTATCGCGCCGCAGATGCTGCCGAGCGCTTTGTAGAATCCCTGCGCAGCACCGGCTTTGGCGTGTTGCGCAACCACCCTATTTCACAACAGTTGGTGCAGGATATCTACCGCGACTGGCAGGAGTTCTTCAACAGTGAAGAAAAGCAGGCCTTCATGTTCAAGCCGGAAACCCAGGATGGTTTCTTTCCGGCGAGCATTTCAGAAACCGCCAAAGGCCATACGGTCAAAGACATCAAAGAGTACTTTCACGTCTACCCCTGGGGCCGCATTCCTGAGCAATTGCAGGACAATATCCTCACCTACTACCAAGAAGCCAATGCGCTGGCCGCCGAGCTTCTGGACTGGGTCGAGGCGCACTCGCCTGCCGAGGTGGCAGCCAACTACCGCACTGCGCTGTCGCAAATGATAGCCAATAGCCACAAGACGCTGCTGCGGGTGCTGCATTATCCGCCAATGACAGGTGATGAGACCCCGGGCGCCATTCGCGCCGCCGCCCATGAAGATATCAACCTGCTTACCGTATTGCCCGCCGCCAACGAGCCCGGGCTGCAGGTGCAGAGCCTCGACGGGGAATGGCTGGATGTTCCCAGCGATTTTGGCAACCTTATCATTAACATAGGCGATATGCTTCAGGAGGCTTCCGCCGGTTACTTCCCATCGACCACTCATAGGGTGATCAACCCGGAAGGCGCCGATATGAGCAAGTCGCGGATCTCACTGCCGCTGTTCCTGCACCCTCGCCCCGACGTTGTACTGTCAGAGCGCTATACCGCCGACAGCTACCTGATGGAGCGCCTGCGCGAACTTGGGGTTATCTAGCGCCTGCGGGCGCTTTTTTCAGTTCGGAATGCTACAATAGCGCTCTTTTTTCAGTTTTCAGCAGGATAAGCAATAGATGGCGATTCAATGGTATCCGGGACACATGCACAAGGCCCGCAAAGAGATAGAAGAGGTGATGCCTCAGATAGATCTGGTGATCGAAGTGCTGGACGCCCGAATACCCTACAGCAGTGAAAACCCCATGGTGGCCAAGCTGCGCCAGGACAAGCCTTGTATCAAGTTGCTGAATAAGTCTGATCTGGCCGATCCCGAGATAACCAATCGCTGGATTGAGTACCTGGAGCAGGAACAAGGAGTACGGGCACAAGCCATCACTACCCTGCAACCGGCCATGGTCAGAAAGATCCCCGAGCTGTGCCGCAAACTGGTCCCCGTAAGCGAAGGTGCGCTCAAGGATATTCGCACCATGATCATGGGCATCCCCAATGTGGGCAAGTCCACCATCATCAACACCCTGGCCGGTCGGGTGATTGCCAAGACAGGTAATGAACCTGCGGTAACCAAGGCGCAGCAAAGGATCAACCTTAAAAACGGCATAGTGCTATCCGACACGCCGGGGATCCTTTGGCCCAAGGTGGACAATGAAGCCTCGGGTTATCGCCTGGCGGTCACAGGTGCCATCAAGGACACCGCCATGGAGTATGAGGATGTGGCCCTGTTTGCCGCAGCTTATTTCCTGCATGCCTACCCGGAGGCGATGATGGAGCGTTATAAGCTCACCTCCCTGCCCGCCACAGATATTGAACTGCTCGAAGAGATAGGCCGCAGGCGCGGCGCCCTCAGAAGCGGCGGTCATATCGATTTGCACAAGGCCTCGGAACTGCTGCTGCATGAGTTCCGCTCTGGGAAAATCGGTCAGCTGTCACTGGAAACGCCGGAAATGGCCCAGGCCGAAGAGGCGGAAGTGGCCAAGCTGCTGGCAGAGAAAGAAGCCCTGAAGCAGGCAAAGAAAGAAGCCGACAGGCTGAAGCGCTCCGGCAAACGCCATCAGGGTTAAGCTTCCCTCAAGAAGCAAGCTTAACGGAAACGGGCCACAAATCGTGGCCTGTTTTTGTTTGTCACTTATCCGACCAATTATCCAACTAAATTCCGCATAAGCTTAATGTTAGTCCTTTGCAGAATCGCTCACCGCACAGGCGGGATAATCTTCTGTCTGGCGGCCTGGATCCTGGCAAACAGCCCGGCAATACTCAACTCCAACAGATCCAAAACCTGCTCAAATCCGCTGTCGCCACCATAGTAAGGATCCGGGACTTCCCTGATCGGAGTATCGGCAAAGTCCAGCATCAAGGCCAGCTTGTGTTTGTAAATCTGCGGACAAGCCTCATCTAGGGCCTGAAGATTCTCACGATCGGCCGCCAGAATAAGATCGAAATGAGCAAAGTCCCGCGCGCACACCTGCCTGGCTTTGATCCCTGAAAAGTCCAGTCCACGCCGCTCTCCGGCGGCGCGGGCGCGCCTGTCCGGCGACTCCCCTGAGTGATATCCTATGGTGCCGGCAGAATCCAACTCCAGTGTCAGTCCCATGGCCTGAGCCTTGGCCCGGGCCACAGCTTCAGCACTTGGTGAGCGGCAGATATTGCCCATACAAACCATCAAGATACGGTTAATTTCGCCCTCGCTGACACTTGGCACACTTTGAAATTCCACCTTAAGGTTCCTTGTTGACTGACACGGCAGGATTGCGTTCTGCAGCCGGGTCGGCTGCAGAGACTTTTGCCTCAATAGCCTCTGCCGGGAAACTGAGTTGATAGTCGGATCTTACCCTAAGGAAGCGGGCAAACCTAGGCTTGCCGCCCGAGGTCCACCCGGAGAAAGCAAAGGTTACCCAGGTTCCGGGAAGCGGTGGTGAAGCCCTCTCGGCATCGGTGAAACCTGTCCCCAGGCGAAAGCTTACCCCAGCCTCGGTTTCCACCAGCAAGGCGCCCATCATGCCTTGATACTTGCCTTTTCCCGGAAGTATCGCCAGCACTCGCGCCTCGGCATCTTCCACAGGTTTGAGTTTTAACAAGGCATCACTGCGCCCCGCCAGATACATGGCATCGATGCGGTGCGCCATCAGGCCTTCGCCCCCTTTGGCCACCACCTGTTGTAACCACAGATGTAACTCTTGCGTGCTGCTCAGACGCCGCTGCTCGATGACATAGAGATAAGGGGTCAGTTGGTGATACTGCTTGAACGCCTGATAACGTTCGGCAAAAGCCATTTTAAGCCCGGGGGCATCGAACAGATAAAAACCCAGCTGGCGCCAGGAGTCTGCTTCGCCTAAACCTCTGGCCAGCAGCGATGCAGTATCAAAGCTGTGATAGCCACCCCAAAGCTCTCCTTCGAGTGCCACGTCAGGAAAGTCCTTCACAAACCAAATTGGTGCAGGAATGACTCTGCCCGAGCGGCTCAACAAACGCCTGCCGTCCCATCTGGCGCGGACACCATCAAGTTTTTCACTGACAAGGAAATCCTTGATATCTACCTTATGTTGTTGCCAACGTCCGGCCAGCTCAGGGGCCGGTAATTCTCTATCGCCGGCAGCCGGAAACGAGAGCAAAAAAGACAAAGCCAGCAGAAAAGTTTGCAGCAGTAACAATATGGCAGGAAAACATTTAAGGTATGCTGTTGTCGTTAAAGATTGCGGATATTGCATAAGCCCTCCCTGGCTGTCGGCCAATTGCCTGCTACATCCTATAGCAGAGACCAAAACTATAAAGAGTATAGAAAGTCGTGGCGATTATGGTGACAACAAGTGTAACGATTATCGAAACGGCCCTCCCCCCTTTGCCAAACCTTCCACCATGGCATAATAACGGCCAAACACCCTTGGTGGGTGAAGTAACAGCTATATCAGCGGCAAGATGAGCTGCTATAATACCGCCGCACCTTCCCTAAGCGTCACCAATACTCAATGAGTGGCTCGTGACCAACGCAAGGTCAATAAAGGCAGCGACCTGTTTCAACCCCATTAACCCAGGAACCTTTCACGGTTCAGCGGGTCTTTATACAGCAACCCGCCATAGCCACAGATCAAGAATTGAGAAAATATGAAACCCGCCAACAATCACGGACTGAAACGCATTTTTCGCGCCACCGGCTTTTCCATGAAAGGACTGAACTCAGCCTGGAAACATGAAGCCGCCTTTCGTCAGGAAGCCGTACTGGCATTGTTAATGATCCCGCTGGCGTTATATCTGGATGTGGCCAAGACAGAAAAATTACTGCTGATAACGACAGTATTTATCGTCATTATTACCGAACTATTGAATTCAGCCATTGAAGCCGTGGTCGACAGAGTGGGCGATGAAATTCATCCCTTGAGCGGCCAGGCCAAAGATATTGCCTCGGCGGCAGTCTTTATCAGCCTGTGTTTATGCGGCCTGACCTGGGCCGTGGTTATCTGGCCTTTGGTGTTCTAAAGCGCTTTGGTATGTTGAATGCATGCTTTGGAATATTGAATGCATAAGTAAGGAAACCGGGGCTTCAAGCCAAAGTGCTCAATGCCCCGGAGAGGCTTAGAACTGACTTCTGAGATAGTTGACCGCTTGCAGTATCTGCTCCAGGCGGTCGTTGCCCGGCAAGTAGGCTACATAGACATTGCGCCTGAGCGGTGTTTTATCATCAATCACAAACAGCTCACCTTTCGCCAGATAAGGTTCAATCATGTTTTGCGGCAAAAATGCACTGCCGCCATTATTGAGCAGAAAGTCCAGCGCAATGCGGGCAGAGCCGGTGTGCAGTACAGGAATGGGCAACTCGGCATAGTCTCTGGCATGTTGAATATTAAACGCCGTGCCCCAATCGACCTTGATATAATGCCTGTCCGTCAGTTCATCGACTGAGGTAGCCGCCTCTGTGCTCACCAGATGCAGAGACACCTCTCCTATCTGCAATAGCTCAAACTCTTCCAACTTAGGGGGATCGAAGGCAATGGCCAGATCCAGCGTTCGGTCCATCAACTGTTTGGTCATCGCCGCCGGCGCCAGAATTTCGGTGCGTAGCGCCACTCCGGCAAGCCCCTGATGTAAGCCCTGCATATATCCCTGCAGATAAGCGTCCCAGATATTGGGCGCCGCACCGATAACCAATTGTACCGACTGGTGCTCACTCAAGGAGATATCCTGTTTGGCCCGCTCCCAGGCGGTCAGTACCGCTTCGGCATGCGCCAGCATCCGCACCCCGGCCGGGGTCGGTTGTATGTTGTTTCGCTGCCGCTCAAACAACTCGACGCCGAGAATACTCTCCAGCTGCTTCACCCTGAAAGATACTGCGCTGCGGGTCAGATAGAGGTTCTCGGCGGCCTTCCCAAAATGGCGGGTATGGGAAACTTCCAGAAATGTCTTGAGTAAATCCGTGTCCATAAAAAATTCTTTATCGTCATAGACAAATTTTTTTGATTTATAAATCAATCATACTAGCCAATACTCTGCTTGCAAATCTCCTCAAGAACCATTTTGTAAGGAATATCGCCATGTTGACCACGACTCCTTCACCATCGGCACTGCAAAGTGCATCTATGCAACAAGCCGCCAATGAGAGTTTTGTCAGCGAACGCCGTTTCTATGACGACAAAAACTTCCCCAAGGGCTTTCGCCGCAGCGGGGATTTTACATACAACGAAGCAGAATTACTCGAAAAACATGGCGTTGCCATGCAGGCTCTGGCGGAAGGACGCCAAGCCCCCCGAAATCCGGAGGAGAGTCATTTTGTTGAAGTTGTCCGCGGAAATTCCGCTCCCGGTAGCTTGTTGGAAAAGATCTGGGTAAAGTATGTCAAGTTGGCTTCTGGGAAGCCTTTCTACGCAGTTGTCGGCACCAATTTGGTGAAAAAGGCCGATGCTGAGTATCTTGACGATATGATAGATGACGATGTTCAGGATGAGCCTGAACTAGAGGATGACCAATGAAAATTAGGGTTTGCGACTAAATGCGTGGTTGGATTTTATATAAAGAGACCGCGACTCAGCTAAAACCTGAATTGTATGAAATTAACCGATTGTTGGAGGCTGCCAAGGCCGACAATATCGAACTTGAGGTCTATGCTCCCGATGAGTTTGACCTCACTGTGACCCGAGAGGACAACAAGAGTATTTTACTGAACGGGCAACCAGTAGAGTTGCCCGATTTTATTATTCCCCGTATGGGCTCGGGTACCACCTATTTTGCCTTGGCGATTATCCGCCACCTGGAGCGTCTTGGCGTTTATTGCCTTAACTCTTCCAAGGCGATAGAAACCGTTAAGGACAAGCTATTTTCCCAGCAACTGTTGGCTGAAAAGAATCTGCCAACGCCCAAGACCATGCTGGTGAAATTCCCGGTTGATGTTGACTTGGTTGAACGTCATTTGGGTTTCCCTGTGGTGATCAAGACACTGTCCGGCTCGCAAGGCAGCGGCGTGTTTCTGTCACACAAGGCGCGGGAGTTCGATGATCTGATGCAGCTTATCGAAGCCACCAATAAAAATGCCAACATCATTTTGCAGGAGTTTATCTCCAACAGCCATGGCCGGGACTTACGAGTCTTTACCATAGGTGGCCGGGTAGCGGGTTGCTACGAAAGACGCGGTCAAGAGGACAGTTTCAAAGCCAATGTCAGCGCCGGTGGCTCAGCCAGCCCCTTTACGGTCACACCTGAAATCGAGTGGCTGGCAACCCAGACCGCCAATATTTTGGATCTGGATGTCGCCGGAATCGATCTGCTGTTCGATAATGGTCACTACAAGATTTGCGAGGCCAACTCCTCGCCGGGCTTTGAAGGACTGGAGTCCTGCCTCAATCTAGATATTGCAGCACAAATACTGCACTTTATCCGTATCCGTTTGGGCATGTTCAACAAGGACTCCAAGAAAAGCGATAGCAGCAAGTCCGAGGGCTGATCCGAACACGATCTTTAATATAAGACTGAAGCGCTCCATTACGGAGTGCTTTTTTGTTATGGATCATAAAAAACCATAACTTTCCAAACATTTTATTCACACAACACACTATTCTGGTTTAGACTCTCTGCAACCGCGCAGATTTTCAGCATCCGAAAATACAAGAAGTGTCGCCCCAAGAGCGAACCCAAAAGCACTCAAACCGCGCATGTGCCGAATTACCCCGGAAAAGGAATCTCTGAGAAGGCACTTGGATTATCTGAGTAATAAAAAGAGATCACCCCATTGTTGACAACACATTTAATTAACATTCCGGGTTCGAAACTGGTGTTGACACTACTCCTGTTGTGCTGCGCGGCCAACTCTGTTCAGGCCGACGAGTGGAGTCTGAATATAGGTGGTTTCTATTCCCAGTCCGACACCAATATGCAAGTCACAGATCCCTTGTTAGGCAACGATTTCGAATTGGATTTCGAATCGGATCTGCAGTTGGCGGAAAATGAGTTTCTGCCATTGGTTGAAGTAGGATATCGCTTCAACGACAGACACCATATCTATATCGATTGGAAACAACTGCATCGCAGCGCCGAAACTCAAGCAGTCAGCAGGCCATTTCAAATACAGATTGATGATACTGTTTATGACGTCAAGGCCGGAGGCCAGTTAGGCACAAGCCTTAATATTGATATCGTTCGTATTGGCTATGGCTATGATCTGTTTCAAGGCAACGGTTATAACATAGGGGTCAGTGTCGGCTTGCACACTATGTTGATTGACAGCAGCTTTGAGGGTTCCATTGGCGCCTGTGCCACTTCAGAACTCAGCGGCAATATCTGCAGCGCTCAACCTATTCCCAGAGTGGTAGATGAGAGTGTGACTGCACCTTTGCCGAATGTTGGCCTCTTTGGTGACTATGAGCTGGCACCCGGTTGGCAACTTAATCTACATGCCCAATATTTTTCCGTGCGTCTGGATGACCTCGAAGGCTCATTGGTCGATATCAGAGCAGGCATGAAAACGGCGCTGAGTGACAACTGGGACATCAGTGTGGCGTACAACTATTACAAGGTAGATGTGGATGTGCGTCAGAGTACGTCCAATGCCGAAGTAAAAGTAGCCGACTACAATATTTACTATAGTTTTATCGGCCCCATGTTATCTGTCAGCTATCGCTTCTGAGGCCAATATAAAAACCGGGGACAGATCCCCGGTTTGCGCTTAAAAGTGTCCTTCTCAGCGCAGATCCTGCGCCCGACGTTTCTTAAAGTCCGAGTCTTCAAGCCATTTGGGCCAATCATTGTTATTGGCCAACCGCGCCAGAATATCGCTTATCAAGGCCAAGTCCTGCTGAACCCCATCCAGACTCCAGCTTGGGTCATAATCATCGGCTGCCTTATGATATTTATGGGCGATATAATCCGGGTCTGTATCCCCCAAACTCATAAACAGCAAGCCGGGTACCCCTTCCTTGGCCAGAGCGAAATGATCCGAGCGGAACATCAAGCCATTTTGCGGCCGGGGATCGGCCTTGACGCTGCGTCCCTGTCCTTTGGCGGCATCATTCAAATACTGCTCCAGCTCTGACACACCCTCACCATAACGCAGGATGTAATCCACGCCTTTGCCCATATTCATGCCGTCTATATTAAGAAATGCCACCAGCTGCTTGGTGGGAACCGGGGGATTTTCGGCAAAGTACTGGGCACCAATGAGTCCGGTTTCCTCGGCAGTAAAGGCGCTGAACAGAATCGAGCGTTTCGGGGCATCAATGCCCTTTTGCTGTTTGAAATGCTTTGCCAATGCCAGAACACCGGCCACACCGGAGGCGTTGTCCACAGCGCCGTTGAGCACCACTTCCTTGCCATCTTCAATGGTCTTTCCCAGGTGATCCCAGTGAGCGTGCATCACCAAGTATTCATTTTTGTGTTCACTTCCAGGCAACAAGGCCGCCACATTGTGGGATTGCGCCAGTTCTATCTTGTTGTTCAAAGTTAGATTGGCCTTGAGTTTTAACGGCACCGCCTTGAAGCCTTTATTGACCGCCTGTTGCTTCAAGGTGTCAAAGTCCAGACCCGCCTGGCTGAACAGCTTCTTGGCGCTATCGTGCTGGATCCACCCCATCACGCCCACCGATGATGCGTTGTTGTCTTTATCCACCAGGGTGTACTTGGTATTGGTGTTACTGTTACGCACCACCCCCCAACCGTAAGCGGCGGGCGCAGTTTCATGCACAATAAACACGGCTTCGGCGCCCTGACGGGCCGCTTCTTCATATTTATAGGTCCAGCGACCATAATAGGTCATGGCATTGCCCTTGAATACCTGGGGATCCTGAGTGGCAAAGCCGGGATCATTGACCAGCACAATCAGCGTCTTACCACGAACATCCAGGCCTTCAAAGTCATTCCAGCCGTATTCCGGGGCATTGATACCGTAGCCGACAAATACCACCTCGCTGTCTTGCAGCTCCACCTTGGGTGTCACTCTTTGAGTGCGGGCGGTAAACTCCTCGCCGTTACTGAAACTCATTGAGCCCAACTTAAGCTGCATATTCTGATCTGCGCTGATCCTGGCCATGGGAACGGCTTGCAGATAACTGTTGCCAAACCCGGGCTCAAGCCCCATCTCCTTGAAGGCTTTGGTAAGGTAATCCAAGGTCAGCTGTTCACCGGCCGACAGAGGCGCACGGCCTCCAAAAGCATCGCTGGCAAGGGTTTTCACATCCTGGCGATAGCTGGATTCATCCAGTTCAAAGGGGGCGGCCAACGCCAGAGCAGGCGTTAACAATGTGGCCAACAGGCCACACACAGAGGTAAATTTCACGACTTCATTCCTTACTATTATCTATTTTGTTCAGCCATTGTAACAGCGGGACAGCATTCGGCAATCGGCGCAACAAGGTGACATTCCGTGAGCCTATGGATCCACAAGCGGCTTAATTTATGTCAAGCTGAATAGGTTTTTTACATCGACAATGAGCTCCCCTATGGCCATGACTCTGCTTCAGCAAGCCGCTCAATACCTGAAAAAAGCCTTACCCCTGATGTTGAAATATCGGATACCGACAACGCCGGTCAACTATGCGCTCTGGTATGCCTATGTCAGCGAGCGCAACCCGGTACTCAATGCCGGCCTGGATCAAGCAATCAGCCAGTTCAACACCTGCCCCCCCTCCACGGCAGAACTTCTGTACCGCCACCATCTGGCTCCGGAAGAGGAACTGGATGTCAGAGATATGCGCCAGAGTATGGAGGCGATAGCGACCGAGCTGTCTCAGTCACTCAAGGATACCAGCTGTGATGCCGACAGTTTTCGCGCCAAAATAGAGCGTAACTTTGGCCGTATCAGCCGCTTGGATCAGGACGCCATGGATCTTGAGCAGGTGATGGGCATGGTCCGAGCCCTGGTGAAAGACTCGGATGATATTCGCAACAGCACGGATTATTTGAGCTCGCAACTGAGCAAAGCCCAACAAGAGATAGACAGTCTGCGACTACAGCTGCAAAACACCGAAAAAGACATATTGTTTGATGCCCTCACCGGCTGCCTTAATCGCCGTGCCTTCGATGCCGACTTCGAGAGCTTGTTGAGTCAGTCACCCAAGGGCTGCTGCCTTATTCTGGTGGATGTGGATCACTTCAAGCGTTTCAACGATGAATATGGGCATCTTTTGGGGGACCAGGTGCTCAAGGCGGTGGCCAAGCGTCTGCAGGATAGTTGCCGTGACGGCACCAAGTTGTATCGTTTCGGTGGTGAAGAGTTCGCTATTCTGGTGCCGACCAGTCAGCTGAGAGTGGCCCGCCAACTGGCCGAAGCCATGAGGCGGGCACTGGAGAAAGTCAGCGTCAGAGACAGGCGCAAGGGCCAGCTCATCAGCAATATCAGCGCCTCCTTCGGGGTTGCCGAATGGCAGCAAATGGATACCCGTCAATCCCTTACCGAACGCGCCGACACCTTGCTCTATGAAGCCAAGCGTTTGGGCCGCAATCGGGTGATGCCGATATCAGGCTGAAACCGCCAGCGTTTGCAAGGCTTCTGCCTGCACCACGAATCTGAGCTCGGCGCCGCCGCTCAGGCTGTCGAAGGGATAACAGGTAATCAGCGTCAATAGCCGCTCATCACTGCCCATCAACCAACGTGTCTCAGATTCATGCACTACTGCGGTAGCCCGTATTCGATAAAAATGGATCTGACCATCCATGCCCTGCAAGCGGATCTCCTGCCCGACCCTGGCCCCGGCCAGAATCGCGAAATGGGTATCCCTGTGACCGGCAATCACTGTATTACCTGTCTCTCCGGCGCCGGCTCCCGAGAGCATCTGCGCCGGTCCAAAGGCCAGGTTACGGCCACTGGCCCCGGCCAGCACATAGAGTGGCTCATGCTTGCCTATCCACAATTTGGCCGTAGGGTGAGTATCGGCCCAGGACCAGGGTTTGTGTGCCTGGCCGTCCGCCAGACTCTTGGCCCAGGCCTTTTCAATCAAAAACTGGGCGAACATGGCTTTGGCTTGCATATATCCTCCTTTAAACAGCATGGCCGAACCCGCCACGACCAGAACAACTATCACTATTGAGCCGATATCGCCAAAGCGCCCCCTATTGACCGAGGACATAGTGCCTGCTGTCAGGGCCTGGGGTGCCTGGCTCATTGCCCCGCCTCCTCACAAGCACGGCGGCCAAAGGCCCTGGGGAAAGCCGCCAGCATCAACGCCGCCAGCAAACTTGCCAACCCCAGCAGCAACATCAGCCGGCTGTCGGTGGCAGTTTGCGGCAACTGCCCCTGCCAGCCCTTGGGCGCATGACTGGCCACTTGCCCTTCCCGGGTCGCCGCGGCGTCCGGATTGACCGGGGCGACATCCACTGCCACCAGGCTGGTGTACGGACTGACCAAGTGGTACTTAAGCGACAGCGCTGTGACCTGGCGTTCAATGCGTTCACTGTTGGCAGCATCTTTGGCCAGCTCCAGCGCGGCTATCTGTTTTCCGGCCCAGATGAGATCCAGCCCTTTGGGCTCAGCCTTGGCATTGAGCGCCAGCTCCTGCTGCCAGAATTGGCCATCGATAAGACCGGATACGATAACTGCCTTGTGGGCATTGCTACGCTGTTTGATGCTCACCAATACCGGCTCACCCTGATAGAGATCCGGAATTTGTGCCGGCCAGTAATCCGGCACAGTGCCGTCAAGGTAGCGCAGCGACACATCTGTGATCCTGGGAGCGGAGATTTTTTCCAGCAAGGCAACCACCTTTTGCTCCACCTCCTGCATCTTGCCAATATAGGTAAAACTGCCCCGCCCCAGCTCGGCAGCGCGCTGCATAAAGTGGGAGTTGGGCGCACTGCCTATACCTATGGTAAACAGACGGTTGTCGCCGAGCCTGTCTTTAATCAGTTCAAATAGCGCCTGTTCATTGCCTACGGCGCCATCTATCATGAAAATCACTTGCCTGAGCGCCTTAATCTCACCTTTCGTGCCGACTTTATTTTGAGCGGCAAAATCATTGTTCAATGCCAGCTCCAGCGCCTTGGCCATCTCGGTACCACCGTTGGCTTCCAGGGCGCGAATAAACTGCTGCGCCCGACCTATATTGTGGGCCGTCGCCGGCAAAGAGTTGGCTGCCATGGTTTGCACTGCAGAGTTGAATTCAACGACATTAAAACTGTCCTCCGGTTTGAGACTGCTCAATGCATACAGCAGTGCCTGTTTGGCCTGAACTATTGCATCTCCCCCCATGGAGCCGGAAGTATCTATCACCAGAATAAGCTCCCTGGGCAAGGACTTGGCCACCTCTTTGCTCTGTGGCGGCATCAACATCAATAGACTGTATTCATCCCTGACAGCTTGGCCTTCGATCTGCGCTAAAGAAGGTGCTGGGGTATGGGTCTGGCCTTGCTGGCTGAACAGCGCCGCTGCCGGCTTAACGCCAGGATCCGCTTGCCATTGCAACACAAAGTCGCTGTCGGCCTTGGTATTGTCTTGTTGCAGCTGCACCCGGATACGGCCATCACTCAGGGTTTGTTGGGAAATAGCATGATAAGGGGACTCCAGCGACAGCAAGGGAAAACCAGCATCCAGGATAATATCCAAACTGAGGCGATTATCCTGGCCACTGCTTGACGTATCGGGACCTATAGACTCAGAGCTTTCGCTATCAGCGCCGGTGAACATCTTTTCAAGGCCCGCGGCTTCAATCACAGGGCTCAGCAACCGCGCCGCCTCTTCCACGCCCTTGAAGCTTTGCAGCATGCTTTGAGGCAGATAACGGGGCGTGTGGGTCATGGGAAAGCGCAGGCTGAACTGACCATCGCGGTAATCCAATGCCTGCTGGTAGCTGAAGCTGACTTTAAGAGTTTCCCCCGGAGCCAGATTGGCCACCTGAGTGGTGAACAGGTTGGGCCGCTCCTGACTCAATAGACTGGCGCGCTTTCCCTGAGCCTTGGCCTGCTCAAAAGTGCGCTTGGCCTCTTCCTTTGGTTGAATGACCCCCTCGATGATCCGCTCACCTATTCTCAACTGCATGCTGTCCACTGCCGCCTCATTGGGCAGCGGGAACAGGTAACGGCCGTGGATCCACTCCTGGGTATCATTGGTGAATGACTGGGTTACGCTGACTCTGTTACTCCAGCCACTGATGCTCATACTGACTTCGGTTGCCAGTGCCGGGGCCTGAGTGTCGCCAAAAGCAAGCACCCCGGCCCCGGGCCACTGCGGATTATCAATCAGTTGAACTGTACCTTCCTGAGCCTGGGTACTTGCAGGCTCTTCGGCAAATTGGGGGCTATTCTCGGCCCAAGCTTCAACAGAGCTAACCAGGTTGAACACCAGCAGGGCCAACAGGGCAAAGCCTGAAAATTGCAGGGCGTTGACGGCCCTGCGTAAATAAGTATCCGAATCGCTGTGACTGGCGGCGGGCATGCTCTGAAACTGCTCGTTTTCCTGCCGAGGGATATCCATATTCATTTCGTCGCTCCCTCTCAATTAGCGCTTTGTTGATTGGCTGCCAGGGCAGCGCCCTGAGTCTGTAATTTCAGCGTGACCCGACGGTCAAAGAAATCGCTCTCGCGGCTCTGTTTGGCACTGAGGGGAGAGCTGGCACCAAAAGCCTGGGTTTGCAAGCGCTCTTGGGCAACGCCTTGACTAACCAAATAACTTTTCACCGCCTCGACCCGCTGCTCGGAAAGCGCCTGATTGTAATCAGAATTACCGCGGCGATCGGCGTAACCCGTCAGATCCAACATCAGCTCAGGCGACAGGCTCATGGCAAAAGCCAAATCGTCCAGCTGGCGGGCAAAGTGGGGTTCGATTTCGGCGGTGCCGGTACGAAACTGCACATTCATACCCACGATTAACTCTTCAAGCTGAGCAGCCCGGTCGCGGGAAAGCGCATTGAGGCGGCTCTGGGCATCGGCGTATTGCAACGATAACTCCTTCAGCGCTCGCTGCTTCTCACTGAGACTCGCCAGTTGTTCGGTTTGCTCGGCCAACTGTTGCTGCTGACTCTTGAGCTGCTCGTCATCGCCCACTGACTTACCCACTATGCCGCCGGTGAAGGCACCGATAACGGCCCCCACAGGTCCCCCAACCACGGCGCCCAGCAGTGCGCCTGTGCCAAAGCCGACCAATTCTTCGTTGTGATCTCTCTCCTGAGTCGGTAAGTTTGGCTGGCTGTCGGCGTGCGCCAGAGAAGAAGTCAGCAACAGTGATGCCATGATCAGGGAGGCTATGGGGGTCGTTTTCATCATCTCGATTCCTTTTGTCTTGTAGAACTTGCTGCCAAGTTGGCAGCGTTCCTCGTCGTTGAGATGATTAAACCCCATTGAAATGGCAAGTCTGGGGAGCAAAAATGGCACTTTGGCTATCAATTGTGGCAACAAAATGGCAATCGGAAGCAACCGCTTTTTTCACGGCTAAAATCCTGTATAGTCACGGCTATTCACGGCTCGGCAGGAACAAGAGGCAGATGAAACGCATTGCCATAGTGGAAGATGAAGCTGCAATAAGAGAAAACTACAAAGATGTGCTGCAATCACAGGGTTACTCTGTGCAAACTTACGCCAACCGCCCCGAGGCCATGCAGGCCTTCAACACCCGCTTACCGGATCTGGCCATTATTGACATAGGTCTGGAGCATGAAATCGATGGTGGCTTTACCTTGTGCCAGTCGCTGCGGGCGATGTCGGGCACCCTGCCGATTATTTTTCTCACCGCCAGAGACAGCGACTTCGATACGGTTTGTGGCCTGCGTCTGGGTGCCGATGACTACCTGAGCAAAGATGTCAGTTTTCCCCATTTGCTGGCGCGGTTGGCGGCGCTGTTTCGCCGCTGCGAACTCGCCGGCAGCAGTGCTCCGGCCGACACCCTGATGGAGCGCGGCGCCCTCACCATAGATGCCAACCGAATTCAGGTATATTGGCAACAGCAGCCGATTGAATTGACAGTGACCGAATTCTGGATGGTGTACGCCCTGGCCAAACATCCCGGCCATGTGCGCAGCCGCACCGAATTGATGCAGGAAGCCAAGATTTATGTCGATGACAGCACCATTACCTCCCATGTAAAACGGATCCGGCGTAAGTTTATCGCTGCCGATCCGGCCTTTGACTGCATAGATACCGTCTACGGCATGGGTTATCGCTGGGATCCCGAATCTTGAAATTGCCCTCCTATCACCCGCCAATAGGCCTCAGAACCAAGACCCTGGTACTGTCGCTGTTTTTGCTGTGCCTGCCCTGGCTTGGTTATCAGTATGTGTGGGAGATGGAGAAATATCTGCGGCACGGCCAGGAGAAAACCCTGGAAGGAACCACTCAGGCCCTGGCTACGGCGCTGCATGAAAGACCCAGGCTGTTCGACAGCCAGGCCAGTTTCCTCAATCAAGTGGAAAAGGGCCGCGATCTCTACGCCTACCCGCTCAACGGCCCCATTCAGCTGGATGGCCGCCTCAATGATTGGGAAGCTTACCGCCATCGCGCCATGACCTATGGCGAAGAACACACCCTGATGCGCTTGAGTGACAGCCAGTCAACGCTGAGCTTTACCCATATGGTCGGTAAATATGGCGGCTACCTTTACGGCTTTTTCGAGGTAACGGATCCAAAGGTGATTTACCGCGGCCGCAACAGCCTGAGTGTGGATCGCAACGACTATCTGGCCATCGCCACCCTGGCCCCGGATGACCGTTTTCGCCGTTATACCATAGCCAACAAGCGCGATGGCTGGCTCAGCGCCTTCGAGTTGCCTGAAAATCCGGCGTTCAGCGCCCCGGTGACACCAGAGGTCCGCATTCAGGGCCAGTGGTTGAAAACCGATAAGGGTTACAATATTGAGCTCAGAATGCCGCTGGAGATGGTGGGCAGTAAACTCAGTTTTGCCATTCATGATGTCAACGACAAGAAGGGCCGCAGGCTGGAAGCCATAGTCGGTACCTCGGCCACAGACCGCGCCGACAAGCTGGGGACGGTTCTTGTACCATCACCGGAAATTGAAAGTATTATCAAAGGTATGGGGCATAACAGCTCGCGGATCTGGGTGGTGGATGTCCATGGCCGGGTGCTGGCCAAGTCGGGCGATATTCGCGCCGATTCCAGTGTCTGGACCCGCTCGGTCGAGGAGGAGCGGCAACCGGAAAGCTTCTTCGGCAAACTGGAACACGACTATCTACACCCCATCTACTACACAGTGCTGACCAAGCCGCCTATGGATTTTATCGACTCACTGCAGGATTCGACCGAACTCGGCGGCAGCCATATTCGCCGGGCGCTGAATGGCCAGATGGCCTCCACCTGGCGCCTGACACCGGATAACAAGGCGGTGGTGTTGGCAGCGGCCAGCCCCATCTGGATTGACGATAAGGTGATGGGCGCCGTGGTTGCCGAGGAAACCACCCATGGTATCCGTACCCTGCGTAACCGGGCACTGGAGAAGTTGTTCAATGTGATCCTGACCGTGATGGCCATGGGTACCCTGGCACTGTTTGTGTTTGCCTCCGGGATCTCCAGCCGCATTCGCAAACTCAGGGATCAGGCCGAGCGCGCCATCGACAGCCAGGGGCGGGTTCGCGACACCATTCCACCTTCAAAAGTGCGCGATGAAATTGGCGATCTGTCGCGCAGTTTTGCCAATATCGTCAGCCGGCTGGGTCAATATACCCACTATCTGGAAAACATGTCCTCGCGGCTATCCCACGAATTGAGAACCCCTGTGGCCGTGGTGCGCAGCTCATTGGAGCACTTGAGTCTGCAGCAACTGGACAAGGACACGGCCAAGTATGTCGACCGCGCCCAGGAAGGGGTCAACCGCTTGTGGCTGATCCTCGCCAACATGAGCGAAGCCACCCGGCTCGAGGAGTCCCTGTCCCAGGCCGAGATAGATGAATTCCCGCTGACCAAGGTTGTGGCAGGCTGCGTCGCCGGGTATCAGATGACTTACAAGGAACAAGGTTTCGTGCTGGTGTTGCCGGATGAACCTTTGACCATGCGCGGCGTGCCTGAATATATCGCCCAGCTGATGGATAAGCTGATCAGCAACGCCATTGAGTTCAGCAAAGCCGATACCGATATCCGCATCAGCCTCAAGGTGCAGGGCAAACAGGCCCTGCTCAGGGTGGAAAACCAAGGGCCACTGTTGCCGGAAAACATGACCGAGCAGATCTTCGAATCCATGGTCTCAGTGCGGCCGCAAACGATGCAGTCCAAACCTCATCTGGGACTGGGACTTTATATCGCCAGGCTTATCACCGCCTTCCATGGCGGCCATATCAGTGCCAGCAACCTGAGCGACGGCTCGGGTGTCGAAATCCGGGTCAGCCTGCCGCTGCTTTAAGCTGCGGCCAACTTGAACAAGTCTCAAGCCCGCCGCACTGGCAATGACAAGATTCAATGTTAATATGCCTCAAACGGGCGCTCGCCCCGCCATCACAAACAAGAGTTGCATCCATGAAGAAAGCCACCAAGCTGGTCTCACTCGGCCGGGACAAAAAGTGGAGCAAGGGAGTGATCAATCCTCCCGTGTTTCGAGCATCAACCGTTGTATTTGACAGCATGGAACAGATGCGCCACGCCACGGCCAATCGTGCCAAAGGGGAGATGTTCTATGGCCGCCGCGGCACCCCGACTCACTTTGCCTTTCAGGCTGCTATTGCCGAACTCGAAGGTGGTGTTGGCACAGCACTCTACCCTTCAGGCTCTGCGGCCATCAGTGGCGCCCTGCTGTCTTTTCTGAAGGCCGGTGATCACTTGCTGATGGTAGACAGTGTCTACGAGCCTACCCGGGATCTGTGCGACAAGCTGCTCAAGGGGCTGGGGATTGAAACCAGTTACTATGACCCCTTGATTGGCGCCGGTATCCGCGAGCTTATCCGCCCCAATACCAAAGTGCTGTTTCTGGAGTCTCCCGGCTCCATCACCATGGAAGTCCAGGATGTGCCGACCCTGTGCCGTATCGCCCATGAACATCAATTGGTCACCATGCTGGACAACACCTGGGCCTCCCCCATCAATTGTCGCCCGTTTGAGATGGGCGTCGATATCTCGATTCAGGCCGCCACCAAGTACATAGTGGGTCACTCGGATGTGATGCTGGGTACGGCGACCGCCAATGAAGCACACTGGGATACCCTGAGGGAGAACAGCTATCTCATGGGCCAGTGCACCTCTGCAGACGATATCTTTCTGGCGGCAAGGGGGCTGAGAACCCTGGGGGTGAGAATGGCGCAACATGAAAAAAATGCCCTCAAAGTGGCCAATTTCCTGGCCCAGCGCCCGGAAGTGGATCACCTGCGCCACCCGGCGTTTGCCAGTTGCCCGGGTCACGAGTTTTTCCAGCGTGACTTCAGCGCCGCCAACGGCTTATTTTCCTTCGTGCTCAAAGAGGGTAACCGCCAGGCGATGACCGCCTTCGTCGAAGGGATGGAACACTTCAAGATGGGATTTTCATGGGGTGGCTTCGAGAGCCTTATTCTGGCGATATCCGGCATAGAGAAATTGCGCACGGCAACCCAATGGGACAGCAGCAAGCCCCTGGTGAGACTGCATATAGGTTTGGAAGATCCAGACGACTTGATTGCCGACCTCGAACGAGCCTTCGAGCGTTATCACGCCGCGATGCAGGCTTGAACAGCAAAAAGCCCGCTTGAATGCCAATGTAGATCAGATAAGGATCGGTTGACCGATCCTTCTGATGAGAGACAATCGG
>NZ_NIJM01000015.1 GCF_002836945.1 Shewanella chilikensis
GTCTGCGCTTCGCAATCCGTGAAGGTGGCCGTACAGTTGGTGCTGGTGTTGTAGCCAAGATCATCGCTTAATTGCGAGACAGGTTACTTTGAAAAGGAAGCTTCGGCTTCCTTTTTTGTTTTATAACGTTATTTACACGCTTTGCTTCCTTCCTTTTATGCGCCAACGCTTAATTAATCCCGGATAGAGGATTTCTGTCTCAAGCTGTACTTTTATTTAAAGAGCTCACAGGGTTACTTGCCTGAATTGCACATAAATTCAACCTGCGCTTGTCGTGCACTAAAAATAGCTTGTTATCCATAAAGCTTATTTGAGCCTTGGTTGGTTTGATGTCACCGAGATTCTGGGCCGGAGTCAGTGCCAGTTCAAAGGGGCTTGGTTCCTCTGCCAGCGAATGACATTCGAAACGCTTGTTGGCTCTGGAGCTTAACCACAGCTGTGGCCCACAATCGCTGAAACGGGCGCTGCCGGGTGCCAGAAGGCTAGACGATTGCAAGAGCAGATCTTTTTCCTGACCACTGCCGAGCATTTTGGAAAGTTTGCCCAAGAGGCTATCCGGCAGGCCATATTTGTATTCTGCCAATATAGCCTCTTGAGTGTCTGGTGCAGATTGCCCCTGACAGAGGCAGAAAATCTTTTTGTTACAGACCTGGATCGCTTCAAGCCAGAGAGGGCTGCCCGGCTTTAAGTCGGCGAGTTCAGGTTCGTCCGGCTCCTTGTATCTGTTGACCAAGTGACAGTGATCTTCTTTGATAAATAGCCAGGAAATGGCCCGGCCCTTACGGGTATTAGGGGAACTCATTCGCAGCAGCAGTTGATTGTCATCCAGCGGACAAAGCTGCAATGGCAGAAAATGGAAGTGTTGCTGTTCCACAGTCATGGAAAGCACGTCCGGATTGGCAAAGGGGTAGTGCTGCGCCTGAGCTTCTGCCGGTGACTCCCAGATCCAGAGCCCGGTTTCATCCACCAAGGTGAGTTGTTGATGCCAGAGGCAGACCTGGGGATGCCCCTTAAATTGAGTGAGATCCAGCAATAAGTCGGGGGAGTCGGCCTCGGTAGGCCAAATGGCCAGCAGCGGCTTACCCTCAGACTCATCCCACAGAGTTAACGCCAGTAGCTCTGGGGCCAGGAAGCGGGCAGCCTCCAGCAACCAGCCTTTGTGGTTGAAATCCCACTCTCTGATGATACGGCTCTTGAGTCTGTGCATAAGATCTCCGGCAACAACAGCATTGGCATTGATTGTCGCAGAAACTGTGCAATAGATCTGCTACGAAAACAGAAATTTATCGGCTTGTTTATCGGAAAACTTTGATCTGTTCCAGGCGCGGTTCGACAGTGGGATTTGGCTGAACTCAAAGCTCCTGGGCACTAACGCCCCGGGTACTAACGCCCCGGGCACTAACTCATAGTCACGACACCGGGTAGCCGTTTACCGGCCGAGCCAGGTAAGAGTCAAAAGGCGTTTTATGTCCTAAACTTCTGTATGCCTGCCACTCAGCCACAGAGATCCCCATGACAAATAACAAGCAGCTCGAAACGCCCACGACTCTGGATTCACTCGATTCGGCCCAATGGCTGCATATCTCGGAAACGGTAAAACTCCTGTTGTTGTCGATAGCCCAGATAGAGTTGACCCTGACCGACGGTGAACACAATGTCACCGGTTTAGGGAGCCTGTTTACCGACATGGCGGAGCAATTGCGAGAGGTGAATGCTTGGTTGGAAACTCAGGAGAATACTCCGGCCGAGATCCTTGATCATGGCCGCCATCTGGCCGGTAAGGTCAATGAAGGTATAGTGGCTTTTCAGTTCTATGATCGTCTGTCACAAAGGCTCAACCATGTGGTGACCGGGCTGGCGCTGACTGAAGAAGTTCTGCGGGATGAGCATAGTCGCACCTCGGAACATGCCTGGAAAATGTTACAGCGTACGATTAAGTCGACATACTCGCTGGACTGTGAACGCAAAATGTTTGATCTTGTGCTGCAGGGAATGCCACTACACGAGGCTTTGAGCCAGTATCAAGATGAACATCTCAAGCAAAACAACAACGATATCGAACTCTTCTGACTTTCTACGCCTGTTTATTATTTCCCTGGCCCTGGCCTGGCAACCCGCCTGGGCCGGCAAGGCTTCTTTTAGTCAATTCTGTGAAGCGCTCAATGGCCATTGGCAGGGGGATGGTGCCCAAAGGGGGCAAACCCCGAAGGAGCTCAGCCTGGATGCCATCTGCAGTAAAGATAAGCGTCAGTTGTTACTCAGCGTCAGTGAAGGGGCACGCCATCCCCTGAGTGAAACCTGGTGGTTTCGAGACCAAGATCCCAGTGTGGGGCTCTGGTACTTTGACGGTGTGACCGAAGAACGCTTTCAATCTTTCACCCTTTACCATCAGGGCGGCGGATTTTCCCTGCTGGGTGAAGGGCGGTCCGGTGGACGTCCGGCGCTGATCCAACTGCTATTCGAAGCCGACAATGACGGCTGGCTCTGGCGCCAGAATCTGCACTATCTGGATGAGGACTCGGATAGCTATCAAACCTACAGAGCCATCTCACTGCAACCTCGCTGATTTATATAGCGCCGCTGAAACCCTGTTGACGCCAAGCTTCATAGCTGATGATAGCCACTGCATTGGAAAGGTTCAGGCTGCGGCTGGAGGGCACCATAGGGATCCTCAGTCTGTGCTCTGCAGCAATGCTTTGCAATATTTCCTGAGGCAGGCCGCGAGTCTCGGGGCCAAACAAGAGCACATCCTCTTGCCGATATTCGAGCTCGGAATGTGGCCGACTGCCCTTGGTGGTGCAAGCCAAAATGCGTTTGCCCGCCATGGCCGCGAGAAAACGCGGGAAATCCGGGTAGCGGTTTACTCGGGTCAGGTCGCCATAATCCAGCCCGGCCCGGCGCAGTTTTTTCTCTTCCAGATCAAAGCCCAAAGGCTCTATCAGGTGTAGCTCGCAGCCGTTGTTGGCGCAGAGACGGATAATGTTGCCGGTATTGGGGGCGATTTCGGGTTCATAGAGGGCGATGTGGAACACGGGTTGACCTTATTGCATGCAGATGCGGGCATTATACCATTCCGCTAAGGAGTGTACTCTCTCAGTGAGAATGCAAAGTCGCTAGAAAGTAAAAAAGCCCCTTAAGGGGCTTTTTCAGGCGAGGTAATTGCTTACATCTCGTATTTGACAGTCAGGTAATAGAAGCGACCTATGTTGTCATAGCTGGCGCTGCCGGTACCTGTACCAGTGGTGCTGCCTGGCAGGTCACGGTCGAATGCGTTGTCTATCCCGAGACCGAACTCCAGACCATTGTCCATGGTGTAGGTGGCATACAAGTCGGTAACACTGTATGAACCATAGCTCATGACATTGGAGTAAGGCACGTCATAGTCGGCGTTGAACTGCGGAGTATACAGATCTACCGAGTCCAGATAACGTGTCTTCCAGTTCAGGTTCCAGGCGTCGTAGCTGTAGTTCAGTACCAACTGACCTTGCCACTGTGCTTCACCTATCGTGCCGGCATACTCTTCATAATCGGAGGAATCATCCTGGAAGGGATATTCGTTGCGCTCGATTAGATAGGTACCCAGTAGGTTAGTGCGCAGGTCACCGCCAAATAGCGGGAAGTCATAACCGATTTCGAAGTCGACCCCTGAGGCTTCCTGCTTGGCTATATTCTGCACAATCTGAGTGATGTTAGTGATCTCGTGTGAGGTGGCGTCACGGGTGAGCAAATCACAGTATTGGTTGTTGACCCCTGTGGGGGAGTCGATACAGCGATTGATAATATCCTGAGCAGCGATATTGGCGATAGCATCTGTGATTTCAATGTTCCAGTAATCCACCGTCATCACCAGACCTTCAACGAATGAAGGCTGATAAACCAGACCGACAGTGTAGCTGTCAGACTCTTCAGGCTCCAACTGGTCATTACCACCGGAAACCCCTTCGAGGGTTGCGCTGTCATAGCTGGAATCGAAATCAGTTGGTACCCCGAGTGCGGCGCAGTTGGCAGCACGAATCGCTCGTTGCTCTGGAGTTACCTCGGCCAGTTCGCTGGTTTTACAGGTGTCATCAACATTGAAGAAGTTCTGACCTTGGGCACCATAGTATTCGCTGATGTTAGGGGCGCGCAGAGCGGTAGACAGAGTCGAACGCAGGCGCAGCGAATCTATGATGGTCCAGTCCAGACCCAACTTCCAACTGGTAGCATCGCCAATGGTGGAGTAGTCAGCGTAGCGGACCGCGCCATCCAGAGTCAGGTTCTGGATACCAGGTAGGTCTTCCAGCAGCGGCACAGAGATCTCGGCATAGATTTCTTTGACATCGAAATCACCGCCTTCACTCTGCAGGGCGTTAAAGAAGGTGGCGCCGGTAGCGGCAAATGGATCTTCGTTGTTCTGACTCTTTTCCTTGCGGTATTCGATACCGGAAGCGAAACCTACCATACCGGCAGGCAGCTCAAACAGGGCAGAGTTGGACATAGAGCCGCCGATTACATACTGCTCGATTTTGAATTTACCTGTAGTGGTAGTACTGAACCAGTCGGCAGCTTCGCGGGTTACCGCTCCGTCACCAAACAGATTGACGGGCACACAACCTGCGGCCTGGGCATCTGTGTCACGACAGACAATTTCGCCGCTGACAGGATCGCGAATAGCATCTACAGACTGCTGGAAATTTTTATAGATCAAGTTGTTGTAATTGGTACGGGTCTGCTCTGTCTGACCATAGATGGCATAGGCTTCCATCTCCCAATCTTCCAGCACTATACCATTTAGACCGAGCACATACCTTTGGGTGGTACGCTCATCATCTTCGGTGCGGGGACCCAGATCCGACATAAAGCGGTTGACTACCACAGAGTCTGAGCCGACCTGATCCATCAAAGCGCCCAGTTCATCGGAAACGTAGGGGTTATCACGGGTTACTGTCGTATAGTCATCATTGAAGAAGAAGAACGCCGGTTGCCCTGAAGTGGTGGCATTGGTTCGGCTCCACTTAGCCTCGAAATAACCGTTCAGGTTATCGGTAAAGTCATAGTTGGTCTTGAAGTTGATGGTGGTACGATCAAACTCGGGCTGAAGTTCTTCCCACTGACGCAGGTTGATATAGTCACAACCCTCACCGGCACATTTTATACCGTCCGTGATTTCACCTAGACCAATAGTTTTCGGAGTACCGTCCGGGTTGAAGCTATAATAACCCGGTGTTCCGCCATAGAAGCCAACAACACCGGCATTATTGATCCCCCAGTAACCGGCATTTGGCAGCAGCTGCTTAACAGTGCTGTCATCGATAGTATTGTTGAGCTCGCTCCAAGAAACCGCTGTTTGGTCACGTTCCAGCATTCCGAGGCGATCTTGCTGTGAGTATTCGACCGAGATAGCCGCGTTACCGCGATCATTATCAAAGTTGGAACCATAGGCCAGACTGAAGCGCTGGTTATTGTAGTCGCTGTCATCGGCAATACCGGCGGCGGCAGAGGCTGAGAAGCCTTCAATCTTCTTCTTCATCTTGAAGTTAACAACACCGGTAACCGCATCGGCACCGTAAATCGCCGAGGCGCCACCAGTGATGATTTCAACACTATCGACCCATTCGGTTGGAATGGTGTTCACGTCGACAGAGGATGTGCCTGGGCTACTGGCCACATGACGCTTGCCATCGACCAGTACCAGGGTTCTGGCTGCGCCCATGCCACGCAGATCCAACAAGTTCAGACCGGCAGTACCGATAGAGCTTCCCGAGTTGGCCAGTGAGTAAGTGTTTGCCAGAGCTGGCAGTTCGTTGAGTGCTTCACCTATGTTAACGGCCCCTGTTTTAATCAGAGACTCGCCCGAAATAACGGTAACCGGGCTGGGGGCAATAGCGCCCTCACGCATAATGCGTGAACCTGTTACCTGGATTTTTTCAATCTGCTGCTCATTTTGTTCCTCTGCCATGGCCGGAGAGGCCACTGCCAGAGAAGCAAAACCCGTTGCTGCAAAAAGTGAAAAGCGAATGGCGTTCGCCAGCAATTTCTCTTTTAACATACCAACTCCCTATGAAATTGTTTAGATATTGTTATTTATGTTTCTTGTTGTAGCTAAACAATACTAGTATTTGTGAAAATCTCTTTCAATAGTTGATTTGATGGTATGTTTTGTATTCGTAAGTGTTAATTTACTGTATTAAATTTGTGTAATAAAAAACCCGGCAGAAGCCGGGCTTGTTTTTACTGTGTTTGGTTTAGAAGAAACCCAAGGGACTGGTGGAGTAACTCACCAGCAGATTCTTGGTATTTTGGTAGTGAGACAGCATCATCTTGTGGGTCTCCCGGCCGATACCTGACTTCTTGTATCCTCCGAAAGCGGCATGTGCCGGGTAGGCATGATAGCAGTTGATCCAGACCCGTCCTGCCTGGATCCCCCGCCCCATACGCTGTGCCCGATTCATATCCCGGGTCCAGACGCCGGCACCCAAACCATACTGGGTGTCGTTGGCAATGCTGAGTGCTTCTGCTTCATCTTTGAAGGTGGTTACAGCAACGACAGGGCCAAAGATCTCCTCCTGAAATACCCGCATCCGGTTATGGCCGCTGAGTATTGTCGGGGTAACATAATAGCCCTGACTCTGGGAGCCCGGCAGGCTGTTGGCCTGACCGCCAAGCAGTATCTTGGCGCCTTCATTGCGACCAATTTCCAGATAGCTGAGTATTTTATCAAACTGCTCCTGTGACGCTTGAGCGCCGACCTGAGTGTCGGTATCCAGCGGATCTCCCTGTTTGATACTCTGGGCTCTGGCGATGACCCGCTCGATAAATTTGTCGTAGATGGACTCCTGGATCAGTACCCGGCTGGGGCAGGTGCAGACTTCACCCTGGTTGAAAAAGGCCAGCAACATGCCTTCGACCGCCTTATCCAGATAATCGTCTTCCTGTTCCAGGACATCGGCAAAATAGATGTTGGGGGATTTCCCGCCCAGCTCCACGGTCGAGGGGATCAGTGACTCGGCGGCGCACTTGAGTATGTGGTAACCCACTTCGGTTGAACCCGTGAAAGCCAACTTGGCGATGCGTTTGCTTTTGGCCAGCGCTTGACCCGCCTCGGCGCCAAAGCCGTTGACGACATTAAGCACCCCGGCAGGCAGCAAATCTTGAATCTGCTCCAGCAGTACCATGATGGAAACCGGTGTCTGCTCAGCTGGCTTGAGTACGATACAGTTGCCGGCCGCCAGTGCCGGGGCTATCTTCCAGGCCGCCATCAAGAGTGGAAAGTTCCAGGGAATGATCTGCCCAACCACGCCCAAAGGTTCGGGAAAGTGATAGCTGACCGTGGTGGCATCAATATCGGCAGCACTGCCTTCCTGCGCGCGAATACAGCCGGCAAAGTAACGGAAGTGGTCCACCAACAGGGGTAAATCGGCATTGAGGGTTTCCCTGACCGCCTTACCGTTTTCCCAGGTTTCGGCCACTGCCAGCATCTCCAACCTCTGCTCTACTCGATCGGCAATGCGCAGTAACAGATTGGCCCGTTCGGTGACTGAAGTCTTACCCCAACTCTCTTTGGCGGCATGGGCCGCATCCAACGCCAACTCGATATCCCGGGCATCAGAGCGGGCGGCCTGACAGAAGACTTCGCCGGTGACCGGGGTACGGTTATCAAAGTATTGTCCGCCAACCGGCGCGAGCCACTTTCCACCAATAAAATTGTCGTACTTGTCCTTGAACTGCAGCAGGGCACCCTGAGTGCCGGGTTGGGCATAAATCATGGTGAGTTTCCTCGTCTTGTTGAAAGGTTTTTCTTGTATTTATCTGTTCGGCCACAGCGGCCTTGGCTCAGGTAAACGCAAAGGCCGGGCCAGTGTGAGCCTGCTTGTTCATTTATTGTGCTAACAGTATGATGAAAAACTAAATTTGCGATTGCTGTATCTTGGCGTGGTGCCGGGTACTCGAGTTGTCTATCGCGCAAACTGTGGCAAAAAGGTACACACAGGTGTACCAGAATGGAGCAGGGCTATGACACTCAAGACCCATTCCCAATCCTGGTTATCGGCTTCCTGGCAACGTTGCCAGGGGGCTGGGCTCAATCCCGCTGCCATACCCGATGAACTCAGGCTCAATACTGCTGCTCTTGATGAGCGGCGCCAGCGCCATGGCCGGCTGCTGCAAGCCGTGGAGCACAGTGCTCTGCCACTGTTCAATCAACTTATGGGGCGAACCCAGAGTCGGCTCATCCTCTCGGATCCTCAAGGTTTTGTGCTGCAGCACTGGGGCGTGAGCCACTACTCACAAAAGCTTGCCAATATTGCCCTGGATACCGGGGTCAACTGGCTGGAGCAATACAAGGGAACCAATGCCATAGCCGCGGCACTCAGCGAACGCCAGTGTGTTTCGGTTATCGGTGAGCAGCACTTTATCAAGAGCCACAGATTTATGAGTTGCACCGCCAGCCCGCTGTACTCCCCGGACGGTGAGTTGCTGGGAGCCTTGGATATCACCAGTGAGCAGCAAATCCATACCCCAAAGACAGCCATCTTGGTGTCCAGTTTGGCGCAGCAGTTGGAGCTGGCTTTATTGTGCCGACTTCCCGGCGCTGCTGTTCGATTGGATCTGGCGCCGCAGCAGGCCCTGCTGTATTCAGGCTGGCAAGGCGTATTGGTGCTCGACCTTGATGGACGGGTGCTGGGCGCCAACCCTATGGCAAGGCAACTACTCAAAGGCATCAACCTGGGCCAAATTCACCAGGCCTTGTCCCCTCAGGTATTGAACCGGGGCAGCGGCCGCTTGCAGCAGGGATTGGTGTTCAGAACCCAGGCGTTGGAGCAGCCTCAACATACCAAGCCTGTGGTTCGAGCGAGCCAGAGCCGAGAAAGCCAGAGCAGAGAAAGCAGCGCTGCTTTTAAAGAACCCAGGTTGGATCAAGCCTGGCAGCAGGCGCGTAAGGTGTTGGTACGAAATATCCCTTTGCTGATCCTGGGGGAAACCGGAGTGGGCAAGGAGCAGTTTGTCAAACAGCTGCATGTGCAAAGTTCCAGGCATCAGCAGCCTTTTGTGGCGGTTAACTGCGCCGCGATCCCGGCGGAGCTGGTGGAATCAGAGCTGTTTGGTTATCAGGCGGGTGCCTTTACCGGAGCTTCCAGGCAGGGATATGTCGGCAAAATACGTCAGGCGCACCAGGGATCCCTGTTTCTGGATGAAATCGGCGAGATGCCCCTGGCGGCCCAGAGCCGTTTGCTTAGGGTGTTGCAGGAGCGCGAGGTGGTGCCCATTGGCAGTAATCAGGCACACAGCGTCGACATTCAGGTGATTGCCGCCACTCATATGGACTTACCGGCATTGGTGCAGCAGGGGGCCTTTCGCGCCGATCTCTATTACCGGCTCAATGGTTTGCAGGTCACACTGCCTGCATTGCGCCAGCGAAGCGACCTGCGGCGTCTGCTCCACAAATTGCACCAGCGCTATCGAGTTCGGCCCCAGAGCCTGTGTCCTGTGCTGGAGCAGCGATTGCTGCAATATCATTGGCCGGGAAACCTACGGGAGCTGGATAACCTGATGCAGGTAGCCTGTTTGATGGCCGAAGAGCTCCCTGAACTCAACTGGCAAACGCTGCCTGAAAGTCTGCAGCAGACCTTGGTGGCTACAGAAGAGACTGTGACCGGTTTGGTACCCGCGCCGGGCAACAATCTGCACCGCCAAATGCAGACGCAAATTCGCGACACCTGGCTGGCTTGCAATGGTAACGTCAGTGAAGCGGCACGCCGTTTGGGGATTAGCCGCAACACCCTATACCGTAAGCTTAAGGCGTTGGCGCTGAAGTAGTTTTAGATGTTGGTATTTTGTTGATGGACTTGCCTGGGCACAGGCCATTATTGAGGCCGAGGTAACAGACTGGGATTATTGAATGTGAACCAAGCCGCGAAATAGCCCATGAGTTGCACGCCTCGACACTCTGCCAATGATCCTGTGTCCCGCCGGTGGTTTTTCCACTAGTCTGGAATTTGTATTTTTAACAGCAGGAGCGGTAATCATGTTCAAGGCACTGGTATTGACCCAAAACGATAAACGGACCCAGGCCCAGATAACCCAATTGGAGGACGGCGATCTGCCCGAGGGGGATGTTCTGGTCGATGTTGCCTACAGCTCACTGAACTACAAAGACGGCCTGGCGGTGACCGGGCTTGGCAAGATTATTCGTCAATTCCCCATGGTGCCGGGTATCGACTTTGCCGGTGTGGTACGAGAGTCGGCCCATCCGGATTATCAGCCAGGCGATGAGGTTATCCTCACCGGCTGGGGCGTTGGTGAAAACCATTGGGGTGGCATGGCCGAGCGTGCCAGAGTCAAGGGTGACTGGCTGGTGCCTATGCCACTGGGTTGCACAGCCGCCAAGTCGATGATGATAGGCACCGCCGGTCTCACGGCCATGCTGTGTGTACAAGCGTTGCAGCAAGCTGGGATCAAACCGAAAGATGGTGAGGTGCTGGTAACAGGTGCCAGTGGTGGGGTCGGCTCGGTGGCCGTGACACTGCTGGCTAAACTCGGCTTTAAGGTTGTCGCCGGTACAGGCCGTCTGGAGCAGAATGCGGCCTGGCTCAAGCAGCTTGGTGCCAGCGATTTAATTGAGCGCAGCGAGCTTGAGCAGGATGCCAGACCATTGGATAAGCAGCGCTGGGCCGCCGTAGTGGATACCGTAGGGAACAAGGTGCTGGCCAGCGCCTTGTCACAGCTGAACTATGGTGGGGTTGCCGCGATTTGCGGCCTGGCGGGTGGCTTTGCCCTGCCGACCACGGTAATGCCCTTTATTCTTCGTGGCGTCAGCCTGCTGGGAATAGACTCGGTGCAGTGCCCGGCCGCCAAGCGCCGTGCTGCCTGGGAGCAGATAGTGGCTCTGTTGCCTGATAGTTACTATCAAGAGGCTTGTCATGAAATCACTCTGGAGCAGGTACCCGAGGCCGCAGCGCAAATCGTTAAAGGTGAAATCAGCGGCCGCACTCTGATTAAAGTCGGCTGATACTCGCCTAAAGGGGCCTCTGGGCCCCAAACTGTTTGTTGTGACTTGTCCTGAATACAGTTAGGCCCCAACAATACGGCTCCACCCCAGCTTTTCTGTTGATATTCCCTCTTATTGAGTCGGTGCTTGGCTAACTTTGACTTAGATTAGCTTTTGAGCTTGAGAAAGAGCCAAAGTCATAGCGGTTTATCAGTCGCTCTCACTTCCCCTGATTTCTTGCCTGTCTTGTGGGCTGTGGCGGAGTTTGGAAACCGTTCCAAAAAATGTCACTTGTCCAGCTTTGCAGTTAAAACCCAAGCCAGATGTCATTTTTAAATGTTGCCCTTTTGTTTAAAAAGCAACTGACGCTTAACTCCCGTTTTGGAATTGATTCCATCCCTAAGATGCCAGTGTCGATTAAAACGAAAAAGGTGATGACAGATGAGCAAAGTAGATCTGCTGGGACGCCGTAACTTTATTAAGGGCGTTGGCGCCGCTGCCGGAGTTGCCGTGGCTGCTCCCGTGTTGGCTGTATCGGAAAAAGCCACGGATGTGAGTTGGGATAAAGAAGTTGAAGTGCTGATTATCGGTTCAGGGTTTGCCGGTTTGGCAGCGGCCATTGAAGCGACCCGCAAGGGCGCCAAAGATGTGCATATCTTTGAGAAAATGCCTTATTTCGGTGGTAACTCTGCCATTAACGGTGGCTTGTTCGCCGCACCGGGTACACCTATGCAGCAACAGGAAGGTGTTAAGGACTCAGTAGAACAGATGGTTGCCGATCAGTTGAAATCGGGCCGGGGTATCGCCGATGAGGAACTGCTGCGTCATGTGGCTTCACACGCGGTGGAAGCCTTGCAGATGACCCTGGATGCCGGTGCCGAATACCATCCTTACCTGCAACAATTGGGTGGTCACTCGGTTGCCCGTACTTATCAAACCGCGGTCAGTTGCGGCGCAGGTATTACCCAGCCTTTGTATAAAGAGTGTCAGCGTATCGGAGTCAAGACCCATAACCGCTCCAAGTTTGAGGGCTTTGTCCTCGGCAAGGATGGTCGCGTCGAAGGGGTGAAGATGCGTCAGGGTTATTACTTCGGCGAAGAGGACTCTGG
Source organism: Shewanella chilikensis (assembly GCF_002836945.1). GTDB lineage: Bacteria > Pseudomonadota > Gammaproteobacteria > Enterobacterales > Shewanellaceae > Shewanella > Shewanella chilikensis. Next base: position 12,076 of record NZ_NIJM01000015.1, read on the forward strand.
CAAGTTGGTGTATATCAAGTCCAAGCGCGGTGTCTTGATGGCAACCGGTGGCTTTGCCCAGAATATCGGCCTGCGAATGGCGCAGGATCCGACTCTGACCCATGAAGTGGGTTGTACCAATACTCCCGGCGCCACAGGTGAAGGTATGTTGGAGATGTTCCGTCTCGGCGCTGTGCCTGTGCATCTGGCACATATTCAGTCCGGGCCCTGGGCCTCTCCCGATGAGGGCGGTTTTGGTTATGTTTCCAACTATTCCATCTTCAACTTCCCTCATTCAATTGCGATTAACCGCATGACAGGTAAGCGCTTTATGAATGAAATTGCCGACCGCAAGACCCGCGCCGATGCCGAGTTGGCCTGTCGCGACGCTAAGGGAGAACCGCTGCCACCTATCTTGATCACCAGCTACAAGGACTCCAAACAGCACCCCAATACCGCCAAGGTGCTCAAATACAATGTGGGTTGGAAGTTTGACTCACTGGAGGCACTGGCCAAGCACTTTGAGGTACCTTTGAAACCACTCAAGGCACAAATCGAAGAGTACAACCGCTATGTCAATAGCGGTGAAGACAAGCAGTTTGGCAAGAACATGACCAAGGCAAAAGATAAGTATATTGAAGCGCCTTTCACTGTGGTGCGTCTATGGCCCAAGGTGCACTACTGCCAGGGCGGAGTCCAGGTGAACACCAAGGCTGAAGTCAAAGACAGCCTCACAGGTAAGCCGGTTGCCGGACTCTATGCCGCAGGGGAAGTCTGTGGCGGCATCCATGGCGTTAGCCGCCTGGGAAGCTGCTCTATCCCCGAATGTATGGTGATGGGTATGACTGCGGCCCGCAGCATGATGCAAGCCTGAATTGAACGGTGAGAGAGGACTCAATAATGAAGAAAGCAAACTTAGTATGGGCACTGCTGTTGGCAGGGCTAACTTCGGTATCGGTTCATGCCGTTCAGCAGCGCGATTATCACAAGGCAGTGATAGGCAAGGATTGCAAGGTATGCCACGACCAAGGGCTTAAGCAGTACCCTTCAGATGGTGCCTGCCTGAAGTGCCACGATGTCGATGAGCTGGCAAAAAAGACAGCCCGCAGTGGTGAGGACAGATGGCAAAATCCCCATGACAACTTGCATTATGGTAAAGACCTGCCTTGTGTTGAGTGTCATGGTGAACACCAGCCTAAAAAACCTCTGTGCAGTAATTGCCATACCTTTAAATACGATAAACATAAGGAATAATGAAAGGGTTTATATGCTGCCTCAAGTTTCCTCCACCGGCAGCATGACCCGTAAATATCTTTGATTAAAATAGTCCCTGCAACTGCTGTTTTAATTCAATGATAGGCTCACTTGATCACAAGTGGGCCTTTTTTGTTTGCTGGCTCACAACTCTTTTTCATTCTGTTATCTTTTTTGTTGCCTGTGTTCAGACAACATTTTTGGAATGGATTCCAAGTATATGCTTCGCCTGATATTGACTCTAAATATAATTGAGGTTCCAGGTGATGAATAAGAAACTAATATTAATTTCACTGCTGATTTCCAATACAGCGATGGCAGAAAAGTTACCGGATTTTTTAGACTCGGCTGATATTGAAAATGCAAGCTTTGTTTGTTTGGGTGAAACGCCAGATTATTCCAAACAAGATCAAAAGTATGTCGATATTCTCTGGGATGAAACATTGCGTTATTTAAATGGCTTTGCCAAGGCGCTCACCAATGGCGAGCAAGCTCATTGCCTGAACTCGGATGAAGCTATTTACGACACCAGCGCCGGTGGACAAAAGTTCTGCGTAATGGAGCGCCGCGATATGCAGCTGATGGTGAAAAATATTTATCAGGTATTGCACAATCCCCAAAGTGCCAAAATTTGTTTCGGGGCTCGCCGTGATGTCAATTGGATCTACAGCCCAGGAGGGGAACTGGAGCAAAAATCCCCGGTGGCTCAGTGGGCGAAACGCATGAGCTTTAATGAATTCTTCAAGCAGAAAGTCACCAATAAACAGGTGCAAAAGCAGGGAAAAATCTTTACTGATAACTTCTACAAAATGGTCACAGGTGATGAGGTGAAGATGCCATCGGCTTTCCCCTATGACATCAGTGCCAACGCCTTGCCCAACCTGTGGGCCGCTGCCGGTTGGTTCCCCATGTATGCCGAAGAAAGCAAGCGCAATGACAAGAACTTCAATAATGTTCGTGGCGGTTATGCTTATGCAGAGATCATAGGGCACTGGGGACTACTGAGAATTGACAGCATCAATGGTGAGAAAGTCGGCGCCGAAGTAGGTATGACAGTACAGTCGGTCGATACTCTTTACCCGTTTCACAACCATGCCATTTCTGAAATGTACTACAACATGAGGCTGCCGGCTTGCACCAATCAGTTCAAGAGCCTGGCAATCAAAGCCGATTCACCTTTGTTGGAAACTGTAAAAGAGAATGACAAGATGCGCCGGGTTCGCTTCGATGCCGGGCAACCCAATGTCGATGCCATGTGGCTTTCCGGCAGTAGCGAACGCGATCCCCTGTTGTATTTTCATCAGAACACCATCCATGCCTTCGATGTTGATGGCAGCTGTGAAGCCAAGCCGGAAGAGAGAGCGATAGTCTCGGTTTGGGCCAGAAGCAATGCCCACGACACACGCAATGACTATGGTACAACACTCTTGTGTGAATCAGCCAAGCAGCCGGGCACACCGGCCAAAAAGGGCGAAACCATTCAGTGCGATCTGAGTAAGCTCAAGTGGTAGTTAATCAAGATGAAAGCCGGCATTGAGTCGGCTTTCATCTTATTCTACGGTGGTGTTTCTGTTTTTGAGATTGGCCTTCAACAGGGCGATGAGTTGATTGCAGGCTTCAGTCTGGCTCTCCGGATTGAGATAGAGAGATTCATTGAACACGGGTAAGGGAGGGAGATCATGCTCTATGGGATCGAGGATCTGCATCTTGTCGTTGATCCTGAATTCGGCAATCGGAGCTATGCTCAAATCATTTTCGACCGCCATGCACAAGGCTTGGGGTGAGGGGGTGGAAAGCAGCACATTGATGGGCCGCATCGACAGTTGGTGGTTGGCAAACACCTGAGCTCTGATGGGGCAGTTTTCCGGGTAAAGTGCCATGGGAATCGTTTCCCGTTTATGGGCACTGCCGTTCTTGGCGGCCACCCAATGAAAACGTCGTTCGAACAGGAGTTCTCCCTGCACCGGAGGCTGCCAATGGGTCGCCACTATCAGGTCGAATTCCCCTTGATGCAACCGCTTATACAGATTGCCACTGACATCTGTGTCTATGACCAACTCAATACAGGTGAACTCACGGACAAATTCCAGCAGGCAGTTGTCCAGATAATAGGTAATATAATCTGTGGGAACGCCAAGGCGAATTACTTCGCGATTCTGACAGTCTTTCAGCTCATCCAGGGCCTGGGTGTTGAGTTGCATCATCTTATAGGCGTAGTTGAGCAGGGTATTGCCGGATTCGGTCAGCACCACGCCTCGATTGTCTCGGAGCAACAGCGGTTGACCGACACTTTCTTCCAGCTTTTTGATCTGTAAGCTCAATGCCGACGGGGTGCGACAGACTTTTTCTGCAGCCTTGGATAAATTACCGCATTCGGCCACAGCAATAAAACTCTCGAGCAATTCTATTTTTAACATTGGCTATTGGCGTGACTCATAATGGTATCAGTATTACTCAATATCGCAGTCGCATAAAGCTTGTTATTATTTTATTGTGAAGTTGGGAGAGTTTGTATTTAAGCTTTGCTCAGGAGTGGCCAATGGGAAAATGGGAGCGACGGGGAAACTTTTTGGTTGAAGTGGCGCAACGTTGTTTAAGAGGACAGAAGACTTTCGGTTTATGTCGTTCTCATCTTGTTGAAGCCAGCCAAATATCCAAAGGCACAGTATATAATCATTTCACTACAGAGGCCGATCTCATGGTGGCAGTAGCTTGCAGTGAATATGAGTATTGGCTACAACAGGCTAAACAGGATGAAATACAATATAAAGACCCTCTGGAAAGGTTTATATTTCATCATTGTCAGCGGCTCTATGAAGTATTGTCGACAAATAAATTTGTCATTGAGCGGATAATGCCAAATCAAGCTCTGTTGTTGTTGGCGACCGAGTTTTATCGGCATGGTTGTGAAAGACGTTTCGATGAATATATGCAGTGGAATGCCAAGACCATTTCCGCTGTGGGAGAGGTGCCAGGATTCGATCGGGTCGAGCTGGTGATGAGTTATCTGCGTGGCGCCATGATCAATACCGACGATGCCTGCAAGGCCCACGACGACCCGCAGCTCTATTACCAGTTCAGTTATGCGCTGATCCATCTGATGGGGCACTCAGATAAGCGCAGCCCCTCCAAGCAACAGTTTGCCGCCTGGCTGAGTCGCCAACCCAGTCTGGAGTATGAACCTGAGGGTCTCAGGCGTGTGGTAAATGGATGACGACCTCAAGCCCACCTTGGGCGCGATTGCTTGCCTGGATATTGCCACCGTGGGCTTGAAAATAGCCTCCAACTCAGATTCCTCAATACCCGGGCCGTCGTCAGTAATGCTTATCTCTACCCATTGACCCTTGTCCTGGGCGCAGATATTTACCTGGGTACGGCAGTAGCGGATGGCGTTGTGCAGCAGATTTTCAATTGCCCGCGACAGCGGCCTTGGGTAGATGAGCAGCTCCAGCTCTTCCGATATCTGGAAGTTAACCTCTTTTTGCTGTTTGGCTTTATTCTCCGGCCATCCCCTTTTTGGCGTGCCAGGGCTAGCGCCAGTTCGTCTTATGGGGCTTGGATTGCCCCTGTCCCCTGGTTTTTCATTGGCAATGACGCGTTTTATTTCATAACTCCCTTGCTAAAAAGTGAGTTTATCGATTCACTATGGCACACAATGTGTTCTTGTTGTGGAAGATAATTTGTGGAACAACTAACCAAAACTAAAGCCGATATTTTCAAGGCCTTGGGACATCCAACGCGTCTATGGATAGTTGAACAACTTGCTGATGGCGAAAAATGTGTATGTGAATTTGTAGAGGCACTTGATGTTGATTTTTCAACGGTTTCCAAGCATCTATCCATACTTCGTAATAAGGGCATTGTCGGTATGGAAAAGCGCGGAAAGCAGATCTTCTATCATCTAGCTATGCCGTGTTTGCTTCATTCACTCAATTGTATTGATTGTTTACAGGATCACCAAATTCAGAAGTAGATCGCATTCCCGAAGTGGTTTCTTACCTATCATTTGGCTAAATAACCAAATGATAGGTGGCATTATGTTTAAAATCAAAGTTTTAGGATCTGGCTGTTCTAAATGCCAAAAGCTGGCTGAAACTTGTTCTGCTGTGGCAGATTCTTTAGAGCTTGATTATCAGTTAGTTAAAGTTACTGATGTCGAAGAAATTATGGAGTACGGCGTGATGTCGACTCCGGCTTTGGTTATAGATGAACAAGTTAAGTTGACAGGTCGTCTTGCCAGTCCTGCAGAGATCAAGGCGTTAATGCTGGCACACATTGAATCTTCAGTGTAGAGCATAGCCAAGCCGGAATAAGCGGCTTCCTCTGCGGCTTTCCATCTAAGGAAGGTGCGAATAAGTCCTCGTGGCACCTTCCCTAATAATGTAGCCACAGCTCAAAGGTGGTAAACAATGATGCACCTCTTTTCTGACCTGGCGACTTGGATAACTTTTGGATTGTTAGGCATCCCTCCCGAGACCAAGCTGGCAGATGCAATACACTTTTTTATTGAAGATACCACTAAGATTTTCGCACTGCTGATCTTGATGATTTATGTCATCGCTTTGGTGAGAGCGTCACTTAATGTTGAACGTGTTCGGGATTATTTAGCGGGTAAAAATCGCTTTGTCGGTTATTTTCTGGGAGCAAGTTTTGGTGCGGTGACCCCCTTTTGCTCTTGTTCAAGCATTCCGGTATTTCTAGGCTTTACCTCCGCAGGCATTCCCGTCGGGATCACTATGGCATTTCTTATCACTTCCCCCTTAATTAATGAGGTTGCCATTCTACTATTGGTAAGCTTATTGGGGTGGAAGTTTACGATGATTTATGTGGGTGTAGGTATGTCTGTGGGTATACTTGCAGGGGCTTTTCTGGATGCTGTTCGTGCTGAGCGTTGGCTGCAGTCCTTTGCAGCCAAGGCGTTTGAAAGAGGGAAAATACAGGCGGCTGTATCTAATAATCAACAAGAAGCATCGGCCCCCCTGATGACATTATCGGAACGACATCAATTTGCCAAAAGCGAAACCAAAGCGATTTTTTCTCGGGTATGGAAATGGGTCATTATCGGCGTTGGGCTTGGCGCGGCACTTCATGGGTTTGTTCCGGATGGTTGGATTGAAACTCACTTGGGTGATGGTCAATGGTGGTCTGTGCCTGTTGCAGTGTTAATAGGTATTCCGCTTTATTCCAATGCGACAGGGGTCATTCCTATCATGGAAAGCCTCATCATTAATGGTCTTCCTATAGGGACAACATTGGCTTTTTGTATGGCCACGGTTGCCGCCAGTTTCCCCGAATTTATCTTGCTTAAGCAGGTGATGCAATGGCGCTTGTTAGCGATTGTTTTTACGATTTTACTGATGTCATTCACCCTTATAGGGTGGGTTTTCAACGCAATCGCTCCTATGTTGGCCTAGCTCCAATATTAAAATATTGACTAAAGTAAAGCTGTGCTTTGTGCCATCTCTTTCAGAAGAGATGCTTTAGCGGGGGCGCAGTGCTTCACCTTGCGAGGAAGTGTTGCGACTGGCTTTTCAGGGGCGATTATGGGCCAGCCCCTCGTATTTTTGGCCCCCCTAATAATCATTATCTGCAGAGATGGATGTTTATTGGTTATGCAGTCACATATCAACATGATTGAGCAAAATGTATGCCGCCAATCCTCTTTGGAAGATGAGCCTGAAGGTCTCAGGCGCGTGGCAAATGGATGACGACCTCGAGTCCACCTTGAACGCGATTGCTTGCCAGAATATGGCCGCCGTGGGCTTGTACTGCGGCATCGGCAATGGCCAGCCCCAGACCCCAACCGCCACTCTCTCTTTCTCTGGCTGAATGTGGTCGATAGAAGGGCTTGAAAATAGCCTCCAACTCAGATTCCTCAATACCCGGGCCGTCGTCAGTAATGCTTATCTCTACCCATGGCCCCTTGGTCTCGGCGCAGATATTTACCTGGGTATGGCAGTAGCGAATGGCGTTGCGTAGCAGGTTTTCAATCGCCCGCGACAGCGGCCTTGGGTAGATGGGCAACTCCAGCTCTTCCGGTATCTGGATGTTGAGTTCCTTTTGCTGCTGTTCTGCTTCAAATTCGGCATCGTCCAGTACCTGGCTCAGTGATTCGGCCAACCCCACTTTCAGTTTGTTGTCCTGTGCCTTGAGTTTCACCCGGGAAAGCTCCAGCAGCTCGGCAATCATTTTTTCCAGTTGATCGGCCTCATAGGCGATACGTTCGGCTTCATCTCCGGCCATCCCCTTCTTGCGCGCCAGGGCCAGTGCCAATTGCAGCCTGGTCAACGGAGTTCGCAGCTCATGGGAGATGTCGCTTATCAGTCGCTGCTGATTATTGACCATGGTTTCGATGGCGGCCGCCATGCTGTTGAAGGCCTGGGCCAGTTCGCCGATTTCGTCGTGGCGTCCGGCTGTGGCATCGTCGACCCGGCTGTTCAATTGTCCCAGCGCCAGGGCGTTGGCACTCTGTTTCAACGAACGCAGCGGCTTGCCCAGGTGCCAGGCCAACAAACCACAGAGCAACCCTGAAAGCAGAATCGCCAGCGACAATGTCAGTAACTTGTGTTCAATAAAGAAAAAGAACCAGGGCATGGGGTGGTGATCCGGCAACCGGCCATAAAGGGCGTAGGGGGTGCCGTTAACCTTAAAATCGAATGGGCCGAATATCAGTTCATCGCGAAACTGGTGTGAAATCGGCGCGTTGGCTTCCTCTGCCATCAACATAAAGCGGCGCATGCCTTTGGATACTCTATGAGTGTTGATTATCTGTCCCTGCTCATTGACCAGATAGATGCGAATTGGCTTGCCTTCCATGCTGCGTCTGCGCTCCCAATGGTGCAGAAAGCGGCCATTCAACTTGGCCGGTTCCTGTTGCAGCTCATCGGCGACCTGAGACAAGACCTCCCGCAGTTTAGGCGGCATTGGGGCTCTGTCATGGTTTTGCTGCAGCAGTGGTAGCATGCCAACAGCAAGAATGATCAGGCTGCTGCAGAGCCAAAAGCCCAGCAGCAGTTTGATAAAGAGGCGATTGGGCAGGGAAAATGACTTCATCAGGGGATCCAGATATAGCCTTTGCCACGTATGGTCTTGACCCTGGGACGACCATCGCTGCGTTCCGGCAGTTTCTTGCGCAGGTTGGAAAGATGCATGTCCAGGCTGCGATCAAAGGGCATCAACTTTTTGCCCAGCACGGTTTCGCTCAGCTCATCTTTACTTATTAGTTCGCCGGCCTGATTGGCCAGGGTGTAGAGCAGGCTGAACTCAGTACCGGTCAGCAACAGTAACTGTTCATTGCAATAGGCTTCCTGACGGGCAGAGTCCAGGCTGAGATCGCCTATGGTTTGAATACCGCTTTGGGGAATGTCCTGCGGGGTGATATTGGCACGGCGTATGATGGCGCGGATCCTGGCTACCAGTTCCCTGTCATTGAAAGGCTTGGGCAGATAGTCGTCTGCGCCTATCTCCAGGCCAACCACTCTGTCTATTTCATCGCCGCGGGCAGTGAGCATAAGCACGGGGGTTTGTTTCTTGCCACGCAGTTCCCTGAGCACTTCGAAGCCGTTGAGCTTGGGCAGCATCACATCCAATAGGATCAGGTCGTAATCATTGGCAATCGCCAGTTCCAGGCCGCTCTGACCATCATGGGCCAGTGTCAGCTCAAAGCCTTCCAGCTCCAGCAATTGCCCCAAGAGTTCTGCCAGGCCCAGGTCATCGTCTATCAATAAAATCCGGCTCATTTATACGCCTCACACAATTTCTCTCTGCCGAGTATACCCGCTTTTGAGTCAACTGCAGTTTAGCTGTGTAAGTCTGGGTAAAGATACGCTTCTTCAACCCGGATGACCAAGCTTTACAGTGCTTTACTCAGTTTGAACCCACACTTACACATAGAGGACTAGACTGGAAGACATCAAATACTTCCCGACCGAGAACGAGGATATCCATATGAAGACTTCAATCAAAGCAAGTTTGCTGGTCCTGATTGCCGGCACCACTCTGATGGCTGGCGCGGCACAAGCCGGTAACGGCTACGGCGATTGCCCACACCGTGACGGCGACCGTGGTTATCATCACATGAAGGGCGAGCGCGGCTATCACCACCACATGAAAGGCGGTAAGGGCCATTTTGGCATGTATGGCCTGCGAGGTCTGGATCTGACCGACGCCCAGAAAACAGAGATCCAGGCGTTGATGGAACAACATAGAAGCAGCATGTCACGTCCTGACAAGGAAACCCGTGCAGCGCACAGAGCCGAAATGCAGGCACTGATGACCTCAGGCAACTTCGATGAAGCCAAGGCCAAGAAATTGATTGAACAGCGCCAACAAGTACGTGAGCAGCATATGTTGGATCGCATGAAGTTACACAATCAAATTTATAATTTGCTGACACCTGAACAGCAAGCGAAATTCAAAGAAGGTCCTTACCGTTGTGGTGATTGTTTCGGGCCAGCGGCAAATTAAATCTGCTACTATGGGCTCAGTGACTCCCGACCGCTGAGCCCTTGAATGACACCGACTTCCCGCTACGAGTTTTGGGTTAAATTGGCGAGCCGCGCCGCTGTGGCGACCGCGATTACCCTGATCCTGATAAAACTGGCTGCCTGGCTTTGGTCCGGGTCTGCCAGTATGTTGGCTTCCCTGACCGACTCCTTTGCCGATGCCCTGGCTTCCATAGTTAACTTTATTGCCATTCGCTATGCCTTGGTGCCTGCCGATCAGGAGCACAGGTATGGTCACGGTAAGGCTGAGCCGCTGGCGTCTTTGGCCCAATCGGCTTTTATTATGGGGACGGCATTCCTGCTGCTGTTTCACGGCGGCGAGCGCTTGGTCAACCCCATGCCTTTGACCCATGCCACTCTAGGTATTGTGGTATCCATCATCGCTATGGTGCTGACCTTGGCCTTGGTATTACTGCAAAAACGGGCCTTGGCGGCCACCAAGAGCACAGTGGTCGAAGCCGATGCGCTGCACTATAAGTCAGATCTGTTTCTCAACGGCGCCGTGTTGTTGGCGCTGGTCTTGGCGCAATATGGCTGGTGGTGGGCCGATGGTCTGTTCGCGGTATTGATCGCCCTCTACATAGGGCAACAGGCCTGGTCGCTGGGGTATCGCTCGATTCAGGCCTTGCTCGACCGTGAGCTGGATGATGAAACCCGGCTGCGCATTCGGCAATTGGCCGAGCAGGATACTCAAGTGCGTGGCATTCATGATCTGCGTACCCGTCAGGCGGGCAAGACCACCTTTATTCAACTGCATCTGGAGCTGGACAAAGACCTGAGCCTGCAACAGGCCCACGATATTGCCGTGGCCACAGGTGAGCGGATCCGCGCCGACTTTGACCATGCCGAGGTGATTATTCACCAGGATCCCGTGTAGCGGGCACTGTCATGGCATGGATGCAACAACAGAAGTTGAATCTCGAAGGGGGTGAACTGCACTGTCGGTATTATCCATTAAGCAGTCGCCTGGAACTGGAATGGCTGGGGCAACGGTGCTTTTGTCAGCGCCTCTATGGTTTGCCAAGACGGCAAACCATAGTCTTGAATGGTCAAGACTACCGACTGGAGATCATTCCTTTACCGCTTTGGCGCGCCGAGTTGATTGCAGCCAATGGTTCCAGTTGGCCACTCTTGCCTGAGTGCAGACGCAGGGGACTGATACGTTGGGGCTATTCCCTGAGTTTGGCGGCACTGCGCCTGGGCGCCAAAATCCTCTCTTAATAGCCTGCACCCTTGGGCTTATTTGGGTCGTGTCTCCATCTTTATGAGGTTTCAGTCCATTGCCAGCTCTTTAAGCTTGCGGGTCAGGGTGTTGCGGCCCCATCCCAGGCGTTTGGCGGCTTCCTGTTTGTGGCCTTGGGTATGCTCCAGCGCGGTTTCCAGCAAGATGCGCTCAAACGCGGGTTGGATTTCGGTCAACAGATCGCTCTCGCCCTGTGACAGGCGCATATCCAGCCACAATTTAAGGGCGTTTTGCCAATCCTGGGACGGGCCGGCACTGCCTTGAGGTGCCTTGGGCTCCTTGAACAGCTCAGGCGGCAGATCCTGAGGGATAATTTCCTGGCCTGAAGCCATCACGGTCAACCAGCGGCAGGTGTTTTCCAACTGGCGCACGTTGCCGGGCCAGGGCAGTTGCTGCAGCTTGGCGGCGGTTTCCGGGGTGAGTATTTTGGCCTCTACCCCTATCTCTTTGGCGGCACTGGCCAGGAAATGGCGTGCCAACTGCGGAATGTCTTCCCGCCGCTGCGACAGCGGGGGCAGATGAACTCGAATCACGTTCAGGCGGTGGAACAAGTCTTCCCTAAAGCCCCCCTTGAGTACCAGTTGTTCCAGGTCCTGGTGGGTTGCGGCAATGATCCGGACATCGACCTGCACCGGAGAGTGGCCACCGACCCGATAGAATTGACCATCGGCCAGCACCCGCAGCAGCCGGGTCTGTACGTCCAGCGGCATATCGCCTATCTCATCGAGAAACAGGGTGCCGCCATTGGCCTGTTCAAACCGCCCCTGACGCACATTGGCGGCGCCGGTGAAGGCGCCTTTCTCGTGGCCGAACAGTTCGGATTCGATCAGCTCCTTGGGGATGGCCGCCATATTGAGGGCGATAAAGGGTTTGTCTTTGCGTGGACTGTGTTTGTGCAGCGCCCCGGCAACCAACTCTTTACCCGTACCGGACTGACCGTTGATCAGCACACTGATAGATGAGCGCGACAAACGGCCTATGGCGCGAAACACCTCCTGCATTGCGGGGGCTTCGCCTATGATCTCCGGTGCCTTGACCTGAGGCTCGGCCGCTGCAGGAGCCTGCTCTGTGGCATGGTTGAGCGCCCGCTCCACCAGGGCAATCGCCTCATCTATGTCGAAGGGCTTGGGCAGATACTCGAACGCCCCGGCCTGATAGGCGCTGACGGCACTGTCGAGATCTGAATGGGCCGTCATTATGATCACCGGGATATGGGGGTAATGCAGGCCGATACGCTCCAGCAGGGTCAGACCATCGGTCCCCGGCATGCGGATATCCGAGACTATGACCTTGGGCTGGGAGATTTCCAGCGCCTGCCACAGCGACTCGGCGGCGGCAAAGCTGGCACAGCTGAGTTTGGCGCCTTGCAGTGCCCGTTCCAGCACCCAACGAATTGAACTGTCATCATCGAGGATCCAAACCTGTTCACTCATATTGTTTCCTCTCTTGTTAGCCGTTGTGGTTGTTGATCGGCAATGTCAGGCTGAACTCTGTGTGTCCCGGGGCCGAATCGCAGTCGATACGGCCGCCGTGGAGCCTGGCAATATTGTGGGCGATGGATAGCCCCAGGCCGTTGCCGTCCTTGCGGCCTGTGACCATGGGGTAAAACAGGGTATCCACCAGTTCCGGGGCGATACCCGGGCCGTTGTCTATGATTGACAGCACCAGTACCAACTTGTGTCTCTGGTTACCTATGGTGACCTGATGGGCGGTGCGGGTGCGGATCATGATATCGCCGCCCTGATGCTCCAAGGCTTGTACTGCATTTTGCACTATGTTGAGGATTGCCTGTTGCAGTTGATCTTCATCCATAGGCAAGTCCGGAATCGAGGGGTCGTAATCCTGGCGCAGATGTATCTGTTGCGGCAGGGTCACACTCACCAGACTGATCACCTTTTGCAGCACCAGATGGATATTCTGCAGCTTGTGCTGCGATGGTTTCTGCGGCCCCAGCAATCGGTCGACCAGGGCGCGCAACCTGTCGGCCTGCTCTATGATGAGTGTGGTGAACTCCTTGAGCTGCGGCTCGCTAAGCTCGCGGGACAACAGCTGCGCCGCGCCGCGCAGGCCCCCCAGCGGGTTTTTGATCTCATGAGCCAGGTTGCGCACCAGATATTGAGCCGCCTGCTGCTGGGCATCCAGGGTCAACTGCTGGTGAATGCGTCGCTGCTGATCCACCTGTCTGAGTTCCAACAGGCTCAAGGGCTTGAGCTGTTCTCCCTGCTCCAGTGGGATCAGTGTCATATCCACAGTGTGGTGTTGGCCATCCAGGCTGATGAGCTGGGCGGTATTGACCGTCAGCCCCTGACGTTCCAGCACCGCGCTTTGCAGCACTCTGGGTTCAACTCCTATGGCATGCAGATGCTCTGTCAGTACCTGCTCCTGCAACCTGTGGCTGGAGACGCCCAGCAACTGCTCGGCAGCGGCGTTGGCATAGCTGGGGAGCAGGTCACTGTCGATGACCAGAACGGCAGTGGCCAGATGATTGAGCAGGATATTTGTGTCCATTGAGTTTCCCATAGCAGGATTGCACCATAATGGTGCACCAATTCGGTGCAGGCCGCAAGCCAACAACTCTGTGGACTAACTCGAAAAGCAAAGTAGCTAACTTATTGAAATAACTTTAGTTACTTGGCTTTGGGCCTTTCCCGGGTGCCGGGAAGGCGGGTTGCATCAGTCCGGCTTGGTGCAGAAAAATGGTTATGGGACTACTGGATGCAAGGACTTTGCCGTTTTGTTGCACCGCCTTGAGTTGCAGCGTGTGTTCACCGCGGTCTATATCCATGAGCTGGAAGAGATTGCTGCGCTGAGCGTCGCTGGAGGAGATGCCATCTATGTAGAGTTGCAGAAAATGACCCGATGCCAGCTCCGGCTCTACTTCTACCTGAACCTGAAAATCACCGGCGTTATCGCGAATGGTTTCCTCATGCTGTGGTGAAAGTATCTTCAGCGCATAGCCGACCTGTTCCACTGTTATGGGATCGGGCAGAGGTTTAGGCGTTTCCAGGCTTATTTGATTCTGGGTCTTGTCGGTGAATTCCACTGCCTGGGCTTGGGGGTTGGGCTCATCGCTGTAATGCACCTTGCCATCTTTATCGACCCACTTATAGACAGTCGCCTGGGCAACCAGCGACAGCAGTGCCAGGCTGATTATCATCAGAGTGCGCATAAAGACTTCCCTTGTTATGCAGTTGTGAACTTGTTTCAGATTAGCCTGTTTATTGACAAAAATCACTGCCTTTAAAGGCTGGCCTGAAAAACCTGTCGGCTCAGCTCAAGGTCGACCCGACCGTCCTCCCCCAGTTGGGTCAGCCCCTGGCGTTCAAGGTTCTCCAGCAGCGGCGCTATGGCCTCATGGCCTATACCATAGTCACTGAGGTGAGTCTTGATTCCCATGGATTCGAAGAACTGCCGGGTCAGCTCTATGGCTGCATCTATGCGTTGTTCCTCGCTGCCGTCGCTGAGTTGCCAAACCCGCTCGGCATATTGCAGCAGCTTGGCGTGTTTGGCGGCTTTTCTCAGGCGCAGCATGGCCGGCAGCAGTATGGCGAGGGTCACGGCATGATCCAGGCCGTGGCGCACCGTCAGTTCGTGACCCAGCTTATGGGTCGACCAGTCTTGCGGAACACCGGCACCGATCAGGCCGTTGAGCGCCATGGTGGCGCTGAACATGATATTGGCGCGCACCCGATAGTTTTCGGGCTCTGCCAGCGCCTTGGGGCCTTCCTCTATCAGAGTGAGCAGCAGGCCTTCGGCAAACCTGTCCTGCACCTTGGCATCGACCGGGTAAGTCAGGTACTGCTCGGTCACGTGCACAAAGGCATCCACCACACCGTTGGCAATCTGTGGTTGCGGCAGGCTGAAACTAAGTTGTGGCGCCAGTACAGAGAAGCGGGGAAACACCGAGGGATGACGAAAGGAGCGCTTGAGACCAAGAGCGCTATTGCTGATCACCGCGCAGTTATTCATCTCTGAACCGGTGGCCGGCAGGGTCAGCACAGTACCGAGCGGCAGAGCTTGGTCAATGTGGCGACCGTCGGTTTCCAGTATCTCCCAGGGCTCTCCCTGATAGGGCACGGCGGCGGCAATAAACTTGCCCGCATCTATGATGGAACCGCCGCCGATGGCGAGAATAAAGTCCAGCTTTTGTTGCCTTATCTGCTCTACTGCCTGCAACAGCTGGTGGTAGTCGGGGTTGGGGCTAATGCCGCCGAACTCGGCGCAGATGCGTTGATCCAATACCTGGCTGACCTGGGCCAGGGTGCCATTGCGTTTGGCGCTTTGACCGCCGTAGAGCAAGAGTACTCTGGCATCATTGGGCACCAGAGTGTCCAGCTGCTCCAGGCTGCTACGGCCAAAGAGCAGGCGGGTTGGATTGTAAAATTCAAAATCGTACATCTTGGACTCCTGTCAGCCGTGAGTATTGCCGCCCAAGGCGTAGGGGCGTTGCCAGTCGAGCCAGGCATAGAGATGGGCGATATCTTGCATTACCCAAGTGGGAATCGCTTCAGCTTGTCTTGCTGAAAGCTGCGCTGGCTCATCTGTTGAATCGGGTACTGGCCCGGACTCGGATTGATGCATCTCTGTTGCCAAGAAGCGCTGGCGAAACAGCTGGGGCCAAGCCGCCAACTGTGCCTCTGCCTGGTGCAGTGGCGGCTTTTGCTGCTGGCGCGCCACCAACACCAGGGTGCAGTGCAACGTCAGCCCAAGCCAGAGAAAACTCTGCCAGTCCTGCAGCTCCCGCTGGCCTGTGTTGGGCTCGAGCTTCAAAAAGCCGACTTCTTGCCCCAGTTGCCTCAGCGCCGCATGGGACTGCCAGCGCAGGGCGTTGTCGGCTTTACCTGCATTGATACTGGCAAGCCAAGCCCGCTCCAGCTCGATAAAGTGGCACACATAGCTGTCGAGCCAGCGCCGGGTCCAGCTGGGAATAAACAGATGCATCGCCAGAAATGCCATCAGGGCGCCGGTAAAGGTGTCCAGCGCCCGGTAGAAGGCGATATAGGGATCGCTCGGCAGTAGTAGGGTGATGGCAAACACCATCAGCATGGTGAGCCAGAATACATGGATCTCATATCTGGCCTTGTAGAAGGTGGCAAAGGCCAGAAAGGCACTCAGGCAGGTGGCCGGTAATAACCAGCTACCGGCGCCCAGATACCAGATAAGCCCCAGTGCCAACACAGAGCCGAGCACAGTGCCATAGAAGCGGCTCCAGATCCTGGCCTGCAACTGCCCGAGCGGTGCCACCATCAGCACTATGTAGGCGGTGAGCGTCACCCAATAACCCTGCGGCAGTTGCAGCAGTTCTACCACGGCCTGACAACACAGCAGAGTGAACAGAATTCTCAGGCCGTGATGCCATTCCCGCGAGTGTTTCACCAAGGCCTTGCGCCATTGACTGCGAACGCTTTGGGCATCGGAAGGCCAGATAAGCCCCAGGCGCTCACGCCAGTCGGCTGCCAGCGGCCTTTGAGGATCCAGCGCCAAGGTTAGGCGGTTGGCGGCATCCAACAGCAGAGGTTGCGGCTTGTCTCCCAAGGGCAGTGGCGTCGGCTCTGTGCCTTGCTCCCTATGGGTCTTGAGTTCGCTGGCAAAATTGGCCAAATACTGTTTTAGCGCCGGGTTGCTGCTAGGACTCTGCTGCAGGCGACCTATGCTCTCCAGGGTTTCTATCAGGATAAGATTCGACTCCAGCTGCCAAGCGATGTGTTGTACCTCGGCTTTATCCGGCATTTCCAGCAGCCAATGGGCCAGCACGGCAATAGCATCATCGAGTTGCTCCCGCAAGGCCAGACGCTGGCCGACATTGGCGGCGTCCGAGTGGCTGAGTATATTGCACCAGAAGCCGAATTTGCGCTGCACACTGGCCAGCAGCTGTTCGCCCTGACGTATCGCCATCCAGGGCCCGGCGATGACGGCGCTGATGACAGCCAACCAGCTGCCGAACAGGCTGGAGAACAACAACATCTTCCAGTCGGTACCCGACTCCAGCAGATGCAGGCCGCAGATCAGGCAAAAGCCGGCGTTGTAGGTCAGCAGCTGAATGTACTTTCTTTGGTTGGAACTGAGGCCATATAACAGGCCTATAGCGCCGAGTACGCTGATCCCCAGCCAAGGGTGGATCAGGCTCAGCAAGGCCAGGGCGCTGCTGATACAGCAAAGGAGTGCCGACTTGCTCAACAGCCCGGCACGTTTGGGATAAGCCAGGTTGCGGCCCTGGACGCCGACCAGCCAGGCACAGATCAGGGCGTTGACGCCGCTGGCACTGTCACCGAGAAACGAAAATAGCAACAGGCCCGCCATCATGGGTAGCCCTATGCGTAAGCCTTCGGGAAGATCGGCACGATCAGGCAGCCATTGCAGCAGGCGCTGGAATAGATTGGATAGATTCACGTTACTTTGCTTTGACAGCAGAATGGTACAAGAGGGACACCATTCTACCTCATTTGAGTCTGCCTGAGTGCCGGGTGGATAACAATTTTCCACCCGGCAAATCGATTCAGTGGGCCAACAGGGCGAAGTGCTGACTGTGGCGCTTGGGATCAAAGCGCCAGGCAATGGCCAGCATGCCCAGAGACACAGCCGCGAGCAGCAACCAGGAAAGCGTGAAGCTGCTGGAGCTGTCCTTGAGATAACCCGCCAGCAGAGGCGACAGGGATGCCAGCAGGTAACCTATCCCCTGAACAAAGGCGGTCAGTTGTCCCGCCTGGCTGTAGTCGTCCAGGTGGTCCAAAGTGACAATCAGACTCAAGGGGAAGAGGCCACCAATGCCTATTCCCAGCAGCGCAGCCCATAACCAGGGCTGGGCCAGAGGCATCAAAGCCAGCCCGATAAAACCGCCAATCGTAGACAGGAGCAGCAGCAATAGCAGTGGCCTTCTGTCATGGCTGCGGGCCGCAAGCGTCGGCAGCAACAGGCCTGCGACCACTTCCATCAGCGTCAGAAATGCCAGCAATAGCCCTGCCTGAGTGGCTTGCCAGCCCAAGTCAATGAAGAAGGGCGCCAACCAAGCGAGCACACAGGTATAGGATGCTGTGCTCAGGCCAAAGAAAAGCCCCAGCAGCCAGGCCCTGGGAATGCGGCTAAAGCTGCCTATGCCCACATTTGGGCTAACTCCCGGTTTTCCTGAAGTCTTCTTTGCTGCTGCCTTGTTGAAGCCCAGGGGTTGCAGGCCGTGTTTGCCCCAGAACCAAAATAGCATCGCCGGCAGACTCAACAGAGCCCAGAAGGCCAGCGCCGACTGCCAATGACCAAACCTGTGTTCAAGCCAAGGGCTAATGGCTGCAGCCAGGGCCGCTCCACCCATGATGGCGGTTACGTAAATCCCCATATAACGCTCAATATGCTGGCTATAGCTGCGCTTGATCATTCCGGGCAGCAGTGCCTGAATAAGGGCGATACCTAAGCCGGCAATGATTGCGGTCAGTAGTAGCTGCAGGCCGCTGCCGGCCCAGAGCCGAGCCAGGTTGGCCAAACCAATAAGTAGCAGCGACAGTAGCAGGGTTTGGCGCTCTCCCAGTCTGGCGGCCAGCTTGGCACCGATAAACATAGCGACTCCCATGGTCATTACGGGCAGCATGGTCAGCAGTGCCAAGGAACTGTAACTGAGGGGCAAGGAAGCCCGGATAGCCTCCAGCAGTGGGCCTATGGCCGCCATACTGGGACGCAGGTTGAGGCCGAGAATAATTAAGGTCAGGATCAGCCACACAGGCTGCCATTTTGATGAGCTCATAGTCCATTTCCTTATTTTGCCAAATTCAGTTAAGCCGAACCCTTGGCCCCTTTTTCAGGGGCCAAACAAGGTTCTTATGTCAGGTGAGTGTCAGCGCCGGCTGGGGCGCAAGCGATACCAGATAGCCGGGACAGGAAGTTTCATCAGCAACAGCGATGACATGATCAGGCCGATCCCCAGCCATTGATAGCTGTCCAGCTGTTCGCCGACCAAAAACACCCCGAGCGAGACGGCCACCACAGGGTTGATCAAGGCCATCATGCCCATGATTTGCGGTCCCAGATGTTTGATGGACCAGATCCAGGCCCAGTAGCTCAGCGCCGTGCTGAAGAAGGCCAGCCAAGCGATGGCGGGCCAGGTCTTGGGCTCGGGCAGTGTGGGAGCCCCGGCCACTGTCCAGGCCAGCGGGATCAGCATCAAGCCACCGAGCAACAGCTGCCAGGCGGTCAATACCAGAAGATCGCCGGTTTGCCAGCGTTGCATCCAGCGGGATGATTGGGCTACCAACAGAGTGGCACTCAGGGCGCAGAGCACACCAATCAGATCCAGATTGGCCGAAGGATTGAGCAATAACATCACTCCACTCAGTCCCAGCAGTGCCAGCAAGGTCCACTTCAGTGCCGGCCTTTGGCCATCGAGCAGCCAGGCCAGCAGTAGAAACATCAGTGGCAGTGTGGCCCCTAGTGTGCCGGCCACGGCGCCGGGAAGGCGGTAGGCGCCCATAAACAGCAGGGCGAAGAAAGCGCCGATATTACAAAATGCCAGCAAGAGTATTTTGCTCCAAGCGAGCGAAGGCAGTTTGGGGCGCAGCAGCAATAACAGGATCCCGGCCGGTAGTGCGCGCCAGACGGCGACCCAGAAAGGGGACATATCCTGTAGGTACAGGCTGACCAGGGCATAGGTGGTTCCCCAGAAGACGGGAGCGAGGAGTGCAATTAGGTAGGGCATCTTCTTTTCTTAAAGTATCTTGATGTGAAGATATTTTAAAGTTCAGTGCCTGGATAAGCAAGCCGCATTTGAAAAAGAGCTTTATTATCTTTGGATGATAAATCCAACTGATTGAATATTATGTCAATCTTGGTAGGTCAGTTTACCCTGTTCATCATAGACACGGGTATGCAGTACCTTGCCGTTCGCGCCTATCTCTTCCTGCAGATAGTTGCGCCCCTGCTCATCAAAGTAGTTCAGGGTCTGTGGTATGAGCTTGTCCTGGTCGAAACGTTTGCTCACCTGCAACTGGCCATTGCAGTGAAAGAGTTGCTCCTCACCCTGCTTGGCGCCTCGGCGGAACGGAGTACGTTTGCTCAAGGCGCCATTGGTCTCACAATAACTGAGCCAGATGCCGTCGGCGGCTATTGAGGGAAAGAAACCATAGTGTTGCTCGGACTGGCGCTGGCCATTGCGCCAGAAGGTGTGCTGCACTGCGGTGCGTTGCAGGCGATCGAACAGATAGTCCAACTTGAGTCGGCCGTTGGCGTAGTAGCCTTGTTCCTTGAGTTTTCTGAGATTTTCTTCATCCAGATGTTCACTGAAGCTCTTTAATGAACCATCGGGAAAATAGCTTTTCCAGACGGTGAGTTTCTCGCCGTCCCGCTTGAACTGTTTCATCCGCTCCCGCCCCTGCTCGTAGGAGATGAATTCAATCACTTTACCCTGGTCGAAACGCTTGAAGCTGTCGAGTCGGCCTTGGTTGTCGTAGAGCCAGAGTTCCTGGCGTTCACCGTCTTGAAACAACTCCCGGCTGCGTAATTGGGTTTGCTGGTATTGAAAGTTCAGCTGCCAGCCGTGCAACTTGCCATTTTTATACCAGGCGCTTTGGCTTAACAGACGTTCAGGCGGCGCAGATGTGCTGAAGCTGTAGCCGTCCCGCAGGCCATTCTTGAACTGGGCCGCGCTATAGTTGGGGCGCTCCGGCGCTCCCCAAATGGCAATGCCGCTGAAAGGTTCTCCTCGGTATCCGTCAATGCAGCTTTCGAGGTAATAACCCAGGGCGCCATTGTCATCCTTTACTTCCCGGCAGTGGATTTGCTCCAGTTCGTCAGCCTGAATCGGCAGTTGCACCTCAGAGTGACAACCAGCCAGCAGCAAGAGAGTGAGTAAAAAGAGGCTGTGATTCATAGCAGATCCTTGCTTGACGAAGTGGCTCATTGTCGCTGCCGTTGTTGCTTGGCTCAAGCCTCTTACCGATGAACTGCTGGTTTTTTGACTTTTTAACACCGAAACCCGCTTTGGATCACACCTGCACAACAAGAGAGGGAGTAAGCTGGCTTTGTTTGCAAGTCATTGATTATAAAGGGTAAGTTTTGCTTAATTTGCAATTCTACAAAATATAAGTGCAAAAAGAGGTGATGAGTATGAACGTGAATCGACGTCAGGCAATGGGCCAGATAGTAGGTTTGGTTGGAGTAGCCGCCGGGAGCTCGCTGATTGCGACCACAGCCCTGGCAGCAGAGTCTTGTCCCGGAGATACCAGCATAGGGATCGGCAGTGAAGGGGGCAGCGATCTGGGTACCAAGCTGTTGACCTATGTGAAATTGGATCCTATGGAAGTCGCCAAGCTGGCCTATGAAGGTTATGGCCGTGGCGGTTGCATGTATGGGGTTTTCGATGCCTTGGTGAAGGCTTTGGCGGCCAAGGGGCATGAGGATGCCTGTAAATTCGCTGCTATCCCAACTAACCTGGCGGCCTATGGTGGCGGCGGTATCGCAGGTTGGGGAACCCTGTGTGGCTGCTTGAATGCGGCGGCCATGGTGGTCAACGTCCTGGGCGGGGTCGACCGCACTGCGGTGATCCGCTCCGTGTACCGTTACTATGAACACACAGCCATGCCGAGAAATGATGAAGCTTTCCTCAAGGCGATTGGCGCACCGACCCGTACAGACAACGCAGGTGAATTACTGACCGCAGATAAGATAGGCCAGTCGGTTGCCAATTCCATTCTCTGTCACACCTCTGTGACCCACTGGTCGAAAGCGAGCAAGTATGGCTCCAGTCACCAGGCGAAGCTGGAGCGCTGCGCTCAGCTGACGGCCGAGATTGCCTATGTCACCACTGACTTCCTCAATAAGTCGCTGGACAATGCCTTGGACGCTGAAATGGTGGCAGAGGGCAATGCCGAGTGTAGCGGTTGCCACAGCAGCACCAAGCGGGAGCCGGATACTTACATAGGGGCTGATGTTAATTCACAGATGGAATGTCAGAGCTGCCACAGCGCCCATGATATTGGCGCCGGTTTGACCGGGGTTCATGAAGGTGCGTCCTGCAGCGATTGTCACTAGGAGGCTGTTATGAAACATAAGAGTTTGATAGTGGCGTCTTTGCTGTTGTGCCTGGGTGGTTGTGATTGGTTGGACGATGATGATGACCCTGTGGTTCCGCCTAAGCCAGAACCTGAGCAGTCTGTGTCCATCAATGAAGCCGAAAGCCTCAAGGTGGCACTGAGCGCCGTGGATCCTCAAAGCCAGGCGTTGACCTTCAGTCTGACCACGGCAGAAGGTAAACCTGTCAAGGATGCCGGCAGCAACTATGTGGTGATGTATCTCAAGATGCCGGCTGAGCAGGTCTCGGCCTTCTCCATGCCTTGGCACAAGGGCGCACGTTTTGAATGCAGTGAAACCGTCGACACCTGTGCTGGCACCATGGAAGCGCTGGAGACTGAAGGCCAATATCGCTTTACTCCAGAAGGGCTTGAAGAGCTGAACCAGACAGAGGGTGAACTCAAGTTGGCGGTGATCCTCACCGGGGCCAAGGCTCAGAGTGCTCCTGAGCTTGTCAGCGCTCCCTGAATGATTTGAGTTTCAGAGCCCTAAAATAGTAGCGCCCCAGGATTGCTCCCGGGGCGCTTTTTTTATTATCCGATGGCTTGACTCATCGGTTGATTGCAGGGCAATTAGAGGCTGTAGTACAGCTCAAATTCGACAGGGTGAGTGGTACGGCTGACACGCTCGGCCTCGGCTTGTTTCAGCTTGAGGTAAGAGTCGATAAAGTCATCGCTGAACACACCGCCGCGGGTCAGGAACTCACGGTCTGCATCCAGAGCCGCCAGGGCGACTTCAAGAGATTCGGCCACAGTCGGGATTTCCGCTGCTTCTTCGGCCGGCAGATCGTACAGATCCTTATCCATGGCATCACCAGGGTGGATCTTGTTCTGGATACCGTCCAGACCGGCCATCAGCAGTGCTGCAAAGGCCAGGTATGGGTTGGCCATAGGATCCGGGAAGCGGGTCTCGATACGGCGAGCCTTAGGACTTGGCACCACAGGGATACGGATAGAAGCCGAGCGGTTACGGGCAGAATAAGCCAGCATCACGGGGGCTTCAAAATGTGGCACCAAACGCTTGTAGGAGTTGGTGCTTGGGTTGGTGAAGGCGTTCAGGGCACGGGCGTGCTTGATGATACCACCGATATAGTACAGGGCAGTTTCAGACAGGCCGCCGTACTTGTCACCGGCAAACAGGTTAGTACCGTCTTTAGAGAGTGACTGGTGAACGTGCATGCCGCTGCCGTTGTCGCCGACAATCGGCTTGGGCATAAAGGTTGCAGTCTTGCCGTAGGCGTGAGCCATATTGTGGATTACATACTTAAGCTCTTGAATTTCATCTGCTTTCTTTGTCAGTGTGTTGAAGCGCGTGGCGATCTCATTCTGACCCGCAGTAGCCACCTCATGGTGGTGAGCTTCCACAATTTGACCCATCTCTTCCAGCACCAGACACATGGCGCTACGCAGATCCTGTGAAGAGTCTACCGGTGCTACCGGGAAGTAACCGCCCTTAACGAATGGACGGTGACCTGTGTTGCCGTCTTCATAGCTGGTGCCTGAGTTCCATGCCGCTTCTTTGGCATCTATCTTGACGAAGGTGCCGCTCATGTCGGTACCGAAACGCACGTCATCGAACAGGAAGAATTCTGGCTCAGGGCCTATCAGCACAGTGTCGGCAATGCCGGTAGAACGCAAGTATTCTTCGGCTTTCTTGGCGATGGAGCGAGGGTCACGCTCATACCCCTGCATAGTGCCGGGTTCGAGAATATCGCAGCGGATCAGTGCTGTGGTTTCTTCGGTAAATGGGTCCAGTACAAAGCTGTCTGGATCTGGCATCAGTACCATGTCAGATTCGTTGATCCCTTTCCAACCACCGATGGATGAACCATCAAACATCTTGCCGTCTTCAAAGAAATCAGCATCTACCTGATGAGTCGGGATAGATACATGCTGTTCCTTACCTTTGGTATCGGTAAAGCGTAAATCAACAAACTTAACTTCCAACTCTTGCAGCTGTTGTAAAACTGATTCGACTGACATTATCAAGCCTCCGGTAGGGTAAAGGGGGTGCCCTTTGTCAACTCTTAGTATTTAGCGTCTGGCGCCTTGTTGGTTTCTATTAAGCCAAACTCATGCCAAGATGCTAAGGTATTGAAAATAAAGGGAGTGGTAAAATCAAGGGCTGGCGAGATAAGCGGGTTTGCACTATAATGGTGCGTGCTGTGTTCCAAAAAGGTGCACTCACCATAATGGTGCGTGCGCTTATTCAGTAGGATAATCATAGGTGTTTAAAAAATAATCCTGTGCGATAGCCCCTCGCTAGAGTAGAATGGCACGCTTTTTAAAGCAACCATCCGGGGAAATAGTGTTCCCCAGCATGATGCTAGTCCAGGTTTTATAAGGCCTGGAAGGCAATCGCCAAGCAGTCATAGAGCGGTTGTACCATTCAATTTATATTGCTGCATCCCACAGAACAGAGATCGTAAGAGGCAAAACTGTGTTAGAGAATTTACGTAACATCGCCATCATAGCGCACGTTGACCATGGTAAGACTACCCTGGTAGACAAGCTGTTGGCACAGTCAGGAACCCTGGCAACCCGCGGAGAAGCCACCGAGCGGGTGATGGACTCCAACGATCTGGAGAAAGAACGTGGGATCACTATTCTGGCGAAGAATACTGCCATTAAGTGGAACGACTATCGCATTAACATAGTAGACACCCCAGGACACGCCGACTTCGGTGGTGAAGTAGAACGGGTTCTGTCTATGGTTGACTCTGTACTGCTGCTGGTTGATGCGCAGGACGGTCCAATGCCACAGACACGTTTCGTGACCAAGAAAGCATTTGCCCAAGGCCTTAAGCCTATTGTGGTTATCAACAAGATTGACCGTCCTGGCGCTCGTCCGGATTGGGTTATCGATCAGGTATTTGACCTGTTCGACAACCTGGGTGCTACCGACGAACAGTTGGACTTCCCTATTGTGTATGCCTCGGCTCTGAACGGTTTTGCCAGCTTGGATCCCGATGAAGCCAGTGAAGATATGACTCCGCTGTTCCAGACTATTGTTGAAAAAGTATCTCCACCTGATGCTGATGCCGATGGTCCATTCCAGATGCAGATCTCTCAGCTGGACTACAACAGCTATGTAGGGGTTATCGGTGTGGGTCGTATCAAGCGCGGTAGCGTCAAGACCAACCAACAGGTCACTATTGTCGGTGCCGACGGTAAGACCCGTAACGGCAAAGTCGGCCAGGTTCTGGGCTATATGGGCCTGGATCGCCACGAAGTGGACAGCGCCAATGCCGGTGATATCGTTGCCATCACAGGTCTGGGCGAGCTGAAGATTTCTGATACCATCTGCGCCGTCGGTCATGCCGAGGCTCTGCCACCTCTGTCTGTTGATGAACCAACCATGACTATGACCTTCCAGGTCAACACCTCTCCTTTTGCAGGTAAAGAAGGTAAGTACGTGACTTCACGTAACATCCTTGAGCGTCTGCAACAGGAGCTGGTACACAACGTGGCCCTGCGTGTGGAAGAAACCGAGAGTCCGGATCGTTTCCGCGTATCCGGCCGTGGTGAACTGCACCTGTCTATCCTGATCGAAAACATGCGTCGTGAAGGTTATGAGCTGGCGGTTTCCCGTCCTGAAGTGATCATCAAAGAGATCGACGGCGAGAAGTGTGAGCCATACGAGCAACTGACCGTGGATGTGGAAGAAGAGCATCAGGGCGGCGTTATCGAGAAGCTGGGTACCCGTAAGGCCGATATGCGCGACATGCAGCCTGACGGCAAGGGTCGCGTACGTATCGATTTCATGATCCCAAGCCGTGGCTTGATCGGTTTCCAGACCGAGTTTATGACAGCCACCTCGGGTACGGGTCTGCTGTATCACACTTTCGACCATTACGGTCCATATAAGGGTGGTGATATCGGCCAGCGTACCAACGGTGTATTGATCTCCAATGCGACCGGTAAGGCACTGACCTTTGCTCTGTTTGGTCTGCAGGATCGCGGTCGTCTGATGATTGGTCACGCCGCCGAGGTTTATGAAGGCCAGGTAGTGGGTATTCACAGCCGCTCCAACGACCTGACAGTAAACTGCCTCAAGGGCAAGCAGTTGACCAACATGCGCGCCTCAGGTACTGACGAAGCTCAGGTACTGACTCCGCATATCCAGATGTCTCTGGAGCAAGCGCTGGAATTCATTGATGATGATGAACTGGTGGAAGTAACGCCTAAGAGTATTCGGATCCGTAAGCGTCACCTGACTGAAAATGACCGCAAGCGCGCCAGCCGCGGTTGATAGTGGTTGCGCTTGAGGTGACAGCCTCACAGTGAATAAAAAGCCCCGCTAAGCTAACTTAGCGGGGCTTTTGTTTATCAAGATTAATCCTCTATTTGTCCCTGGCGATATTGCTGCTGCCATTGCTTGGGGGACAATCCCGTCCAAGTTTTAAAATGACGACTAAAAACAGCGACCTCGGCATAACCTAATTGTAGTGCCAGTTCGGTAATGGTTTGGGTGCCATAACTGAGTTGTTGTTTAGCGATATTTTGTCTGACTTCTTGCAACAATTTACGATAGTTATGCCCAGTCTCCTTGAGTCTTGCTTGTAACGTGCGCTCGTGTACCCCCAGCGCAGTTGATACCCTCTCAATACAACACTCTCCGGTTGGAAGTAGTCGGTGAATTAAGTCTCTTGCCTGATCGGCCAGATTGTCGGGATAGCGGCTCTGTAAATATTGCAGATGTGACTGAAAATGGCGGTTGAGTGCTCCCTCATCGTGATAGTTCCGCCCGGTTAATTGTGCAGTTTTAAGTACTACGCCATCAAAGGATTCACGAAAGCGCACTAAGTGGGCAAAGTGCTGGGGGTCAAGTTCGCTGGGTTTACTTTGACACAAATGTAAGGGGATAGTGTTGATGTTGATATTCAACAGGCTTGAAACAAACATTGCCAGTTGTGCCACGCTCAGTTGCATCAATTGTTCAATGCCACGGCAGTGAACATTAATTGATAAGACAAGGCGTACCATATCTCCCTGTGGTTGCAGTTGCAGCGAGATACCTGAGGCGTGCAGGTACAGATAGTCATTCACTTTTTCAAGTGCATCGGCCACGGTCGCTGTGCGGGAAATCAACATAGGTAAGTCACCGAGCACATGTAAGGTTTGCCGTTGGGCAAGCATAAGTCCGAACAGCGGCTGTTTACAGCCTTGGGCAGCGATTTCCAATAACTCGGCTAGTCGTGGATAGGCTATATAGATATTGGGATCGCGAAACTGTGCCTGACGTAATCCGGCCTGATGGATCATTTCGATGGGGTTTTCACCCAACTCCAGGACCAGCTGCTCAAATTGAGCAGCTGCACCGCTACGGACTAGGTACATGGGGCATTTAGTTCTCTTTGTTATAAGAATCGCAATATATCAAATTTCATTCGTAATAAGTCAAGAAGATGTGCAATTAATCATCTAAATTAATATTGCCTTAATAATGAAACTAATAAATATAAAAAGAGGACATCTATGCGTTTACTGAATAAAACCGCAGTGGTGACGGGGGCTGCAGGAGGCATAGGGCAAGCCATCGTCCGTAAAATACTCGCCGAGGGAGGGAGAGTCGTTGCCGCAGACCTGTCAGCTGATTCGCTCAAGGTCTTTAACGATTTCCCCACAGATAAGTTGGTGACCTTTAGTGTCGATGTGACCGACTACAAACAAGTTGAAGCTATGGTGTTACATGCGGTTACCCAGTTTGGTCAACTTGATATTGTGATAAACAATGCCGGCATTGGCTCAGCCAAACCCTTGTTAGAACATGATCCTTTGGGTGATTTCGACCCAGTTACCAATGTGAATCAAAAAGGCGTATATCACGGCATTGTGGCCGGTGGACGCCAATTCCGGGCTCAAGGTACTAAAGGTGTGATCCTTAATACTTCGTCTGTCTACGCGACAATTGCCTCGGAAATGACCTTTACCTACAACGTCAGTAAAGCGGCCGTCGATATGATGACCAAATGCGCTGCGCTTGAGCTTGCCCCATTGGGCGTTCGAGTTTGCGCCATTGCTCCCGGGCGTGTCGATACTCCTATGCTGCGTCAATACGAGGCACTGGGACTCTGGGAACACATTCGTAAGGAACAAATGCGTCAGAAGTTTACTCTTCCGAGCGAGATAGCTGATGTGGCGGTGTTTCTAGTGAGTGACGAGGCCAATTGCATCAACGGCTGCACAGTGCATGCTTCCGACGGTTTTGAGAATTTTAAATATCCATTGCAGAAGGAGTGATAGCTCGACCCATCAACCCAATAAAAACATGAGGAAGGCAAATATGGCTTTACCGGAAGTGATTAATCATCAAGATTTTTTATTAACCCTCAATACTAACGAAGAGCAGATCATCAAAGATGCGCTGCCGGGCGTTGATGTGTATCCGTTATTTTTGGACCCTGAAAATGGTGTTTGGGTGATCCGCGCTAAGTTTAAGCCGGGTATCACCTTACCCAAGCATTTTCATACAGGTGTAGTGCATTTTTATACCTTGGCGGGGCGGTGGCATTACCTCGAATACCCGGAACAACCCCAAACAGCCGGCAGCTATCTGTATGAGCCGGGTGGGTCTATCCACACTTTCCATTGTCCCGCCGATTCTGAAGGCGCTGATGGTGTGATGGTGATTACCGGTGTCAATGTTAACTTCGATGCCGATGGTAACTTCATGTTTATCATGGATGCCGGTTGGATTGAGCAGGCTCTTCTGGCTGCTGCCAAGGCACAAGGCATCAAGCCCCGTTATATTAAACCCGGTGCGCCGGCATCTATGAGCGATACTCAATAGGAAACCATTATGAGTTTGATGAATGCAATCGTGTTGCAGGATGGCGAAGTCACTCTGCAACAGGTCGAATTACCTAAGCCACAGGCAGGCCAAGTGTTGGTACGCAGTCTTGCCTGTGGTATCTGTGGCTCAGATGTTCATATTGCGCGCCACTATAACGAGGTATTCGATTTTTACCGCAAACTAGGCATGATGCCTGAGGGGGCTGATAATCATGTTCCTGTGATGCTGGGACATGAGTTTTGTGCTGAAGTGGTTGAATTTGGTCCCGAAACCCAGCAAACCCTAGCTTTAGGCACCCGAGTCACCTCTGTGCCTATCCTGATGAGCCAAAATGGTGCTGGAGTAGGGGTGACTCCCGGCGTTAATGGGGCGTATTCAGAATACTTTATTCTCGATGAAGCACTGCTATTGCCAGTTCCGGATCATCTCCCACCAGAAGCTGTGGCGCTGACAGAGCCACTGGCTGTAGGCTTGCATGCCGTCAATCGTGGTGAAGTCGGCACCGAAGATACTGCCTTGGTCGTTGGTTGTGGGCCTATCGGTTTAGCGGCCATTTCTGCGCTGCATCTACAAGGTGTACGTAATATCATTGCGGCTGATCTTCAGGGCGAAAAACTGGCATTAGCCCGTGAATTCGGTGCGACTCATTGGGTTAATCCGGGTGAGCAAGATGAAGTGGCATATGCTGCTGAAATTGCCGCGGGTAATCGTGTGGTGATTTTCGAGTGTGTGGGTATTCATAAACTGATCGAAGGTTTTGTGAAGCGTTCGCCGGCCAATGCGACCATAGTGGTAACGGGGATCCACACTGCTGAAGCGAACATCAACTATGCCTACGCCACAGTGAAAGAGCTGGATATGCGCTTCTCTTACTACTATCAACCACATGAGTTTGCTCAGTGTTTGCAGGAATTGGCCGAGAGCAGGGTGCCTTGGAATAAGTTGCTCACAGGTAAAGTTGGGATGGACGGCGTATCGGGTGCATTCAAACAGCTTATGCAGCCGAATCCACATATTAAAGTTGTGATTGAACCTTGGCGTGATGGTGAGTTGCAAACGCTCAATTAATCATTCGACACCTTAACTCGAATTAAGCCGCTAACTTATAAAGCGGCTTTTTATTTATTTTACGCTTCATCATGGTGGGGCTTGTAATCTCAAGCCGGCTCGGCAAATCATGATTTTTGGCCAATTTCGACTTGCCGGGGCATTCCCCGGCACTCTATGGACGAGTTAAAGCTGCAGATACTGCTTCAGTGGCAGATCCCGGTAGCGCTTGCCGCCGGCGGCTACTATGGCGTTGGTCAGTGCCGGTGCTACCGGGGGCACTCCAGGTTCGCCCACACCGCCGGGTACTTCGGTCGAGCCGATGATTTGTGTCTCTATCTCAGGGCATTGCGGCAACCGCAGCAGTTGATAGTCGTGGAAGTTCGACTGTTGCACCTTGCCATCCTTGAAGCTGATTTCGCCCAGCATCGCCAGGCTGAGGCCGAAGATGACCGCGCCTTCCAACTGCGAATGCACCCTGTCAGGGTTAACCACAGTGCCGGCATCCAGCACTGAGATGGCCTGCAACACCTGCAAACGCTCACCATCCAGTTTGACCTTGATGGCGACCGCCACATAGCTGACAAAGCTGCGGTGCACCGCAAACCCCCAGCCTTCGCCCGCCTTGGCCGGTGATTGCGCCATACGTTTTTCGGCGGCGTCTATGACCGTCAGATAACGAGCGACATCCACAGGATGACGGCTGAGTTCTTCGCCATAGTTACCGTATTTGAAGCCCTGATCGGCAAAGTTCTCCACTCTGGGTTGCCCCAGAAGCTGCCGCCACATGGCCGGGCAACTCTGGCCGGTGCGCAGCGCCAGTTCGTCGACAAAGCTGCCAATGCCGAAGGCATGCTGAATGTTGCACACTGAGCGCAGCCAGCCTATGCGGGTGTGAGCCTCGGCCTTGGCGGTTTCGCAGCGCAGCGACGGCAACTGAAACGGCAAGTCGATAAAGCCCAAATCCAGTTCGCCGTCCGAGGGTTCATCCACGCCTTCGGCAAAGGTGGAACTGATGGAAGGGAAGGCGGTGCGCGACAACAGAGCCTCCACCTTGCCATTATCACTGAGCAGTGCCTGATAATGCTGGGCGCTGATGGCGTGCAGATAGCCGTTTTGCAGCTCATCTTCCCGGCTCCAGAACACCTTCACCGGCTTGCCGCTGCGTTTGGAAAGCAGCGCCGCTTCGACGCTGAAGTCCGGCTTGGACTTGCGGCCAAAGCCGCCGCCCAGCAGGGTGACATGCACCTTGACCTGCTCCTCCTTCAGCCCCAAAGCGGCCGCCACATTCTGCTGGGTACTCTGGGGCGTTTGGCTGCAGGCCCAAATTTCACAGCCATCCTTGCTGACTCTGGCGGTGGCCGCCGGCGGCTCCATCATGGCGTGAGCCAGATAGGGCACAGTGTAATCGGCGCTGAGCGTTCGCTCTTCGGGCCAGCTTGCGGGAGGCTGGCCCAGCTCACGCCTGACTTTGCCACTCTGCCGTACTCGCTGTTTCAGGGTGGCGATAAACGCCTGGGAGTCGTGCTTGTCGTTGGGGCTTTGCTGCCACTGAATCGTCAGTACCTTGCGGCCTTCAAGGGCGCTCCAGCTATTGTTGGCCAGCACAGCCACACCGCCAAGCGGCTGGAAGGCCGGTGCCCCTTTAGGAGCGGGCAGGCTGATAATATCCACAACACCGGGGAAGGCGCGGGCCTTTTTATCATCGACACTCGCCGCTTGGCTGCCGAGCACAGGCGGCCGGGCAATCGCGGCATAGAGCATGCCTTCCAGACGTATATCCTGACCATAGATAGCGCTGCCATCCAACATGGCATCCATATCCACTATGGTGCGTGACTGACCTATCTGGGTGAATTCTTCTCTGGGTTTGAGCCTGAGTTGGCTCTCATCCGGAAGCGGCAGCTTGGACGCCGCCAGTGCCAGTTCGCCATAGCTCAGGGAGCGGTCGGACGCCTTGTGAGTCACTCTGTGAGCCTTGGCGCTGACTTCTGCGACCGGCACTTGCCAATGTTCGGCGGCAGCCTGTTCCAACATGGTGCGCGCCATGGCACCCATCTGCCGCATTCTGTCGTAGTGTTTACGTATGCTGCGACTGCCATCTGTATTCTGGCTGCCGTAACGCTTGTCGGCCAGGCCCTGCACCACCACGACTTTGTCCCAGTCGGCTTCCAGTTCATCGGCCAGCACCTGAGGTATGCCTGTTCGTATGCCCTGGCCCATTTCCGAGCGATGGCAGGTGAGGTAGACCTTGTCGTCTTCACCGACGGCGATAAACAGATTCAAAGGTTGCAGCTTGTCCTGCGCCAGGCTCATGGGGCTCCAGCCCAGGGCGCTGCTGCCAAGCATCAAGGCGCCGCCACTGGCGCCAAAGAGTTTCAGCACATCGCGACGGCTGAAGTTTTCCACTGCGGTAAACCGGCTCATGAGCTCTGCCCCCCTTTGACGGCGACATCCTTGATGGCGCTGCGGATCCGGGTATAGGTGCCGCAGCGGCAGATATTGCCGGACATGGCATCGTCTATCTGTT
This sequence comes from Shewanella chilikensis, assembly GCF_002836945.1. GTDB lineage: Bacteria > Pseudomonadota > Gammaproteobacteria > Enterobacterales > Shewanellaceae > Shewanella > Shewanella chilikensis. The sequence goes on from NZ_NIJM01000015.1 coordinate 44,474, forward strand.
GGTCACTGGGGGTGGGCGTTTCACTCAAGAGCGCCGCGGCAGACATGAGTTGCCCTGTCTGACAGTAACCGCACTGGGGAACCTTGTGTTTGCTCCAGGCGGCTTTCAGCGCCGGATTATCCAGGCCTTCTATGGTGGTGATGTTCTTGCCCTCGGCACTTTTGAGACTGGTGAGGCAGGCTCTGGCGGGCTTACCGTCCAGATGTATGGTGCAGGCACCGCAGAGTCCGGCGCCACAGCCGAATTTGGTGCCTGTCAGTCCCAGGAGATCCCTGAGGGCCCAGAGCAAGGGCATGTTGGGATCGGCCTCGACCGAAAACTGTCTGCCATTGATTTTGAGTTGCGACATTGTTCACTCCTTGTGCTGGTTGAGGCGTCTGAGATCTGCGCCCGTGTCTATGTCTATGGCGGCGCGGTGCAGCACTATCCGGCCCAGTCGTTGTTGTTGTAATTTCTCGGTCAGCAGGGCCTTGGCCCCTCGGTCACCCTGCAGTTGGCTAAGGGCGTTGAAGTCTGTGGCATTAAAGATAGCAGGCGCGCCGGGGGCGTCCCGGTAAAAGGCGCTGCTGCTGAGTTGGCTGCCCAGCCAACAGTCGAGTAATTCAAGGTAATCGGCGCTAGTGAGCGCAACCTGATCGGCCAGCGCCAGTAGCAGGGCATCGGCGGAGCAGGCCTTGGCTTGCTCCGCGGCCAGAGCGATGGAGTGCCCCAGCCCCTGCTGCCAGAGAGGATTGAAACAGCAGCTGGCATGGGGCGGCAACAACGCTTGCAGTTGCTCCTTGTGGCCGCCGAGTATGGTCAGCAGCGGCAGCAGCTCAAGCTTGGGGTACTTCAGGCTTGTCTGAGCGCGCATCTGCTCCAGCGCTTGCCAGCTGAGGCGCAGCAGCGGCGTGCCATGGCTGTCCTGTGCCGCCAGTTTGGCGTGGCCGGGCACTGAGTCATCGGCGGCGAAGCGGCTCGATGCTCCGGCGGCCAGTAACACAGGCAATAGCCTCATGGCATCAGGCCCTCAAGCCCAGTCATGGGCGCATCAAACAAAACCCCGTGGCACTGGGCCAAAATGCTGAGGGCGATGGCCCCCGGGAGTTCGCCGCCGAGTGCCAGTCCGGCGGGCGCCGCCAGTGGCATGGCAAAGTCTGCCAGTTTAAGGCTGGCATGTTTGAGTACCTTATCGCGCCTGTGAGTTGGCCCCAATAGCGCCAGATAGCGTGGGCAGCTTACTTGCAGCCGTTTGAGAATGGCGCTGTCGAGCTCGACATTGTGGTGCATCACTATGGCACCATCCTGACGCTTGAGCCAATCGGCATCCAGCTGGTCGGCGCCGAGTTTGATTATGTCGCAACCGGCAAAGTCATGGCTGCGGGCGTAGGCGGCTCTGGGGTCGACGACGCTCACCTGCCAGTCCAGTTGCAAAGCCATCTGCGCCAGCGGTTTGGCATCCAGACCGCCGCCGAAAATCGCAATCGCAGGTTTGGGGCCCACGGGTACGGTTAACCAGCTCTGTTGCCCGTTCTGCCCAGTCTCTGGACTCCAAATCCCGGTGCGGCGAAAGTCATTGGCGGGGAATGGCAGAGGCTCGGCATAGGTTGAGGGTGAACCCAGGGGCAAAAAGCGCGCCTCAAGGGCTGCGGGCGCTTCACCGGCTTTTGGCATCAACAGCTGCCAGAAGCCGGATTGACCGGCATTCAGAGCCTGGCGCAACTCATCGAGTGCCAGAAAATGATTCTCCCGCCCCAGAGGCAGCAGGCAGATGTTCACCAAGCCGCCACAACCCAGTTGGTAACTGGCATCCTGATCATCGCGGGCGTCATAACAGACCTCCACCACCCTTTGTTCCGTCAGGGCCTTGTGTGCCTGATGGCGCAGATCGGCCTCCAAACAGCCGCCGCTGAGGATCCCCAGGCTCTGGCCCAGGGGATGAAACAGCATCATGGCTCCGGGTTTGCGATAAGAAGAGCCTTGTACCGAGGTGAGCAGCACCAGCACCCAGGGCTCGTCTGCGCTGAGAGCCCATTGTTGCAGCAAGGTTTGCAGATGGTGCGCCATAAACTTCCCGTGTTTTTGGTGGAGAAGTTAGCATTGCATAAAATAGCACCGGGAAACAATCTTGTCGGGTGTGGCAAGTCAGGGAGGGGGAGTGGGACTCGGCGACAAGCGCAGTAAAAAGGCCCGCCTGTCGGCGAGCCTGAGTGGTTAAGTTTAGTGACCTACATAGTCGATCATCTGCAGCAGTTGCATCCGAACCGCATCCGGCGTTTGGCTTTCCCAGAAGCCCGAGGTGTAGGCTATCAAGGGCAGCAGGAACAGCAGTCCGAGTACCAGCAGCATTACCGACTTGGCCGACCAGAAATGATTGCGGCTAAGGCCGAACCCCAGCGCCGCTTTCTTGGGACAGGCGGCCACGCAGCGCATGCAGGCCTGGCATTCATCGCTGTGCACTGTATTTTTGGTATGCACTATGATGCCGGCCGGACAGGCGCGGGTGCACTTGTCGCATTTCATCCCCTTGGACTCTATCAGGCAATGCTCAGGGGCGCGGCGGATTTTCAGCGGGCTGAGAAAACTCAGCAGTCCCAGCAGGGCGCCATAGGGGCAGAGGTAACGGCAAAATCCCTGACGGCGCCAGGCGACAATGGCAAGGATCAGGCCAAAGCAGGCCAGGGTGATGAGTCCCGGAGTGATGAAAAACAGCGCCATCTTGAGATCGGCTATCTTGTGATAATTACTCTCCAGGTAGCCGGGGATCCCCATAGACGGCATGCCCAACACTATGTAGAGCAGCGCCGCCAACAGCAGATACTTGAGCATACGCAGTGGCCAGTCGAGCCAGGCAGGCGGCATAAATTCGCGCTTGATAAAGCGTTTACGCAGGCGATAGAGGTACTCTCCGGCCAACCCCAGCGGGCAGGCCCAGCCACAGAAGGCCCGCTTGCACAGCAGTCCGGTCAACAACACCACCGCCAGCATCACGGCCGCCGCCGGGTGGGTTTGATCCCAGAGTCCCAGGGTGGCTATCGCCTTGAGTTCTATACCGCCGGCAATGGGCAGAAACGCATCCACCACATCCGGGCGCCCAATCCAGGGCGTGACTCCGGCCTTGAGCATCAGGCTGTTGATGGTGTACTGAATCGCGACCAGAAACAGGGACAGCGCCAACAGGTGCTGGCAGCCGCTGCGCAGGTTATTGATCCTGGGCTCGGATTGCAGCAAGCCGGGGCGCAGTTGCTGCAGCAATACCAGGCTACCAACGGCTGTCAGCGTGGCCAGCAGTAACATGGGGCTGCTGCTAATCAGCAGCGCGGTTAAAATCAGCAGCAAAGTGAGGCCGGCGCCGAAACGGCGGCCGCTCCACCAGAGTTGGCTGACACCATAGAGGAGTGCCAGCATGAGGGTGAGCGATTCGGTCAGTGTCATGAGAATATAGGCCAGCATCAAAGGACTGCCTATTGTGAACTCAAATAAGGGCACAAGTTCTTGAGTCAAAAAAGGAAGTGTGCAGCAGATCCAAGTTTACATTCGCAGATGGAGAAATTCGTGCACTGGCTCACAGCTGAAAAAAAGCCCCGCGGTGCGGGGCTATCTCTATGGTTTGGCGGTCAGTTACCCGACTCCATTGCTGCGATAAAGCGGTTGGACTCATCGATGGATTTATTCATCTCTTTGATAAGGCCGGATATATCGCTCTGCAGACTGGCAAACTCCCCCTTGATGGCCCCTATGGTCTGGGCGTTGAGGTTGTGCTTGAGGTAGAGCATGTTGTCTTTCATTGAGGTCAGGATAGGAGGCATCTTGCTCTCGGCTCGGCGCATGCTGCGGATCAGTTGCTCGTAGGAGCGGCGGGTCTCTTTCAGCTTGGCCTGGCTCTTACTGCGCAGGCTGGCCTTGCTGATCTCACCGATTTCCCCTTGCCACTCATCAAACAGGGCTTCGGCCACATCTTCCACCTTGTTGATTCGGTTGCTGACATCGTCGGCGGCTTCCTGGGCCGACTCATATTCGTCTTTGGCCTTGTTGTAAGCCTTTTCCAGATCGCCACCGTCATGGTTCAGCAGTGCCTGCATCTCTTCCAGTGCCGAACTGAACTGCTCCTGCGCTTCCTGTTGCGATTCTTTGGCGTCTTTGACCCGGTCGACCATGATGTCACGTTTGTGATAGCCAACCTTTTCCATGGCACCGTAATAGGCACTTTGGCAACCACCCAGCAGCAATCCCAGGCTGACCAGGGCGGTGGTGAGGATCTTGTTCATAAGCTTTCTCTTTTGTCTATTTATGCTTTGTATTTGGCGGCATCTATGATGCACCAGAGATGGGCGATGGCACCTATGATAGCAGGAACTACCAACCACCAGAGGGCGTAACCTGTGACTGTTACCAGAAAGAAGATCAGTGCGGCCAGGATCCGCCCCTGAACCAACTGCCCCAAACCCGGGAAAAATACGCTTGCCAGCGCGGCAATCACATTGCCCGCCGATCCTTGTTGTGACATTAACTCTCTCCTTTAAATTGTGGAAGAAGCGCTGAACGACGGGCCTCGGCGCATGCCTATGCATAGCGCTGGCGTCATTCCCGGCTTCCTTTGCCCTGCTGCAGTGGCAGCATCACACTTTGTAATCCGGGCATTATTGTACGAAGATAGCGACACTAGACCCAGAGGATCAAGAGAAAACCGTGAGCAACAAGATAGATACCCGCAATTTCAGTTTGTTTATGAAAGGCTGCTGGCACTTCCTGCTGCACTTGAAACAGAGATTGCAGGACGATCAAATCAATATCCGAGCCGGTCATCTGGCCTATGTGACCCTATTGTCGCTGGTGCCCATGGTGGCCGTTACCATGTCTATGCTGTCGGCTTTCCCTGTCTTCAAGGGGGTGCGGCAACTGATAGAAAACTTTATTTATCAAAACTTTCTGCCGGCCGCAGGCGATACGGTTCAGGTCTATATCAACGAGTTTGTCGGCAACGCCTCCAAGGGCACGGCCGTCGGTATCGGCGCCCTGGTGGTGGTGGCCATTTTGCTGATCTCCGCCATCGACAAGGCGCTGAACTATATCTGGCGCACCAAAGAAAAACGCCAGACTGTCGTGTCTTTTTCCATGTACTGGATGATCCTGACGCTGGGCCCAGTGCTGATGGGGGCCAGCCTGGCGGCCACCTCCTACTTGGTATCGCTGAAGATATTCAACGAAGCCGATACTTATGGTGTAGGTAGTTTCTTTGTCGCGCGTTTGCCATTTCTGTTTTCTGTCGCGGCCTTCCTGCTGCTTTACACTGTGGTCCCCAATCAAAAGGTGAAGCTGCTGCATGCCCTGCTCGGGGCCATAGTGGCTGCCTTGCTGTTTGAGGCGGGCAAGAAAGGTTTTGCCCTGTATGTGACTCACTTCCCCAGCTACGAGGCGATTTACGGCGCCTTAGCGACGATTCCGATACTGTTTGTCTGGGTCTATCTGTCCTGGATGATTGTCCTGATGGGAGCCGAGATCACCGCTTCTTTGCCGGAATTCCTCGATGGTGACGCCCCATTGGAGCCGCTGGATGATGAACCCGGATCGGCATAATCCGTTTGCCCGCGACTGGCTGGAGGTGGGTGACGGCCACCGCCTGTATCTGGCGCAATTCGGCAACCCGGAAGGCATCCCGCTGCTGTATCTGCACGGCGGGCCCGGCGCCGGTTGCAACCTTGAAGAGTTGGCGCTGTTTGATCTGCGCCGCTTTCGCTTGTTGTTTCTGGATCAGAGGGGCGCCGGCTTATCGCGCTCCGAGAAAGGCCTGGCGCAGAATCACTTCCAGGGCCTGCTCGATGATCTCGAGTCGGTCAGGGAGGCGCTGCGGTTGCCGCGCTGGTGTCTGGCAGGGGGCTCATTCGGGGCAACCTTGGGGCTGGTGTACGGCGGTTTATTCCCTGAGCGGGTCATAGCCCAGACATATTGGGGCAGCTTTATCCCCTCTGCCGAGGGCCGCGATTGGCTCTATGGTGCTGCTGGCGCCGCCAGCCGTTTCCCGGTGGACTATCATGGTTTTTCCCGCTGGCTATCCAGGAGTGAGCGCAGCACTGCGGCGCTGCTGGAAAGCTATGCCAAGGGATTTACTTGCCTCAATGCCCAGGATTATGTCCGCAGTTGGCTGCGCTGGGAGCAACATCTGTCTTTACCCGGGGTGCTGTTGCCACCGCCAAGGGCGCCTAGGGACAGCAATATGGCCAGAATCGAACTTCACTATGCCCGCCATCACTATTTCGAAGCCATGAGTCTATTTGACGCAGGGCTCAATAACTGGCCGAAACAGACCTGCTTGCTGCAGGGGGAAAATGACTGGGTCTGTCCAACTCACTTGCTGCAGGCTCAGCTTGCGCGCCAGATCCGCCCGGTCGAGTTGCAGCTGGTGGCCGGAGGTCATCACTCGCTGGTGGATGATAAAATGCGTCACGCCGTGGTTGCAGCCCTGTGTGCTATGGGCGACACTGCGGCCTCTTGTGAAACAGAATTAAGGAGTCAGGATTGATCGCCCTGATACAGAGAGTCAGCCGTGCCAAGGTAACAGTTGCCGATGAAGTGACCGGCGCCATAGATAAAGGTTTGTTGGTGTTGCTGGGCGTTGAACGCCAGGATGATATGGCGGCGATGGAAAAGTTGGCCACCAAGGTGATGAATTACCGGGTGTTCAGCGATGACAACGGCAAGATGAACCTCAATCTGACTCAGGTCGGCGGGCAGTTGTTGGTGGTGTCGCAATTTACCCTGGCGGCCGATACCAGCCGCGGTCTGCGTCCCAGTTTCTCGGGTGGTGCCAGTCCGGCTCAGGCCGAAGAGCTCTATGAAGCCTTTGTGGCATTTTGCCGCAGCAAGGGGGTGACCACAGAAACCGGCCGCTTCGCTGCCGATATGCAGGTGGAACTGCTGAACGACGGGCCAGTGACCTTTAATCTGAGTGTTTGATATGTCTGAGCCATCACTGCTTAAGCAACTGGAAAACACCTGGCATGGCACCATCCCCGTCAGTGCCTTTATGGGGATCCGGCCACTGGCTTTTGATGGCACAGAATTTCGTGTCGGTGCACCGCTACCGCCCAATATCAATCTGCATCAGACCATGTTTGCCGGCAGTATCTATACCCTGTGCACTCTGTGTGGCTGGGGCATGCTCTGGCTGCAACAGCAGCGGGCCGGAGTGAGTGGTGATATAGTGCTGGCCCAGGCCGAGATCCGTTATCGGGCGCCGGTGACTGCCAATCCCGGCGAGTTGATCGAGGCCAGAGTCAGCTGGCCGGGCGTGTCACTGACGCCTTTGAGTGAAGGGCGCAGGGGCAAAGTCAGGCTGGAGGTGGAACTCTGGAGTCACGGCCTTTGCTGTGCTTCTTTCTTGGGGGTTTACGTCAGCCAGCCCAAGCAAGAGGCGGCCCTGTCCTAGCTGGGATTACCTAGGCTTACAGGTTCGGTTTTAACCTTGTAAGCCCTGGATAACAGCCTTTCCTTTCTAAAAAATCGAATATAATATCAAATTTTCTCCGCTTTTTTTCTATTTTATCCATCAGTAAACTGCTCAGCATAGATTGGAGCAAAAGCTCTGACTCAAACAAATTCCTGAATCGAAGCGGAGCAATATCATGAGCAAAGTATTAGTTTTGAAATCCAGCATCCTGGGTGGTTACTCTCAGTCCGGTCTCTTGGTCGACCACCTGGTCAAGCATTGGCAGGAGCAGGGTTCCAGCATCACGGTCAGGGATCTGGCGGCCGAGCCTCTGCCGGTACTGGATGGTGAAATTGCCACCGGCCTGCGCGGCGGCGAACAGCTGAGCGAGCGCCAGCAACAGGCGTTGGCCTTGTCTGATGAGCTGATCCAGGAACTGAAAGATCACGACACACTAGTAATAGCTGCGCCCATGTATAACTTTGGTATTCCGACCCAGTTGAAAAACTGGATTGACCTGATTGCCCGCGCCGGTGTGAGTTTCAGTTACACAGAAAATGGCCCTGTGGGTCTTATCACTGGTAAGCGCGCGGTAGTGATCACTACCCGAGGTGGGGTCCATAAAGACTCGACCACAGATCATGTGGTGCCTTATCTGAAAACCGTGCTGGGCTTTATTGGAATTACCGAAGTGGAAACCGTCTACGGTGAAGCGCTGAACATGGGCCCGGACGCCAACGCCAAAGGTATTTCAGCAGCCAAATCTTCGCTGGCGGCCATCTCTGCCTGAGGCAAACATCTCTTCCACCATCAATCTGAACGCCAGTTGCTTGACTGATTTTGTTCTACTGCCCCGGAGGTGGCTCCCCGGGGCTTTTTTGTGACGGCTTGTCCGGCTCGAGCGCTTTGCTGCAAAGGGGACAAGCGGCATTAACCCCTTCGGCGGGCCACTGCTCACGATAACGCACCTGCGCAGAGGCTTGACCGCGATGTTGGCTTATCTGAAATCGCCCGGGCTTGCTTGTCATTTTGGTTACTCAGGCTGGCCGCAGACCAGCTCCTTGAAGGCGCCGCCGTTGAGTACGCAATCAAAGCCGTTAGCCCGCAGAATGTCGCAGCCCTTCTGGGCGCGCATGCCGGCGCCGCAATAGAGCACAAAGGGTTCCTGCTTATTCGGTTGTTGCTTGAGCCAGGTATCCAGGGTATCCAGCGGCACATTCACCGCCTGTGGCAGGTGCCCTTCGGCGTATTCGACGGCCGAGCGGACATCCAGTACCCGAACTCCCTTGGCGATCATCTCATGGCATTGCTCTGGGTTCAGGCGGCCATCTGGTGGCGTGACATTGGTTTGCATTTTCAGACTCTCTATCAATTAGAAATTTTTTAATAAGATTAATCTTATGAAGTTAAAAATGCAATGGCCTGAATGCTGGTCGTTTTCTCGTCAGGGCTGTTTTTTGTTCTATCCTTTGGAAAAGGAAATGATTTGAAAATAGTGTATGGACAAGAATATGCCATCATCCCTCTGGTTGCAGGGCCGCAACGCTTCTGAGCGCCTGGAGCGCATTCACGAACATCTACAGCTCAGCTACCCTTGGGTGGATCGTATCGCCTGCGCCCTGTATCACGAGTCGACCGGGCTGCTAAAAACCTTTATCAACAGCATTCACCGGGGCCAGGCCATAGTGGGCTATGAATATCCCATGTCCGACAGCCCGGTGCTCAGCCAATTGGCCGCCGGCAAACTGGACGACCACTGCGTCGAAGCCTTGGCGGCTTCGACTACACAGATCCTGGATATCATGGGGCGCTGCCGCGACGACAAGGCGGCCTGAAAAGAGGCCAGCAGTGCCGATGCATTCCGTTAAAGCTTTCTTGGGCTTCCTCTGGTTTTCTAGGGTTTCCTCTGGTTTCTAGTGCTTCCTGGGGCTAAGCTCAGTCCTGCCAGCGGCGGAAGATCAGCGAAGTATTGATGCCGCCAAAGGCAAAGTTATTGCTCATCACCAGGTCGGTATCCAGTGCCCGGCCTTCGGCGCGAATATAATCCAGCTCGGCGCAATCCTCGGCGACATTCTCTAGGTTGATAGTGGGTGCAAACCAGCCGTCACGCATCATCATAATGCTCCACCAGGCTTCCAGTGCGCCGCAAGCGCCCAGGGTATGGCCGGTATAGCTCTTCAGTGATGAAATCGGTATCTGCTTACCAAATACTGCGGCGGTAGCCCGGCTCTCGGCGGCATCGCCGCGGTCTGTGGCCGTACCGTGGGCGTTGACATAGCCTATCTGCTGCGGCGCTATCTTGGCATCTTTGAGTGCCAGCCGAATCGCCTTTTCCATGGTGTCGGCGTTCGGTTGCGTCACATGCAGGCCGTCTGAGTTGGTACCAAAACCCAGCACCTCGGCGTAGATACGCGCGCCTCTGGCCTTGGCATGCTCCAGCTCTTCGAGCACCAGGGTACAGGCGCCTTCGCCTATCACCAGGCCGTCTCGGTCGCGATCGAAAGGCCTAGGGGTCAACTCAGGAGTGTCGTTGCGGGTACTGGTGGCAAACAGGGTGTCGAACACGACTGCCTCTGTGGGGCAGAGTTCTTCGCCGCCCCCGGCCAGCATCAAATCCTGCTGGCCATACTTGATGGCTTCATAGGCATAACCTATGCCCTGGCTGCCGGACGTACAGGCGCTGCTGGTGGTTAATACCCGCCCCTTGAGGCCGAAAAATACCCCGACATTGACCGCCGTGGTATGGGCCATCATGCGGATATAGCTGGTGGCGGTAACGCCGCTCATATCGCCGTGTTTGAGCATGTCGCCAAAGGCGGTGATGGGATCTGTACTGCCGGTGGAGGAGCCGTAGGCTATGCCCATGGCGCCTGAGGCTATCAGAGGGTCATGCAACAGGCCGGCATCCTCCAGCGCCATTTCACTGGCGCGGGTGGCCATCAGAGACACCCGGCCCATGGAGCGGATCTTCTTGCGCGAATAGTGCGCCGGAGTGCTGAAGTCGCTGACCGGCGCCGCCAGACGGGTGTGCAAACCATCGAACCTGTCCCATTCATCCATGCGAACCACGGCATTTTGGCCTGCCTGCAGCCTGGCCTTGACACTGTCCCAATCCTGGCCCAGGGCGGATATGCCGCCCATGCCGGTAATCACCACCCTGCGGCTCATAGCATGCCTCCGTTGACCGAGATCACCTGGCGGGTGATATAACCGGCTTCGTCAGACATCAGGAAGTTGGCCAGGGCCGCTATCTCTTCAGGCTGGCCCATGCGCCGCAACGGCACCAGTTGCTGTACCAGTTCGGGGCTGAAGGCATCGACCATTTCGGTTTCGATAATCCCGGGAGCGATGCAGTTGACCGTAATCTTGCGTTTGGCCAGCTCCAGTGCCAGCGCCTTGGTGGCGCCTATGATACCGGCCTTGGAGGCGCTGTAGTTCACCTGGCCACGGTTACCGGCCAAACCGGAAACTGAAGACAGCGTAATGATGCGGCCGCCCTTACGCCGTTGGATCATCGGCATCAGTGCCGGATGGATCACATTGTAGAAACCATCGAGATTGGTGTGAATGACACAGTCCCATTCGGCCTCTGTCATCGCCGGGAAAGCCGTGTCGCGGGCGATACCGGCATTGAGAACCAGGCCGTGATAGGCACCGTTGGCTTCTATGTCGGCCTCAATGACTTGGCGGCAGGTCTGGCGCTCGGCAACATCAAACTGCAGCAGGCTGACCTTGACGCCCAAGGCTTGGATTTCGGCGGCGCTGGCCTCGGCGGCGGCTCGATTGGCATGAAAGTGCAGGGCGATATCAAAGCCGGACTGCGCCAGGCGCAGGGCGATAGCCTTGCCTATGCCGCGGCTGGAACCTGTGACCAAAACTCTCTGTGTCATGCGGAATCTCCCTGCATTGCTTCCAGGCTACCGGCAATATAGGCTTGGGTGTCCTGGGGCTGAAAAACGTTTACATTGGCGCTGGCGATCTCTGTGTCGCCATCAAAGATGCGGCAGTCGAACACTGCCAGTCCCGTGTCTTCCTGATAGAGGCGCTGCACCTGAGTCAGGTATTCGCGTCCGGGCAGGAATCCCGGGGTATGCATGCTGAGCTTACGGCTGCCCAGCAAAAAACCGACCCGGATAATATCACCGCGGGCCTCGGCTTCCACTCCGGCCAGTGCCGCTATGCTCTGGGCCATGTATTCTATGCCGACATAATTGGGCACCAGAGCCCGGGCGTCATCGAAATAGGGGCTCTGCTCACTAATCTTCACCTTGGTCAGCAGCCTGTCTTGGCTGTGCTCGACCACGGCGTCTATCAGTATCATGGGCGCCCTGTGGGGCAGAAAATCGGCGATATCACGCTCGGCTAAAGGCTGGGTCATTCATGGGCTCCACGGCTGAAGATCAGGCTGGCATTGCTGCCGCCAAAGGCGAAGGAGTTACTCATCAGGTGATTCAGTGAGTGGCGACTGCCCTGTTTGACCAGCGGCAGTGCGGGATCATTGCCATCCTGCTCACCGTCCCACAGATGCGGCGGCAGTTGCCCATAACGGTTGAGGGGCGACAACAGCAGCCAGCAGAATACCGCTTCCAATGCCCCGGCGGCGCCCAGTGCGTGGCCGGTCAAGGGCTTGGTGGAACTGCAAGGCGGCAACGCTTCGGCAAATACCGAGTGCATGGCGCGGCTTTCCATGGCGTCATTCTTGGGGGTGGCAGTGCCGTGCAGATTGACATAGTCGATGTCATCAGGCGTCAGCCCCGCTTGCTTGAGTGCCATCTTCATGGCGGCAATTGCGCCGCTGCCCTCGGGATGGGGCGCCGAGATATGGTGGGCATCGGCCGACTCGCCGACACCGAACAGCAGCACCTGGCCGCTTCCTCTCTCCAGGGTAAACAGCGCCGCGCCTTCACCTATGTTGATGCCGTCGCGGTTGGCGCTGAATGGATTGCAGTGCCCCTTGGAGACAGACTCCAGTGCATCGAAGCCGTTGAGGGTCAATTGGCACAGGCTGTCGACCCCGCCGACTATCACCATGTCGCACAGTCCGGCGTCCAAAAGCCGTTTACCGGCGGCAAACACCTTGGCGCTGGAGGAGCAGGCCGTCGACAGTGTGTAACAGGGGCCGCTCAGCTTGAACCAGGCTTGCAGGAAGCGACTGGTACCCCCCAGCTCCTGCTGAAAATAGTGGTAATCAGAGGGGAAATGGCCGTGGCGATTGCGGTACTCCAGTGCTTCTTCGCCTTTGGAGATCCCTGAGGTGCTGGTGCCTATGACAACCGCGATGCGTTCCTTGCCGTATTTGGCTTTGGCGGCTTCCACCGCCGGGGTAATTTGCAGCGCGGCGCACAGCAACAGGGCGTTGTTACGACAGTCATAGTCGGCAAACTCGGCGGGAATGGCTGGTAACTCGGTGTTCACTACCCCGACTATGGCCGGCCGTTCAAACAACAGGTTGTCGCGGCTGACCATGCCGCGGCTGTCACCGGCGAGCAAGGCGCTAAGCACCTCGTCGGCCCGGTTGCCGAGAGGGGTACAAAAACCCGCATGATTTATGGCTGTAGTTGTCATATCTCTGTTTTGGGATCCGGCCCTGTATCCATTACAGGGGCTTAATGTTCAGTTTTAAATCGGCCTGCGGCATGTTCATGGCCACTTCCGCATGCCAGATGTCGGGGCTGGAGTAACTTATCCGCATCAGCTCGCGATTGTCATTGCTCAGCAATACCCGGCACAGGACGGCGGCGCAATCTTCCAATTTCACCCTGGCGCCATCCAGATAAGCGTTCAGCTTTTCCTCCGGCCAATAGATGAGCTGCAACAAGGCCAGCAGATATTCTGCTTTAAACTCATTGCCGAGCAGCACACTCTGCTCGCTGGTCAGTGTATGTCCATCGTAGATCAAGGTAAACAGTGCTTGGCCCAGAGGTGCCAGCCCCACCACTGTCATCTGCTGCGGCTGCAGTTCCAGTTGGCTGATAAGCTCATGGCTCTGCTCCCCTCGTTGCAGCCGCACCTGCTGGCTGAGACTGAGCGTTTGCTCCAAAGTTTGAGCTTGAACCGAGCCACTGCCCTGGGGCTCATCAGGCTGCTTTGAGCCTTTGGCAGCCTGGGTATCAGAGGTTTGTCCCTTGGGCGCGGCCTGGTTCAGCGGCAGCGGCGCCAGACAATAACTGACATCCTTTGCCAGGGCAACGCAGGTTTGGCGATACAATAGCTGGCTGCAGCCACTCAGGCCAACCAGCACAGTGGCAAACAGCAGCAAGCGGGTGACAGCGGCTGTCATAAGGCTTCCTCGACAGCGTCGCGGCAGAGGTTCACCACCAGATCCAATCTGCGCCGGGATTCACTGACAAAGGGGTTGTTGCTGTCCCAGGCGTAGCCCGCCAGGATAGAGCAGATCATCTGTTTTATTTTGGGGTTGGCGTCTTCAAAGAAGATCACCTCCTGGAATCTGCCGTCATACCAGGCTTCCACATAGGTGCGGAAGGTGTTGACCCCCAGCATCAAGGGCTCGGCATAATCCTGCTGCCAGTCTACCGCTTCCCCCTTGAGCTGGCGTACCAGACAGTCGCAGGCCAGGCTGGCCGAGTGCATGGCTATGGTCACCCCGGAGGAGAATACCGGGTCGAGAAACTCACCGGCATTGCCCAGCAGGGCAAACTTGTCGCTGGCCAGGGTGCTGACATTGGCCGAATAGCCCTTCAAGGTGGCGCAGTCGCGGATCACTCTGGCGTCTTTAAGCAGCGCTTCCAGCCCTGGCTCTTCATTGACTATGGTGCGCAGTTGCTGCTCCAGGCTGCCTTCGAGTCTTGCCAGCAGGTGCGGTTCGGCCACCACCCCCAGCGAACAGGTGCCGTTACTGAAGGGGATCAACCAATACCAGATATCCTTGTTGCGCGGATGCACGCTGATAAGGATCTTGTTGCGGTCAAACTCCGGGTCGCTGATATTGTCCTCAATATGGGTAAAGATGGCCGAGCGGGCCGGCAGGCTGGAGGGGCATTCCAGCTGCAGCAATCTTGGCAGTACCCGGCCAAAGCCGCTGGCATCCAGCAGATATTTGGCCTGCACTGAATAGACTTGTCCATTTTCGTCTGCCACTGTCAGCCGTGGTTCTGCGCTGAGATCTACCGCGGTGACCGTCTGGCCATAACGTATCTCTACCCCTTGGGTACTGGCGGTGTCGGCCAGCAGTTTGTCGAACTGGCCTCGGGGAACCTGAAAGGTGGTGCCGGGGCCCGGGGTAAACTTGTCACTGAAATCAAAGGTGGTGTAGCGGCCGTTGCGCCGAAAGGCGGCGCCGTTTTTAAACTGAAACCCGGCCTCGGCTACGGCTTCTGTCATCCCAGCCTGCGCCAGCACTGTCATGCAGCAGGGCAGCAGGCTCTCTCCGATGGAAAAGCGTGGAAATTGGGCCCGCTCCAGCACCAGGGCATCTACTCCTTGTTGTTTCAGCAGGCTGGCCGCGACCGAGCCGGATGGCCCGGCACCGATAATTACTACATCGACTTGTTCCACGGCATTGGCAGTGTTCACTTTGCATTCCTTGTAAGAGTTGAGGTTAGGGGAGCGAGTAACAGGGTAAAACCTATGCCCAGCGCCAGGGTTATGCCAAAGGCGGCGATGGCATAGGTGTCACTCAAAGCCAGCAGGCCAAAGGCCAGCAGGGTGGAGGCGGCAGACATCAGCACCGCCAACATCACGCCACTGGGATGCTGTTTGGCTTCGGCAAAAAACAGGCTGTAGTCCACGCCTATGCCGAACACCAACACCAATGCCAGGGCATGAAATAGGGTCAAGCCGCTGCCGAGCCAGCCAAGGGCGCCCAGAGTCAGAATTGCCGCCAGCGTTGGCACCAGCGCCACCCAAAGGCCGCGGCGCAAACCAAAGCGCCAGCTGAAAATCACCGCCGCCAACATCAGTGCCAGCGCCAGCATCATCAGGGTCAATTGACGGTATTTGGCCATCAGTGCCGAGATATCGGCGACCTTGTCGACCAACTGCACGCCCGGGTTGCTGCTTGCCAGCTGCTTGAGGGCGTCGAGATCGTAGATCCCGCCGAGCAGCACTATGGCGGCGTGAGCCGTTATTCCGTCAGTGGGGGCGAGGTAGAGGTCACTCAGCCCTGAGGATTTAGCCCCTTCACTGGCGAGCCAGTCTGTGGCCGAGAGTGGTTGGAATTCGGCCCATTGCCTCGAGAGCGGCCCGGCCAACTCGGCATTCAGCCCCAGGGTGTCCAAAACTGTATTTGTTTGGCGATAGATAAGCCCCTGCAGCTGATGATCTTGCTGCTGGCGTTTGATGCTCGGCAAATAGCGGGCGATATTCACGCTGTTGCCGAGTTTGCCTTCAGCAATTAAACGCTCGAGCCCGGGCGCCAGCAGTTCGAGACGCTGCAGCATCTCCTCGGCGCTGTCACCCCGGATCAACAGGAACTGATTGTCCGTGCCGCCACTCAGCAGTTGCCTGAGAGCATTTTCCGGCTCGCTGACCGCTGGTGGGCTGCTCTGTAGTGCCCGGATATCATCGTTGGCCTTGAGATAAATGCCGCCAAACAGCAGCAGTAACCCCAGTGGCAGCAGGATTAATAGACTGCTGCGCCGACCGAGAGCTTGCCAGAGATTCAGCAAGCGTCCAGCCAGCGCCAGGCGGCTGTCTCCGGCAAGCAAAGGGCTGGAGGCTATGGCCGGATACGCCAGCAGCAGTGTCAGCCAGGTGAAAATCAGCCCGCTGGCACAAAACACGGCCACCTGTTGCATGCCGGGAAAAGGCGCCAGGCCTATGCCCAGGTAAGCGCCGACACTGGTGATCAAGGCCAGGGTCACGGCCGGGAATATCAGGCCAATCACCTGCCTGGGAGAAGCCTTGGGATGTTGCAAGCGCTCGCAGTAGAAGTGAAAGCTGTAGTCGATGGCGATACCGATAAGGCTGGTGCCGAACACCAGCGTCAGCAGATGCAGTTCGCCAAACAGTGTCAGGGTAGTGACCGTCGCCGCCAGAAATCCACTGCCCAGGGTGAGCAGTGCCACTGTCAGCGGCATCAAGGAGCGAAACGCCAGCAGCACCAGCAGGATCACTCCAAGCAGGGAGACTAATCCGATACGGTTGATCTCGCTCTTGGCCGATTCTGTGGCGGCGGCGGCATGAAACAGGGCGCCGGCCTTGAGCACTCGAATCTCTTGCGGCAGAGGCGCCAAGGCCTGCTCCAGCGCCTTGAGCTGGATTGCCTGTTGCTGCGGGTTAAAGGCGCTGCCTATGCCCTCGGCCATCACTATGGCTGCATACTGGCCTTGCGGCGTTGGTGCCAACAGTATGCCATCTGCCTGGGTGAGACTGCGGCCCTCGGCCAGCGACTTGAGCCAGTCGGGGAACAGCAACAGCGGATCTTCGGCAATCAGGTCGCTGCCTGCGGCGCCAAAGGCGCTGTAGAGCTGTTGCTGCGCGTTTTGAATCAGCGGGGTTAATTCACCGCTAGCGAGTTGCTGCCTCTGGCTGTCACTGAGCAGCCCCATGCGGTAGGGGAAATAGAAACGCCCCAGGGCGCTGAAGCTGTCGGCCTCGGCGCTGCGCACTCTCTTAAAGGCGTTTTGCTCCTTTTTCAGCGCACTCAGTAGCTGTTTGCCGGCGTCGATCGCCTGAGGCTTATTCTTGGCAATCAGGCCGATATACACTTGATTGCCCAGTTTCTGCTCCATGCGTTTCAGCGCCGCTTCGGCGAGCGGATCTTCCTGCACCTTGGGCAACATGGCGAGAATGTCGCTCTGAATACGGCCGCCCTGTTGCCACTGCCAGACGCCAAGCAGAATAAGCAGCGTCAGCAGCCCCAGCCACAACAGCAGGCCAACCGGCGCCGAGAGCCCGGGACGAGAGCGCTCAGGGCGAGGCGACATCAGGGGGCCACCTCGGGAAAGAAGCGAGCGCGCTCGCTGTCATTGAGTGGTGATTTATCCAGTTCAGAGAAGAATATCTGGCTGATATCGCCGTTCTTGGCCAGCAGGGTCAGAGATTCGAGATCCTGACTGCCTTCGAGCACCATTTGCGGCAGCAGAGCCGCCATTGTCTGCTCCTTGGCCTTGAGTCCCAGTTGCCAATGACCCGCTTGGTCATTGAGCAGATAGAGTTCAAACCCCTGGCTCAATGCCTGAATATCACCGGAGAGCAGGGATTGCATCATGCGCGGCAGCATTTCAGCCACGGCCGCCGGGCCGGTATCGGCCTTGGTAACACTGAGCTTGCCCTGGCTGTCCTGCTGGATAAGCTCGCCCTGTTTCAGCAGCAAGAGGTTGCCAAAGGGAGTCTGCTGTTGCCAGAGCATGCCCAGTTCTCGCTGAAACAGAAATTCGCCGCTGCTGCGAAGTGGTTGTTTCAGCACCCTGAGCCAGCGCACCTGCTCAAACTGGCCTCGGCTGCTGTCGCTGAGAGCCATCTTAGTGCTTAACTGTTGCAGAGCCTGCTCTGTGGCCGCCCTGGCAAAGAGTTTGTCGAATGCCTGCGCCTCCGGCCTGATTTTTCCCTTGGCTTCGGCGGCCAACATTGCCACCGGCTCTGTCTGAGTATTATCCGCCGCCACTTTTCCCAAAACCATAGTGGCTGGCGCCATTTCTCCTAATGCCATAGTGGCTGGCGCCACTTCCCCTAAAGCCATGTTGCTGCAAGCGGCACTAAACCAAAACAGTCCCAGCAGCCCAAGCAGTAAGGTGGGCTGCCGAGTGAGCCGAAAGCCGAAGGCTGAAGGTTTCATGGCTTGGCCTCGGCGGCCGCGATAAAGGGCGTCAGGCGCTCGCGGAACACCGGCGGGGTCACCAAGCACAGTTCCTGAGTCTGCATATCCACCGCGGCCTGTATGGTGTAGCCCTTGGTGAGGCGCTCACCGCTGGCGGCGTCGCAAATCTGGTAGTTGATCTTCAGCCGATTTTCCCACTCAACCAGGGCGGCACTCACCCGGATCTTCTGCTCGAAACGGCTGGGTTTGACGTATTTCAGCTGCAGATCCACTATCGGCCAGGCGTAACCCGACTCCTGCATCCGCCGGTAGCCGTAGTCGAACCTGTCCAGTAGCTTGCAGCGGGCTATTTCAAAATAACGCAGATAGTTGCCGTGCCAGGTAATGCCCATGGAATCGACATCGTGGAAGGGGATCTCCAGCTCTATTTCAGTGCTGAGGATGGCTTTCATCGGCACACCTCCCACTCCCCGGCTTGGATCTTGGCCAGGGTTTGCCGCAACAAGGCTTCCAGCGGCCTGTCTTCAATCAAGAGTTCAAAGTCGGCTTCCAGCTGCGCCAGGGTGGTAGCTACTGACTCGGTCAGCGACTCCCGTTCCAGTTCACCGGCGAGCAGGCGCAGGCGGATCCCCTGACTCATGGCCAGCAGTGCGGCAGCGGCCACCTGCTCGGTCAGTTCCAGCACCCGCAGGGCGTCACGGGCGGCAATGGTGCCCATGCTGACCTTATCCTGGTTGTGGCACTCGGTAGAGCGCGAGAACACGCTGGCGGGCATAGTGTGTTTCAGCGCCTCGGCGGTCCAGGCAGAGCAACCTATCTGTACTGCCTTGAAACCGTGGTTGATGGGGCTGCGCTCGTCCTGGCTGGCCGACAGGTTGGCCGGCAGGCCGTTGTTGAATTTGGGATCCATCACCAGAGCCATCTGCCTGTCCAGCAGATCCGCCAAATTGGCCACCGCATTCTTGAGGCTGTCCATGGCAAAAGCGATATGGCCGCCATAGAAGTGGCCGCCGTGGAGAATATGTTCCCCCTCGCCGTCGACTATCGGGTTGTCGTTGGCGCTGTTGAGTTCGGTCTCGATAAACTGGCGCATAAAGGGCAGGGCATCGGCCAATACTCCAATAATGTGCGGCGCGCAGCGAATCGAATATCTGTCCTGCAGTCGGTCAGAATTGCGTGGGTGCTCGTGGTGGTTGAGGTCTTCACGGATCCAGGCTGCGACCTGGTTCTGTCCCGGGTGCGGCTTGGCGGCAAACAGTATCTCGTCGAAATGGTTGGAGTTGCCCTTGAGTGTCAGTGAGGCCATGGCGGTAATGCGGGCGCACAGGCGGCTCAGGTACTCGGCCCTGTCATAGGCCAGACAAGCCAGCGCCGTCATCACGGCGGTGCCGTTCATCAGTGCCAGGCCCTCTTTGGGTCTGAGCTTGAGGGCGCTGATCCCAAGTTCGGCATAGACTTCGCTGGTGGCGCGGCGCTGTCCTTGATAGAAGACCTCCCGCTCGCCAACCAGTGCGGCGGCCAGATAAGACAGTGGCGTGAGATCGCCGCTGGCACCCACAGAGCCTTCCTCCGGGATCACCGGCACTATGTTGAGGTTCAGCAGCAGGGCTATGCGTTCCAGCAGCTCATAGCTGACACCGGACTTACCCACGGCCAGTGAGTTGAGGCGACAGGCCATCACGGCTCTGGCCTGGGGGATCTCCAGCACCTTGCCCATGCCGCAGCCGTGAAAGCGCGACAGATGCAGCGGCAGTTCGTGTACCAGATCCGGGCCGACATTGACGGTACAGGAATCGCCGTAGCCTGTGGTGACCCCATAGACCACGCCTTCTTCATGAAGCAGGCTGTCGATAAAGCGGGCGCCGCGCTGGATATAGTCACGGTACTCTGCACTGGCGTTGAGGGTCACCGGCGCTCCTTTGGCGATGGCGACCACCTGTTCCAGTGTCAGTGATGTTTGGCCGAAGCCGACCGTCTTGGCGGCCAGATCTGTTGCGCTCATGAATTGTCCTTGGGGCGGTCAGCAACTTGGTCCTGCCGCCAAAAATCGAAAAAGTTAAACCACTGCAGTGGTGCCTTGCGGGCAAAATGTTCCAGTCGCTGGGCATAGAGGCCTGCTGCCTGTTGCAGTCGCTGCTGCCGCTCGGCTCTCGGGCCTTTGAGGCTCTGCTCGAAGGGCTCGAGCCAGACCTTATAGCCCTGCTGCTCCCGCAGGCAGAACATGGTGTAGATGGGGCAGTCCAGCAGACCGGCCAGAATAAAGGGGCCCTGGGGGAAGGGAGCCATTTCGCCGAGGAACGGCACTTTCACCGTGCGACCCGGGCTGTGGCTGGAGGTGCGATCGGCGGCTATTACCACCAATTCTCCGGCCTCGACCTTGCTTTGCAGCAACATGGAGGTGGCCGGGTTGAGTTCGGTGACCTGAAGTAAGTTGAGTTCACTGTCCGGGTTCAGCTGCTTGAGCACCCGGTTGAAGTTTTCGGCATTGCGGGTCATCACCATCACATTGACTTTCACCTTGCGCTGGTGAATGGAGATGGCGCGGCACAGCTCGATATTGCCAAGGTGGGACACCAGCAACACGGCTCCCTGGCCGCTTTGTAACTGCTCGGCCAACTGTTGACGGTCGCTGAACTCCACCTGCTGCAAGCGAATGCGATCGCACCAGGCATCGATGCGATCCAGCGCGGCATTGCCGAAGGCGAAGAAGTGGCGCAGGCTGTCGCGCCAAGTCACCGGCTGACTGAGGCTCGGGTGCTGTGGCTCCAGTGCCTGTACCCGCTTTAGAAACGCTTGTGACGCCTCGCGGGCCTGTCGCCCCGTGATAAAGAAATAGCAGATCACCGGGTACATGATCGCCCGCGCCAGCCAGTGGCCGCCGAAACGATAGCTTTCGGCCAGCAGCTTGATACCCCAGTAGCTGCCCCGCTCCTTGACGTTGGACCAATGAGCGTCTTGGGGGTTGTCTTGTGCCGCTTGGTTTGGCCCCAGTTTCTGCCCCTTGAGCTTGCGCCACAGCATGGAGAAAAACAGCCTGCTGTGCAGCTTGCTGATCCGCACATTGTCGGCCAGCCCCTGAAAATGGCTGCTGCCGTCTTCCGGGTAGATCACCTTGGTGGGGATATGCTCTATGGCAACACCGCGCCAGTAGAGACGCACCATGACTTCGATATCAAAGTCCATCCGCTCGCCGAGGGCTTCGCTACTAAGCAGGGCTTCGGTGGCCGCCAGTGGATAGATTCGAAAGCCGCACATGGAATCGCGGATATCCAGGCTCAGGGTCTCGACCCAGACCCAAAAATGGGTCAGGTAACGGCCGTAGAGCCGACCCTTGGGCACGGAATCATCATATTGCGGCAGGCCGGAGATCAGCGCCTTGGGGTTGAGCTGCGCCCTGGCGATTAGCGCCGGAATATCTTCCAGATTATGTTGGCCGTCGGCGTCCACCTGTAGGCCGTGGGAAAAACCCGCAGCCCAAGCGGCGCGCAGGCCTGTCATCACGGCGGCGCCCTTGCCGCGGTTATAAGGGTGATGCAGCAGGCTGACCCAGTAGCTGTGTTGTTCGGCCAACTGTTGCAACAGATAGCGGGTCTCATCGTCGCTGCCGTCGTTGATCAAAAAGCAGGGCAGCCCCAGCGGTTTGAGGGCTTCCAGCGTCGCAGCGATATGGCCCCTGTGGTTGTAATTGGGGATGATCAGCGCCAGCTTCATTGCTTGGCCTCTGTCTTGAAGGCAATACGACCCGAGCCGAACTTCTGTTCGCCGTTGCTGTAGCTGAAGCTCAGTTTACCCTTGGCGGGGTTATTGCTGATGCTGAGGGTGACTTGCATATTCGGCAACAGCAGTTGCTGAAACTTGAGCACCTCGAGTACCGCGACTTCGGCATCATAGCCGAATGCTTGGCTGCCGAGACGCACGGCCCAGTCCAGTTGAGTCACGCCGGGCAATACCGGCTGGCCGGGAAAGTGGCCGGCAAACATAGGCAGCTCGGCCGGAATGCTCAGGCGCCAACTGGCTTCATTGTCCTGATGCCGGTGTTGAACAATGGGCGGAAGAACAGACTTAATCATGATCAAACAGCTCAAGAATATCGTTTTTGAGCAACTTGCCCTGGGCGTTGAGTGGCAGCTGCTGTGGATAGCGCCAGCGCCTTGGCAGAGTCACACGTTCAAATTGGCTCAGCAGATGGGCCTTGAGGGCGTTGTTGATGCTGAGTTTACCCTCGGCTTCCAGCTGTGCCTTACCGGCGGCGGAAAGCTCTACCGCCGCGCCCAGTTGTACTCTGGGGTTTTCCAGCAGCACCAGATGCGATTGGGTCACCCAGGGATGGGCGTTGAGCAAGGTTTCCATCTGCACCAGAGACAGGCGCTTTTCCTCTATCTTGACGATGCGGTCCAAGCGGCCTTCGAGGCAGAATTGGCCTTCGCCCAGCAGCCGAACCTTGTCTTCACAGCGGTATTGGCCGTCGTCTTCGAGATAGGGCGAGCGCAGCAGCAAAGCGCCGTCGCTGTCATTGCTCAGGTCCATGGGGGCAAAGGCCTGCCAGGGCGTGTCGCTGCTCTGTTGGCGCCGATAACCTATGCCGCCGGTTTCCGTGCTGCCGTAGACCTCGATTGGCAGGCTACCGTAGCAGCGCTTGACCCCTTGGGCGGCTTCCAGGCTCAGGGGCCCGCCGGAGCTGAAGATCAGGCTGGGAGTGTGCAACTGGCGCTCATGCTCCAGCGCATCCGGCAGCCTCGACAGCTGCGCCGGGCTGCTGATCAGGCACAGGTTGGGAAACAGGGCGGTGTAATAACTCAGGGTTTCCGGGTATTCCACCAGATCGCTGAGGAAGGGGCGACTGGCCGCCAGTGGCCAGAGAATCTTAAACAGCAAGCCATAGATATGCTGGTGGCTGACGGTGGCAATCACGCTGCAGTGTGGCAGGTGAGCGGCGAAGGTCTGCTCCAGCACACTGACTTCGGCATCCAGTTGCTGCAGGCGCTTGCGAACCGCCTTGGGTTGGCCGCTGGAGCCTGAGGTGAACAGCAGCAGTTCGCCGAACTCATCCCCCTCGGCCATCTGCGGCCAGGGCGAGTGGGGCAGTGACAGCTCTTTTTTCAGCTCGAGCCAGATCTTGCCCTCACACAGGGGGCGGTCTGACACTATGGCATCAAACTCCTGGGTCAGTTCGCTGAGAGTACCCGGCTGAGTGTTGGCCGGCAGTATGATCTGCTTGCCCGACAACAGGGCGGCGCAGAGGCCAACGGCGAACAGATCGCTGCTGTCGCAGGCCAGTAACCAACGCTTTTCCGGCCGGGCTTGCAGGCGCTGATGCAGATGATAGACCTGGGTGGCGAACAGTGAACCCGTGACTATGTCATGGTGGTTAAAACTGATCAGTTGTTGCCCTGCTGGGCCTTGGGTAAGCCAGGTTTTCAATAACTCTGTCATAACTGTCCCTTTATGATCGCTTCAGACAAAAGTGGCGATAGAGCCATTCTCCGCCACCGAGCAGCCCCATCAGCAGATAGGCTATCAGGCCGTTGTACAGGGTCCAGGTCTCCAGGCTGGTAAACAGCGCCGTATAAGCCGCCATGCCGCCGTTGAAGACAAACAGACCGCACCAGAGTTGTGTGACCCTTACCAGGTAGGGCCTGGCTTCCTCGGGCAGATCCGGCTCGGCCAACCTGGCCAGACGTTCCACCATGCTGGGACCTTTAAGCAGCGAAGAGGCAAACAGCACCAGCATGCAAGCATTGACCAGCACAGGGTAGTACAGCAGCCAGTCCTGACGCTTGGCAAGCAAGCTGCCGAGCGCCAGCAGTAACCCCAGAACGACCGGGGCGGCCAGCGCCTTGAGCTTTTGCTTCCCCAGCAGCAACCTGGCGCCGAGCAAGGCCGCCAGCAAGAGTGCCAGGCCATTACCCGGCAGATAGTTCAGCCCCAGATATACCGCCAGGGGATATCCCAGCAGCAACAGGGCCGTGACTGTCTGAGCCAGGGCACGCATCAGTCTTTAACCAGTCCCTCGATGGCGTTAACCACGTCGTTGACTGTCCGTACCGACTTGAATTCATCGGGCTGGATCTTTTTGCCGGTCAGCTGTTGCAGTTTGATCACCAGATCCACCGCATCTATGCTGTCCAGATCCAGCTCTTCATAGAGGGAAGCCTCAGGGGTTATCGCCTCGGCATCCACTTCAAACTCATCGACCAGGATCTTGCTCAGCATTTCCAATATCTGTTCACGGCTTTGCATGAGCACCTCCTACGCGCGCTGGGATTCGATAAACGCGGCAAGGCTGGCAACACTGTAAAAGTGGGCCTTGGTTGCCTCTGAGTTGGCTTCGATCTTGACGTCGAACTGCTTCTTGATCGCCAAGCCCAGCTCAAGTGCATCGATGGAATCCAGTCCCAACCCTTCACCGAACAGCGGTGCTTCGGTATCTATATCGTCGATACTGATATCCTCAAGATCGAGGCAATCTATGATTAGCTGTTTAATTTCGTTATGTAAGCTCATAATTTATATCTAATTGTTGTTTGTAATAGGTTTCCAGATCTCTGGTGAGTTGGCGCGCCATCCGGGCATCGCCACCGCTTTCGGCATCATACCTCAGATGCGCTATGCTTGCGCCGGTTTCCACTTGCATCTGTATGGTGCGTCTCGGGATTTCGTACCAGGGATCCTGTTTGGTGAGTCCGGGATGAACCACCCTGAGTACCACTGGCAGAATATCGGCCCCGGTGCGTAGGGCAATATTGGCCGAACCGCGGGCAAAGGGATTGATCACTGCGCCTTTTACCGTGCGGGTGCCCTCGGGAAAGATGATCAGATTGGTGCCTCTGGCCAACACTTCACGGCAGTCCTGTAGCAGCAGCTCGGCGCCGCGATTGGGAATATAGCCGGCGGCGGAGACGACTCCGCGCAGAAAGGGGTTACGCCACAGTCCCTGTTTTACTATGCAGCCGGCATTGGGCATCAGGCTGATTAACACCACCACATCTATGAGGGTGGGGTGATTGGCAATCACCACCATGCCTTTGGCCTGCCGTAATCGCTGCAGATTTACCGTGCTGACCCTGACCACGCCGGCCCAGGTCAGCATATGCACAAAGCCGCGGAACATGTAGTGCACCGCTTTTTGTACTCTTTTAATCCGCACATCGCGCTCGCCGGGCCAGAACCTCAGCACAGGTAAAATGGTCAAGGAGCTCAGCAAGCCGCCAAGGCCGAAGGCGATATAACAGCTGATGCCGGCGAGCCAACGGGGAAAATAGCCGATACCGGTTGCCGGGGCTGTCATAGCGGCTCCCTTGAGGGTTCCAGCTGCCAATGCCAATGGGCCAGTTGCCCCTGGATTGCCGTGCCGTTTGCCAGTGCCTGCAGCAGGGCGCCAAAGCTCAGCGGCTGCCCGGCGCCGGTCTGCTGGCTCAGGGTAACTCGGGCTATGCCGGTAACATCGGCTGGGGCCAGCTGCAGAGACAAGGCCAGCGGCAGTTCCATCTCTTGGGTAAATTCATCATAGACGGGCGGCACAGGGTCATCGCCGAACACCAATAGCAGGGGGCTGGGGTCCTCGGCCAACTGGGCCCAGGCTTCCAACATGGCTTGGGACAGGGTATCTGTGCCCGCCGCCACTGAAGTGGAAGCGCCAGTATTACCCGTGACTATGCCAAACAGACCGCTGGCGGTGTTGTGAACCGATTGGCTGAAACCCATGGGGGAGAGTGGCTGCCTGGCAATAATATCCTGCAGCAGTTCTATGGTGCGATTGAGTTCGCCATGGCGCGAGGCAAATACGCTGCGGCATTGGCTGGGGGCTTCAGCCTGAAAGGCGGCTTCTAGCATCATCTTGCTCAGGCGGCTGAAACGGCGCCGCTGCATGGCGGCAACCTGGGGTAACTTGGGGGCAAGGCGATCGCTGTCATCAAGGGCGCAGTTGCTACTTTGCCACTGCTGCCAATCTTGCTGCTGTTGATACTCCGGGGACCAGGCTCCCCAGGAGAGAATACTGAACGCTAGTTGCACTGCTTTGCCTCTGACACAGATCTTTATTGCCATCCCTTACGGGTCGTGAGGGAGTGAATCTGTCGGGTCGGAATGCGACCGCCGTACCGATTGCCCGTTCCCTCTGAAACACCGGTACAAAGGGCCATATTCTACACTGAAAGTACGGGTTTTAAGAAGGGGTTTAGGTTACAGCTAAAGATCAGTTACAACTTTTCGCTAACAAGGGAATCACCCGGCGGGCGCCGGGTGATTCAGATGCAGCTCAGTTGCTGAGCTGGCTCTGCAGCCGTCGTAGTACAGTCTTGATCTTACGGGTGTTGTCGGGACCCATACGTACCAGCATTTTCTGCGCGTTGGGCAGGGCTTCCAGTTTGGGATCGACAAACTTGTAGTTCACGCTGATGGCGTACAGCTCGATAGGATCTTCTATCACAGGGGTGGCCAACAGCACCTTGATGGCTTGTTGCATCCGCTCATCGAATTTGAGGTTGGGGTAACCCAGCTCATCGAAGGCCTGCTCCAGCAGTGGCGACAATTGACGGTAGGTGCTGAGCAACTGCTCGTCATTGAGGCCGGTGAGGAAGTCGGCGTAAAGGTCGTATCTGTGATAGCTATCCGGATCCAGATAGGTCTTGTTGGCAATTTCAGATACAGTGAAGGTGTCGCTCGGGCCTTTCATCGGACTGGTTTTACGGGCTAATTCACCTTGGGCCAGGTTATCGACAAACACCACGAACTGGCGTACCAGATCTTGTTCAACCAGCAGCGGCTCTATCTTCATACCATCGGCCATGGCCACGGCTTTTTCATGAACATATTCATCACTTTCGGACAGTGAAGGCAGAGGTTGTTCCGGCTCAACTTCGGGCTGAACCACTTCTGTTTCCGGCTCGGGCATGGTTTCAGGTTCTGGCACCTGAACTTGGGTTGGCAGCGGTTCGCTGGGCGCGGGTTCGGGAAGTTCAACCTGGGTGGGCTCTGCTGCTTGCTGCGGCTCTTGCTCACCGCTGAAATAGTAGTAGGCTCCTCCTGCAATCAGCAATACCAACACCAGTAGGATGATAGCAATGCCACTGTTGCCAGAGGATTTTTCCTGTGGCGCGATTCTATCTTCTTGATTAACTTGCATTGGATTTCCTTTCATTGATACCTGTGAGGCAGCGCTTCTCCCATTCTGCAAATATTGACCATCTTGTCCAGCTTTCGGCCATTTAGCAGCAAGATTTATTTGTGAAATAGTGCCAGTAGAGCAGATCCTGTGGTGGCTGACTTGAACCCCGGTTGAACTCTTGGCACTTTTGTGACGTTTTTTGCGCACTAGGCCTGAACATACTGCTGCCGGTCGCCCAGCCAGCGCTGAATGATGGCATCGACATTCTCCGGTGCCTGGCTCATTACATGACGGGCCAGTTTCTGGATGTGGGGAATAAGCGCCTGATCCCTGACCAAATCGGCCACTTTCATATCGGCTATACCTGTCTGGCGGGTGCCCAGCACCTCACCCGGGCCGCGGATTTCCAGATCTTTTTGGGCAATCACAAAGCCGTCGTTGCTCTGGCGCAATACCCCAAGCCGTTTGGTGGCCGTGTGTGACAACGGCGCCTTGTACAGCAGGACACAGTGGCTGGCCACGGCGCCGCGGCCGACCCGGCCGCGTAACTGGTGCAACTGCGCCAGCCCGAGCCGCTCCGGGTTCTCGATGATCATCAGACTGGCGTTGGGCACATCGACCCCCACTTCAATGACAGTGGTGGCCACCAACAACTTGAGTTCGCCGCGTTTGAAGCTATCCATGACTTGTTGTTTTTCGGCGCTCTTCATACGGCCATGTACCAGGCCTATGCTCAGCTCCGGCAGGGCAGCACGCAGTTCTTCGCAGGTGTCTTCGGCTGCCTGGCATTCAAGCACTTCGGATTCTTCGATAAGGGTGCAGACCCAGTAGGCCTGGCGACCGTCATTGAGCGCCGCCTGACGTACCCTGT
Organism: Shewanella chilikensis; assembly: GCF_002836945.1. Lineage (GTDB taxonomy): Bacteria > Pseudomonadota > Gammaproteobacteria > Enterobacterales > Shewanellaceae > Shewanella > Shewanella chilikensis. The sequence goes on from NZ_NIJM01000015.1 coordinate 72,576, forward strand.
CGATCACCTCCTGACGCCGACTGTCACTGATGGCCACTGTGGTGACCGGGGTACGCCCCGGCGGTAACTCGTCAATGATGGAGGTATCCAAATCCGCATAGGCGGTCATCGCCAGAGTGCGGGGAATAGGGGTCGCCGTCATGATCAGCTGGTGGGGATGAAAACCCTGGCTGATGCCTTTCTCTCTCAGCCCCAGGCGCTGATGTACGCCGAATCTGTGTTGCTCATCTATGATGATCAACGCCAGCTTGTGAAATTGTACCTGCTCTTGAAAGATGGCGTGAGTGCCTATCACCATGTGGGCACTGCCGGAGGCGATATCCTCCAGCGACTGGGCTCTGGCTTTGCCTTTGAGCTTACCCGCCAGCCAACCGACCTTGAGCCCCAATGGCTCCAGCCATTGGCTGAAATTAATCGCATGTTGCTCGGCCAACAGCTCAGTGGGCGCCATCATGGCCACCTGATAACCGTTTTCTATCGCCTGCAGCGCCGCCATGGCCGCCACCAGGGTCTTGCCCGAGCCGACATCGCCCTGAACCAGGCGCATCATGGGTTGTGGCTTTTCAATATCACGGCCGATATCTGCCACCACTCGCTGCTGCGCCCCCGTAGGTTTAAAGGGCAAGGCGGCGAGGAAGGGATTGAGTAAAGCGCCGGTGGCGGGCAAAGGCACGGCTTTGTCATGATTACTGCGCTCTCTGAGTTTGAGCATAGACAGGTTATGTGCCAGCAGTTCTTCCTGCACCAGGCGTTGCTGCGCCGGGTGTTGCCCCTGTTCCAGACGGTAGATATCGACATCCGCCGGGGGCCTATGCAGGGTGCGCACCGCCTGGGCCAGACTTTGCTGATTGGGGCGCAGCGCCTCGGGCAGCAACTCTTGCAGTCCATCGTCCTGCAGCAGGTTTAGAGCCTGCTCGGTCAATTTCATCCAGCTGGCCTGCTTGAGCCCTTCAGTGGTGGGGTAGATGGGTGTCAGGGTCTCGCTGAGGTTGGGCGGTTCGTCGCCCTTGAGTATTTTGTAATCCGGATGAATGATCTCGGCCTGGTGGTTACCACGGCGTACTTCGCCGTAGGCTCTAATAGTCAGTCCTTGTTGCATGGCATTGCGCTGGGCGGCTGAGAAATTGAAGAACCTCAGGGTCATGGTGCCGCTGTCATCACGGACATTGCAGATCAACATGCGCTTGCGGCCATTGATGATCTGGCTGGACTGAATTTCGGCTTCTATGGTGCCGTAGCTGCCGGGAGTGAGGCTGGCTATGGGGTAGATGCGGGTTCTGTCTTCGTAGCGCAGCGGCAGGTGGAACAGCAGATCCTGTACCGTGTTGATTCCGAGCTTGTGCAGTTTCTCAGCCATTTTAGCGGCTACGCCCTTGAGCTCGGTGATAGCAATAAGATCCAGTCTCTGCAAACCTTTAGCACCGGATTACTGTGAATTTATACATATACTATCAGAGAAATAGCCCTTGGCAATGTGTTGCGTTTATCGGTTGGGTAAAGTGTGGCGCAATGGTGGCAGGGCTTCTGCCTGGGGGGCGAGTGTATGGCAAAAGCCCTGATATATTGGTGGCAGATTAATCTGTCAGCGCCACCAGTTCAGCAGGGTGACCAGGGGCTTTATCAGTAGCTGAACACTGCCTATTACAAACAGCCAGGCGCCGATAAGGGTGTGAACATCGGTGAGAAAAAAGAAGCTGCCCAGTAGAAAACAGAGCGCGACTATCAGGTCGCTTAGGGTATTGAACAAGGCGTGTTTGGGAAGAGGGGTGGCGGGGGCTTTGATATCTTGCTCGGCAAAATATCGCTGCTTACTGTCGATCATGGTTCCTTCTTGGTAGTTATGATTTGCCGCGATACCTTAACGCTGCCATCCTCCGAGCGCAAATCTAATTCCCTTTGTTTTACGTGTATAAATATATCAACATAATCAGCTAATTAGGTTAACAACTTGCTCATTTTTTCGAGAGGCTTGGCTAAAGCGTAGCGTAGCTTAACGGCCCAGGCCTGAACCCTGGGTAACTGTTATTTCGCCGTTAAAGCCTATCAGTTCGGCGAGTGTTTGTGCGTAGGCTCTGGCCTTGTCTGTGGCCTGCTTTTGGGGTTTGAACAGGCCAAAACCGAGTCGCTCACGCTCAGCAAAACAGAGTACCACGCTGACACTTATGAGCTCTTCGTCAGTCAGGTGTTCAAGCATGTGACTTCTGGATCTTTCGTTATGGGTATTGCGTTGCAGCTCTATGCGGCAGAGTTGACTGAGAGGCTTGCTTTTTCTGCCTCGGAAGAAGCAGCCCTGTTGCAGATCCAGGGTAACGGGTTTGAGCAGGCGGTAGAGGTTCAGGCCCATGATGATGCCGCTGAGCCCCAGCACTATGGCTATGATGGCAGTTGTAAACCAAGTGTCCTGTTTGGTGGGGTCCAACACCAGTACTCCCAGTATTCCGGCAAGCATCGCCAGTAGTCCCCAAAGCGCGTATTTCAGTTGCGTTTGCCTGCTGCGCCAGATGAGTTTTAACTTGCCCGGCTCGGCTTTGAGCTCTGTCATCAGCATATGCTGCTGATATTGGCAGAGCCTGGCCTGCTGTGGGTTTTTGGTCATAAAATGGTCACCATGAAATCAGTAGTTTGTCGTAAAACCCAGTGCTTAAGCCAGCAGGTTCGAGTGAGCCGCTATCAGTTGCCAGCCGCTTGTCCTGTGCAGCCAAACCCGGGTAAAGCGAAAACGGCCGTTGGTCGGCGTTTTGGCATAGCTGCCCTGAATATTCACCTCTGCCGATACTATCGCAGTCTCCTGATGCAGCCGTATCTCTTCGGCCAGGGTGTCTATCCGAGTGATATTGAGCAGGCCTGAGCTGTGGGCATGCAGATCCTCTGCTTTGCCGAGCACTTGCCCCAGGTGATTGGTGAATATCAGTTGAGGCGACAACAGTCTATCCAGCAAATTGATATCCGAATTCAACATGGCGCTACGCAGTTGGCTTTCCAGTTGCTGAATGTCTGAGATGTGATTCATGGTTATTCCCAAGGCCTGATGAGTGACGGCAAAGAGGCAAGAAGGTTTAAAAAATACTGACTTTGGCACACTTGCCACAGTACCAGGAGTTCTGCCATTGATTCAGCGCCGCCTGGTATTGCTGCATCGACTTTCGCCCTCCCAAGTAGTTCTTCCACAGCCAATCGGCGCTCAGGATCAGAGTAAAGCAGGAGACAAAAAAGCACAGCACTCCCAGCCAAAAACTGCTCCAGTTGCTGCCTGCCTGAAACCCCAGGTAGCCGCCCAAGAGTAGCCCGGGGAAAGCCGCCAGAAATAGCACCAAGGGCTGAGGGTCAGATGGCGGCGAGCAGCGCTTGGCCAGTTCGGTTTGCAGTTGGGCGCTACCCTTGAGTTTTTGTTTTCCATGCACTGAGAAGGGTTGGTTGTTCCACACGGGTTTGGCCGAAGCGCGGACTGAAACTTCTGTTGTTCCTTCGGCATGAATGGCTTTGAAATGTCTGATACTGTCTGAGCCGCAATGTCTGCAACGCATTGATTATTCTCCTTAACTTAGACTAACCGGATCCCTGATTCTTCTCGTCCAAACAACAGCCTTCGGATAACAAGCCTTTGCTGGTCGCCGAGTCATGGTAAAGCTTTTAGCCTCAGCGGTGAACCCCGAGATGCCACGCTTTCGGACCGAGCGACTTCGGCTTAATAAATTCAAGTGAACCGGCATTAATGGAAATATAACAGTGAAATTTATCGGGCGTGTTGACCCTAAAAAGCTAACCCATTTTAGGATGGGACAGCGCTTCACTCCCGATACTCGCAGAAGGGAACCGGTTTTTGCCTGTTTTGGCCACAGCGATTGATAGTCGGCCTTGGTTTCCTAAAGCCCTGCGATTGAGGCCCGGGAGCTCAGGATACAGGTCACTGCACAAGGTAAGGGAGTTGTGTTTGTTTGAGCGCCTTTATCACCAGTGTCTTACTGATTTTTCCAAAGAGAAAAACATCCAACAACCGAGTAACTTACTCTCCGAAAAACTAACCTCAAGTTGTGAGCGCCTGCATAGTTAAATTGATTAACCTGAGTAGAATCCGCGCGCCAATAACATATGCGTAAACTTTATTTGGGGAGATATTGATGAAGTTGAGTAAAGTCGGTCTGGGAGTCACTCTGTTGCTCTGCTCGCAACTGGCGGGTTGTATGGGGCAGATGGGGCTTTCAGGCATGTTGACCAAAGGCAATTTGAGTGCGGTGGATAACCGTTACGGCCGCGCCGGTTTGTACGTGCTGCTGGCGCCTGTCTATGGTATTACTGCCGCCGCCGATCTGTTTATTTTCAACAGTATTGAGTTTTGGACAGGCAAGAACCCTATTACCGGCAAGTCTCCGGCTTTGGTGGATATGCCGGCCGATGCCGTTTTCAAGATCAATCATAAACTGGATAAGGATCTGACCACTGCCCCGGTCAAACTGAGCCGTGCCAGCATCTCAGCCATAGATGACAATACCCTGGCGATGACATTGAGCTATGAAGATGGCTCCGAGCAGGTAATGCTGGGGCGCAAGCAGGGGGAGATGGTGGACTTTTATCTGGATCAGCAATTCATTGCCAGTGTCAGCATAGCTGAAATGGAAAGTTATGTAGCGGCTCGCTCCTGAGCGCTCTTGGGCTGCTTTGCCCCTTAACTTGATGATATCCCGGGTTTTGACTATTCATTCTAGACGTCAAAACCCGGGATTTTTTTATGCTACTGCGGCTTGGCAACAAAGCTTTTCAGAACCATTCAATTGCCAGTTGCGTAGTCAGATTCAGGCGCTGGCGTGGGTGACCAGATAGCCCATATAGCCGCAGTAACCCAGCAATAATATGGCGCCTTCGCGACGACCGATACGAAATCCGCTCCAGGCAAAGGGCAACACCAACAGTGCCAGGGTTAGCATCACGCTGAAGTCCAGGCTGCTGAAGCCGGCAGAGCTGATGGGGTGCACCAGGGCCGTGACCCCGAGGATCCCCAGCAGGTTGAACAGGTTGGAGCCAACCACATTCCCTATGGCGATATCGCTCTGGCCCTTGAGAGCCGCCAGAATCGAGGTCACCAATTCCGGCATGCTGGTGCCTATGGCAATAATGGTCAGGCCGATCACTACTTCGCTGATGCCGAAGGTACGGGCCAACTCGACCGCACCATCGACAAACAGTATGCCGCCGCCCACCAACATGCCGATACCGGCGATGATAAACAGCAGCGACAGCAGAGGGTTTTTGGGGCCTTCAATAGGTTCATCTGTATCTTCGCCCTTGCTGCTGAAATAGCTGAGCAGCAGATAGCCTACCAGTAAGCTGGTCAGCACGGCGCCATCAATCAGGCTCAGTTCACCGTCGAGTACCAGCAGCCACATCAGAATAGAGGCGCCTATCATCAGCGGAATGTCGCGTCTTACCATCTGTGTCTGCACCCCGATCGGGCGGATCAGTGCGGTCAGCGCCAGGATCAGACCGATATTGGCGATATTGGAGCCCACTACGTTACCCAGGGCAATGCCCGGGCTACCGGCCAGTGCTGACTTAACGCTCACTGCCAGCTCGGGCGCGCTGGTGCCGAAGGCGACGATAGTCAGGCCGATCACCAGCGGGGCGATTCCCAGGCGCAGGGCGATGACGCTGGCGCCGCGAACCAAGGCTTCGGCTCCCAGAGTCAAAATTAAGAAGCCGCCGAGAATAGAGAGTGCAATCAACATTGAAAACCGCTTTTCCTGTCAGTAAGGTGCCATGCAGAACGGCACCGATGAATGTGTTTGGGCTGCCAGCATAAGGTTTTTCCTCCCGAAGGCAACCTCTTTTTGACAGAATATGTCATAAAAATCCCGGCCGGAGCCGGGATGATCAGATAAACCAGGATGAGGGCTTTAGATTTCGTCTTCCCAGACGACCTTGGCGCCACGGATGTCTTCCATCCGGCTGGCGTATCTGTTCTCCAACACATGGCGCTTGATTTTCAGCGTCGGAGTCAGCACATCGTTTTCTATGGTCCAGGGCTCCTTGACCACCAGAACCGCTTCCACGGTTTCATGGGATTCCAGGTTGGGGTTAACCGCATCCACAGTGGCCTTGAGCGAGGCGCGCACCTCTTCTCTGGCTTGCAGCGCCGCCCCTTCAGAGAGTTGCACCAAAGCCACAGGGTGAGGCAGTCCCAGGCCGATGACACAGATAAGCTCCACATGGGGATCCTGCGCCAGCTTACGTTCAATTGGCACTGGCGCCACATACTTGCCCTTGGCGGTCTTGAAGTTATCCTTGACCCGGCCTGTGATGCTGACGCAACCGTCGGCATCTATGGCGCAGAGATCGCCGGTGAGGAAGAAGCCCTCTTCATCGAAGGCGGCGGCTGTGGCTTCCGGCGCCTTGTAGTATTCACGCATCAATCCCGGGCTTTTCACCAGCAGTTCGCCATTGGCCGCCTGTTTGACCTCGCAGCCGATCACCGGCTTGCCGACTGTGCCTATCTTGCTGGCATCGAAGGGGAAGTTGATGATTGAGTAGGCGCAGTTTTCTGTCATGCCCCAGGCTTCGCAGATATCCAAACCTATGCTGTGATACCACTCCACCAGTGACGGAGGTATGGGCGCCGAACCTGAACCGAGCAAACGACACTTGTCCAGCCCCAGTCCTTTATGGATCTTGCGTTTGACCAGATGGCTGATGAGGGGGATCTTCAGCAGCAGATTGAGCCTGGCGTAGCCGACCTTATCGATAATGTTCTTCTGGAACAGGGTCCACAGCCGAGGCACCGAGAAGAACACGGTTGGCCGCATTCGCTGCACATCGGCAACAAAGCTGTCGAGGCTTTCGACAAAGGCAACGCAGGAGCCGGAATAGAAGGAGGAACCCTCTATCGCCACCCGTTCTGTGATATGGGCCAGCGGCAGGTAGGACAACAGTCTGTCTTTTCCATCTGTCTTGAGATCGCGCACCACGGCATTACAGGTCCAGCCGTAGCTGCCGAAGGTTTGGATGGCGCCCTTGGGCTTGCCGGTGGAACCTGAGGTGTAGATCAGCGTCATCACCTGCTCGGCCTCGGGATAAGGGGCATCCACCAGAGGTGTACCGAGATTCAACAGCTGCTGCCATTGATATTGAGCCGGCATGGTGTCATAAGGCATCGCCAGGCGCAGAATATCACCGCCGACACCGGCTTCCTGATCGGCCCAGTGATCCAGCTTCCCCAGCATGATGGCCTTACAGCCACTGTGTTCCAGCACGTAGCGTATGGTATCGGCATTGGCCGTGGGGTAGATGGGCACACTGATATAGCCGCCGTGCATCAGCGCCAGGTCGGTAATGAACCACTCGGCGCAGTTTTTTGACAGCACGGCTATCTTATCGCCGGGTTGCAGCCCCAAGTGACGCAGGCCGCCGCAGAGTTGTTGCACCTTGGCCTGTACCTGACGCCAGGTCAGATCCTGATATTGGCCGTTGATCGGCTGCCTGAGATAGATCTCATCGCCTTGAGTCTCTACCCAGTGGTCGAGCATTTCCACCGGGCTCTTGAATGATGCTTCCATGGGGTGTCCCCTTTACTGTTCTTGTTATCTGCGTAGCTGCAGCTTCCCCCACGGCGGCTGCAACGATCTGATTATCTGTTAGTTTCGCTATGCAGTGGCCAAACCAGTATGGCGACAATTGTGATCTGGTGCAATATTTAATCGGTTGTTTGAAATGCTTCACAGTTCCTGGGCGGGTTCTCGCATCCGCTGCCACCAGTCGGCAGCTGCGACTATCTGGCCCTGCGCGTCTATGGCCGGGTAGGGAATGCCTTTGCGCCGACAGGCTTTGGCATAAATGGGGTGGCCTTGCTCAAACAACATGGTCTGGCAATAGTCATTGTCCAGCTTGCGGGCGCCATAGAGCCCGGCCTCCTGCCGCTGACGCTGCGCCTCATACAATAGCAGCGCCGACGCCACCGAGACATTGAGGGATTGCACCATGCCGACCATGGGGATCACCACCTGCTCGTCGGCGGCGGCCAGGGCTTCGGCGCTTATACCATCACGTTCATTGCCAACAATAAAGGCGGTGGGGCGGCGGTAATCCAGTTCCCTAAAGTCACGGGACTGAGGGCCGAAATGGGTGGCGACCAGCTGCATCCCGCGCGCCTTGCAGGCCTTGGCAGCCGAGGCGAAGTCATAGTGTTTAATGGTTTTGACCCACTGCTGGCTGCCGGAGGCGGTATTGCCGGACAGGCGCATATCGGCATCGGGCCAGACTGCATGAATTTCGTGGATACCCACAGCATCGGCACTGCGCAGCGCGGCGGAAATATTGTTGCTCTTGTGGACTCTGTCCAGGATCAGGCTCAGATCCGGCTGGCGCATATCCAGCATTTGGTTGATGCGAGCGAAGCGTTCGGGGCTCATTGGCGGGGGATCCTATATGAAAAAGGGCGCCGTAGCGCCCTGTATTGGAGAGGGAACTCAGAGTTCCATCACACCGTCCATCTCGACCAAAGAACCCTTTGGCAGCTCTTTCACGCCGATGGCGGCGCGGGCCGGGTAAGGCTGGTTAAAGTAACGGCTCATGATTTCGTTGACCGTGGCAAAGTTGCCCAGATCCAGCATATAGATATTCAGTTTGACGATATCGGCCATGGAACCGCCGGCGGCTTCACAGACGGCCTTGAGGTTGTCGAATACCCGTACAACCTGGGTTTCAAAGTCGTCACCGGCCAGTGCCATGGTGGCTGGGTCCAGCGGGATCTGCCCGGATAGGTAGACAGTGCTGCCCACTTTGACTGCCTGGGAGTAGGTGCCGATAGCGGCGGGAGCCTTGTCTGTTGCTATGATGATCTTCTCTGCCATAACGCTCTCTCTTTTTCTGTTATCAACGGTTACGGGATGTACGCAGAACCTCGGGCAGTACCCTGATTCGGCGCATAACATTTGCCATATGGATCCGGTCGCGAACCGAGATGCGCAGGTTGATCAGATAGACGCGGCCATCGCGCTCTTCGGTGCTGAGATTGTGAATATTGGAGCCTTCGGCGGCAATGATATTGGTGATCTTCGCCAGCGCGCCCTGATGGTTGACGATTTCGACCCTCAGGTTGGCCTGGAATTCGACCCCATCGACGGCATCCCACTGCACCGGAATATACTTGTCCGGCTCGCCCTGATAGCCGCGGATATTGGCGCAGTTTTCCATGTGCACCACCAGGCCCTTGCCCGGGCTCACGTGAGCAATCACGGCATCCCCAGGAATGGGGCGGCAGCAGTTGGCGAAGGTAACCAGCATGCCTTCGGCGCCGCGGATCGGCATCAGCTTGTGCTCATCATGCTGCTTCTGCGGCTCTATCTTGTCGCCCTTGAGGCGTTGGGCTATGACTATGCTCATGGCATTGCCAAGACCTATGTCGGCCAGCAGTGATTGCAGATCGGCGTGTTTGGTGTCTTTGACTACCTTGTCTATCTGCGCCGGATCTATCTGTTCCAGCTTGGTTTCGCCCAGCGCATGGTTCAGCAGACGCCTACCCAGGGTGCAGGCTTCGTCCTGCTTGAGGCTCTTGAGCACCTGACGGATTTTGGCGCGGGCCTTGCCGGTAACCACGAAGTTGAGCCAGGCGGCGTTGGGGCGGGCGCCCTTGGCGGTGATGATCTCGACCGTTTGCCCGGAAATCAGCGGCTGACTCAAGGGGTAGGCCTGGCGGTTGACCCGGGCGCCGACACAGGTGTTACCCACATCAGTGTGTACCTCATAGGCGAAGTCCACTGCGGTGGCGCCTACCGGCAGTTCCAGAATGCGGCCCTCGGGAGTGAACACATAGATCTCTTCCGGGAACAGCTCTGTCTTGACGTTTTCAACAAATTCAAACGAGGTGGAAGCACTCTGCTGCAGTTCCAGCAGGCTTTGCATCCATTTGCGGGCGCGCAGCTGGGTAGTGGTACCCGAGGCGCCGGTCTGGCCACTCTTGTACATCCAGTGGGCCGCAACCCCTTTATCGGCCATCTGGTCCATGTCTTCGGTACGGATCTGAATTTCCACCGGTACCGCATGGGGACCAAACAGCGAGGTATGCAACGACTGATAGCCGTTGGCCTTGGGAATGGCGATATAGTCTTTGAACCTGCCCGGGCGCGGCTTGTAGAGGCCGTGCATCACCCCGAGCACCCGATAACAGGTGTCTATGGAGTCTACTATCAAGCGGAAGGCATAGATATCCATCACTTCCTGGAATTGCAGCTCTTTGCTGCGCATCTTGTTGTAGATGGAATAGAGGTTCTTTTCCCTGCCCTTGACCTTGCCCTTGATACCCACATCTTCCAGGCGGGTACGAATGGCGGTTTCTATGCTTTGGATCAGTTCCTTGCGGTTACCGCGGGCGGCACGAACCACCTCTTTGAGTACCCGATAGCGCATAGGGTAATAGGCCTGAAAGCCGAGATCTTCCAACTCTGTCTTGATATTGTGAATACCCAGACGGTTGGCGATGGGGGCGTAAATTTCCAGGGTTTCGCGGGCAATGCGGCGACGTTTGTCCGGCCGCAGGGCGCCCAGGGTGCGCATATTGTGGGTGCGGTCGGCCAGTTTGATGAGGATCACCCGGATATCCTGGGTCATGGCCATCATCATTTTGCGGAAGTTTTCCGCTTGGGCCTCTTTCTTGTCGCGGAATTTGATCTTGTCGAGCTTGGAGACACCTTCCACCAGTTCCGCCACCGAGGTGCCGAACAGTTCGGCCAGATCCTGATGGGTAACTTGGGTGTCTTCTATGGTGTCGTGCAGCAGGGCGGCCATCAGCGTCTCGTGGTCGAGACGCATTTCGGCCAGGATGCGGGCAACCGCAACCGGATGGGTAATATAGGGTTCGCCACTGGTGCGCATCTGCCCTTCATGGGCATCACGCGCCACCTGATAGGCCTGCTTGAGTAATTCTACCTGCTCCGGCTCCAGATAACTGGCGGCAGACTCCTTGAGACCTTCAAACAGATACAAGTGGCTGTTCTCCTAAGAATATGCCTTAGAGTGAAGAGTTACCTTCTGCAATCGCTGCCACGGCAGCAATTTCAGCTGCTTCGCGCTCACGTACGCTCTGACGCTCATCGGCATCCAGAGTCGCTGAGTTAACCAGTCCCTGTTCGATTTCGCGCAGTGCGATAACAGTGGGTTTGTCGTTTTGCTCTTCAACCAAAGGATCTTTACCCTGGACGGCGATCTGACGGGCACGACGCGCCGCAACCATGATCATATCAAAACGGTTGCCGATTTGTTTAACGGCGTCTTCTACAGTAACGCGAGCCATGTGTTGAAACTCCAGTGATTTGAATGGAAAAAATGACGCAAAATTGTACACGAAGGCAATTAATCTGCCAACAGACCCTTAAGCATATCATTGTGAGTATTAATTTGACTAGCACGAGTCAGGCGTTGTGAGCGAATGATTGCGCTCAGATCCCCCAGTGCAGTCTCAAAATCGTCGTTGACTATGATGAAATCATACTCTTTATAGTGCGACATTTCTGATACTGCCTGTGCCATGCGGGAGGCGATGACTTCGCTGCTGTCCTGACCGCGACCGGTCAGACGGCGCTCCAGCTCTTCGCGGGACGGTGGCAGAATAAAGATGCCGATGGCCTCGGGCATCAGTTTCTTCACTTGCTGGGCACCCTGCCAGTCGATATCCAGGAACACATCTATGCCCCGTTCAAGCGTTTCTTCAATGACCTTGCGGGAAGTGCCATAAAAGTTACCGAAGACTTCGGCCCACTCGAAGAAGGCTTCTTCGGCAATCAGCGCCTTGAACTCCTCCACCGACACATAATGATAGTGCTGGCCGTTAACCTCTCCCGGGCGGGGCTGGCGGGTGGTGTGCGATACGGAAACTTGTTTGTCGGCCGGTTTATTGGCCAGCAGGGCTGCAATCAGTGACGATTTGCCCGCTCCACTGGGGGCCGAGACAATAAAGAGGTTTCCGCGTGCGCTCATAATATTTGGGTTCCAAGTCTTTGGTTGCAAAAAATCGGTGATTAATGAGGGAAGCTACGAACTCTGGTCTGCCGTCACTCTGGTTTGAACAGGAGTTCAAGGCAGCTTCCTTAAGGGCAGCTATTATATAGGCAGGCAACGCTGCCATGCCAGTGGCGCTGACAATTGCCATCAAATTCGTTAGTCTGCCATCAATAAGTCGGCCGATTTTTTAAGGGGTTCTGTGCTGTATAAATCGCTCATCTGTATTCAGGGTTACGACAATGGTCTGCGACATGCGGCCATCAGTGGCGCCGTTTATTTTTTACTACTCGTGTTGGGGCTACTTTCTGGTGGCGGTAGTTTCATCTGGTTACCCGGGATTTTGCTGGCACCGGTATTACTGCTCAGTTGTCGTCGTCGCCTGGGTGATGGTGGCCTGAATCCCTGGTTGTCACTGATAGCTCTGCTGCCTTGGCTTATTCTGTTGTTGACCTTGGGTAGCGGCCAGGAAGGCAGTTACCTGATAGGAGCCCTGGTGCTGGCTTTGGCGCTGCATACAGGTTTGGCACTGTTGCCTGGAGGGAATCGCGGCCGCGGCGCCCGAAGCCAGCGAGACTATGTGCAGGGATACTGTGGCCCTGTGCCTTTGAGCGCCGCGCGCAAAAATAAGATAAGGCGGGTCGAGCCAACCCTGGGTGGCACCTCAGTCTCTGGGGCTGAACGTGAGCCTGAACCTGAATTGGCACCTGACTATGCTACCGAGCGCGGCGCTGCTGAGTATAACGCCGTCCATGACCTCAGTCATGACGCCATATCCTATGGACCTGGCCGCAGCCGTTATTTTGACTCGGCGCCGACCGAGGGCGATGCCTCAGCGATAGATACAGAGCCTGGCTGGCATACAGATAAGCAAGCCCGGCATAAGGGCAATGGCGCTGAGCCTGGGTTTGATGATGAGATCGACCGCACTGGCTCCTTGTCTGTGTTGCTGCTCTCCTGGCGCGATGCCGTAATGCAACTTTGGCAGCGGCTTGGCGGCTTTTCGGCCGCCCAGCGTAAGGGTTTTGCCATAGCCGCTTTGGTCACAGCGCTGCTTGGTTTGGGATTGATCATATGGCTGCTGTGGCCTCAGGCTGAGCCTAATGACGCATCAGGCCGTGAGACTACTGAAAGTGCGGCCGAAACTTCCGACAGGGTGACAGTGCGCCTGCCGGACAGCTTCAGCCTGTCGCTTGATGGCGACTTGCTGCGTATGAGCTGGCTTGGCGATACTGACGCCCCAGGCCCCTTGTGGGATCTGGCTACCGCCAAGGGCGATCGCCGCTGCGCCGAGCTGGTGTTTAACAATGGCACTGGCTACCGTCCCATGTCGGTCGTTATCGGCGATAACGGCAAGGTAGAAGCGGCCTTCAGCCCTCTGGACAGTCAGGTGATTGTTCAGGATATGGCGCGGCGGGGCTCGGTTAAGCTCTGCGGTTATGACTTCAGCCTCAAGGGCAGTCAGGCGGCATTAGGTTCTGTTCCGGCCTTTCGGCAGTTTATTGAATAGGGTGTATATTGGCGTACGGTTAACCACAGCTTTGATTCATCAGAGCTGTGATTCTGTTATACTGCCTCGCTTCTTTCGGCTCGGCTTTCTTCGCGGCATATTCGACAGTTTATGGATACAAAATTAACTCTGGTGATTATGGCCGCCGGGCTGGGAAGCCGTTTTGGCGGTGATAAACAGTTGGCGGCATTGGGGCCCAATGGGGAAACCATGCTGCAATTGGCGTTACGCTCGGCCATCAAGGCCGGGTTTGCCCGTGCGGTGCTGGTTATCCGTCCTGAGCTTGAAAGCGAGATCTGTCGCCAGTTAAGCGACTTCCTGTCTTCCGGGTTTGAGTGGCATCTTTGTTATCAGACGCTGGACGATCTGCCACAGCCGGTATCGGCAAGGCAGACAGGGGATATCACAAAGCGCCACAGTAACAGGCAAAAACCCTGGGGCACGGCGCATGCCCTCTGGAGTGCCAGGCATCTGGTCGATGGCCCCATGGCAGTGATCACCGCAGATGATTATTATGGCGATCATGCCTTTGTGCAGTTGGCCGAAGGGCTTAGGCAATATCCCAATGAATGGATGATGGTGGCCTGGCCGCTGGGACTGACCTTGTCCGAGCATGGCGGGGTGAATCGTGGCCTGTGTGAGGTCAATGGGAAGGGTTACCTGACTTCGGTGCAGGAGTGGCTCGATATTCGTCCAGGCACCCATGGCCTTGAGGGAGAGCTTCAGGGTGAACGCCGGCCGATAGCCGCCGATGCCTTGGTATCCATGACCTGCTGGGGCTTTTCGGCGAATATATTTACCGCACTGGAACAAGGGCTCAGACGCTTTTTGGCAACCCATGGTGATGACCTTAAAGCCGAGTGTTATCTGCCTGCGATAGTGCAAAATGCAATCGAGCAGCCAGATCCAGAGCCGTGCCAACAACAGCAAATCCTTACCACCCGCAGTGTCAGGGTGGAAACCGCCCGCGAGGCCTGGTTGGGAGTGACATATCCCCAGGATGCCGCCCGGGTGAAACAGCAATTACAGGAGTTAATGGGTGCTTGAACTTATTCGGCAGCAGGTACTGCCTCACTTCGGGATCCCCAATGATGCCAAAATCAGCCCGCTGGGCAATGGTCATATCAACGACACTTTTCTGATCCGCAGCGCCGATAGCGAACTTGTGCTGCAAAAGATCAACACCCAGGTATTTCGCGCGCCCAAGGCCCTGGTCAATAATGCGGCCAAGGTCAGCGAGCATTTGAGTCAGTGTGCTGCGCAAGGCGGCTATCAACTGCAGCTGATAAGGCCTGTGATGACCCGCGAGCAGCAATTGGCGGTGGATCTCGGTGAACAGGGATTCTGGCGCGCCATCAGTTATCTGCCTTTCAGTCAGAGCATCGAAGTGGTGCACTCTGAGGCCGAGGCCGAACAGGCGGCGCGTGCCTTTGGCCATTTCGCCCGCGCCCTGAGCCAAGTAGACCCCCATGAACTGGAAGATGTGATCCCCAAGTTTCATCATCTGCCAGGCAGAATCGAAGCGCTTTCCAAGGCGGTTGCCGAGGACCCGCTTGGGCGCCTGCAGCACTGTCGGCATTGGGCCGAGTTGGCCTTGTCCCAGCAATCGCTGCTTGTGGAGCTTGAAGATACCTGTGCCGGTTTGCCGCTGCGGATTTGCCACAACGACACCAAGATCAATAACATGCTGTTCGACAAGCGTGATATGTCCAGCATGGCCATCATAGATCTCGACACCTGCATGAAGGGTTTCTTGATGTATGACTTTGGCGACATGGTGCGCACCTTCTGCTCGCCCGAGGCCGAAGACTCCACCGCACTCGATAAGGTCAGAGTCAGGCCCGAAGTGTTTGCCGCCATCTGCCGGGGTTACCTGGCAGAGCTGGGCGAGGTGTTGACGCCACTGGAGCGCCAGAGTCTATGGCTGGGTGCCAGAGTCATTTGTCTTATGATAGGTGTGCGTTTCCTTACCGACTATCTGTTGGGGGATAAGTATTTTCATATCCATCGCGAAGGTCACAACCTGGACAGAGCCGCCAACCAGTTCACCCTCTATCTCAGCCTATTGCAGCAGAGCGAGGCCCTAAAGGCGTGCTTGGTTTGAGCTATCTCGCCGTCTCTGAAAAGGGGCGGTGAGAGGTCTCCTTTACGATATTGCCTGGAAAATCTGCTGGCGATGCAGGGCTAGATATTCTTCTGCCGGGGCAAACTTGTTTGGTAGACGAATCGGCTGGTTTTCAAAGCGCTCAAAACTGTCACTCAAATATCGATTTTCTTTCGTCAGGAGTTTAGGGGATAGCAGCAACTCCAGATGGGAATTCAAAGTGATTAAGCCTTTGTCAAAAGCGGCGTCATGCAAGCTGGAAAGACACAGGCCGTTACTGGGGTTGAGACGTTGCTTAGGCTCTTGGTTCCAAGGCACTATATGGCTGGCAATCAGTAACTCTGGAATGTCTAATCCTGTTATGCAACAGCGAAAATCATAGGCACTCAAAACCGAGTTTCTAAATACTTGTTGGCCGACTCTGGCCTTAGGGAAGGTGCGAATAAGTCCTCGTGGCACTCTGGCTTGCACAGCCATTGGCGTTCAAGGCATCTGACCGAAGGCATGCCGGGGCCTGTCGAAGTCGGATAACGCAGAGAGCCGGTTGCTGTGAAAGCCCCGAAGGGCGTGGCTTGCAGACCTGTCTGCTGTGTTGTGCTTCTTGCAAAGGACTAGGGCCATTTGCTGCGAACCACGCCTTGCATCCAGGCCTGTAAGCCGACGCAGAGCACACATGGGACTTGTTCGCACCTTCCTTAGTCAGCGTCTCTCTTTCCCTACCGTGAAAATCGTCTGTCCCTGCGGACTTTACATTTTGTGGCTCAGAGGATTGTGTTAACTGCTGGTGGGCAGCATAAGCTTTGAGATAGAAGGTTTCCCAGTCCTGGGTCATCTCTTGCCACATGGCTTTGTCGGCTCTAGAAGCACCAGGGAGTCCCTTGCGACCTGTAGAGGTGATGCTAGGGTCACAGCTGGCAATATTAGCCATCTTCATCGATAGCGATGAGGCCGACCTTTGCATGAGTTCGGCTATCTGGATTATTTCTGGGTTACGCTGGCTTATTCTGCCAAAGGGCGTGTGGCTATAAAGATAAAAAGCCACCAGTAGTTCATCCCGTTCCCACCTACGTTGATTTGCCATAAGCCCTCCTAGAGACGCTGCCAGTATGGATATTATTCCTTTTAAATCAAATGGAAAATTTTCGGTTATTTATTCGTGTTCCCACCTATGCATTCGCTTTTGCTGCAAAAAATCTATCATGGTGCAGACCTTGGGCGGTGTGATACTGCAGCGCCTGGCGACCAAGGTGCAAAACCGCCTGGCGGCAGCGGGTTGGACGCCGCCGACACCAGAGCGTAAAATCCGCAGCTTGTGTCCTGCATAACACTATGTTTTCGGGTTATGGTTTTGGGTTTAAAGAAGAATGGAGAAACAGGAGAGAAGCATGCCGTACTCTAATAGTCAGGCTTATCAGTGGGTATTGTTCGATGCCGATGAAACCCTGTTTCAGTTCGATGCGCCGCGGGGGCTCAAGCTGATGTTCTCCCGTCATGGGGTGGATTTCAGCGATGCCGACTATGCCGAGTATCAGCAAACCAATATGCCGCTGTGGGTGGCCTATCAGGACGGCAAGATCAGCGCCAGCGAGTTGCAATTGACCCGTTTCAGTCATTGGGCCAAACGTCTCGGGCGCACACCTTTTGAACTCAATAGCGCCTTTATGACGGCAATGGCCGATATCTGTGAGCCGCTTCCCGGGGCTGCTGAACTGCTTGATAGCCTCAAGGGGCGTGCCAGGTTGGGGATTATCACCAATGGTTTTACCGAGCTGCAGCAGGTGCGGTTGCAAAAGACCGGCTTTGCCGAACACTTTGAGCTGTTGGTGATTTCAGAAGAGGTAGGCTTGGCCAAGCCGGATCCGGGTATTTTCGAGCATGCGCTGACCAAGATGCAGCAACCCGAGCGTAAGCGGGTATTGATGGTGGGTGATAACCCTCACTCGGATATTCTTGGTGGCCTTCAAGCCGGTCTGGATACCTGTTGGCTCAATGTGAAAGGCGAGGCGGCTCCCGAAGGGATAACGCCTCATATCGAGGTACGTTCATTGAGTGAACTGCAAAAACAGTTATGTAATTGATCGCCGCTTCTACTACAAGATTGTCAAATCGAAGGCCCGCCACTATGCGCAATGTAGATCAGATAAGGATCGGTTGACCGATCCTTCTGATGAGAGACAAT